>NZ_JACVAE010000003.1 GCF_014851675.1 Rhizobium sp. ARZ01
CGGAAACTTCAGAGCGAGTTCGTCAGTCGCTAGCAGCGCCGCCGCCCTCGTTGGTGAGGCGGTTTCTAGGCCCAACACCAAACCAAGTCAACAGACATTTTTCGGAAAAATGATCTTTCTTGTAAGTAATTGAAATTGCGTGCGTATTAACCTCAAAAACGTCTCCAGACATTATTTTTGCAATCGATCCGGGCAATATCTCGCTGCCCTTGAGAAACCTCCCTTTTGACGTGCATGGAATGGCGTCATTCCGTATAGCCATCACTCACAATATCGTTGCCGCTTCCGCCCATTTGGCCGGCGGGCTATGAAAACGGAAGCGCACCACAAGAAAGCTGGAGACCAACCATGCTTGTCCGTATCGAGCAGAAGCCCCGCGTTATCGGGCCCTTTGCCGGGCTCATCGCTACGCTGAGGGAAATGTCGTTCCGCGGCTGCGTCAGGCACGCGCACCTTGTCGGCGCAAATTCCAACAAAAGTATTCACCAAGGTTGAGCAGGACCGTGTCGAGCAGCACCACTTCCGGTCGGATCGCAGCGGCATCGGCTGTCAACCTGCCGCCTCTCCCCATCACAGACGTTCTGCCGGCCTTGTCGTCGGTGCTGGCCGGGACGACGCGGGCGGTCCTTGCCGCACCACCGGGTGCCGGCAAGACAACGCTCGTGCCGATTCACCTCCTTTGCGCCCCATGGCGCGGAGATGGTCGGATCATCCTGCTGGAACCGAGGCGACTTGCCGCGCGGGCAGCGGCCGGACGCATGGCGGAGCTGTTGGGCGAAAAGGTCGGCGATACGGTCGGATATCGGATGCGGCTGGAAAGCCGCATTTCGTTGAATACCCGCATCGAGGTTGTGACCGAAGGCGTGTTCGCCCGCATGATCATCGACGATCCGGAGCTGACCGATATCGCGGCCGTGCTGTTCGACGAATTCCACGAGCGGTCGCTCGATGCGGATCTCGGCCTGGCACTCGCGCTCGACGCCCAGTCGGCACTGCGGGAAGACCTGCGGATCCTTGTCATGTCGGCAACCCTCGACACCGCCCGGATTGCGCGACTCATGGATGATGCCGCGGTAATCGAGAGCGCCGGCAGGAGCTTTCCGGTCGACGTGCGCCATGCGGAACGGCCGGCCGGCGAGCGCATCGAGGACAGCATGGCGCGCGCCATCCGTGAGGCCTATGCAAGCGAGGCGGGCTCCATCCTCGCCTTCCTGCCGGGCCAGGCAGAGATTCGCCGGACGATGGAAAGGCTGGAAGCACGCTTTGGCGACGACACGATGCTCGTGCCACTCTATGGCAACCTCACCCAGAAGGAACAGGACGAGGCGATCCGCCCAGTGCCAGAGGGCAAGCGCAAGATCGTGCTCGCCACCTCGATCGCCGAAACCTCGATCACCATCGACGGCGTGCGCATCGTCATCGACGGTGGCCTTCAGCGTCTGCCGGTGTTCGAGGCCTCGACCGGGATCACCCGGCTCGAGACGGTACGCGTCTCGCGCGCTTCCGCGGACCAACGGGCCGGCCGCGCCGGCCGGACGGAGCCCGGCATCGCCGTCCGGCTCTGGCACGCCGGCCAGACCGCGGCATTGCCCGCCTTCACGCCGCCGCAGATTCTCGCCAGCGACCTTTCCGGCTTCGTGCTCGATCTGGCCCAGTGGGGTGTCACGGATCCGGCCGGCCTGAAGTTCATCGATCAGCCGCCGACGGCAAGCTTCGAGGAGGCGCGGGCGCTGCTGCGGCTCCTGGGCGCCATTGACGCTTCCGGCGGGCTTACATCCATGGGGCGGAAGATGCGCGCACTGGCATTGCCGCCGCGTCTTGCGGCCATGGTCATTCATGCCGTAAGCGAGGGCGCGGCGGGCGATGCGGCACTGCTGGCCGTGCTTCTGACCGAACAGGGCCTCGGCGGCACGTCGCTCGATCTGGAGGAACGGCTGCGACGGTTCAAGAACGAGCGCGGTGAACGGGCGGAATCCTCACGTCGACTTGCAGCACGAATGGCAGCGGCGGCGGGTAGCGCAACCGGCGCGACGATTGCTTCGCATCCCGGCGCCTTGCTGATGCAGGCTTTTCCAGACCGGATCGCCCTGCAGCGGGGCGGGCGCGGGCGATTTGTCATGGCAAACGGGCGGGGCGCCGAGTTGCCGGAAACCGAACGTCTCGCCGGCAGCTCGATGCTGGTGATCGCGGACCTTACCGGCCAGGCCGGGCGGCAGCGCGTGCTGGCCGCGGCGGAGATCAGCCGCGCCGACGTCGAGGCCGAAATGGGCGACGCCATCATTCGCGAGGACCAATGCCTTTTCGATTCCGCAAGCCGGCAGGTGCGGGCGCGCAAGGTTGCAAGGCTTGGCGCGATCGTCTTCGACGAGGTCCCACTTCAAAGGCCAACCGGACCCGAGGCCGCCCGGGCGCTTGCCGAGGGTGTTCGTCAACTCGGCTTACAGTGCCTGCCCTTCTCCAAGGCCGCCGGGCAGTTGCGCGAGCGGCTTGGCTTTCTCCATCGTAGCGTCGGCGAACCCTGGCCGGACACGAGCGACGAGGCCCTGCTGGCCCGGCTGGACGAATGGTTCACCCCGTTTCAGGAACAGACACGCAGCCTGGACGATATCGCTCCGGGGAGCCTGTCGGATGGTCTGATGACGCTTGTGTCCCATGCGGTGCAGCGCGATCTCGATCGGCTGGTCCCCACGCATTTCGAGGCGCCGACGGGTCAGCGACACCCGATCCGTTACGACGGCACAGAGCCCACGCTTCCAATCCGCGTGCAGGAACTGTTCGGGCTGCGCCAGCACCCAACGATCGCGGGCGGGCGGTTACCACTGCTTCTCGAGCTGCTTTCACCGGCGCACCGCCCGATCCAGACGACACGCGATCTTCCCGGCTTCTGGGCGGGCTCCTGGAAGGACGTGCGCGCAGACATGCGGGGGCGCTATCCGCGCCACTCCTGGCCGGAAAACCCCGCCGATGCAGCGCCGACGACACGGGCGAAGCCGCGTGGTACATGAGGCAGAACAGACCCGGCAGGGCGCCGCACCAACACGAGTTCAAAGAGACAATGACCCATCCCGACTTCGCCGACATCAGCCCCAGCCGGCGCCTAAGGCTGGAAACGCTGATCCGCTTACGGTGGCTCGCCGTTGCAGGACAATCGATCACCGTGATCGTGGTCACCTTCTGGCTTGCCTTCCCGCTTCACGTGGTGGCGTCTTCGGTGCTGATCGCGCTGCTTGCCGCCGTCAACTTCTATCTCGCCGTGCGCTATTCGCCGGCGCATCGGCTGACGCCATTGGCGGCGCTGGCGCTGCTTGCGTTCGACCTTGGCCAGTTGATGGCATTGCTGTTCATCACCGGCGGACTTGCCAATCCATTTGCGCCGCTTGTCTGCGTGCCGGTGATCATCTCGTCGTCGGCACAGCCGATCCGTTACAGCCTGTTTCTCGGCGTTCTGGCGGTTGCCGGCATTACGGCGCTCGCCTTCACACCGTTTCCTCTGCCCTGGTTCCCCGGCACCCTTCTCGTCGTGCCCCCCATCCTGACAGCGGGATTCTGGATTGCGATCGTCTCCACCACGGCGTTTGCCGCGTTTTACTCCTATCGTGTGTCGCTTGAGGCATCGGAGCTTTCGGACGCACTGACTGCCACCGAGCTTGTCCTGCAGCGCGAAAAACACCTGTCGCAGCTGGATGGACTTGCCGCCGCCGCAGCGCACGAGCTTGGGACGCCGCTCGCGACCATCAGCGTGGTCGCCAAGGAGATGCAGCGCGAACTGGGCGAAGATCCCCGCTTTGGCGAAGACGTACAGCTGCTGCGCAGCCAAAGCGAGCGATGCCGAGACATCCTGCGGCGGCTGACCACTCTTTCGGCCGAAGACGAGGAGCACATGCGACACTTGCCCCTCTCCTCGTTGCTGGAGGAAGTTATGGCACCGCACCGTGAGTTCGGCATCAGGCTGACGCTCATCGAGGAAAGCGACCGCGCTGGCGAGCCGATCGGCCAGCGCAACGCCGGCATCCTCTACGGACTCGGCAATCTGCTCGAGAACGCGGTTGATCATGCGCGGGAAGAGGTGACCGTCACCGTCCGACATACGGCGGACCAGGTGAAACTCGTCATCGAGGATGACGGCGAGGGATACGCGCCCGACATCCTGCTCCGGATCGGCGAGCCCTACGTCACCAAACGGCAGCGCGATGAGCGGGCCGGCGGCCTCGGTCTCGGCCTGTTCATCGCCAAGACACTGCTCGAACGTTCCGGCGCAAGACTGACCTTCGGCAATAGGCAGGGCGGTGCGCCGGGGGCGCGGGTGGAGGTCGAATGGCCGCGAGCACGCATGGACGTGAAGCTGGCAAAATGACTTTACCCGCCGCGCCGAACCGGTCATAAGAAAATGGACGGAAAACAAGAAAAAACAGCGCGGAATTGCGAAGATGGCAGAGAAAATCGATACGCCCGCACTCGGACCGGATGCAAGTGACGCCGATTACATCGGCGCAGACCGATCACTGTTGATCGTAGATGACGACGGTCCTTTCCTCAGACGATTGGCACGCGCGATGGAAACCCGCGGTTTCCTCGTCGAGGTCGCCGAATCGGTCGCCGAAGGCATCGCCAAGGCCAAGGGTGCGCCGCCGAAATATGCGGTCGTCGATCTTCGGCTCGGCGACGGCAGCGGGCTCGATGTCATCGCCGCAATCCGCCAGCGCCGCGACGACACGCGTATCATCATGCTGACCGGCTATGGCAACATCGCCACGGCAGTGAATGCCGTAAAGCTCGGTGCTGTCGACTACCTGGCCAAGCCAGCCGACGCCGACGACATCTTTGCCGCCTTGACGCAGAAGCCGGGCGAAAAAGCGGAACTCCCGGAAAACCCGATGTCGGCAGACCGGGTGCGCTGGGAACATATCCAGCGCGTCTACGAAATGTGCGAGCGCAACGTGTCCGAGACGGCGCGCCGCCTCAACATGCACCGCCGGACGCTGCAGCGCATCCTCGCCAAACGCGCGCCAAAGTAAGCCGCCAATCAGTCGCGATCGCCGGAAACGATCGCCGACATCTCGGAATCCTGACCGATCCGATCGGACAGAAGTTCGGCCTGCAGCAGCCGGCCGGCTGCGATTCGTGCAAAGGCAAAAGTGACGGACTTGCGGGTCGGCGGTGCGAGCTTGTGCTCCGGCGCGTCGCGGATAATGTGCGCCCCATAGCCGTCGGAAACGATCAGGCCGCAATCCTCCGGGAAGATGTCGAGCGGCACGCCGCGATGGGTGGCGAAGAACAGCCGGTCGCACTGCGCGCGGTATTCCGGCCATTTCCTGTCTACGCGAAAATCCTCGATCGACGTCTTGATCTCGACGATCCAGATCTCGTTTCTCGGCGACAGGCTGATGAGATCGGCACGCCTTCCGCTCGCAAGCGACATCTCTGCCAACACCGCATGGTTCAACTCGGCGAAGAGGCGTTGGACGCCGCGCCGGACCATCATCGCGCGCTCGGATTGGCGGCCATCGATGAGCGGGTTGTCATTGTGAAGCGATACGATCGTCATGATGGTCCTCCGGCGGAATGCGATTTCGGCACCTTAGCAGAACGCATCGGATTGCGTCTCAACCGACGGCCCATTGCGGGATTGTTGCAAAAAAGCAATCCGGCCACTTTTTACTGTTGCACAACCGCTGGCACCGGCCCGCGCCCTTGCAAAACGCTCCATATCGAAAATAAAACCGTTTCGACGAACGTCCAGATATCCTGGAACGTCTCACCCCCTAGTTGAAGAGATTTAGATGCGCCTCCGCACTGCCCTGCTCCTATGTGGCCTTGCAGCGACCACGATGCTTGCCGCATGCTCGTCCGTCCCCTCCTCCGCTCCGATCATCGGCGAGAAGGTCGCAACGAACCAGATTTTCACCGCCGGCTACGGCCCGGTCGAGGATCACGGCTATGCGTTGCCGGCGATCCCGATCCAGCGCGTCAACGAGAAATACCACCGCCAGATCGTCGACTACAAGACCAGCGAAAAGCCGGGCACGATCGTCGTCAACACCCCGACGCGCTTCCTCTATTTCGTGCTTCCGGGTGGCAAGGCCGTTCGTTACGGCATCGGCGTCGGCAAGCAGGGCTTTGCCTGGGAAGGCGAAGCGTACATTGCCTGGAAGCAGGAATGGCCAATGTGGCATCCGCCGGAAGAAATGGCGCAGCGCAAGCCGGAAGTGGCGAAATACGTCAAGGAAGGCATGAAGCCGGGCCTGACGAATCCGCTCGGCGCACGCGCACTCTACCTCTTCAACGACAAGGGTCAGGACACGCTGTTCCGCGTGCACGGAACGCCGGAATGGGCCTCGATCGGGACTGCGGCCTCCTCGGGCTGCATCCGCATGATCAACCAGGACATCATCGACCTGTACGGTCGCGTCCGCCCGGGCAAGGGCTCGCGCGTGGTCGTCCAGCAGTAAGGCTGCCGACTGCAGAGAGACAAAAAAGCCGCCGGAGCGTTCCGGCGGCTTTTTTCGTTTATCCCTCACAACTGCTGGAGCCTTGAACACACCAGCAGCCGTTTGTCATCAAACAGCGCGCGCGGCCTTCAGTTCGCGGCGACGGCGGTGCAGAACTGGTTCGGTGTAGCCGTTCGGCTGCTCACGCCCCTTCAGCACAAGCTCGCAAGCGGCCTGGAAGGCGATGGAGGCATCGAAGTCGGCCGCCATCGGCGCATAGAGCGGATCGTCCGCGTTCTGGCGATCGACCACGGCTGCCATGCGCTTCATGGTTTCGATGACTTGTGCTTCGGTGACAACGCCATGATGCAGCCAGTTGGCCATGTGCTGGGCGGAGATGCGCAGCGTCGCGCGGTCTTCCATCAGGCCGACATTGTTGATGTCCGGAACCTTCGAGCATCCCACGCCCTGATCGATCCAGCGAACGACATAGCCGAGAATGCCCTGCGCGTTGTTGTCGAGTTCGCGTTGGATTTCTTCCGGCGTCCAGTTCGGCCGCGTTGCGACCGGCACCGACAGGATGTCGGAGAGTTTTGCGCGCGGGCGGCTTTTCAGTCCCGCCTGGATCGAAGCGACATTGACCTTGTGGTAGTGCGTGGCATGCAGGATCGCTGCCGTCGGCGACGGCACCCAGGCCGTATTGGCACCCGCCTTCGGATGGGCGATCTTCTGCTCGAGCATCGCCGCCATCAGGTCGGGCATGGCCCACATGCCCTTGCCGATCTGCGCATGGCCGGAAAGCCCGCATTCGAGGCCGATGTCGACGTTCCAGTTCTCGTAGGCACCAATCCAGGCGGCCTGCTTCATGTCGCCCTTGCGGATCATCGGGCCGGCTTCCATCGAGGTGTGCATCTCGTCGCCGGTACGATCGAGGAAGCCGGTGTTGATGAAGAACACGCGCTCCTTCGCCGCACGGATCGATTCCTTGAGGTTGACGGTGGTGCGCCGCTCCTCGTCCATGATGCCCATCTTGACCGTGTTCTGCGGAAGGCCGAGCGCCTCTTCCACGCGGGCGAAGATCTTGCTGGCGAATGCCACCTCCTCGGGCCCATGCACCTTCGGCTTCACGACATAGATCGAGCCCGCACGGGAGTTCATCCGCCGACCGTTCGCACCGACGTCGTGCAGCGCGATCAAAACCGTCACCATGGCATCCATGATGCCTTCCGGTACCTCGCGGCCATCCTTGTCGAGGATGGCGGGATTCGTCATCAGGTGACCGACATTGCGCACGAGCATCAGCGAGCGGCCAGGCAATGCGAACGACGAACCGTTCGGGGCCGTATAGGCCGGATCCGGGTTCAGCCTGCGCGTGAACGTCTTGCTGCCCTTGGCGACCTCTTCCTCCAGGTCGCCCTTCATCAGGCCAAGCCAATTGCGGTAGACGACGACCTTGTCGGCCGCATCGACGGCGGCGACGGAATCCTCGGCATCCATGATCGTCGTCAGCGCGGCTTCGATCCGGACGTCCGATATGTGCGCCAAGTCGCTACGGCCGATCTCGGTGGTCGCATCGATGACGATCTCGATGTGAAGGCCATTGTTTCGCAACAGGACGGTGCGGGGCGCCGATGCCTCTCCCACACAGCCGGCAAACTTCTCGGACGACTTGAGCCCCACGATTTCGCCGTCGGAAAGGCTGACCTTCAGTGCACCGTCTCTGACGGCGAAGGAGCGCGCTTCGCCCCAGCCAGCGCCGGCAAGTGGGACGCTGTCATCAAGGAATGCGCGGACCCAGGCGATGACGCTTGCGCCGCGCGTCGGATTGTAGCCCTTGCCCTTTTCCGCACCGTCCGTTTCGGGAATCGCATCCGTGCCATAGAGCGCATCGTAGAGCGAGCCCCACCGTGCATTGGCGGCATTCAGCGCATAGCGGGCGTTCATGACGGGGACGACGAGCTGCGGCCCGGCGACCGTAGAAATCTCAGGATCGACGTTCGTCGTTGTCACAACAAAATCGGAGCCTTCCGGCAGGATATAGCCGATTTCCTTCAGATAGGCTTCGTAGGCGGCGATATTGGTCGGTGCACCGTTCGTCTTGTACCAGGCATCCAGCTTCTCCTGAAGCCAATCGCGCTTTTCGAGCAGTGCCCTGTTCTCCGGCGCGAGCACCTCGACGATCGCCGCAAACTCCGAGAAATAGCGGTCCGCGTCGACGCCGGTCCCCGGAAGGGCCTCATTGACGAGGAAATCAAGCAATTCGCGATCGAACGACAGTCCGTTTTTCTCGGTGTAACCCATTTCATGCACTCCGGATTGCGGGACACACTCGGTCCCGTGGATGCTGCCACTTTCCAGAGCTTTCATTCATAGTCAATTCAGCGATAGTTCAAAGAATTTGTTCCGCCAGGGAATAAATTACACGCTGTTGATCCGAGGCAATCCGCGGCCGCCCACTGGCTGTGGCCGTGAAACGCGCTTCGACGAGCCTGCGCCTGCCCTCGATCTCGGGTGCATCGATTGCTTCGGACACCGTGACGGCGGGTTCGTCGGCACCATTGAGGCGCGCGGTGTGGAGCGCTGCACTGATCGCGCGCTCGCGAGCGAGCGAAAAAGCCGCCTCCTCGTCGACCAGCCGTACGCTTTCACCAGCGCCGCCAACGATGAACACGCCCTCCTCCGGCGTCGTGACGAAAACGGTAACACTTGCACGCACCTGGCCAACCACGGCGCCGATGGCGTTTGCCACGTCCGCATCGGGCGGGATGACCGATTGCGCCCCCAGCATGTCGGCGATCGCAGGATAGTAAACCGGCGCGGAGGCGCCGAGACCGATCAGCGGACGATCGAGATGGACGCGGAACTGGACGATCCCATCCGTGCGCCGCAGCGCCCGATCGACCGGCAGCGACTCTGCTGGATCGATCGCACCGGCGCCGTCCTCCGCCAGGCAGGCGCCCATGATGACGTCGGAGGACTGACGCGTCAGCCGATCGACAATCTTGCCTGCCAGTTCCTCCGCCGAACCGGCGATGGCGCGGCCCGAACCGTCCTTGGCGCGCGCCGCAAGTTCGAGGCCGAGACGCGCGGCCTCAAGATCCCACTGGTCCTGCCGGCCGAGCACATGCATCGCATCGGAGGGTGTAATGGCGCAGATATGCACAAGTCCGCGCCCGACAAGCCGATCGAGCGTTGCCTTCTGCAAGGTGTTCGTCAGCAACCCATCCAGCGGCACCGGCACGGCACCGATCCGATCGTAGAGTGCCTGTTCCTGCGCCTGGAGACCGCTTGCGAAATGATCCGGCACGCCCGTGCGCATGGCAAAGCGTCCATCGTGGCGCCCCATGTGTTGAGCGCGCAATTGGCGTTCGAGTGTCGCATGCACAACATCGCCATGGACTTTGGCCGCAAGGCTCAATGGCAGGAAACGACGCGGCCCGAGTTCGAGCCGTGCGACAAGGCCGCGATCGTTGATGCGAACCTCCGAATCGCCGCCGAGCCCGAAGGTGCGCATGGCGACCGCCTCGACCATCGTCCTGTAACCGCCGACGACCGCGCCATCGGCGTCGAGCCGCGGGCGTCCCTGGTCAAGGACCGCCACGTCGGTTGTCGTACCGCCAATGTCGGAGACGACGGCGTCGTCCAGCCCGCTCAGATGCCGCGCGCCGACAAGGCTTGCGGCCGGTCCTGACAGGATCGTCTCGATCGGCCTGAGCCGCGCCTCGGCGGCGGATATCAGCGCACCATCGCCACGCACCACCATCATCGGAACATCGATGCCGCGCTGCTCCAGATACCCCTCGCAGGCGCCGATCAGCCGATCGATCATAGAGACAAGCCGGGCATTGAGAAGCGTGGTCAGTGCCCGGCGTGGCCCGCCGAGTTTGGAGGAGAGTTCATGGCTGCAGGTGACGGGAAGATGCGAGATTTCCCTGATACGGTCGCGCACGCGCTGCTCGTGTGCCGGATTGCGCACCGCGAAATAGCCGGCAACCGCAAAGGAGGAAACGGAGGCCGCGAGTTCCGGCAGCGCCGCGTCAAGTGCGGACATGTCGAGCGGGTTCTCGTTGCCGTGGACGTTATGGCCACCCGGCAGGAAGATCACCGGGTCGTTGCCGAGCGCCTCGGCCAACCCGTCGCGCTTCAGGTCGTCTGGCGAGAAGCCAATCATCACCAGCCCAGCTCGTCCACCCTGCCCTTCCACGAGCGCATTGGTGGCGAGTGTCGTCGACAGCGACACGAGGCTGATCACCGAAACCGGCGCTTGCGCCTGCTCCAGCACGGCCTCGACCGCGCCGGAAATGCCGACGGCGAGGTCGTGGCGGGTGGTCAACGCCTTCGCCTTCGCCACGACACCGCTTTCCTCACTGAAGAGAACGGCGTCCGTGTAGGTTCCGCCGGTGTCGATGCCGAGTAGCAAATGGTCTTTCACGTCAGGTCTTCCCAGAAATGCTGCGCCTCGATTGGGGCCAACGAGGTGGTCCACGGTGATATTGCATCTTATGGGGGATTGCCACAGCCTCACACACGACATGAAGCGCCGAGAGAAGCGACCGAGTATAAGACTTCAAACTGGTAAATCGCAGGGTGATCAGGAGATCGAAGAAGCGCGCGAACGGACCATCACGCGCATGGGCAACCCGTTCGCCGGCTGTGTCGTCAGTCGTTGCACCGGCCACGGGCGCGTATCGCCGGTCACGTCAAAACGGTACTGGTGCATCATGACGGCCAGCGCGATCACCGCCTCCTGCAAGGCAAATGTCGCGCCGATGCAGACCCGCGGACCTGCGCCGAACGGCAGGTACTGGAAGCGGTCAATGCGCTCTCGATTCTCCGGAAGGAAGCGCTCGGGCATGAAGGCCCGCGGCTTTTCCCAATAGAGTTCGTGCCTGTGCAGCGTCCAGGGCATGATGAGCACGGTGATCCCGGCAGGAATATCGACCACCTCCCCTGTCGGGCTGGTCCATCGATCGGTCGCAATCGCCGCGCGGTTGATCGAAGGTGCGGGCGGGTAAAGCCGCATCCCCTCCTCGAAGGCTGCGCGCGTGTAAGGCAAAAGGTCCAGCCATTCGACAGGATCGGCACCGGAACCGATAACTCGGTCGATTTCGCTCTCCATCGCCTGCCGGATATGTGGCACGTTCGCTACGCAATAGAGCGTCCAGGCCAGGGCGCGCGCCGTCGTCTCATGACCGGCGCCGATGAAGGTCAGGATATTGTCCTCGATTTCCCCGTCGGTCAGCCCATCCGGGCCGGCCTGCTGCAGCAACAGGGTCAAGAAATCGGCTGGCACCGCATCAGGGTCGGTCTTCATGCGCTCCAAGCGCTTGTCCATCGTCCGGTGAACGATGGCGCGAAACTTCTCGAGCACCTTCTTTCCACCGATCCGCGTCAGCCTCGGCACCCAGCAGGGCGCCTTGAGAAGATCCATCGGATCGACCCGGCCCATGCGGTGCAGGAGTGCGTTGACGTCGTCGGCGAAGTTGCCTGTCGAAGACGCGATGTCGCCGGAAAAGAGTGTGTCTGAGAGGATGGCAAAGGTAAGCTCGGTCATGTCGACCGCAATGTCGAATACTGCCCCCTTGCCTTCCGCCGTATCATATTTCGCCGCGTAGAGTTCGGATTGCCGCAGCATCTGACCGGCGAAGCCCTTCGCATGGCGGGGCGTGAAGATCGGAGCGACAGCCTTACGTGAGCGCTTCCAGATCGCTCCTTCGGCCGTCAGCAGGCCGTCACGCAGGATCGGCCGAAGGACCAGTTGGCGCACATCGGCCATGCGGTAGTTCTGGGCGTTGTCCACCAGGATATGCTTGATCAAGCCAGGATCGTTGACGATCAGCGTGTGCTCGCGAAAGAAGCGCGTTTCGATCCACGGGAGCGTATAGGACGGCACGCCCCACAATTCGAGCGGATTGCGCAGGATCGTGCGAATGATCTCAAGCCGCGACGGCGGCACCGTTCGCGGCTCCGGTGCCGGCGGCTCGAAGGGCTCGGGGCGCATGTCCATCGCCAAACCTCGCATATCTTGCGTTCACCGCAGGTCGCGACGCGACCAATGCAGCCACACAAGGCACTGAAGTTTAGAGCAGGCCCCGCAGTTCGGCCAGCTTGTCGTTCACGAGCCAGCCGTAATAGTTCTCCTCCGGCCAGTTCGCCGAACCCTCTGCCCGGCGGCGGGCGAAGTCAGCGGCGCGTGCGTCGGGATTGCCGACGTTGTAGAGTGTCGCGGTGATGCCCGGGTTCTCGGAGATATCGACGCTGGCAATCTTCTTGTAGGCGTCGATCGAGTGCCGTAGCGAGGCGGCCATGTACGCCAACGAGATATCCGGATCCATGATCGCCTTGTAGACGCCCGCCGCATCTTTCTCGTCGAGGCGCTCATAGCCCGAGACGCGGGCAACCGTATCCGTCAGCATCAACGCGGTCAGCGGATTGATCTGGCCGAGCCCGAAGGTCTGGCCAGCATAGAAGGGCTGAAAGAAAACCGCGCTGAAGCGGTTGTTCGGATAGGCAATGCCGCCGACAGTCTTGCCCTTGAATTCCTGGTTCCAGACCGACTCCCGGCAGGACCAGAGCGCATAGGAGCCCTTCCTTCCTGCACAGGCGGAAAATTCCGGACGATCGACAAACTCGTCGACGCGCACGCCGTCATGGGCGAAGCGGAAACTGTCCCCGGCATAGGAGGCGGCCTTGATGTAGTAGCTCTGCAGCCTGTCGTAGGCATCGACGTTGTAGGTGTGCTCGCCGACGATGGCACCGACCATGTGAATCGGTGCGATACCGTATTGCGACGCGATCGATTTGATCTTGCCAGTCAACTCCCGGTCGCTCGCGAGCAGATCACGCACCTTATCGTACTTGGTGTCGAAGCTCGTCTTTCCCGCCTTGGTGCGTCGGACGGAAGCCCCAGGCACCGCAGGCTGTTCAACATGACGATTGCCGGGAGGGACGACATCCATGCCCTTGGCGGCGGACATGCCGCCAAGCATGGCAGTGGCCATGACGAACACAGTCAGCAGATGTCGCACGTTAAGGTCTCTCCGATATCGGATTGGTGTCCAGCCTAGCTTTGATGCAATTTTTTGCAGGCCCCATGCCGCGAAATCATGTCGGAAAGATGCCGCAAACCCATAAAAAACGCGCCGCGTTTCTAGGATGAAGCGCAGCGCGTGTCGAGGCTATGGCAATCAATTTCGCGGCATGGGCGCGGACGCCCCACACAATATCGCCTAGAGGATGTAACGGGACAGGTCGGTGTTCGACGCGAGCGTCCCGACGTGTTTGCGCACGTACTCGGCATCAATCACGATGCTGTTGCCCGCCTTGTCCGGGGCCTCGAACGAGATTTCATCGAGCACCCGCTCCATTACGGTTTGCAACCGCCGCGCACCGATGTTCTCGACACTGGTATTGAGTTGGACCGCGACCTCGGCCAGCGCATCGATCGCATCCTCGGTGAAGTCGAGCGTTACCTGCTCAGTCTCCATCAGCGCCTTGTACTGGCGGATGAGACTCGCCTCCGTCTCCGTCAGGATGCGACGGAAGTCCTCCTTGGTCAGCGCCCTCAATTCAACGCGGATCGGCAGGCGACCCTGCAATTCCGGTAGGAGATCGGACGGTTTGGAAACATGGAAGGCGCCGGAGGCGATGAAAAGGATGTGGTCGGTTTTCACCGGCCCGTATTTCGTCGCAACCGTCGTGCCTTCGACGAGCGGCAGCAAGTCGCGCTGCACGCCTTCGCGCGACACGCCGGCACCGATGCCGCCCTCGCGGGCAGCAATCTTGTCGATCTCGTCGAGAAAGACGATGCCGTCGTTCTCGACCGCCTGCACCGCTTCACGCTGGATCAGCTCGTTGTCGATCAATTTGTCCGATTCATCGGCAATCAGCACCTTGTAGGAGTCCTTGACCGTTGTCTTGACCTTCTTTGTACGACCACCGAGCGCCTTGCCGAACATTTCGGACAGGTTGAGCACACCCACATTGGCGCCCGGCATGCCGGGGATCTCGAAGCCGGGCATGCCTGACCCGGTGTCGGCGACGTCGATTTCGATTTCCTTGTCGTCCAGTTCGTTGTTGCGTAACTTCTTGCGAAAAGAATCGCGGGTGGCGGGCGACGCGGTCGCCCCGACCAGTGCATCGAGCACCCGCTCTTCGGCATTCGCGTGCGCCTTGGCAACCACTTCGGCGCGCTTCTTCTCGCGCACCAGACCGATGCCGACCTCCACGAGGTCGCGCACAATCTGCTCAACGTCGCGGCCGACATAACCCACTTCGGTGAACTTGGTCGCCTCGACCTTGACGAAAGGTGCACCCGCCAACTTGGCTAGGCGCCGGGAGATCTCTGTCTTGCCGACGCCCGTCGGGCCGATCATCAGGATGTTCTTCGGCATGACCTCGTCGCGAAGGTCGGCATCCAGCTGGTGACGGCGCCAACGGTTGCGCAGCGCGATCGCCACGGCGCGCTTGGCGTCCTTCTGGCCGATAATGTAGCGGTCCAGTTCGGAGACGATTTCGCGGGGGGAAAAATTGCTCATCTCACTCTCGCTCTTGGGCACGATCCCGGGCCATCATCAGCGTCGGGCCGTCCTCTGTCTGTCGTTGATCAAAAACGCGGAAACCCGCCTTCCCATAGGCCCGGATCGCCGGTGTATTGTCGGGGTGCGGATCAATGATGACCCGCTCAATCCCCTGTTCGAAAAGCCCTGCGACGAAGGCTTCTATCATTCTCGGACCAAGGCCCTTGCCGATGAGCGAAGCCACGCCGATGAACTGATCGATGCCGACGGTGCCGGCCGGCTGATCTGTGTTTGGATGCTCCGGTCCATCGACCACATAGCTCTGGATATAGCCGATCGGCTGGCCATCAAGGAGAACCAGATAGGGCCGCACGAGCGGATTGTCGAAATGGCCGCGGATCTCGGCCATTTCGGCCTCCGGCTCACCCCACCAACGACGCACATGCGGTTCAGCCAGCCAGTCTCCGAGAAGCGGAAGGTCCGCCTCGGTCACCGGCCGAAAACTGAACATTTCAGCGCTCGGCATCCAGCGTCTCGACCACGATATTGTGGTTCGTATAGACGCAGATGTCGCCAGCGATCTGCATGGCGCGGCGAGCGATCTCTTCCGCCGACTTGTCAGAATCCATCAACGCGCGGGCCGCGGCATAGGCATAGTTTCCACCGGAACCGATCGCCAGCGTGCCATGTTCCGGCTCGAGCACGTCGCCGTTGCCGGTGATCGCCAACGTGATCGTCTTGTCGGCGACCAGCATCATCGCTTCCAGATTGCGCAGGTACTTGTTCGTCCGCCAGTCCTTGGCAAGCTCGACGGCGGCGCGCATCAACTGGTCCGGATACTGCTCCAGCTTTTCTTCGAGGCGCTCAAGCAACGTAAAGGCATCGGCCGTCGCGCCTGCGAAACCGGCGATCACGTCGCCTTTGCCGAGCCGACGCACCTTGCGCGCATTGCCCTTCATCACCGTCTGGCCGAGGCTCACCTGGCCGTCACCAGCCATCACCACCTTACCGTCCTTGCGAACCGTTATGATGGTCGTGGCATGCATCGTTCCATAGGGATCGTGTTCACTCATGGATACACCTGAAAATCTTCGAACCCGCCGAAGCCGGGTCCGCGCCGCCCATGATGGGCCGGCCTTCTCGTGTCCTATGTAGGAGGCAAAACGGCAAATGCAATCGACGGGCGATTGCCGTGCAGGAATACTGGTTTTTTGTGCGTTGCCCTGATATGGGGACGACGAAGTTTTCTTCGATCATTCAGGGTGCGCAAGTCCGATGAGCCGCAAAGCCAGCATTTCCCGCAAGACGAACGAGACGGCTGTTTCGGTGACGGTCGACATCGACGGCACCGGCACGTCGAAGATTTCGACGGGCGTGGGCTTCTTCGACCATATGCTGGACCAGCTTGCACGCCATTCGCTGATCGACATGGAGATCGAGACGAAGGGCGACCTGCACATCGATGATCACCACACCGTGGAAGACACCGGTATCGCGATCGGCCAGGCGATCGCCAAGGCGCTTGGCGATCGGCGCGGTATCACCCGCTATGCTTCGCTCGATCTGGCCATGGACGAGACGATGACGCGTGCGGCAGTCGACGTTTCCGGTCGCCCCTTCCTCGTCTGGAACGTCGCCTTCTCGGCCCCGAAGATCGGCACCTTCGATACGGAACTGGTGCGGGAGTTCTTCCAGGCGCTGGCGCAGAATGCAGGGATCACACTGCACATCCAGAACATCTACGGCGCAAATAACCATCATATCGCCGAGACCTGCTTCAAATCCGTCGCCCGGGTGCTTCGCACGGCAACCGAAATCGATCCCCGCCAGCAAGGCCGCATCCCCTCGACGAAGGGGTCGCTGGCCTGACCGGCAGACCGGCAGGACAATCTGAGTTGACCGCGTCTTACCTGATCCTGACCCCGCCCGGCGCACCGGCCGCGGCTGAAAACGCAACCTTCATCCGCGACGGCTTCCGCTGGACCGCATTCTTCTTTCCCGTGCCGTGGCTGCTCGTCCATCGGCTCTGGTTCTGGGGCATCATCGCGCTGGTGCTCCAGGTTGCGGCATCGATTCTTACCGATTCATCCGAGCTCGCCGCAGCTGGCTTCACACTGGCGCTTGCCGTGTCGCTTTTGACCGCGCTCGAAGGGCCGCAGGTACTCGCACGGTCCCGCGAGGCGCGCAACTGGACGCTCCGCTCGATCGTATCGGCCCGCGACCTGCAGACGGCAGAGCAGATCTACTACAGCGCGCACGCGACGCCGGAAAAGCCGGCTTCCGCCCCCACACTGCCCATAGCGGGCACCAACACCAAGGCCGGCTCCCCTCCCGCGCTCGGCCTCCTCGGCTATGACGGAGAATGACAATGCGCGTTGCAATCATCGACTACGGTTCGGGCAATCTGCGCTCCGCCACCAAGGCCTTTGAACGCGCCGCACGCGAGGCCGGCATCGCAGCCGAGATCGACCTGACGGACAAGCCCGAACGGGTCGCGTCAGCCGATCGCGTCGTCCTCCCAGGCGTCGGCGCCTATGCCGACTGCCGCCGCGGCCTCGATGCGGTGCCCGGCATGGTGGATGCGCTACGCGAGACGGTCGAAGTGGCGGGCCGCCCGTTCCTCGGCATCTGCGTCGGCATGCAGCTGATGTCTTCGCGCGGCCTGGAAAAGACCGTGACGCCGGGTCTTGATTGGATCCGCGGCGACGTCGTCCTGATCAAACCGGACAATCCGGAGCTGAAGATTCCACAGATCGGCTGGAACACGCTCGAGCAGAAGCGCGAACACCCGCTCTTTGCAGGGATCCGAACGGGCGATGATGGCCTGCACGCCTATTTCGTCCATTCCTACCACCTCGCCGCCGAAAATACCGACGACGTGATCGCGACGACAAACTATGGCGGGCCGCTGACGGCCTTCGTCGCCCGCGACAACAAGGCAGGCGCACAGTTCCATCCGGAGAAGAGCCAGACGCTTGGCCTCGCCCTGATTACCAATTTCCTGCGCTGGAAGCCCTAAGGCTGCCGCGCCGACTGAACGGACGACAAGAATGATCCTCTTTCCCGCTATCGACCTCAAGGACGGCCAGTGCGTCCGCCTGAAGCTCGGCGACATGGACCAGGCCACGGTCTACAATCCCGATCCGGCCGCCCAGGCACGCGCCTTCGAGGAGCAGGGGTTCGAATGGCTGCATGTGGTCGACCTCAACGGCGCGTTTGCCGGCGAGACTGTCAATGGCGCTGCCGTCGACGCGATCCTGAAGGCAACGAAGAACCCGGTGCAGCTCGGCGGCGGCATCCGCACACTCGACCATATCGAGAACTGGTTGTCGCGCGGTCTCGCCCGCGTCATCCTCGGCACCGTCGCCGTGCGTGACCCGGCGCTGGTGATCGAGGCCTGCAAGAAATTCCCGGGCAAGGTTGCCGTCGGCATCGACGCCAAGGGCGGCAAGGTCGCCGTCGAAGGCTGGGCGGAAGCTTCCGAGCTCGGCGTGATTGAGCTTGCCAAGAAATTCGAGGGCGCCGGCGTCGCAGCGATCATCTACACCGACATCGACCGCGACGGCATCCTGACAGGTATCAACTGGGCCTCGACGCTGAAACTTGCCGATGCCGTCTCCATCCCCGTCATTGCTTCCGGCGGGCTGGCCTCGATCGACGATATCCGCCGAATGCTGGAGCCGAGTGCCGCAAAACTCGAAGGTGCGATCTCCGGCCGCGCGCTTTATGATGGACGGATCGATCCGAAGGAGGCGCTGGCCCTGATCCGCGCCGCGAAAGGACAAACCGCATGACCCTCAAGGCCCGTGTGATCCCATGTTTGGATGTCAAAGACGGCCGCGTCGTCAAGGGCGTCAGCTTCGTCAACCTGGTGGACGCCGGCGATCCGGTGGAATCGGCCAAAGCCTATGATGCCGCAGGCGCCGACGAACTCTGCTTTCTCGACATCACCGCCTCCTCCGACAATCGCGGCACGATCTTCGACGTCGTCGCCCGCACGGCTGACCACTGCTTTATGCCGCTGACCGTCGGCGGCGGCGTGCGTACCCTGGCCGACATCCGCAAGCTCTTGCTGGCCGGCGCCGACAAGGTTTCGATCAATTCGGCCGCCGTGAAGAACCCGGATTTCGTGGCGGAAGCAGCAGACAAGTTCGGCAACCAGTGCATCGTCGTGTCGATCGATTCGAAAAAGGTTTCGAGGGAAGGCGAGGAAGACCGCTGGGAGATTTTCACCCACGGCGGTCGTCAGGCGACCGGCATTGACGCTGTCGCCTTTGCCGAAAAGATGGTGGAGCGCGGCGCGGGCGAACTCTTGCTCACCTCCATGGATCGCGACGGGCAGAAGAGTGGCTACGATATCGCCCTGACGCGCACAATCGCCGATCGGGTCTCCGTTCCGGTGATCGCTTCGGGCGGGGTGGGCAATCTGGATCATCTGGTGGAGGGTATTCGTGACGGCCACGCGACCGCTGTGCTCGCCGCATCGATCTTTCACTTCGGTACCTACACGGTCGGTGAAGCGAAGCGCTATATGGCCGACCACGGCATCGCCATGCGGCTCGACTGAGCGGAACGACGGGACACACTCGATGAGCGAATTCACCCTTGCCGACCTGGAGCGGATTGTCGCCAAACGGGCCGAGGCATCGCCGGACGAATCATGGACCGCCAAGCTCGTCGCAGCCGGCCAACCGAAAGCCGCCAAGAAGCTTGGCGAAGAGGCGGTTGAGACGGTCATCGCGGCAATCGAAGGGGAGCGGGCGGCCCTCGTCAGCGAAAGCGCCGATCTGCTTTATCATCTCGTGGTCGTGCTGAAGATCGGCGGCGTCGAACTCGCCGAAGTCATGGGCGAACTCGAGCGGCGGACCGGGCAATCCGGCATCTCCGAGAAGGCGAGCCGGAAGCAATGACGACACAGCTCATGCGCGATAAGGAGCAAGCGGATATTCCGGACGGGTACGGAAACACGCGCTATTCGCCGTACCGCTTCTTCTCGGCCGAGGAATGGGCCCAGTTTCGGGCCGATACGCCGCTGACTCTGACGGCGGACGAGGTGCGGCGTCTGCGTTCGCTCAACGACCCCGTCGACCTCGACGAGGTGCGGCGCATCTACCTGTCCTTGTCGCGGCTGCTTTCAGCACATGTCGAATCGTCCCAGCTGCTGTTCGAGCAACGCAAGCACTTCCTCAGCCTGTCGGACGAGGCAAAGACCCCGTTTGTCATCGGCATCGCCGGCTCGGTCGCAGTCGGCAAGTCGACGACCGCCCGTATCCTCGCCGAACTGCTGGCGCGTTGGCCGTCGAGCCCGAAGGTCGATCTCGTCACCACGGACGGTTTCCTCTACCCGAACGCCGTCCTGACCCGCGAAAAGCTGATGGACCGCAAGGGTTTTCCGGAGAGCTACGATACGGGCGCGCTGCTGCGCTTCCTTTCCGCCATCAAGGCCGGCCAGCCGAACGTCAAGGCGCCGACCTACTCGCACCTCACCTACGATGTCCTGCCAAGCAATTTCCAGGTCGTCGACCGGCCGGACATCCTGATCTTCGAAGGGATCAATGTGCTGCAATCGCGCAGCCTGCCGGCAGACGGCAAGATCGTGCCGATGGTGTCGGACTTCTTCGACTTCTCGATCTACATCGATGCCGACGAAGACCTGATCCACAAGTGGTACGTCGAGCGTTTCATGCGCCTGCGCGACACCGCCTTCAAGAGCCCGGAATCCTACTTCAATCGCTACGCCGCCGTCAGCGAGGAGGAAGCGCTGTCGATCGCCGAGGGGCTCTGGCGAAACATCAACCTGAAGAACCTGCGTCAAAACATTCTGCCGACCCGGCCGCGTGCCGATCTCATTCTGCAGAAAGGTGAGAACCATCTGATCGAAACGGTCGCGCTCCGGAAAATCTGACCTCGCAAATCCTAGGTGCTTCCAGTCGACCGCAAACTCACGGGTCCACGCGGCGAAGCGTCAGATTGATCCGGCCGCCATTCCTGAGCAATGTCGACGTTCCGGGGAAAATGCGGTCGACACCGTGAAAGCTTAGCCGGCTTTCCCCGCCAAGCACCACCACGTCGCCGCTTGAGAGACGGAACGAACGAGTCTGTGCTCCACGCACCGTTCCCCCGATACGAAACAGGCACTGGTCGCCGAGCGATACCGAGACGACCGGGGCCTCGAAATCACGTTCGTCGCGATCCTGGTGAAGGCCCATCTTCGCTTCGCCGTCATAGAAATTGACAAGGCAGGCCTGTGGCGGCTTGGGATAGCCGTAAACCTCCTCCCAGATCCGCAGCAATGCCGCCGGGATCGCCGGCCAAGGTTGGCCCGTCAGCGGGTGCGTTTCCTGATAGCGGTATCCGCCCTCGCGGTCGGTAACCCAGCCGAGCGATCCGCAATTTGTCATGCGAACCGACATCGGTCTGCCGGTCTTCGGCATTTGCGGAACATAGAGCGGCGCTGCCGCGACGACGGCGCGAACCTCCTCGACCAGCGCCTCCTGCGCCGGCCTATCGAGATAGGCCGGCAGATAGCGGAAGCCCGTAGGAAGTTCGTGTTCGGCCATGCATCCACTCGCTGGCTGCGTGAGCGCGGCTCAGGCTTCGCCGAGGTCGGGAATGCGGAGGACCTGACCCGGGTAGATCTTGTCCGGATGGGACAGCATCGGCCGGTTGGCGTCGAAGATCAGCGTATGTTTCGCACCCTTCCCCTTGCCATAGGCAGCCTCCGCAATCTTCCAGAGGTTTTCGCCCTTCTTGACGGTATGGAACACCGGTTCCTTTGCCCGCGTTGCGGCCTGGACCAGCGCCGTCATGTCGGCTTCGGCGAGCTTCAAGCCGGATTCCGGTGCGACGATCTTCAGATCGGCCGCCTCTACCTTCGAGATGCCGAGCGTATTGCCGACGGCCACAACCGCCTTTTCGAAGGCGTTCTGGTCGGCAACGACGCCCTTGAGCACGCACTTGTCGCCGTCGACGGACACCTCGACCTTGCCCGTCCCCAGGTCGAAGGAATCGAGTTCCTTCTTGATCACCTCGGCCTGCGGCGCCTCGTCGTCGCCGCCAATGCCGAGCTTCTTACCCGCGTTCTTGATAAAACTGAACAGACCCATCATCGCCTCCACAATTTGCACGACCTAGTTAGCCACAACCAGCGGCAATGGAAAGAAGAACTAGGATTGTGCCAGTGATGTTCAAGCCAGTCAGCAGGGCTGCGCTTCAATCACCCGAGGGCTTGCCGCGCATTCTCTTGACGTCGGACCGGCCTGCCTTCTCCTTCAATCGCCGCTCGATCGCGCCTTTCGACGGCCGTGTCTTCTTGCGCAGTGGCGGTGGCGGTTCGGCCGCCTCTATCAACAGTTCCTTGAGTCGTTCCCGTGCGTCTTCGCGATTGCGCTCCTGGCTGCGGAAGCGATTGGCCTCGATCATCAGAACGCCGTCCTTGGAGAGGCGGCGGCCAGCAATTTTGGCTGCATTGGTCTTGATGCGATCGCCTAAGGAGGGGGAGTTCTTCAGGTTGAAGAAGAGCTGCACGGCCGACGACACCTTGTTGACGTTCTGACCGCCAGGCCCTCCCGCCAGCACGAACTGTTCTGTCAGCTCCCAACCGGCAATGACGATGGAGCTCTTGATGGGGAGTGGATCGCTGGCCATGGATTTTTCCTAAGGTGGGTTTCCTGCATAGCCCAGGAACACGAAAGCGGAAACCGTTTTCGGTTTGCCGCATCCGCCATCGCCACGCGCAGCATCATCACGACACGAAAAACCCGGCCGAAGCCGGGTTTCACGTGAATCATCGTGTGGTTTCAGGAGCGCTACTCGGCCGCGGCCCGAAAGCCAGGCGCCGCGTCGCGTACACCTCCGTCCACATGGTCCTCGAACTTCGTAAAGTTGGTCACGAACATCTCGACCAGCTTGCGCGCCTGCTTGTCGTAGGCGGCGCCATCAGACCAGGTCGAGCGCGGGTCGAGAATCTTGGTGTCGACGTCCGGTACGGAAACCGGGACCTCGAAGCCGAAATTGTCGTCGCGGCGGAACAACGCACCGTTCAGCGAGCCGTCGAGTGCAGCCGTCAGCAGGGCGCGCGTCGCCTTGATCGGCATGCGCTTGCCTTCGCCATAGGCGCCGCCCGTCCAGCCGGTGTTGACCAGCCAGCAAGTAACGCCATGCTCGGCGATCAGCTTCTTCAGCAGGTTGCCGTATTCCGCCGGATGCCGCGGCATGAACGGCGCGCCGAAGCAGGTGGAGAAGGTCGCTTCAGGCTCGGTGACGCCACGCTCCGTGCCGGCAACCTTGGCGGTGTAGCCGGAGAGGAAGTGGTACATCGCCTGATCAGGGGTCAGGCGCGCGATCGGCGGCATGACGCCGAAGGCATCGGCCGTCAGCATGATGATCGTCTTCGGGTGCCCGGCAACGCCGGTCTCGCTCGCGTTCGGAATGAAGTGCAGCGGATAGGCGCAGCGGGTGTTTTCCGTGAGCGAACCATCGTTGAAGTCCGGTACGCCATTGGCGTCGAGGATCACGTTCTCCAGGACGGTCCCGAAACGCTGCGTGGTGGCGTAGATTTCCGGCTCGGCCTCGGCGGAGAGGCGGATCGTCTTGGCGTAGCAGCCGCCTTCGAAATTGAAGATGCCGTTCTCGCCCCAGCCGTGCTCGTCGTCGCCGATCAGCGTACGCTTCGGATCGGCCGAAAGCGTCGTCTTGCCCGTGCCCGACAGGCCGAAGAAGACTGCTGCGTCCCCATCCGGGCCGACATTGGCCGAGCAGTGCATCGGCATGACGTTCTTGGCCGGAAGGATGTAGTTCAGCGCGGTGAACACGGACTTCTTCATCTCACCAGCATAGTAAGTGCCGGCGATCAGGATGAGGCCGTTGGTCAGGTCGCAGGCGATCATCGTCTCGGTGCGGGCACCGTGGCGGACCGGATCAGCCTTGAAGGTCGGAAGGTCGATGATCGTCAGCTTCGGCAGGAAGCCTTCGAGTGCTTCACGCGCCGGACGGATCAGAAGGTTGCGGATGAAAAGGGAGTGCCACGCAAGCTCGGTCACAACGCGGGTCGGCAATGCGTTCTCCGCGTCCGCACCTCCGACCAGGTCCTGAACGAAGAGGTCCTTGCCGGCAGCATGCGCCAGCATGTCCTGACGCAATGCTTCGAAATGCGCCGGCGACAGTTCCTTGTTGTTGTCCCACCAGATCTGATCCGTGGTGTTTTCGTCGCGGACGACGAACTTGTCCTTGGGCGAGCGCCCCGTATGCTGACCGGTCAGGGCACGCAGCGCGCCGTGCGCCGTCTTGACGGCTTCGCCTCGACCGAGGGCTTCCTCGTAGAGATCGACTTCCGTCAGATTGTAGCGGACCGTTCCAGTGTCCTTGAAGCCGATCGCTTCGAGCCCGTTCGATGGGTTGCGAATGCCCAGTTCCTTCATGGCCCAGTTTTCCTTCGCGTTGTAGGGAGAAAGTGAATCTCTCTGGAAACTAATATCAGCGCGAAAAAATGACAATGGGGGCACTCAAAATATGTCAATGATATCAGTATATTAATCGATTTAGCATTTCTTTTTATTTTTTAAATCGGTTCGAAAATCGATTTAAAGGGTATCTTGACCGATCGCAAATTGCGCGCTGATTGTCGCGGCTTTCGCTTTGCCACAATTTGTTCCACCTTTATACTCAAAGGAAGCGCACCAAATATCCAGCCGGAAACACGTCCTAGGAAATCAGTGAGGCGCACATGACGACGGAGACAAGCAGGATGCAGACGATCGCGCTGGTGGACGACGACAGGAATATTCTGACGTCGGTGTCAATCGCGCTCGAAGCCGAAGGCTACCGTGTCGAGACCTACACTGACGGGGCGTCCGCCCTCGATGGCCTTCTCGCTCGGCCGCCACAACTTGCGATCTTCGACATCAAGATGCCGCGCATGGACGGTATGGAGCTTCTGCGCCGGCTGCGGCAGAAGTCAGACATTCCGGTGATCTTCCTGACCTCCAAGGACGAGGAGATCGACGAACTGTTCGGTCTGAAGATGGGCGCCGACGACTTCATCACCAAGCCCTTCTCCCAGCGCCTCCTCGTGGAGCGCGTCAAGGCGGTCCTGCGCCGCGCCTCCAGCCGCGAGGCGGCAGCTGCTGGAGCAGCTGCGACCGTAAAGACCGGCGATGTCCAGTCCCGTTCGCTGGAGCGCGGCCAGCTTGCCATGGACCAGGAACGCCACACCTGCACTTGGAAGGGCGAGCCCGTCACGCTGACCGTGACCGAGTTCCTCATCCTGCACGCGCTGGCGCAACGTCCGGGCGTCGTCAAAAGCCGCGACTCGCTGATGGATGCGGCGTATGACGAGCAGGTCTATGTGGACGACCGCACGATCGACAGCCACATCAAGCGGCTGCGCAAGAAATTCAAGATGGTCGACACCGACTTCGACATGATCGAAACGCTCTACGGCGTCGGCTACCGGTTCCGCGAATCGGCCTGAATCGTGGCCTGACGGGACCTGAACGCCTGCTAGCGGCCGATTCCATGCGATTTTGCTTGCATCACCATGGGCGACGATGGCATTTCGGCCGGAACGGAGGCGGCGAGCGAGCCGTTCAAGACATTTGACCGCTTTGCCACAGAACGCACTGGACAGGGAACTGGACGATCAGGAGGGTCGCCCGGCCACCCGCACGGCACGCTGGTACTGGACCTATCCCTTCAAGCTGATCCGGCGCATTTTCGGCAATGCCGTCTTCTCCAGCCTGACGCGCCGTATCCTGTTCTTCAATCTCGTCGCGCTGGTCGTTCTGGTCGCCGGGATCTTGTATCTCAACCAGTTTCGAGAGGGCCTGATTGACGCGCGCGTCGAAAGCCTGTTGACGCAAGGCGAGATCATCGCCGGCGCGATCTCGGCGTCCGCCTCCGTCGACACAAACTCCATTACGATCGATCCGGAAAAGCTGCTGGAACTTCAGGCCGGCCAGAGCATCACCCCGCTGCCCAATGACGAGGATCTCGAATTTCCGATCAACCCGGAGCGTGTCGCACCGGTCCTTCGGCGCCTGATCTCGCCGACCCGGGTCCGCGCGCGCATCTACGACACCGACGCCAACCTGCTGCTCGACTCGCGGCACCTCTACACGCAGGGCCAGGTTCTCCGCTTTGACCTTCCCCCGGTTGAGCCGGAGGAATCCTCCATGATCGATCGACTGCTCGTCTGGTTCAATCGCATTCTGCAGCCGAGCAACCTGCCGCACTACAAGGAAGCACCCGGCGGCGACGGATCGATCTATCCGGAAGTGATGAATGCGCTGACGGGCGTCCGCGGCGCGGTCGTGCGCGTCACCGACAAGGGCGAGCTGATCGTATCGGTCGCCGTCCCGGTGCAGCGCTTCCGCGCTGTGCTCGGCGTGCTGTTGCTTTCCACCCAGGCCGGCGACATCGACAAGATCGTCCACGCGGAGCGTCTCGCCATCATGCGCGTGTTCGGCGTCGCAGCGCTGGGCAACGTGTTTCTGTCGCTACTCCTTTCGAGCACGATCGCCAACCCGCTGCGTCGCTTGTCGGCCGCCGCAATCCGTGTGCGACGGGGCGGCGCGAAGGAGCGTGAAGAGATCCCCGATTTCTCGGCCCGCCAGGACGAGATCGGCAACCTCTCGGTCGCCTTGCGCGAAATGACGACGGCGCTCTACGACCGCATCGACGCGATCGAGAGCTTCGCCGCGGACGTCAGCCATGAATTGAAGAACCCACTCACATCGCTGCGCAGCGCCGTCGAGACGCTGCCACTGGCGCGCACGGACGAGTCGAAGAAGCGCCTGATGGACATCATCCAGCACGATGTGCGCCGCCTCGACCGGCTCATCAGTGACATCTCGGACGCCTCCCGCCTCGATGCGGAACTGGCCCGTAGCGATGCCAAGACGGTGGATCTGGAGAGGGTCCTCGGTGATCTCGTCGACATCTCGCGTCAGGTCCGCAGCAACAAGAAGCCGGTCACTCTGGATTTTGTCGTCGACCGCAGCGACAACCCGAAGGCGCGCTTCAACATCAGCGGTTACGAGCTTCGTATCGGTCAGATCATCACCAATCTGATCGAGAACGCCCGTTCCTTCGTGCCGGAACAGGGTGGCCGGATCGTCGTGCGCCTCTCGAACAGCCGCAACGGCCGACGAATCGTCAAGGTCGAGGACAACGGCCCCGGCATTCAGGCGGAAGACATCGATCGCATCTTCGAGCGTTTCTACACTGATCGGCCGGCGAGCGAAGACTTCGGTCAGAATTCGGGTCTCGGCCTGTCGATCTCGCGGCAGATCGCCGAGGCACATGGCGGCACGCTGAAGGCCGAAAACATCATCGATCGCAGCACCGGCGAAATCAAAGGCGCGCGCTTCATCCTCTCGTTGCCGGCGGGACGCGCGCAATGAGCCACGACGTCAACGTGCATGGCACCGCGATCGTCATCGGCACGACTGGGCTGATCTTCATGGGCCCTTCCGGCTCGGGCAAGACCGCGGCTGCGCTTCATTGCATGGGGCGCGCCCGGGAACGCGGTCTCTTTTCGGCTCTCGTCGCCGACGACCAGGTCCTGCTCAGGGTGGCCGGGGCCGCCATCGTGGCGCGCGCCCCGGCAGCGATCGCGGGGTTGGCGGAAGTGCGCGGGTCCGGCATCGTTTCCGTAGAGACCGTGCCATGCGCTATCCTCGCGCGAGTCATCCGGCCAATCCCCCCCCCCTTCGCCGAAAGGATCGCGCCAGAGGCGGAGGACTGCGAAATCCTGCCGGGCCAACGGCTCCCGGTAACACGCCTGCCGATCGGAGATGGCTTCGATTTCTTCGATCGATTGACACTCATCTTGCCGTTTCTGGTCTGGAAGTGACCCGGATACCGGGCGAATTGGCTCCTGCGCGGCATTTTTAACTTGCACTCGGCCTTTTCATCGACAAGATGGCCTCCCCAACGGTGGACGTCCATTTTGCAGTGCGATATGACCGGTTACCGGCTTTTTGGGCAATTGGAGCGGTGCATATGATCGGACTGGTGCTTGTCACCCACGGCAAGCTGGCGGAAGAGTTTCGCCTCGCGCTTGAGCACGTCGTGGGGCCGCAAGAGGCGATCGAAACCGTTTGCATCGGCCCTGAAGACGACATGGATCAGCGGCGGCAGGACGTGCTGGAAGCTGCCCACCGGGCTGATCGCGGCCAAGGGGTCATCATCCTCACCGATATGTTCGGCGGCACGCCCTCCAATCTTGCCATTTCGGTCATGAGCAGCGGCACGATCGAGGTCATCGCCGGCGTGAACCTGCCGATGTTGATCAAGCTTGCGGGTGTACGTAACGACGGCGACATGGAGCGATCGCTGGTCGAGGCATCGGAAGCGGGCCGAAAATATATCAACGTCGCCAGCCGTGTTCTTAGCGGCAAATAGATGGATGCGCCCAATCCCATGCACGGTTCGACAATGTCTCACTCCAAGGATCTTCTGATCATCAACAAGCGCGGTCTGCACGCACGCGCCTCGGCCAAGTTCGTGCAGACGGTCGACGGCTTTGACGCCGAGGTGACCGTTTCCAAGGACGGAATGACCGTCGGCGGAACTTCCATCATGGGTTTGATGATGCTTGCAGCGAGCCCGGGCTGCTCGGTTCATGTCACCGCCATCGGTGCGCAGGCGATGGAAGTGCTCGCCGCCCTTGAGACACTGGTCGCAAACCGCTTCGGCGAAGAAATGTAGCTCGGCACTATATAAAGACATAAAGACGTCTTTATATCTTGATTGCTACCCCCAATATTTCCTGATAAGCATGCGCCCACCTGTGAGCGGCCCAACGTCCGCTTCCATCGGCGGCCGGTCGGCCGCGACTTCGGTGCCATCATACACCGCAGCATGACCAATTCAGTCTGGAGAAACGCATGAGCAATACCAAGGACTATCACGTCGCCGACATCGGTCTTGCCGACTTCGGCCGCAAGGAAATCGCGATCGCCGAAACGGAAATGCCGGGCCTGATGGCTTGCCGCGAGGAATTCGGCGCGGCCAAGCCACTCAAGGGCGCCCGCATCACCGGCTCGCTGCACATGACCATCCAGACGGCCGTGCTGATCGAAACGCTGGTTGCGCTCGGCGCCGAAGTGCGCTGGGCCTCGTGCAACATCTTCTCCACCCAGGATCATGCGGCAGCCGCAATCGCCGCTGCGGGCATTCCGGTCTTCGCCGTCAAGGGCGAGACGCTGGAGGAATACTGGACCTACACCGACCAGATCTTCCAGTGGGCCGATGGCGGCCTCTCCAACATGATCCTCGACGATGGCGGCGACGCCACGATGTATATCCTGCTTGGCGCCCGCGCCGAAGCCGGCGAGGACGTGCTCTCCCTTCCGGGCTCGGAAGAGGAAGAGATCCTGTTCGCCCAGATCAAGAAGCGGCTGAAGGCTTCGCCCGGCTGGTTCACCAAGCAGCGTGATGCGATCAAGGGCGTCACCGAGGAAACCACGACCGGCGTAAACCGTCTGTACCAGCTTCAGCAGAAGGGCCTGCTGCCCTTCCCGGCGATCAACGTCAACGACTCCGTCACCAAGTCGAAGTTCGACAACAAGTACGGCTGCAAGGAATCGCTGGTCGACGGTATCCGCCGCGGTACCGACGTGATGATGGCCGGCAAGGTCGCCGTCGTCTGCGGCTATGGCGACGTCGGCAAGGGTTCGGCCGCCTCCCTTCAAGGCGCCGGCGCCCGCGTAAAGGTTACCGAGATCGACCCGATCTGCGCCCTTCAGGCCGCCATGGACGGCTTCGAGGTTGTCCAGCTCGAAGACGTCGTCAGTTCGGCCGACATCTTCATCACCACGACCGGCAACAAGGACGTCATCCGCGTCGAACACATGCGCGCGATGAAGGACATGGCGATCGTCGGCAACATCGGCCATTTCGACAACGAGATTCAGGTCGCCGGTCTGCGCAACCTCAAGTGGACGAACATCAAGCCGCAGGTCGACATGATCGAGTTCCCGAAGGGCAACCGGATGATCCTCCTGTCGGAGGGTCGCCTCCTGAACCTCGGCAATGCCACCGGCCATCCGTCCTTCGTCATGTCCGCCTCGTTCTCGAACCAGGTGCTGGCCCAGATCGAGCTCTTCGCGAATACCGGCAAGTACAAGAATGAGGTCTATATCCTGCCGAAGCACCTCGACGAGAAGGTCGCCCGGCTGCACCTCGCCAAGCTCGGGGCGAAGCTGACCGAGCTTTCCCAGGAGCAGGCCGCCTACATCGGCGTCACGCCACAGGGTCCATTCAAGGCCGAACACTACCGGTACTGATCCTTACCCGACTTATCCACAACATGTGGTTGGCCGCAGCCTTGACAGGGCTGCGGCTTCTTTTTTGCCCGGCCGGCTTCCCGACGATTCGTTAAGCAAGTATGGTTATGTCGTTGATTCGACGCCGAGATGCGGACCTGGAGCGCCGCACGTCCATCAGGGACGTACAAGGGTCGCTCCAGGGTCACGCATCCCCGTAAATCGCCTCGTTCGATCTGATGAGGTGGTCATGCGTGGGCGTCGGGTCTGGGATGTCTTGTCGATCAGGCGGCAAATGGACGGAGACATACCGGGGATGAAGTCGGAATTGAAACGAGGCCGTTTTCGGCCGGGCGACCTTGCGGGCAGGAAACATGCCAGCCAATTTGGCGCGCTATGCCTCGCTGCGCTTTCGGGCGCACGCCGCCATGCCGGCAGGCTGCGGCTTCTTGCGTTCGGATCGGCACTTTCCAGCTTGACCAGCCCGGCATACGCTGCGGCGGAGGGCGAGGCGAGCACCCGTCTCCTCGGATCCTCTGAAGTAATTACCTTTGCCGTTCTTCTGGGCGTCGTATCCGCAGCACTTTTCTCCGCGATCTGGATGATCCGCCAGCGCAGCAGGCTGGAAGAAGATAACCGATCCCTTCGCGCTTCGGTTTCCGACGCCAAACATCGCAATGCCCGTCTTCAGGCGCTGATCAGCGACAAGAATAGGCGCATCATTGTCTGGGACGGCCTTTCACAGAAGCCGGAACTGCTCGGGCATCTGCCTCCGGAAACTGGCGCACCTGCCGCCGATGGCGAATTCCTCGCGCTTGGCCGCTGGTTGAAGCCAAGTTCAGCGGCGGAAGCGGAACGGGCGATCGAAACGCTGCGATCGCAAGCGCAAAGCTTTGACCTGGTTGTCGAGACCAATCGCAACGAAATCATCGAAGTCCAGGGACGCGTTTCGGGTGGGCAAGCGTTCGTCCGCTTCGTCGCGCTCAACAATCTTCGCCGGGAGGCGGCGGAATTGCAGCTCGAGCGCGATCGGCTGGAGCAATCACTGACCGTGTTCCAGAACCTGCTGGATTCGCTCGACCTGCCGGTCTGGCAGCGTTCGAAGGAAGGGACACTGGTCTGGGCGAACGCGGCCTACGGCGAGGCCGTGGAGGCTCGCGATGCGCAGGAAGCCGTGCGCCAAGGCCGCGAGCTTCTGCCGGCGATTGCACGCGAAAAAATTCGCGCCACAAGCACGTTCGACGCACCCTTCCGCGACAAGATTTCCACTGTCGTGCATGGGACGCGTGGTTTCTTCGACGTGGTCGACGCTTCCTGCATTGGCGGATCTGCTGGCATCGCTCTAAACGTGTCGGAGACTGAAGCCGTACGCGAAGAGTTGCAACGTACCCTCAAGAGCCATGCCGAAACGCTCGACCATTTGGCAACGCCGGTGGCGATTTTTGATGGTGCACAGCGGCTACAATTCTACAATCAGGCCTTCCAGCGCCTCTGGGATCTGGACACGGCCTTCCTCGAGAGCCACCCCGACCACGGTGAGATGCTGGACCGGCTTCGTGCGGCGGCGAAGCTGCCCGAGCAACTCAACTGGCGGCAGTGGAAGGAAAGCGCCTTGGCCGTCTATCGGGCCATCGACACCCAGAGCGACCTTTGGCACCTGCCCAACGGTCAGACGTTGCGGGTTTTTGCTACCGCGCGCCCGCAGGGCGGGGCAACCTGGGTTTTCGAGAACCTGACGGAGAAGGTCGACCTCGAAACACGCTACAACACGCTGGTGCAGGTTCAGGACGAGACGATCGACCACCTTTCGGAAGGTGTCGCAGTGTTCGGGCCGGACGGGCGCATTCGGCTGTCCAACCCGGCATTCCGCGCGCTCTGGGGCATCACCGAGGCACAGGCGCAGCCGGGAACGCACATTCGTGCCATTGAGCAGGTCTGCGCGCCGTCGTATGACGGTACCGACGGGTGGAGGCGGTTCGGCCAGATCATCACCAGCTTCGACGACGAGCGCCCCTCCGACCGGGGCGTACTCGAGCTTTCCACGGGCTTGGTGCTCGACTTTGCCGTAACCCCACTTTCCAACGCCCAGACGATGCTGACGTTCGTCAACATCACCGACAGCGTCCGCGTGGAGCGCGCGCTTACGGAGAAGAACGAGGCCTTGCGCAAGGCCGACGCGCTGAAGAACGATTTCGTCCAGCACGTCTCCTACGAACTGCGCTCACCTCTGACGAACATCATCGGCTTCGCCGATCTCTTGAAGACGCCGTCGATCGGCACGCTCAGCGAACGGCAGGCCGAGTATGTCGACCATATCGCCACATCGTCTGCCGTTCTGCTGACGATCGTAAACGACATTCTCGACCTGGCGACCGTCGATGCTGGAATCATGGAGCTCGACCTCTCCGAGATCAACCTGTCGAGCCTGATCGACGATGTCGCGGCGGTATTCGCCGATCGGCTGCAGGAAAGTCAGGTCACGCTGGATATCAGCGTCTCGGACACACTCGGCACAATCGTCGCCGACCATCAGCGATTGAAGCAGATCCTCATCAAGCTGCTGGCGAACGCCGCAAACTTTGCGCCCGAGGGGACGGCGATCGAACTGAAATGCCGGCGTGAGGGCGAGGACCTTGCCTTCACTGTCTCCGATAGCGGTCCAGGTATCCCGCAGGACGTACTCCGCACCGTCTTCAGCCGCTTCGAGAGCCATGGCCGTCGCGGCGGCGCGGGTCTGGGCCTTTCCATCGTGGAGAGCTTTGTCAGTCTGCACCATGGTACTGTAACGATCGACAGCCGTGAGGGTGAAGGCACGCGCGTCACCTGCCGCATCCCCCCCGCCACGCTGCCAACGGTCGTGGCGGCGGAATAGGACCATGCGCGTCGATATCATCCACCTCGCGGACGAAGCGGAAACGATCCGCTTCGGCGAGGACATTGCCCGCGCGCTGCGGCCCGGCGACCTGATTGCCCTTTCCGGCGATCTAGGGGCCGGGAAGTCGACTTTTGCCCGCGCACTGATCCGCGCCGTGGCCGACGACGAATTTCTCGAAGTACCAAGCCCGACATTCACGCTGGTACAGAGCTATGCGCTGCGCATTCCGATTGCTCATTTCGACCTCTACCGCATCGCCGAGGCAGCGGAACTGGATGAACTCGGGCTGGAGGAGGCGCTTGAGGATGGCGTCTGCCTCGTGGAATGGCCGGAACGTGCGGAGGACGCCCTGCCCGCCGAGCGCCTCACCCTGCGGTTCCTGCACGAAGGAAGCGGCCGGCGCGTGGAGATCGAGGCCCCGGACGCCATTGCGGCCCGCGTGCGCCGCACGCTGGACCTCCGCGCATTCCTTACCGACGCCGGTTACCCGGATGCGCGCCGGCGGCACCTGACGGGCGATGCATCCGTCCGAGCCTATGAGCACGCCTACGTGGATGGCCAGCGCTTCGTCCTTATGGACTCGCCGCGCCACATACCGGGCCCGATCCTCGAGAACGGCAAATACTACCAGCAGATCGCCCATATCGCCGAGGATGTGCGCCCCTTCGTGGCGATCGCCGCCTATCTCGGCAATCGCGGCCTCGCCGCGCCTGCGGTGTTCCACCGGGACCTGGACCGCGGCATTCTGTTGCTCGAGGATCTCGGAACCGACGGCGTCCTCGATGAGGAGGGTCGGCCGATCGCCGAACGCTACCTGGAAAGCGTGGCGTTGCTCGCCGAACTGCACCGACAACCGGCGACAGCAACGATCCCGATCGGCGATGGAACGGACTACCGCGTCCCCGATTTCGATCACGATGCGATGCAGATCGAGGTCAGCCTTCTGACCGACTGGTATTTGCCCTGGCGGACGGGACACAACGCCAGTGATACCCTGCGGGCGGAATACCGGGCGATCTGGACCGGCCTGGTCAACCGGTTGGCCTCGGCGGAAAAAAAACTGCTCCTGCGCGACTTTCATTCGCCCAACATCATCTGGCGGCCGCAGGCGCAGGGTATCGACCGCGTCGGGATCATCGACTTCCAGGACGCGATGATCGGGCCGACCGCCTATGACGTCGCCTCGCTGGTACAGGACGCGCGCGTCGATGTGCCTGCCGAGCTTGCCCAACGGCTGATGGAGCGGTATCTGAAGCTCCGGGCGCTGTCGGAAAACTTCGACCGCGACGCCTTTCTCGAGGCCTGGCACATCATGGCCGCGCAACGAAACTGCAAGCTCGTCGGCATCTGGGTCCGGCTCATGCAGCGCGACGGCAAGCCGGCCTATATGAGACATATGCCACGAACCCTGGAAAACCTGCGTATTGCGCTCGGTCATCCATGCCTCTCCCCCTTGCGCGACTGGTGCAGAAAGGCTGGAATCCTGTCCGACGAATCATAAGGACGGATGCCGGCGATGAAAATCGAAAATGCCATGGTGCTGGCGGCGGGCCTCGGTACCCGCCTGCGCCCCGTGACGGATACGATGCCGAAGCCGCTCGTGCCGATCGCGGGAAAGCCAATGATCGACTATGGCCTGGACGCGCTTGCAGCAGCTGGCGTGCGCCGCGCCGTCGTCAACATGCATCACTTCGCCGGCCAGATGATCGATCACCTCTCGCACCGTCAGCGCCCTGAAATCCTGATCTCCGACGAAACGGATGCGCTGATGAATTCCGGCGGCGGACTTGCCAAGGGGCTGCGGCTGCTCGGACCGGAGCCAGTCTTCGTCTTGAATGCGGACCTCTTCTGGGTCGGTGAGCGCCAGGGCGAGGAGACCAACCTGCGCCGGCTCGCCTCCTTCTTCGATCCGGCCCGGATGGACATGGCAATGCTCTGCGTCCGCCTGGAAAACACCACCGGGCACAATGGCAAGAACGACTTTTCGATGGATGCGGAGCGTCGGCTGTCACGTTACTGCGCGGATCATGGCGAACCGGTGGTTTATGCCGGTGCTATCGCGATGATGCCAGCGCTTCTCGCCGATGCGCCGGAGGAACCCTTCAATCTCAACATCTACTTCGATCGCGCCATTGCCGCCGGCCGCCTCCATGGTCTGATGCTCGATGGGCACTGGATCACCGTCGGCACCCCGGAGGCGATCACCGAGGCCGAGGCGGCTGTCGGCAAGAAGGCTGGCGCGGCATGAGCGGGCGGGCGCAGCAGGCGGGCAATGTCTATTCGATCCATCCCGGCCTGCCGTTTCTGCGAACGCTCGCGCAAAAGATCTGCGACGGCGCGATCATTTCCGGCTTTCGCTACGATCCGGAAGACCCGCTTTCGCTCGCCGACCTGACGATCTACGTGCCGACTCGGCGATCGGCGCGAACCTTGCGATCCGAGTTCGTCGACCTGCTTGGCGGCCGTTCGGCGATCCTGCCCGTCATCCGCCCGCTCGGCGAAACCGACGACGACAGCGGATTCTTCGACGAAACCGCCCCGGCAGCGCTCGACATGGCCGAGCCGCTGTCTGGCCCCGCGCGCCTTCTCGAACTCGCCCGGCTCGTCCTCGCCTGGCGCAACAGCCTGCCGGCGGCGATCACCGCCGTCCATGCCGAAAGCCCGCTCGTTGCCCCGGCAAGCCCGGCCGACGCGATCTGGCTTGCCCGCGAGCTAGCCGAACTCATAGACGCGATGGAGACGGAAGAGCGCGATTGGCAGGCGCTTGAGACGATCGATGCCAATGAGCATGCGCAGTGGTGGCAGCTGACCCTGGCATTCTTGCAGATCGCCAGTGTGTTCTGGCCGCAACGGCTCGAAGAGCTTAACCGCTCCTCTCCCTCGGTCCGCCGAAATGCGACGCTGCATGCGGAAGCCGAGCACTATCGATCCTTGCCGCCCGCGGGTCCCGTGATCATCGCCGGTTCCACCGGTTCCATTCCCGCCACCGCACGCCTGATCGACGCGGTTGCCGCGATGCCGAACGGCGCCGTCGTGCTGCCCGGCCTCGACTTTTCGATGTCCTTTGAGGAGTGGCGCCTCATCGCGCACGATCCCCTGTCGGGCGAACCTTCGCGCGAGGCATCGAACCGCAGCCACCCGCAATACGGTCTCAGCCGCCTGCTCGAGCGCCTTGGCCTCGACCGCGCAATGGTCGTTCCTCTTGGACAAGCGCAATCCGACCTCGAAACACGCGCCGGCGTGCTGTCGCGCGCGCTCTTGCCGGTTCACGCCACCGCGGGCTGGGAAGAGCAGCGCCGAAAGACAACGGAAAGCGAGCTGCGGGATGCGTTCGCCGATGTCGCGCTGGTCGAGGCGGCCAACGAGCGCGCCGAGGCGACCGCCATCGCCATCGCCCTTCGCTTGGCGCTCGAAGCCGGCGAAGAAAGCCAGGCCGCTTTGATCACACCGGACCGCAAGCTGGCGAGACGCGTCGCGATCGAACTTGCTCGTTTCGGTATCGAGGCCGATGATTCCGCCGGCACGCCGCTGCTTTCGACGCCGCAGGGCGAACTCGTCCGGCTGCTGCTGGAAGCGACACTGCGGCCCGGCGATCCGGTCGCCCTTGTCGCCCTCCTAAAGCATCCGCTCGCGCGCTTCGGCCTGCCCGCCGAGACGATGCGCGCGGCGGCAACTGCATTGGAGCTCTATGCGCTTCGCGGTGGAACGGCGGAGGTCGACATTTCCGCGCTCGAACCCCTCTTGGACGAAGCCCTCGCCCGCCACGCCGCCGACCGCAAGCCGCCGGTCTGGCGCGAAGCGATCAGCGACGATGCCGTGCCGCTGGCCCGCGACCTGGCACGCCGGATCGCTGCCGCGCTCGAGCCATTGGCCGGGGTGCTGGTGCGCCACAGCCGCAGCGGACGGCGCTACACCACCGCGCTCCCCATGTCGGATTGGGCCGAACGTACCGGACGGGCTCTGGAAGCCGTTGCGATCGACGAGCGTGGAAATCTCGCAGGCCTCTGGTCGGGCGAAGCTGGCGACGGCCTCGCATCACTTCTCAAGGGCGTGATGGAGGCAGAGGGCCAGCTCGAAGCGGATGGGCCGCAATGGTGTGACGCCCTAGAAGCGCTCGGCGCAAGCGAAACCGTCAAGCCACGCTCCATGCGCCATCCGCGGGTGTTTATCTTCGGGGCGCTCGAATCGCGCCTGCAGAACGTCGACACAATCGTCATCGGCGGCCTGAACGAAGGAACCTGGCCGGGGCAGACGACCAATGACGCCTTCCTGTCGCGCGTCATGAAATCGAACATCGGGCTGGAACCGCCCGAACGCCGGATCGGCCAGCTGGCGCATGATTTCCAGATGGCCTGTGCGGCAAAGAACCTGGTGCTTACCCGGGCAATGCGCAGCGGTACCTCCCCGACTGTCGCCTCGCGCTGGCTGCAGCGACTGCTCGCGGTCGGCGGCGAGACACTCGGCCGCGATCTGCGTAAGCGCGGCAGAGACCTTCTGCAATGGGTGGACCTGCTGGACCAGCGGCCGCCGCAACCGCCGGCGACACGGCCCGAGCCACGCCCGCCGGCCGAGCTTCAGCCGCGCAGCTATTCCTTCAGCGAGGTCGGGCGGCTGCGCCGTGACCCCTACTCGATCTACGCGCGCCGGATCCTGCGGCTGCATCCCGTCGCTCAGTTCAATGTCGATCCGGGTGCTGCCGAGCGCGGGACGCTCTACCACCGGATCGTCGATCGCTACGTGCGCGAGCGGTCGGGCGACGGTGCGGATACCGTGCTGATGAACCGCATCACGGCAGAAGAGTTCGACCGCATCGCTCTGCCCCTCCACATCGACGCCGTATGGCGCCCCCGCTTTCAGGCGGTCGCCCGCGCCTTCCTTGACTGGGACACCAGGCGGCGCGTGTCGGTCGTCAAAAGTCTGACGGAAGCGCCCGCCTCGCTCGAACTCGGCATTCCCGGGTTGCGCCTGACCGGCGTCGCCGACCGGATCGACCTGCACGCCGATGGCCGTGCGGACCTGATCGACTACAAGACCGGCAGCTCGCCGTCGCTGAAGATCGCCCGCGCGCTGCTCGATCCGCAGCTCGCGCTTGAGGCCGCCGCTCTCAAGCAGGGTGGCTTCCGGGGTGTGCCGGCGACGGCACCGGCCGATCTTATCTATGTCCGGCTGAAACCCGGTGATCGCTTCAGTGACGAGAATGTCAATAACGAACATTCGAAGCCGACTAAGGACCGCCAGCCAAAATCGGCCGCAGATCTCGCGGACGATGCGCTCGGCGAGCTTGAAAAACTCCTGACGCAATTGCTTTCCGGACGCTACGGTTTTGCCTCGCGCGTCATTCCGGAAGCGGAACGTGATTTTGGCGGCGAGTACGACCATCTCGCCCGCGTTGCGGAATGGTCGACGGCCGAGGGCGGCGAAGGAGAGGACGATGCTTAAGGACGATCGGCCGCACGCCGACGATCCCGGCGCCTGGCTGAACTGGACCAGCCGCAAGCAGGCCGCAGCCTCCGATCCCTCCGGGTCGGCATGGGTTTCGGCCAATGCCGGCTCCGGCAAGACGCATGTGCTGACGCAACGGGTGATCCGGCTACTGCTCGCCGGCTGCCGCCCCTCGGCCATCCTCTGCCTGACCTACACCAAGGCGGCGGCCTCGGAAATGTCGAACCGCGTTTTCGATCGTCTCGCCGAATGGGCGGTGCTGCCGGATGAGGCGTTGGCCACGCGCGTGGAAGCGATCGAGGGCGTGCATCCGGACGGACCGAAGCTTGAAGAAGCACGCCGCCTTTTTGCCCGCGCGCTGGAAACGCCAGGCGGCCTGAAGATCCAGACCATTCACGCCTTCTGCGAGGCGCTGTTGCATCAGTTTCCGCTCGAGGCCAATGTCGCCGGCCATTTCTCGGTGCTCGACGATCGGGCCGCGACCGTGCTTCTCGCCGATGCCCGCAGATCGCTGCTGACTGCCACCGCGACGGAGGACGACCGCGAACTTGCGGAAGCGTTCAACACAGTCCTCGACATTGCCGACGACACCGGGCTTGAACGGTTAATCGGCGACATCATCGCCAACAGGAGCGCCATTCGCAACTTCATCGAGGAGGCTGCGGCCCATGGCGGGCCGCAGGCATTCCTGCGCGAACAGCTCGGCTTCGGGCCGCAGGAAGATGCGGCAAGCCTCACCGAAGTCTTCTGGCCACCCGGCAACTTCGACGCAAACCTGTTCCGCCGGTACGTCGAGACAGCGCTCTCGGTCGGCAGCGACACGGTCAAGGGCAATGTCGCCGTTCTTGCATCTGTTCCCGAACTGCGGGACGCAGAACAGCGGCGGATGACCCTTTGCGAGATCTTCTTCACCGGCAGCGGGGCGTCCGCCAGCCTCGACCGCGCGCTCCTGTCGAAGAAAATCAAGGACGCGTCGGCAGATTTCGAAGCCTTCTTCGCCGACTTCCAAAGCCACATTGTTGCCTGTCAGGACCGGCTGCGCCGGTTCCACATGTTCAAGGCCACCTGCGCGGCCCTCGTCATCGCCGAGCGGCTGATCGGCGACTACGAGGACCTCAAGCGCGGTCGCAGCCTGCTCGACTTCGATGACCTGATCGACCGCGCGGCCGCGCTTCTGACGCGCAGCGACGTCGGCGCCTGGGTCCACTACAAACTCGACCAGGGCATCGACCACGTGCTGGTCGACGAGGCGCAGGACACGAGCCCCCGGCAATGGGCGATCATCGGCGCGCTGACCGGTGAGTTTTTTTCCGGCGCATCGGCACGCATCACAGCGCGCACCGTCTTTGCCGTGGGCGACGAGAAGCAGTCGATCTATTCCTTCCAGGGGGCGCGCCCGGAACGCTTCGCCGAGGAAGGGCGGAGGACAGCGCATCGGGCCAATGACGCGAACGCATCCTTCCAGCCGATTCGACTTCTGCTCTCCTTCCGATCGACCCGAGACGTGCTCTCAGCCGTCGACCGTGTCTTCTCCGTTCCCGATCATGCGCGGGGGCTTTCGCCCGACAACTCCGACATCGTCCACGCCTCGAACCGGGGACGCGAGCCGGGCATCGTCGACATCTGGGAGGTGATTGCGCCTGCCGAAACAATCGACGAGGCGGACTGGACCGCCCCCTTCGATGCGGTGCCGGAAAAGGCGCCGGTCAACATCCTTGCCCGACGCATTGCCGATACGCTTGCCGACTGGATCGGCCGGGAGACGGTGACCGAAAAGGGCATCGCCCGGCCGATGCGGCCCGGAGACGTCATCGTTCTCGTGCGCAAGCGCGACGCTTTCGTCAACGCCCTGACCCGTGCCCTGAAGCAGCCGCACCGTATCCCCGTCGCCGGCGCCGACCGGCTCGTCCTGACGGGGCACATCGCCGTGCAGGATCTTCTCGCGCTCGGCCGTTTCGCACTTCTGCCGGAGGACGACCTGTCGCTGGCGGCACTGCTGAAAAGCCCTTTGATCGGGCTATCTGAAGATACACTGTTCGAACTTGCGGCCCGCCGGCCCGAACGGTCGAGCTTGTGGCTGCACCTTCGAGGGCAGTCCGAGGCAGACGAGGTTGTCGCGGCCCTCGTAAGCCGGCTGGAGAACTTCTCGGCGCTGGCGCTCAGTCTTCCCGTCCATGATTTCTACGCCCGCGTGATCGGTGCGCTCGGCGGCCGGGCGGCCTTCCTTGCCCGCCTCGGGCAGGAAGCCGGCGAAATCATCGACGAGTTTCTCTCCTTCGCCCTGGACCAGGAAGAAAACGGCCTCCCGGGCCTACAGGCGTTCATCTCCACGCTGGAACTGGAGGCGCCGAGCGTCAAGCGCGAGCAGGACAAGGGTCGCGACGAAGTGCGCATCATGACGGTGCACGCGGCCAAGGGCCTCGAGGCGCCTGTCGTCTTCCTCGTCGACGGTGGCGGTGCACCCTTTACCCACACGCACATGCCGAAACTGCGCTTCCTGGCCGGAGCGGGCGACATCGGTCGCGACCTGCCGGCGTGGCTGCCGGCAACGACCTTGGGCAATGCCTTGACGGAGACGGATGCGCTGCGCTTACGCACCCAGGCGGAAGAAGAATACCGACGCCTGCTCTATGTCGCCATGACCCGCGCCGCCGACCGGCTGATCGTGTGCGGCTATCGCGGCAAGAAGGAAAGCCAAGGCACCTGGCATGAAATGGTGCGACTCGCACTTTCTGGTGACGAGCGCTGCAGCGAAGTTGAATTCTCGACGACGTCGGACCAATGGTCCGGCTACACATGGCGCGAAGCGGACGCTCAGCACGCCAAAACCGAGACGATCGAGCAGGCGGCACAGGAAAGCACCGCACAGCTGCCGCCGGCGCTTGGCCGCCCACTGCCGCCACAGCGCCATCTCCCGCGCCCCTTGAGCCCCTCGGGCGCCGCAGCGGTCATCGACACCTCGCAGTCCGATCTAATCGTTGGCTCCGCGCTTTTCGCACCAAAAGCAGGAACAGGCGCCGGTCGCTCGCTCGAGCGCGGCCGGATCCTGCATCGCTTCCTGCAAATATTGCCCGATATCCCGCTCGCGGATCGCCGCGTGGCGGCACAACGCTACCTCGACCGTGCCACGCGCCACTGGCCGGGTCGTGAGCGAGACCACCTGGTCGATGCAGCCATTTCAATCATGCAGGAGACTTCCCTCGGCGCGATCTTTTCGCCAGCTGCGCGCGCCGAAGTCTCCCTTATGGGCACGCTGAGGCTCGGACGGACGGACTATGCCGTTTCCGGGCGCATCGACCGGATGGTCGTAATGGAGGACACGGTCGAGATCGTCGATTTCAAGACAAATCGACAGCCGCCGATGTCAAAGAGCGATCTTCCCTTCGAACATGTTGCCCAGCTTGCGATCTATCGTGCGATTCTAGCGCCGCTCTATCCCGGCCGGACGATCCGCTGCGGCCTGGTCTACACGGAGGCGCCCCTCGTCTATTGGCTTGGCGACGAAGTCATGACCGCAAGCCTTGCCGAGCTTGCGACAAAGTGAGATACCGGCATTGAAATGGCTCCGGCCCCGCATCACATGAAGTGCAACCTCAATCTCCCAAGGAGCAGCCCCTCATGGCTACAGTGAAAGTCGACAATTCCAACTTCCAGGCCGAAGTCCTCAATTCCGCCGAGCCGGTGGTCGTTGATTTCTGGGCAGAATGGTGCGGCCCGTGCAAGATGATCGCCCCTGCGTTGGAGGAAATCTCCGCCGAACTCGCCGGCAAGGTGAAGGTCGCCAAGCTCAACATCGACGAGAATCCGGAACTTGCAGCGCAGTTCGGTGTGCGCTCGATTCCGACGCTCGCCGTGTTCAAGGGCGGCCAGGTTGCCGATATCAAGGTTGGCGCGGCCCCGAAGACGGCGCTGTCGTCCTGGATTTCGTCGGCTGCGGCTTGAGCTCGTCCTGCTCCACAAAAGCCTGCTCCCCAGCCCTTAACTGAAATGTAGACTACCTCCTGTCGCAGAACCTCGACTATTGCGAGTGGTTCTTGCGACAGGAGTTCGAAAAGCTCTACGCTGGCGATTTTTGCGAAACAACAGAGCCAATGGATAGGCACAGGCGACGCTCGCGAGCAAACATGCCAAGAGCCTTGCCCACCCGTCTAGTCAAGCACGACCACGGCCTCCACCTCGAAGAGCATGGGGTCAATCGCAAGCTTGGGAACGGGTATCAGGGTCTGCGCGGGCAGCGCCTCGCCAAACATTTCCTTGACGTTCTTGGTCAACACCTCAAGCTTGGACATATCGTGATCGACCACGAAGACCGTAAGCTTGGCGACCTGATCTGGCCTCGCACCCAGCGCATCGAGTGCCGTGCGCAAATTTGCGTAGGCCTGTTCAACCTGGGCAGCGAAGTCGGGCGATAAGGCTCCCGTGCGGTCTTGGCCGCCCTGCCCCGAGATGTAGGCCACCCGGCATCCGCTGGGCGCGATCACAGCCGTGCTATATCCGTTCTGCGACGGGTCGTGGAGATCCTTCGGATTCACGATGGTTAGCTTGAGCTCATTCTCATTCGCTGTCGTCACAGCGGGAATTCCAATGGCCATGATGAATAGTCCTCCGATGAGCAGATGTTTGATTGTGCGTAACATGATGTTCTCAAATGGCCTCTCGGTTCGGCGGAGTTCGAGCAACGTACCCTCGCCGCCGGCATGATCGAACTTTAAACCTATATCGCGATAGTAATCGTACGATGTACGACATTTAGGGCTGGTACACCGTACGAGTCAATCCTACGGGATCGACAATCATGAGATTGCCGGCCAAGATCGACATTTCCGAACAGCAAGGAAGACGGATGGCAGACGAACGCGGAGATGCCCGGAGCAAACGGCCGCAACAGAAAGATGAGCGGCGTCAGCGCGCGCAAGAGCGGCGTGGTGAACCGCCTCTCTCCCGGGAACGCATCGTGGCGACCGCGGTAGAACTTCTCGATGCCCAGGGTGTCGACGGATTGACGATGCGTCGGCTGGCCGATCACCTCGGCGCGGGCGTGATGAGCCTATATTGGCACGTCAACAACAAAGAGGATGTCTTTGATCTGGCGCTCGACGCGGTGCTCGAATATCGCGGGCCGTCGCAATTGGTTGAGCCTCAAGACTGGCGCGGAGAAGTCGTTCTGATACTCGAAGACTGGCGCGCCAGCATGCTGCGCCATCCTTGGTCTGCATCGCTATTGCCGCGCCGGGCGCTCGGCCCGAACATCCTCCGCAGCCTGGAACTGCTGAGCAAGACCTTGTCTAGAGCCGGGGTCGCCGACGCTGAGTTGAACGTCGCGATATGGTCGCTCTGGAACTATGTGATGGGTGCCACCATCACCCGGGCGAGCTTCGACCTCTCGGACGAAGATAGAGCCGCTGCACAACAGCGCCTTACCCATCTCAGCGAATGCTACCCGACCATCGAGCGCTCTCGTCTGCTGTTGGATAACGACTGGGATGGCGCGTTCAGGACGGGCCTCGGTTTCCTACTCGATGGCCTCCCTCTAAGATGAGGCGGAACGCTCGCCTTGCCTCAAAGCGATGGCCGCTGTGGTTGTGTTTGCAAAGTCGCAAAAACGGACATTCTGCAACAGTTAAGCGCGCAGAATGCTTCACGACAGGGTGAACCGCCCAAAACGGCCGTGCAACAAGGGGGCTAGGCATTGGACTCCACTTTCGGTAGGTGGGGTCGCGCGGGGCCTTTTCCGTCCCGCCACGGCAGTTGGGTCAGGTCGGTGGAGTGCCGTTGTCTGCAAGCACATCCCCGACCAGATAAAGCGAACCGCCGATGAGGATGCGCGGTGCAACCGCGTCGTCCTCAACGATGCGACCGATTGCGTGCAAAGCTTCGGCGACTGACGAGACAGGCTCTGCCTCCAGCCCCGCATCCATGGCATCGCTCGCCAACACGACCGGGTCGATGCCCGCGTCCGATGCGCGGATCGGTACGGTGAAGACGCGTTCGGCAATCCCTCGAAAAGCATCGAAGTAGCCGACCGGATCCTTGGTGTTGATCATGCCGATGACGAGGAACAGAGGCCGCGGATCACGCTCCTCGAAGGTCGCCATCGTCTCGGCAATCACCACTCCGGCTCCGGGATTGTGCCCGCCATCCACCCAGATTTCCGACGACTCCGGCGCAGCCTTTGCCAGCACGCCCACAGTCAGTCGCTGTAAGCGACCAGGCCATTCGACCGAAATGAGGCCGCGTTCGATGGCCCGCTCCGTCACCGGCAACCCCGTCGCCTTCACCGCGCGGATCGCAGCGGCGGCGTTTGCGAATTGATGTCGCCCCGGGAGCTTCGGCGGTGGCAGGTCGAACAGGCCGAATTCGTCCTGGTAAACCATCCGGCCGAATTCCTCGTAGGCAAGGAAATCCTGACCGTAGACCGCGTGCGGGCAGGAGAGACGTTCGGCTGTGGCGACGAGCACGTCACGAGCCGCATCTTCCCTCTGGTGGCCAATGACCACGGGCGCGCCCTTCTTCATGATCCCTGCCTTCTCGGCCGCGATCAGTTCTACACGATCACCGAGATATGCCTGGTGATCGAGCGCGATCGGCATGATCACCGACACTGCCGGCTTCTCTATGACATTGGTGGCATCGAACCGGCCACCGAGCCCCACCTCGATGATCGCGACATCGGCCGGGTGCTCGGCAAAGAGTAGGAACGTGACAGCCGTCAGGATCTCGAAAACTGTGATCTTTTCGCCGCCATTGGCTTCGGCGACGCGGCGGACGGCATCGGCGAGCACCGGGTCTGAGACGAAAGCACCCCGCCCCCCCTTGCGGCCGAGCCGATAGCGCTCGTGCCAGTTGACCAGGTGGGGAGAGGTGTGGACGTGAACGGAAAGGCCCGCCGCTTCCAGGATGGAACGACTGAAGGCCGTAACCGACCCCTTGCCGTTCGTACCAGCGACGTGGATGACGGGCGGCAGGCGCTTGTGCGGATCACCGAGCGCCGAAAGCAGCCGCGTGATGCGGTCCAGCGACAGGTCGAAACCCTTGGGATGCAGGGCCAGGAGCTTCTCTATCTCCCGGCCAGCCTCGGTCATATCGGCCGTTTCCATCTCGCTGCCTCGGCCCGGTTCGATCAGGCGCTTGCGGCGATGGCGACTACGCCAGCCGTCTTGGTGGCCTCAGCAACCGGCTTTTTCGTCAGGATCTTCAGTACGCGGGCTAGGGTGTCGGGAATGTCATGGCGCTTGACGACCATGTCGACCATGCCATGCTCCAGCAGGTATTCCGAGGTCTGGAAGCCTTCCGGCAGCTTCTCGCGGATCGTCTGCTCGATCACGCGCTTACCGGCAAAGCAGATTTCCGCACCGGGTTCGGCCATGTGAATGTCGCCGAGCATGGCATAGGACGCGGTGACACCACCGGTGGTCGGGTTGGTCATAACGACGATATAGGGCAGCCCGGCTTCCTTCAGCATCTCGACCGCGACCGTCGTACGCGGGAGCTGCATCAGCGATAGGATGCCTTCCTGCATGCGAGCACCGCCGGAGGCCGGGAACATCACGAGCGGGCACTTCTCCGAAATCGCCCGTTCGAAGGCCTTGATGATCGCCTCGCCCGCGGCAATGCCGAGCGAACCGCCCATGAAGTTGAACTCGTGCACGACGGCGACAAGCTTCAGTCCTCGAACGCGGCCGACGCCAGCAAGGATCGTATCCTCCTGCTCGGTCTTGGCCCGGCTGTCCTTGATGCGGTCGACGTATTTCTTGGAATCGCGGAACTTGAGCGGATCCTGCGCCACCTTCGGCTGTTGCAGAGCCTCGAAGGCACCGTCGTCGAAAAGGTCCTTCAGCCTGGCCTTGGCCGGCATCTTCATGTGATAGCCGGAGGCCGGAATGACCCACTTGTTCTCTTCGAGATCGCGATGGAACACCATCTCGCCCGTTTCCGGGCACTTGATCCAGAGGTTCTCCGGAACTTCCCTGCGGCCCAGCATCGAATTGATTTTCGGCCGAACGTAGTTTGTGATCCAGTTCACTGAAGTTACTCCTGAATTTTTCGCCCCTATGTGGGGATTTATTCCGCTGCCGCAAGCCGGGCGCTACGCACGCCCGAAGCCAGGTTGCGCACCAGCGCCTCGACGCCGGCGACGGTTGCTTCGGTGGCAGCACCCTCGGCCGTAAGGCTGGAGGCGATCTGGTTGACGATAGCGCTGCCGACGACGACGCCGTCCGCAGATGCGCCGATGGCGCGCGCGTGCTCTGCCGTCTTGACGCCGAAGCCGACGCAGACGGGAAGTTTGGTGTGTTCCTTGATCTTGCGGACAGCACCGCCAATCAAGGACGGATCCGGCAGCGCCGATCCGGTGATGCCGTTCATCGATACGTAGTAGACGAAGCCGGACGTGTTCTCGAGTACCTTCGGAAGGCGCTTGGCGTTCGTCGTCGGCGTTGCGAGACGAATGAAGTTGATGCCGCGCTGGAGGGCGGGAATGCAAAGCTCGTCGTCCATTTCCGGCGGAAGATCGACGACGATCAACCCGTCAATGCCGGCTTCCAGTGCATCGTCCAGAAAACGGTCGACGCCGTAGATGTAGATCGGATTGTAGTATCCCATCAGCACGATCGGCGTGTCGGCATCCTCAAGGCGGAAGTCGCGCGCCATCTGCAGGGTTTTTGCCAGTGTCTGCCCGCCTTTCAGCGAACGCTGGCCGGCAAGCTGGATCGCCGGTCCATCGGCCATGGGATCGGAGAAGGGCATGCCGAGTTCGATCACGTCGGCGCCGGCCTTCGGCAGCGCCTTCATGATGGCAAGCGATGAGGCGTAATCCGGATCGCCGCCCATGAAATAGGTCACGAGCGCCGGGCGGCCCTCGGCTGCGAGATCGGCAAAACGTTTGTCCATGCGCGCAGTCATCTTAGAGCTCCATGCCGAGGATTTTGCCGACAGTGAAGATGTCCTTGTCTCCGCGGCCGGAGAGATTCATCAGGATGATCTCGTCCTTGCCCATCTTCGGAGCGCGCTTGACGACCTCGGCCAGCGCGTGGCTAGGCTCGAGCGCCGGGATGATACCTTCCACTCGGGTGAGAAGCTGGAAAGCTTCGAGCGCCTCGTGGTCCATGATCGGCACATATTCGGCGCGGCCGACATCGTTCAGCCAGGAATGTTCCGGGCCGATGCCCGGATAGTCGAGGCCCGCGGAAATCGAATGGCCTTCCTTGATCTGGCCGTCCCCATCCTGGAGCAGATAGGTGCGGTTGCCGTGGAGCACGCCAGGTGATCCGGCCGTGATCGAGGCGCAGTGCTCTTCGCCGTCCAGCCCTTTGCCGCCGGCCTCGACGCCGACAATCTTCACGTCCTTGTCGTCGAGGAAGGGATGGAAGATGCCGATGGCGTTCGATCCGCCGCCAACGGCCGCGATGACGACGTCCGGCAGCCGCCCTTCGGCCGCAAGAATCTGTTCGCGTGCCTCGCGGCCGATCACGGCCTGGAAATCGCGGACCATTTCCGGGTAGGGATGCGGGCCTGCGGCGGTGCCGATCAGGTAGTACGTATCATCAACGTTGGTGACCCAGTCGCGCAGGGCCTCGTTCATTGCGTCCTTCAGCGTACCGTGGCCAGCCGTGACCGGCTTCACCTCGGCACCGAGCAGCTTCATGCGGAAAACATTCGGCGCCTGACGTTCTACGTCGGTGGCGCCCATATAGACGACGCAGGGCAGACCGAAGCGCGCGGCGACCGTGGCGGAGGCCACGCCGTGCTGGCCGGCGCCGGTCTCGGCGATAATCCGCGTCTTGCCCATGCGCTTGGCAAGCAGGATCTGGCCGATGCAGTTGTTGATCTTGTGCGAACCGGTGTGGTTCAGTTCCTCGCGCTTGAAATAGATCTTCGCGCCGCCGAGATGCTCTGTGAGGCGCTCGGCGAAATACAATGGCGAAGGCCGGCCGATGTAATGGGCACCCAGATGGGCCAGTTCCCTTTGGAATTCCGGATCCGTCTTCGCCTCGTCCCACTTCTCCTGCAGATCGAGGATCAACGGCATGAGCGTCTCGGCGACGAAACGGCCGCCGTAGATGCCGAAACGACCGTCCTCGTCGGGACCGCCGCGAAACGAATTCAGATTGGGTGACTGACTCACATCCTACTCCCTACGGCCGCAGCCGGACCGGTCGCCCGCCGCACCGCTGCGAAAAACTCTTCCATCCTGCCGATATCCTTGACGCCCGGTGCGCTTTCGACCCCGGACGAGACATCGATGCCTGGCGCACGCGTCACCGCGATGGCTTCGCCGACATTGTCTTTATTCAAGCCACCGGAAAGCATGTAATCGACATTGTCGTCAAGCGCATGCATGAGCGTCCAGTCGAAGGAAACGCCGTTGCCGCCGGGCAGATCGGAGCCCACTGGCGGTTTTGCGTCGAACAGGAAGCGGTCGGCGATACCGACGTAGGCATCGATCTTCTCAAGATCTGCCGCCTCACGCACGGAAAAGGCCTTCATCACCGGCAGGCCATAGACCGCCTTGATCGTCAGCACGCGCTCCGGACTTTCGCCGCCGTGCAATTGCAGGATGTCCGGCCTCAGAAGCGCGACGATCTCGTCCAAGTCGTCGTTTTCAGCGTTCACCGTGACAGCAACGATCTTAGCCCGACCGCGCACCGGTTCGGCAAGCTCGCCAGCGTCGGCAGGCTCAATGTTTCTCGGGCTTTTTCCGAAGAAGATGAAGCCGATATGACTGGCACCGAGGTCTACGGCGCGCAGCACCGCCTCGGGCGTCCGCAACCCGCAAATCTTGATGTCGAAGTTTGTCATGGCATTGCTTTTCATGGGTCATGGACCTCGCATGAAATCGCCGAAGAGTCGAGGACATTCGCCGCGCTGCAGGCCTTCGGTCAGTCGAAGTCGAGGGCGTGCAACATCGTGCCGTTGCGCTTCAGCCAGCGCTTGGCCTCCTCGACGCGCGGGCACAGTTTTGCGCACAGGTTCCAGAACGCGGGGCCGTGGTTCATTTCGCGCAGATGTGCCACCTCGTGTGCCGCCAGATAATCTGTCACGAAGGGCGGCGCCATGACGATGCGCCAGGAAAAGCTGAGTGCACCATCGGCGGAGCACGACCCCCAGCGGCTACGCGTGTCCCGCAGCGTCAGCGAACGGACCTTGCGGCCGACCTTCGGCGCGTGGATCGCAACCCGCTCCTCCAGATCCCTCCGGGCCTCCTTCTTCAGGAAATCGCAGATCCGCCGCGGCACATGCTCGCTCAGGCCACTGACACGCAGGACCGGCTCGCCATCGACAAAGACGGCCTCCGTCAGGCCGCGCAGCTTGCCTGTCTCCTCGATGCGATGGGCGACGCCGCGAATGAAGATGTGATGACCGTCCGACAGCGCGCTGCGCGTCGAAAAGCGCGCAAGCTTGGTCATCAGCCACGCCTGGTGCCGGTCAAGAAAATCCCGGATCTCGCGTTCGGGAAGGCCAGTCGGCACTGTCATTTTCAGCGCCCGTCCGCCGGGTTCGATGCGCAATGTCAGCCTCGTGGCTTGGGCATTGTGGCGGATCGTCAGCGGCACACTCCTGCCATTCACCTCGACCTGCCTGATCTCGGGCGGTGGCGGCGTCCTCAGTGTCCGGCGGGGTTTCAGCAGAGAGGAGAACATTGCGTCCTTATTAGCCGATTCGCACCGCCTTTAAACCTCACAAAGCCGGCGCCGCGAGGGCGCCGGCAATCACTTCGAACAACTTGGCCGTCAGGCGCTCGGGGCGGCCGGAACCGAGCCGCCATTGCCGGAGCGGCGCTCCCGCATGAAGCGGTCGAACTCCTCTTTGTCCTTGGCCATGCGCAGTTCGCGCATATAGGCGTCGAATTCCTCGCGCATCTCGTCAAGCTTGCGGCGCTCTTCCTCGATGCGCTTCAGCTCGGCATCACGCCATTCATCGAAGGCAACGTTACCCGATCCGAAACCATGGCCGCGAAACCCGCGATGACGCCCGCGGCAGGAGGCGAAAAAGCCATCCGTAGCCTCGTTGGCATCCTTCTTGAAGCTTTTCAGCCGCTCGCCAAAAATGATGTAGGCAAGCATGGCCGGGCCCAGGGGCCAGAAGACCATAAAGCCCAGCACCATCAGCGCGATGGTCGCAGGCGTCCAGTCGGGACGCAGCATTGCTGACTGGTTCATTTGCAATCTTCCTCACATTCGGCCGATCGCCACCGTGGCGCCCGGTGATTTCGATGTGGTAAGACCGCGATCACGCTTCAAGACGCCGTCCGGCGGAATCGGACAAGCGCCTGAAAGCCCCACGCAAAATCAACTATGGGTTATTTCCCGGCGGCAGACTTACCGCCCTTGATGACGCGCGGGACCGGCTTTTCACCGCGGCCATGGGCAGCGATGAAGGAGAGGATGCGCGGGGCGATCTCGCGACGGAAGCGCGACCCGTTGAACACGCCATAATGACCGACATCCGGCTGCATATAGTGCATGCGCATATTTTCGGGGATGTTGGTGCAGATCGTCTGCGCGGCCTTGGTCTGGCCGACGCCGGAGATATCGTCGTTCTCGCCCTCTACCGTCAGCAGCGCCACGTTGCGGATCGCCGCCGTGTCGACGCGCCGGCCGCGATGTAGCATCTCCCCCTTCGGAAGGGCGTGTTTCATGAACACGGTCTCGACCGTCTGCAGGTAGAACTCGGCGGTCATATCCATCACTGCCAGGTATTCGTCGTAGAAATCGCGGTGCTTCTCAGCAGCATCGCCGTCGTTCTTGACGAGGTGCGCGAAAAACTCCTTGTGAGCGATCAGGTGCTTGTCGAGGTTCATCGACATGAAGCCGGAAAGCTGCAGGAAGCCGGGATAGACCATGCGCATGAAGCCGGGCTGCGGCCACGGCACCGGCATGATGACGTTATCGCGGAACCAGTCGATCGGGCGTTCCTCGGCAAGCCGGTTCACCGCGGTCGGGTTGACGCGCGTATCGATCGGCCCGCCCATCAGCGTCATCGTCGAGGGCGAGAGCGGGTCGCCCTCCTCTTCCATGCGGGCGACAGCAGCGAGTACGGGCACGGATGGCTGACAGACCGCCATCACGTGCGTGTCCGGTCCCAGCGCGTGCAGCATCTGGATGATGTAGTCGATAAAATCGTCGAGATCGAAGCTGCCTTCCGACAGCGGCACCATCCTGGCATCTACCCAGTCCGTGATGTAGATTTCGGCGTTCGGAAGCAGGGTTTCGACCGTGCCGCGCAGGAGCGTCGCGTAGTGGCCCGACATCGGCGCCACCATCAGGACTTTCGGATCGCGGCGATGGCCGGCCGGCAGGCAGCGCTCGAAATGAACGAGATTGCAGAAGGGGCGCTGCCAGACGATTTTCTCGTGGACGGAGACGGTCTGGCCATCGATCACGATTTCATCGAGACCGAACGCCGGCTTGCCGTAGCGTCGCGTCGCGCGCTCCAGAACCTCAAGCCCGGCAGCCATAGACCTTCCGAAGTGAGTGTGCGAGAGCGGGTTGAGCGGGTTGCTGTAGGCCAGCCGCATCTGATCGGCGACGGCGCGCCAGGGCGCCATCATGGCGTGATTCAATTCGTAGAGCTGGTAGTACATTGGGAGGCATCACCCCGTGAACTTTTGGAAACCATGGTTCCCTTCGGGCGCGTTGCGCTCGTTGCATACCGCTGGTCGCGATTGTTTACACATTATCAGGTTTTCGCTGCAGCGCAACAGAACCGCGGCGGCGCTCAACCCAACATACGCAAGTAGTGATTACGGCGAGACGGCTGGATTCAGCCCGTCCAGCCGCCATCAATCACATAGGCCTGGCCGGTGGTGTAGGTGGCTCCGGAGAGATAGACCGCAAGATCGGCGATCTCGTCAGGCGTTCCGATCCGGCCCATCGGCTGGCGCGCTATGAAGGCGGCGCGCGCCGCCTCATAGTCGCCGCCGGCGCGCATGCGCTCCTGCAGGGACGGGCTCTCGACCGTGCCCGGACAGATGGCATTGCAACGGATGTTCTGGCCAACATAGTCGGCGGCGACAGACTTCGTCAGGCCGATCACCGCTGCCTTCGTTACCGAATAAGCAAAGCGGTTCGAGACACCCTTGATACTGCTTGCGACCGAAGACATGTTGACGATCGCGCCGCCGCCCCGCGCCAGCATACCCGGCAGAACGGCCCGGAGCGTACGTACCATCGAACGGACATTCAGATCCCAGGCAAACTCCAGTTCCTCATCCTTGGCGTCGAGGATGGTTCCGCCATGGACGACGCCGGCACAGTTGAACAGGATGTCGATCGCGCCAATCTCGGCAACGGCTGTCTTCACCGCAGACTCGTCACGAACGTCGAGAAGGCGCGTCGAAATACCTTCCGCCCCAAGCGTCTGGATCGCCGCGGCATTGATGTCCGTTGCGATCACGCTTGCGCCGGCACGCTTGTAAGCCAGCGCCGAGGCGCGGCCGATCCCCTGCCCTGCAGCCGTTACCAGCGCTGTTTTTCCCGCCAGGCTATCGCTCATGTTCCCATCCTCGCATTTGAAATTCGTTCGTTGACTGCTAGTAGCACGGCTGATGGTCAGCCAGCGACGTTCACCACTGCCTTGATCAAGCCGTCCTTTCGGGTCGCCCAGCGCGCAAGATCGTGGGGGACCGCGTCGAGAGTCGTCCGGTGCGTCACCAGAGCTTCGACCGGCACATGGCCCGTTTCGATCGAGGCCACGACATGCCTGAAGTCCTCGGCCGTCGCGTTGCGGCTGCCGACCAGCGTCATTTCCCGCTTGTGGAACTCTGGATCGGCAAAACGGATCTCGTCCTTCACGACACTGACAAACACCAGCGCACCGCCATGTGCGACATAGGAAAAGGCGGTCTCCATCGACTGAACGTATCCAGTCGCGTCGAAGACGACATCAAATCCCTCGCCTTGCGTAAGGTCTACGAGAACCTCGGGCGCATTCGCATCCGCCACCACGCCACGTAAGCCGAGGCGTTCGCTGGCCATCGCCAGGCGTTCGGCAGACGTGTCGAGCAGGGTCACATCATGACCGGCGATGCGGGAAAAAAGTGCCGTGCCGAGTCCGATCGGGCCGGCACCGATCACGAGGGAACGCGACGCCATTGGCGCCTGCGCGCGACGGACCGCATGCGCACCGATCGCCAAAAACTCGACCGTCGCGGCCGCCTCCAGCGACAGCCCGCCGGCCGGGTACAGGTTCCCCGCCGCCACCACGATCTCCTCGCAGAAGGCACCGTCCGTGTGGACGCCGAGCACCTTGATCGCCACGCAGCAATTCGGCTTGCCTTTGCGGCAGGCAATGCAGGTTCCGCAGGAAATGTAAGGGTTGACGATCACCGGCTGGCCCCTCACCAACCCGCTCTCCGCCGGCGCTTCAAGCACGGTCGCAGATATCTCGTGTCCCATGATGCGGGGGTATTCGAGGAAGGGGTGCTTGCCCTCGAAGATGTGGTAGTCGGTGCCACAGATTCCAACGTGGCTGACGGCAATCCGCGCCCACCCCTCCGGCATGGCCGACGGTTTCGGTCGCTCGATGATTTCGAGCCGGCCCGGCTCCTGGCACACGATGGCGCGCATGGCAAAATCTCCCGGCGGGCCGACGCGTGATGGGCGCCGGTCAGGTGGTTCTCGAGCGGGTGTCTTCGCTTCAGCTTCAGCGGCTTCCGCGGCGGCGAAGCTGGTCGAAATAGACGATGACGATGATCAGCAGGCCGGTGATGATGCGCTGCCAGAACGAATTGACGTTCAGGAGATTCGCGCCGTTGTTGATCGTGGCCAGAATGAAAGCGCCGATCAGCGGCCCATGAACCGAGCCGACCGCGCCGAAAAGACTGGTGCCGCCGATCACCGAGGACGCGATCGCTTGCAGTTCCCATCCTTCCGCCTGCGTCGCATTGCCGATGCCGATACGCGAGGCGAGCAAAACGCCGACGAAGGCCGCGCAGGTCGCGGACAGGATGTAAGCCATATAGATCGTGCGGTTGACGTTGACGCCGGAAAGGCGAGCAGCCTCGCTGTTGGAGCCGACGGCGAACAGATAGCGGCCCCAGCGGCTCAGGTGCAGGAAAACATAGGCCGGCACGGCAATCAGGATCACCATCCAGAACAGGCTCGGGATGCCGAGAAAATCGGCGCGGGCAAAATTGGTGAACGTCTCGTTGGTGATCGAGATCGTCGAGCCGTTGGTGATCAGAAGGCCGATGCCGCGCAGGGAGGTCAGCGTCGCGAGCGTGATGATGAACGGTGGAAGGCCCATGCGCACGATGCCGAAGCCATGGAAGGCGCCGATGGCGACGCCCAGCAGCAGCGTGGCCACGATCGCCATCCAGAGCGGCACGCCTGCCTGCAGCAGCCAGGCGAGGATGACGCTGGAAAAGCCGACGATCGCACCGACCGACAGGTCGATGCCGGCGGTGATGATGACGAAGGTCTGGCCAACGGCCAGGATCGCCGTCATCGCTCCCTGGCGCAACAGGTTCGAGATGTTCAGAGGCGTCCAGAAGCTTGCGGTGACGAACCCGAGCGCGATCCAGAGGAGGAGCAACAGACCGATTAGCGTCAGGCTGAAGAGGACGTTCATCCCGCGCCGCGGGGCGGCGGCCGCGGCTTCCGTTGAAGTGATGGTCATTCTTGCTTCTCCCTCTTCATTCTTGTCTTTGCTCAGACGCCAATCGCTTCGCCGAGCACGTCTTCGTGGGTCGCACCATGGAATTCGTGGCTGCCGACGAGCCTGCCGCCACGGAACACATGCAGCCGATCCGCGAGTTCGTAGACCTCCGGCAGATAGGAGGAGATCAGGATGATGCCGGCCCCCTCCTTCAGGAGCTTGGCAAAGAGCCGGTAGATCTCCGCTTTCGTACCGACGTCCACCCCGACGGTCGGCTCATCGAAGATGAAGAGCCGAGCGCCGTGGCTCAGCCACTTGCCGATAACAATTTTCTGCTGGTTGCCGCCCGACATCGACGAGACGAGCACGCGTCGGCTCGGGGTCTTGACGCTGAGGTCGCGGATCTGCTTGTCAGCATTTGCGGCCTCCTCGGCGCGGCCGATCACCGGGCCGTGGCTCAGTTTTCTGAATACGGGAAGATTGATGTTGAGACCGATCGGCAGGTTGAGGCAAAGCCCCTGATCGCGCCGGCTTTCCGGGGCAAGTGCGATGCCCAGCTCCATCGCCGTCCGCTCGTTCTTGATGTCCACCTTCCTGCCCATCCAGTGAATCTCGCCGGTGGAAATCGGATGGCGCCCGTAGAGGCCGAGTGCAAACTCGCTGCGGCCGGCGCCAATCAGGCCATATAGGCCGACGATCTCGCCCGCCCGCACCGACAGCGAAATGTCCTCGAAACCCGGACCGGAGAGACTACGCGTTTCGAGGATCGTTTCGCCGAACGGGATCTCCTCCTTGTGGTAGATCTGCTCGATCGTGCGGTTGATCATCAGCGCAATCAGCTCGTTCTCATTGGTTTCACCGATATTCCGCGTGCCGACGTGCGTGCCATCCCGCAGAACCGAGACCCGGTCGGCCAATTCGAAAACTTCTTCCATGCGATGGCTGATGTAGACGATCGTCACACCCTCGCTCTGGAGGCGGCGGATCAACTTGAAGAGTTGGGCGGACTCCTGGCGCGTCAGATAGGCGGTCGGCTCGTCAAAGATGAGGAACTGCGTGCCGCGCATGGCCGCACGTGCCGTGGCGACGAGTTGCTGCTGGCCGATGGTCAACGAACCGAGCGGCACGGCAGCCGGCAGGCCGAAGCCGAGATCGTCGAGGACGGCCTGGGCCATCTTCTCCATCTGCTTCTTCCGCATCAGCCCGTTCCGGTTTACCTCGTCGCCGAGAAAGAGATTTGCCGCCACGGTCAGGTGCGGGCAGAGGACGACTTCCTGATGCACCGCATTGATGCCGCGAGCGATTGCCTCGTTGGGCGTGGCGAGGGCAACCGGGTGACCACACCAGAGCACCTCGCCGGCGGTGCGGGTGATGACCCCAGTCAGGAGCTTGATGAGGGTCGATTTACCCGCACCGTTCTCGCCGACGATTGCGTGGATTTCGCCCGCCAGAAACGTCATCGTCGCCGGCTTCAGCGCCTGCACGTAGCCGTAGTTCTTTTGCAAGCCCTTCAATTCGAGGATCGGAGTGCCCGCGGGAACGCGGTTTCCTTCGGTCAACAGCGCGTCATCGTGGCGATGCGCGATCTCTTCCAGCCCACTCATGGACCACTCCTCCCTTTTGCGAACCGATGCGATCTCGCGCTCGCACCGACCGCGCTGCTTCCAAAGAAACGATCGCGCCTGCTTAGAGGCCGGCGCGATCGCAAGATGCTTAGTTGACCTTCGGATTGATGAGCGCTTCGATCTTCGGCTCGCTCATGTTGGCCTTCGTTACGAGATTTGCACCCGTGTCGACATTGGCCTCCACCTTCTCGCCCTTGGAAACGGCAAGGGCGGTCTTCACGCCGTCATAGCCCATACGGTAGGGGTCCTGCACGACGAGGCCTGCCAGCGAGCCTTCCTTCAGGAAGCCGACCGTCTTGTCGTCGCTGTCAAAGGCAATGACCTTGATCTTGTCGCCGAGCTTGTTTTCCGCAATCGCCTGACCAACGCCCTGCCCCAGGATCAGGTTCGAGGCGAAGACACCGACGAGATTCGGATTGGCGGTGATCAGGTCCGTCATCATGTTAAGCCCGGTCGTCGCCTGGCCATCCCCGTACTTGTCGGCAATGACCTTGAGGCCGGGGTACTTCGTCTTGACCTGGTCCAGGAAGCCCTCGCGGCGCTGCTCGAGCGAGCCGACGCCCGGAAGATTGGTCAGGATCACGACCTCGCCCTCTTCCTTGCCGGTCATTTCCTTGATTGCCGCTGCCAGGCCATCGGCAGCGATGCGGCCGCCCTGAACGTTGTCGGTCGTCAGGAACGACGTGAATGCCTTGGAATCTGCGGCCGAGTCGATGCCGATGATTGGCACGGCCTTTGCCGCTTCGTCGATCGGCTTGCCGAGCGCCTTGAACTCGGTCGGTGCGATCACGACCGCAGCCGGCTTGCCGGCGACGGCGTTTTCGAGAATGCTGATCTGGCCGTTGATGTCGGCTTCCGACTGCGCGCCCAGTTCCGGCACGTTCACACCGAGATCCTTGCCTGCCGCCCGAGCGCCGGCGAGCACGATCTGCCAGTAGAAGGAGGTCGTGTCCTTGACGATGATCGGAATGGTGACGTCCTGCGCGAAAGACGCGGCCGGCGACATCGTCGCGAAAACGGCGGCGCCGGCAAGCGCCGTGAAGGCGCGTCGGGACAGAAGCGATTTGGCAATGCGCATTATGTTCTCCTCTCTGGGTGCGTTCTCCTCCAAGAAACCGGACCGCTGAACGCTGGCGGATCGATTTTTATCTATAAAAAACAGTTATGCAGGCAAGCTAGCCGAGGTAAGCCCGCTTTGCAAGCCGGTTGGACCGCGTCAAATCTCCCTGCTCGCGCCTATCCGGAGCGCCTTCATCGAATGCCTCCTCCGTTGCTTTTCCAGTGTTTGTCCGCCCCTCCAATCGCCGAGCGGACTGATCCATGCGACAAGTGAAACATCGGTTCCACTAAATTGTCAACGCGGAACATTCGTTCTATTTGTGCCGCGCGTCTACAGCATTAGACCCTGAACACCTCATGTGGATGCACAACACCCTTCTTGAGAATGATGTTGCCATAGAGCCGGAACTCGGTGGTGGCAACGATATAGGACGCCTTCTTTGCCATCTCGTAGAACGCAAAGCGCTCTACCGAATGTATCGTGAAATTGCCGGCAAGCCGGCTGACGATTTTCTGGAACTCGACACAAACCGGCGGCACGGCGGACGGATCGTCGACGACCTGCATCCGCCAGGCGGCCTCCGGCACGAAAGTGTCGAGAGGCATGTGCGACAGCACGGCCTCCGTCATGGCAAGCGCATCGACACCATCCGCCCGGATGACTTTCGGCCCCATGGAGCCTGCTGGAAAGTTTGCGTCCGCAATGACGATGTCGTCCCCGTGCCCCATAGTTCGCAGCGCATGCAACAGATCAGGTCCGAGAAGGGGGTGGATACCTTTCAACATGCGTTACATTCCCTCCCGTTGGACTATTGGCGGACAGCATCGGGACCGAGCGGCGGCGCAACCAGGCTGTAGGCGTTCGCCTCCACATAAAACTCCTCCGGCACTCGGGACCTAGTCAACTCGGCATTGCGATGGAGGCTTGACGGTTTGGCGGTGCCGAGCAAGACGGAGGCGACAGCCGGATGCCGAAGCGGAAACTGCATGGCGGCGGCGGCCAGCGGCACGCCGTTCGCATTGGCAAGCTCCTCCAGCGCACGGACACGCGAAAGCACGTCCTGGGTCGCCGGCATGTAGTCGAAATGCGCGCCTTCGACGGCGCCCGTCGCCAGGATGCCGGAATTGAAAACGCCGCCCACAACAACGGACGTGTTTCTCTTCAGGCAGAGTGGCAGAAGTTCTTCGACAGCCGAACGGTCCAGCAGAGTGTAACGTCCAGCGAGAAGAACGCAGTCGATCGATGCGCCCTTCATGACTTCCAGACAGACGGGAACCTCGTTGACCCCAAGCCCATAAGCCTTGATCGTCCCGGACGATTTCAGCTCCTCGAGCGCTTTCAGACCCGAGTCCATCAGCGCCCGGAGATGGAGTGCGTTGCGCTCCGCCCCGTGCGTATAGCCGCCAATGTCGTGGACATAGAGCATGTCGATCCGGTTCAGGCCGAGCCGGGCATAACTTAGCTCCACCGACCGCATGATGCCATCGTAGCTGTAGTCGTAGCGCACATCGAAGGGCAGTGGATCGACATAGCCGTAGTTCGGCACCTTGTCGTCGGCGACCGGGACCATGATCCGCCCGACCTTGGTGGACAGGGTCCACTCCCCCTTCGGCTTACTGCGCAGGAAATCTCCCGTCTCGCGCTCGGCAAGGCCGAAGCCGTACCAGGGTGCGGTGTCGAAATAGCGCATCCCCTCGTCCCAAGCCGCCTGCAGCGTTTCCATCGCGACATCGCGCGGGCAGGCGCGATAGAGGCCGCCGAGCGCGGCGGTGCCGAAGCTGTACTCGGTAACGGCAAGACCTGTCGTGCCGATGGTCTTTGTCCGCATGCTTCCCCTTGATTGCCCGCCCCCGCTCACACCTCAGTTGCGCGCGCATATTTCTTTGGTTTGCAGGATCCGGCTTGATAGCAGGTTATCCATTTCTGTCTTTTATCTACAATAGACAGATTAAGGTCAATGGGTATTATGTCCCGGAGTGCTTCGCGAGGGAGAACGGTATGCGTGCGTCCGCGTCACATCCGTCTGGCTAATGCGCCTGCCACCGCTTATGGGAGCACAACACCACAATTCGACCGGCGAGATCCATGGCCAAGCAAAACACCGTGTTCAAGGACGCCTTCAATCGTTGCCTCGGACTGATCGAGGGGAACGACACGCTTGCCTCGGAGCCGGAGCTCGGCAGCCAGCTCGGCGTCAGCCGGACCACCGTGCGGGCGATCCTTGCCAGGCTCGAGGAAATCGGGCTGATCGAATGGTCCAAGCGCAGCAAGGTCGTGCTTCGCAAACCCGTGCAATCAGACTATTTCCCGACGGAGGAAACCGACTCGCTTTCGGAGATCATCGAACGCAGCTTCATGCGGCGTATCCTTGCCGGCGGCGCCGAGCCCGGTATGCAGATTAACGAGCTTGAACTCGCCCGGGAGATCGGCACCGGAACCACCAGCGTACGCGAATTCCTCATCCGCTTCAGCCGTTTCGGACTGATCGAGAAGCGGCCGAACAGCCATTGGGTACTGAAGGGATTTACGCCCGAGTTCGCGCTGGAACTGACCGAGGTGCGCGAAATGTTCGAGCTGCGCTCCGCCGCCGCCTTCGCCAACCTGCCGGACAACCACTCGGCCTGGGCGGAGCTGGATGCAATCGCCGCCCTTCATCGCGAAATCCTCGCCGACGTCGAAAATCGCTACCGCGAATTTTCGGAACTGGACGAGCGGTTTCACCTGTTCGTGCACAAGGCCTCGAAGAACCGCTTCATTATCGATTTCTATGACATCATCGCCATCGTATTTCACTACCACTACCAGTGGAACAAGACGAACGCGCGCCAACGCAATGCGCGCGCGCTGGAGGAGCATCTCGCCTATATCGAGGCCCTGCAGTCCCGTGACCCAGCGCGAATCGATGAAGCCTGCCGGCGGCACCTGAAGTCCGCCCGCGAGACTTTGTTGCAGTCGATCAACTAACCGGCAATCGACCGGATAAAGGGCATCGGCTTCAGTAACCGCTGCCCTTCCCGTCAGTCGCGGCGGCTATCCCGAGAAAGTCCCGGCGCAACCCGTCCATCGCCTTGACCAGGCAATTGACGTCCGTGCCGATCGCCATGAAATCGGCGCCCATGGCGCGGTATTCATGCGCCTGTTCCGGAACAACGGTCATGATGCCTCGCGCCTTGCCGTGCTTGTGAATGCGCTCGAAGGCGTCGCGGATTGCCTCTCGCACCGGCGCAGCCGAAGGCTGACCGAGATAGCCCATGTCGGCGGCGAGGTCGGACGGACCGATGAACAGGCCATCCACACCGTCGATTGCGGCGATCTCGTCAAGCGCAGCCAACGCGGCACGGCTCTCGATCTGCACGATCAGGCAGATCTCGTCGTTTGCCGTCGTCAGATATTCGGGCGTTCGGTTGAAATCGCTGGCCCGTCCGAGCCCCGCACCGACGCCGCGAATCCCGGCCGGCGGGTAGCGGACGGCGCGCACGAGCGCACGCGCCTGCTCGGCCGTTTCGACCATGGGGATGAGAAAGGTCTGGGCGCCCTGATCCAACAACTGCTTCAACAGCCAGGCCTCGCCCATGGGCGGGCGGACGATCGGGTGGCTGGCGGTATCGCGCACGGCACCGATCTGCGCGCTCAGCAGCGGCATATCGTTCGGACCGTGTTCACCATCCAGCAGGAGCCAGTCGTAACCGCTACCAGACGCGATTTCGGCAGCGTAAGCGCTGCCAAGCGCAACCCAGAGGCCGAGCTGAAACCGGTCCTCACGAAGGGCGGCCTTGAAGGTGTTCTTCGGAGCGGGCATGCGCGAATCCTTGGTGCGATAAGAACTTGCGGTTCACCGGCCGGGTTGATCCGGCCGGTGAAGGATCATTGTCGATCAGTTGATGCCGCCGAGGCAGACATACTTCATCTCGGTGAATTCCTCGATCCCGTATTTCGAACCTTCGCGGCCGAGACCCGAGAGCTTGACGCCACCGAACGGCGCTTCCGCCGTCGAGATCAGACCCGTATTGACGCCCACCATGCCGTATTCCAACGCTTCGGCGACACGGAACACGCGGGCAAGATCCTTGGCGTAGAAGTAGGAGGCAAGGCCGAATTCGGTATCGTTTGCCTGCGCGATCACATCCACCTCATCCTTGAACCGGAAGAGCGGCGCCACCGGACCAAAGGTTTCCTCGCGGGCGACGGCCATTTCCGGGGTCACATCCGCAATGACGGTCGCTTCGAAAAAAGTGCCGCCGAGCGCGTGGCGCTTGCCGCCCTGCACGACGCGGCCACCCTTCGATACGGCGTCGGACACGTGCTCTTCGACCTTGGCAAGCGCGGCCTGATCGATCAGCGGCCCGAGAATGACACCTTCATCGAAACCGTTACCAGTCTTCAACTTGCCGACGGCGGCTGCGAGCTTTTCGGCGAAGGCGTCATAGATGCCGTCCTGCGCATAAATGCGGTTGGCGCAGACGCAGGTCTGGCCGTTGTTGCGGAACTTCGCAATCAGGGCCCCTTCAACGGCGGCGTCTAGGTCGGCATCATCGAAGACGATGAAAGGTGCATTGCCGCCAAGCTCGAGGCCGAGCTTCTTGATGGTCGGCGCGCTCTGGCGGTAAAGCTCCGCGCCGATCTCGGTCGAGCCGGTAAAGGTCAGCTTGCGTACTGTCGGGTTTGCGGTCATTTCCGCGCCGATCGCCGCGGCCGACCCGGTGATGACGCTGAACAGACCTGCAGGCAGGCCGGCGCGCTCGGCGAGCACGGCGATCGCAATCGCCGAGAACGGCGTCTGCGACGCCGGCTTCAAGACCATGGCGCAGCCAGCAGCAAAGGCCGGCCCGGCCTTGCGCGTGATCATTGCGTTCGGGAAGTTCCAGGGTGTGATCGCGGCGACAACGCCGATCGGCTGCTTCATCACCAGGATGCGTTTGTCCTTCTGGTGGCCGGGCATGATATCGCCGTAGAGACGACGTGCTTCCTCGGCAAACCACTCGACGAAGCTCGCTCCGTAGGCGATCTCGCCCTTGGCTTCCGCCAGCGGCTTGCCCTGCTCCATCGTCAGGATGCGGCCGAGATCGTCCTGGTTCGCCATAATCAGTTCGAACCACTTCCGAAGGATCGCCGAACGCTCCTTGGCAGTACGGGCGGCCCACTCCTTCTGAGCCTTCTCGGCCGCAGCAATCGCTTCCTTCGTCTCGGCCGCGCCGAGCTTCGGTACATAGCCCACAAGTTCGCCCGTAGCGGGGTTCTTTACCGCGATTGCGGTCTGCGGGTCGGCGTCGATCCAGCGGGTACCGACGGGGGCTGCCTGGCGCAGAAGGGTCGGATCTTTGAGGCTCATGAAGGTGTCTCCTCGCTTCATTTTATTTCGCGCGGTTATAGGCTCTTTCGCGCCATCTCGACAATCACGTCGAAGGCAGTTTCCGCGTCCGTCTCCGTCATCTCGAACTGTCCCGCCTGGAAACGGATGACGAGGCGTCCGTCCACGCGTGTCTGCGTCAGATAGATGCGACCATCATCGTTGATCGCGTTTAGGAGCGCCTGATTGTGCTGATCCATGTCCCCATCCGTCCAGTGGCGGAAGGAGAAAAGGGACAGCACAGGGTCCGTGACGATCTCGAAATCCGGCTCCGCGGCGAGGCGCTGCGCTAGGCTCTGCGACCAGGCCACGTGATTGCGGATCGTCGTCTTCAAACCGGACAATCCGTGATAGCGGATAAGGAACCAGAGTTTCAGCGCTCGAAAACGCCGGCCGAGCGGTACCGACCATTCAGAATAGTTGATGAAGCCGTCCTTGCCGTGCGTCTTCAGATACTCCGGCTGAATCGCCAGCGTACGCACGAGATCCTCCGGATTGCGAAGAAAATGCGCCGAGCAGTCAAACTGGGCGCCCAGCCACTTGTGTGGATTGAAGACGACCGAATCGGCAACTTCAACCCCCCTCCACAGCGTCCGGAATTCCTCACAGATCATAGCGGCCCCCGCCCAGGCGGCGTCGACATGGACATAGAGACCATAGCGTCGCGCAACCTCAACGACAGCGGCAACATCATCACAGGCACCTGTACTGGTGCCGCCCGTGCATGCAACGATGCCGGCCGGCCGATAGCCGGATTCCAGATCGCTAACGATAGCGGTGTCCAGCGCTTCGACGTCCATGCCGCGCAGCGGCCCCTTCACCGGAATCCGCACCAGGTTCTCCTCGCCGATACCGGATACCCAGATGGCGCGGTCGATCGAGGTGTGGACCTGCCCAGAGGCATAGACCCGAACACGGTCTCCCCCCGACAAGCCGATCTTGTTGCCGTTCCAATGCAGCGCTCTTTCTCGCATGACGAGCACAGCGGCGAGTGTCGCCGAGGAGGCGGAGTCCTGGATCACGCCGGCAAAGCTATCTGGTAGGCCAATCGCCTGACGCAGCCAGTCCAGTACCTTCGTCTCGAGTTCTGTCGCCGCAGGTGAGGTCTGCCAGAGCATGCATTGCGCAGCCATTGCACTGACGAGGTATTCAGCGACGACGGAAACCGGCGCCGCATTGGCTGGAAAATAGGCGAAGAACCGCGGGTGCTGCCAGTGGGTCATTCCCGGCACGATCACGTCTTCGAAGTCCGCGAAGATCCGTTCCATGGGTTCGCCAGCTTCGGGCGGCGCCCCCGGAATCCTGGCCGCGGTTTCACCCGGCGTCATGGCAGGTCTCACGGGACGTTCGCGAATGGTTGCACGGTAGTCCGCCCCCCATTCGGCCGCTTTGGTTGACCACTCCCTGAATGCATTTGAATCCATTGCACACCTCTCTCCAGCTGCGTAATTAACATAAAAAACATATCAGCCGGCGAGCAAGTCTCGCGGCTTTTTCACAGTCGACATCCGTCGCCCGGGAAGTCATCTTCCCTGGCGGATGAAATCAAAACCAGCGGATTCCACCATGCCAGAGATCAACGGTCGCAAGGCCGGCCATGACATTCACCCGATCTTCCTCGAGCGCTGGTCGCCGCGTGCCTTCACCGGAGAGGCGATGCCGCAGGAGGATCTGCTGCGGCTCTTCGAGGCGGCGCGCTGGGCACCTTCGGCCAGTAATCGCCAGCCCTGGCGATTCGTCTATGCCCATCGCGGCACGGAGAAGTTCGTTCAACTGCTGGCAACCCTTGACGAGGGCAATCAGCGCTGGGCCGAAAATGCCTCCGTTCTTGCCGCGATCCTGTCGAAGACCCACAATCGCTCGCCAGCGACCGGCGAATTGCGCCCCGCCTACACTCATGCGTTCGACACGGGCGCGGCGTGGTGTGCCCTGGCACTACAAGCAACCTTCGCCGGCTACAACGTTCATGCAATGGCGGGAATCGATCGGGACAAGGTCATGGCCGTACTGAATGTGCCTGAAGGCTATCGTGTCGAGGCGGGCCTTGCCATCGGAAAGGTTGCACCAAAAGAAACCCTCCCCGAGGACCTGCAGGCAAGGGAAATACCGAGCCAGCGTAACGCGGTTGAAGATTTTGCGTTTGACGGTGTCTTCAACGGAGAATGCTCTTAGGCGCCAGTTACCGGCGCATTCTCAAAACAACATTTCCTGCGCAGGACCAATTGGCACGATACCCGCCGGGTTGAGTGAGGCGATCGAATAGTAGCCACGCTTGATGTGGTCGAGATTGACCGTTTCGGCCACGCCGGGCCAATCGTACATGCTACGAACGAAACCGCGCAGCCGAGGATAGTCAGCAAGCCGACGCAGGTTGCATTTGAATAGGCCATGATAGGCTACGTCGAAACGAACCAGCGTAACGAACAGGCGGATGTCAGCCTCCGTCGGATGGTCTGTAAAGAGGAAACGCCTCTCGCCGAGCTCGCCGTCGACCCAGTCAAGCGTCGCGAACACATCGAGAAACGCCTCTTCATAGGCAAGCTGTGTCGTGGCGAAGCCGGCGCGATAGACGCCGTTGTTCAATCCCGGATAAATGCGCTCACTGAAAGCATCGATCGCCTCTCGATGCTCGCGGGGATAGAGGTCAATGGTGCCGGTCGCAAGCTCACCGAACCCGTCGTTCATCATCCGCAGGATATCGGCCGATTCGTTGTTAACGATCGTACCGCGCTTCTTGTCCCAGAGCACCGGAACCGTGGCGCGTCCGGTATAGTGCGGGTCTGCACGCGTATAGATCTCGTGCATGTAGGTGGCACCATTCACTGTGTCCGCTGTCGAACCGGGATAGGATCCGAAACGCCACCCTTCCTTCGTCAACGCTGGCTCAACAACGGAGAGGCTTATAATATCTTGCAGCCCCTTGAGGTTTCGGCCGATCAAGGTCCGGGACGCCCAGGGACAAATGTAGGCGACATAGAGGTGATAGCGCCCTGCCTCGGCGGGATAGCCGCCCTCACCCGTAGGGTCTGGCTCGCCGCCGGGGGTTATCCAGTTGCGAAAACCGGATATCTGCCGGATGAAGCCTCCCTTTTCATCCTTTGCCTGCACGGGATGCCAGTCGGCCGTCCATTTTCCATCCACCAGCATGACGTTTCCTCCAGTCGCGGGTTCTTACGCCTTTCGCTGCGCGCGGTCCGGCCACGACGTCCATCACGAATCAAAACATCAGCCGTGTCAATTTAACGGGTTGTTGCGGCACCGTACCGGGACACGCCCAACAGGGATAGCAAAAAGCCCCCACCCGAGCGCGCAGGGGCTTCCTTATCCGGATTCACGTTCCGCGAACGATGTCGGCGATCAGATGTCCAGGTTTGCAACGCTGAGCGCGTTTTCCTGGATGAATTCGCGGCGCGGCTCCACCTCGTCGCCCATGAGACGGGAGAACAGGCCGTCTGCATCGGTCGCATCCGAAACGCGGACCTGCAGCAACGAGCGAACGTTCGGATCGAGCGTCGTCTCCCAGAGTTGCTCGGCATTCATCTCGCCGAGCCCCTTGTAGCGCTGCAGGCTCAGACCCTTGCGACCCGCCGCGAAGATCGCGTCGAGAAGCGCCCGGGGTCCGCTGATCTCGGTTTCGGAATCCTTGCGCCTCAGCTTTGGTGGAATGGCATAGATGTCCTTCAGGCGAACAGCCATCTGATCAATGTGACGTGCATCGGATGAGCCGATCAGCGCCATATCAAGATGGGCGAATTCCTTGACGCCCCTTACTATGCGCTCAAATTTCAGACCACCGTCTGAAGCAACCACGCCGGTCCAACCGCGCTCGGTCTCCTCGGCGATCAGGTCCAGCCGGCGTGCAACTTCTTCCGCCATCTCGGCATAGGCCTCGCGGTTGTGGCTGAGCTCCAAATTGAGTGCTCCGCAGATTGCCGCCTGTTCAACAATCGCGCGGTTGTATCGCGAATGCAGACCGTCAAGCAGCAAGCGCAGCCGCAACGCGTCCTGGATCACCTCGCGCATGTCCTGGCCTGCGCGAACTTCCCCCGATCCGAGTTCAAGCGCCGCATCTTCAATGCCGGCTGTGATCAGGTAGTCGTCTAGCGCCTTTTCGTCCTTCAGGTACTGGGCCGATTTGCCGCGCGCGACCTTGTAAAGCGGCGGCTGCGCAATATAGAGGTGGCCGCGCTCGATCAGTTCAGGCATCTGGCGGAAGAAGAAAGTCAGAAGCAGCGTGCGGATGTGGGCACCGTCGACGTCCGCGTCCGTCATAATGATGATCTTGTGGTAGCGCAGCTTCTCCGGATTGAACTCGTCCTTGCCGATCGAGGTTCCCAGTGCGGTGATCAGCGTGCCGATTTCCTGGCTCGACAGCATCTTGTCGAAGCGTGCGCGCTCAACATTGAGGATCTTGCCGCGCAGCGGGAGGATCGCCTGGTTTTCGCGCGAGCGGCCCTGTTTGGCCGATCCGCCCGCCGAATCACCCTCCACGAGGAAGACTTCGGATTTGGCCGGATCACGCTCGGAGCAATCGGCGAGCTTGCCCGGAAGCGAGGAAATGTCGAGCGCACCCTTTCGCCGCGTCAGCTCGCGCGCCTTGCGGGCAGCTTCGCGGGCGGCGGCTGCCTCGACCACCTTGCCGACAAGCACCTTCGCATCGGAAGGATGCTCCTCCAGCCAGTGGCTGAGCGCTTCGTTGACGAGGCTTTCGACGACCGGACGGACCTCGGAGGAGACGAGCTTGTCCTTAGTCTGCGACGAAAACTTCGGATCGGGAACCTTTACCGAGAGGACCGCGGTCAGACCTTCGCGGCAGTCGTCGCCGGTCAGTGACACTTTTTCCTTCTTCAGGATGCCCGAGGTCTCAGCGTAGGATACGACCTGGCGGGTCAATGCGCCGCGGAAGCCGGCAAGATGGGTGCCGCCGTCCCGCTGGGGAATGTTGTTGGTGAAGCAGAGCACGTTCTCGTGATAGCTGTCGTTCCACCACATCGCCACTTCAACGGTGATGCCGTCGCGCTCGCCGCGGATCGAGACGGGCTTGGCGACCAGCGGCTTCTTGGCCCGATCGAGAAAAGCAACAAAGGCCTCCAGGCCGCCGTCATACATCAACTCGTCCTGCTTGACGTCGGAATGGCGCCGGTCGGTCAAAAGGATGCGCACGCCGGAATTCAGAAAGGCCAGTTCACGCAGACGATGTTCGAGCGTCTGGTAATTGAATTCGATGTTGGAGAAGGTGTCGGGGCTCGGCAGGAAGGTAACTTCCGTACCGGTTTCATTGCCACACTGCCCGGTTACCGTGAGCGGTCCGTCGGCAACACCGTGGGTGAAGCTCATCTCGTGGATGTTACCGCTGCGGCGGATCTTGAGCTTCAGCGAGACCGACAGCGCGTTCACGACGGAAACGCCCACGCCGTGCAGTCCGCCGGAAACCTTGTAGGAGTTCTGGTCGAATTTCCCGCCGGCATGCAGCTGAGTCATGATGACCTCGGCAGCTGAAACGCCCTCCTCCTTGTGGATGTCGGTCGGAATTCCGCGACCATTGTCGGTCACGGTCACCGATCCGTCGGCGTTCAGCGTCACGGTGACGATGTCAGCGTGTCCGGCCAGCGCCTCGTCGATCGCGTTGTCGACCACTTCGTAGATCATATGATGCAACCCCGAACCGTCGTCCGTGTCGCCGATATACATGCCGGGCCGCTTGCGCACGGCATCGAGACCCTTCAGCACCTTGATGGAATCTGCGCCATACTCGGCGGGGCCGCCATTTTCGGTCTCATGCGTATCAGTCATGCGGGGTGTCTTTCCAGGGTTCCTGAGGAGCACGGAAACGGCGAATCACCGCTCTTCCAGCCCAGCGAATATAGGGATTTTAGCCCGGTTTTCCAAACCTTGTGGCCGCCAATAGCGGCAGAAATCAGGGGATCACGTCGATTTACGGCGTGCATTGCAGGCCTTTTCGAGAATACCGGCCAGCCGCCTGATGGTTTCCGGCGGCAGATCGCGAATTTCGGCCGAAAGCCGGTTGGCGAAGGCGGTGTATTCCGGCGGCAGCCCGGCCGTGTCGACTGTGATTTTTGGATCAGAGATCCGGGCAATGCGAAACAGCTCCTCCGCCTCGTCCCAGATGATGTTGAAGTAGCCGGCAACGCGCTGAAGAAACTCGAAGCTCGGCGTACCGCGTCGACCATGTTCCAGCGCCGAGAGATAAGCCGGCGAAACGTTCAAGGCCTTCGCCATCTCTTTTTGTGAGACCCCCTTCTTCTCCCGAAGGTGTCGAACTGCGACGCCGAAAGGGGTCGTCATAGGCGGTCTGCCTTGTCGCGGGCGAGACGGACATAGATGGCGCCGTCGCCCCCGTGATTGCGCGCTGCCGGCTCATAAGAGGAAATCAGCGGACGAAACTCCGGCAGCGCAAACCAGAGCGGTACCGCGCGCTTCAGCGCCCCGTCGCTGCCGATGGACGTTCCCTTGCCCGTGATCACCAAAACATGCCGCATGCCGCGCGTGTGCGCCTTGATCAAAAAGCTAAGGAGAAGGCCATGCGCCTCGCTCTGGATCATTCCATGCAGATCGATACGCGCCTCCAGCGCCAGTCGGCCCTTTGCAATCTTGCGCTTGACAGGCCGCTCCAGGGGGGGGAGCCTCCCTTTGCCGGGCGCATCGGTCGTTATCCGGATTCCCCCGCTCTCCACCACATTCCGCCGGGCACTCGGTTTCTCGACAGGCGGCGAACTCGCCTCCTCCGGTGCCAGAAAAGCCTCCAGTGCTTCCAGTTCCTGCATGCGACCTGGCATCGCCCGGGCGCTGCGTGCGACCTTGCCCCAAAGAATGCGATCCTCGGTGCTGAGTGGCTTATCCCTCGCCATGCTCAAATCTCTGCGCAATTGCCCTCGGCACGAAGACGTAGAAATCGGCAGCGTTGCGGACATGACCCGCGAGGGCACCGGCAGTATCGCCCGATCCGGTGAAGATATCGCCGCGGTTCGGCCCGACAATCGCCGAGCCCGTATCCAGCGCCAGCATTGCCCGGGCAAAGGGCTTGCCGCCATCGAGGTGTGTGAGGCCTTCGCTCCGGATGAAGAACGGTGTGCCAAACGTGTGGGTGAGGCGGTCGACGGCGAGCGAGCGCCCCGCGACGATCGGCACCTTGGCCGCTGCGACCGGACCCAACCACAAGTCGTCCACGGGTGCGTCACGGAAGAAAATGTAAGACCGGTTGTGCCAGAGTACTTCATCGACTTGCTCGGGATGGCGAGAAAGCCAATCCCGAATCGAGCCCATGGAGACGGATGCGGCATCGATCTCGCCACGCTCGATCAAAAGCTTGCCGATCGGCGAGAACCGATGGCCGGTTTTCGCGGCATAGGTGATGCGCCGCACGCTGCCGTCGGCGTAAAGCAGGCGCGCTGCCCCCTGAACGTGTATGAAGAAGACATCGACCTTCGAGCGAGCATAGGCAATTTCCAGTCCGCGTCCTTCCAGGAGCCCCTGATCGATCGCCGAACGGTCAGGATATTCCTCGATCTTGCCCTCCCGAACACGGCCGAATGCGAAATATGGATCGAAACCCGTCGGCCGCGTCGTGTCGTCGATATCGATCATATCGTCCGGCCGGCGATAGAATGGAAAGCGGAATTCCGCGTCGGGCTCCGCCCGGACCTGGACTTCCGGCTCATAATAGGCCGTAACGAATCCCTTTGCTCCGTCTGATTTAACAATCAGGAATGGTTTGAACCAGTTCTCGAAGAAAACCCTTGCCTGGGCGGGACCGGCTGGCGAATATTCAGTGGCAGCCGCGAGCGCTGGCAGCAGTTCGTCTGCTGCGATGCCGAGCGAGCCGGTGCGATAGGGCTTCGCTGCCACAATATGCGCGCGACAACGCCCCATCGCTTCGAGGAGCGCTGTCGGATCATCCTCCGTCCATCCGGGTAGATCCGAGAAAGCGACCGGTTTCAGACGGAAATCCATGGTCTAGCCGATCAACCTTCCGATTCGGTCGCGATCAGCTTCCAGTTCGGATCGCGCGAGCGCGTATCGCGGGCAAAGGTCCACAGATCGTTTACCTCGGCCACGGATTCTGCGTCACCTTCAATCAGGTTGCCTGCCTTGTCGTAGGTTGCGGAGATCAGCTGGCTGATGATGCGCAGCGTGATGTTGACCTCCTGGTCCTTGACCTCGGCCGAGATGACATCAGCCTTTTCAATGCCGACGAAGTTCGATTTCACGACTTCGCCCTTGCTCTCGCGCTCGGCGATCGCGGCATCGAAGCCCTCGTAGACTTCCCGCGACAGGAGGTTCTTCAAGGCCTTGCGATCACCATCGGCGAAGGCGACGACGATCATCTCATAGGCGAGCTTGGCGCCGTTGACGAATTCCTTGGGATTGAAGGACGGATCGACGTCAACCACACGACGAAGCGCTTGGTTAAGCGATCCCGCCGGTGCGAAGGCATCGACCTCTGCGTAAGGCCCTTCATCCCCTTCCGATCCATCCCGGCGCGGCAGGGTAACGACCTTGCCGCGGTCAGGGCCTGGGACCGGCTCTGTGGTTTCGCGACGGGAATAGGGATCGAAAGGCGGTTTTTCATTCCCCGTGCGCCGACCAAGAACATTGCGCAGTTGCAGAAAGATCACCACTGCAGCCACGAGGAATAAAATTGTTACAAAGTCGAATGAGCCCATATCGATCCAGAACCACCGTTCACCTTTTTTGACTTACTCCCATATAATCCGCAAAAACCCATTCTTCAAATGTCGTCGCGGTCATTCACTCGATTGTGGCATGTCGTGGCGCAGAAGTCTCCGGTCGACATGGAAAGAACCGGAACGCAGCTTCAATCAGGCATCCAAATGGCAAGACTGCTCATTACCCTCTTCGTCCTGTCGCTCCCACTCCTGGAGATCGCAGGCTTCATCGTGATCGGTCGGCGCATCGGTCTGGGACCGACGCTTGTTCTTGTCGTCGTCTCGGCGGTGATCGGTTTGACGATCCTGCGACGCCAGGGACTTCAAACTTTGACGAGGCTGCGACAGAGAAGCCTCCCACAGGACCTGCCCGCCGAGCGCTTCTTTGATACCGCCATGGTGCTGTTTGCCGGGCTTCTCCTGATTGTCCCTGGCTTTGTCACGGACGCGATCGCCCTGATATTGCTTCTGCCTTTCGTCAGAAAAGTCCTGGCGAACCGCCTTGCCAGCCGGCTTGTCGTGGTGAACTTCAACGCCGCAGATGATCCGCAGCCCGCCAGACCTGCGCAACCGCGCACGATCGACCTTGATGAGGGCGATTTCACCCGGAACGACCGTCGCTAGTCCGCGGTGACGCGGAGTTTCGCAGGGTTGTAAGCCTTTCGGCGAAATGCTAGATCGCTGCCCACTAATTTTTGTCCCGAGGAAAGACCAATGGCAACCGAAAACGACGCCGCCAACAGCGCGGCCAGCCCTTCCATCAATATCCTGGCCCAATATGTGAAGGACCTTTCCTTTGAAAACCCGGGCGCGCCGCGCTCGCTGCAGGCGCGCGACAAGGCTCCGTCGATCAACATCAACGTCAACGTGAACGCCAATCCGCTGTCGGAAACCGAATTCGACGTGGTGCTGTCGCTGAACGCCGAAGCCAAGGACGACACCAAGGTCCTGTTCAATGCCGAACTCTCTTATGGCGGCGTCTTCCGCATCGCCGGCTTCCCGCAGGAGCACATGCTTCCGGTTCTTTTCATCGAGTGCCCGCGCCTGTTGTTCCCGTTCGCCCGCCAGATCATCGCCGATGCGACCCGCAACGGCGGCTTCCCGCCGCTCATGATCGACCCGATCGATTTCGCGCAGATGTTCCAGCAGCGCATGGCTGAGGAGCAACTGAAGGCGAAGGTTGCAAGCACGACCAACTGATCGGTTTGGCATACAATTTTAGGAAAGCGCCCGGCTCGGCCGGGCGTTTTGCGTTTCAGGCTGTCAATGCTGTTTCTGGTATTTCAGCCAGATCGCCTTGGCGCCCATCTTCCCGACCATCGCGGCATGGGCGGCAATTTCGTCCGCGCTGATCCGTTGCGGAAGCAGCCGGGGTCGCTGCACGATCGGCAGCACGATTTCCTCGCCATCAGCCGCATCAAACGTCTCGCGCTGTTTTGAAACACCCAACCCAAGTGCCGCCTGACGCCCACCGATCATCTCGATGTAGACCTCGGCGAGCAGTTCGGAGTCGAGAAGTGCGCCGTGCTTGGTGCGGTACGAGTTGTCGATACCGTAGCGCCGGCAGAGCGCATCGAGCGAATTTGGGCCCATCGGATGCTTGCGCCGTGCCAGCGCTAGCGTGTCCGTTACCCGATCCACTGGCACCGGCGGGATGCCGAGGCGCTCGTACTCCGCATTGATGAAGCCCATGTCGAAGGTGGCGTTGTGCGCGACCCAGCGCGCCTCGCCAAAGAAGGCCTGCAGATCCTCGACAATCTCGGCAAAGGCCGGCTTGTCTTTCAAGAAGTCATCGGAGATGCCGTGAACCGCAAGTGCGTCCGGATGCACCTTGCGATCGCCCGGGTTGATGTAGACGTGAAAGGTGCGCCCCGTCGGGAAGTGATTTTCGAGCTCGATACCGCCAATTTCGATCACACGGTCGGCCCGATTATCGAGCCCGGTCGTTTCCGTGTCGAAGATGATTTCACGCATCGGCGCCGCTTTCGTTGCTCAAGGTCTCCACTATCTGTTTCACCTGTTCGCGCGCGGCTTCAAGCCCGTTGTCGGTGTTGACCACAAAATCCGCCCGGGCTCGCTTCTCCGCATCGGGAACCTGGCGCGACAACAACATCTCGAATTTCTCTTCCGTCATGCCCGGCCTCGCCAGCACGCGCTGGCGCTGCGTCTCCGGTGCGCAGGTGACTACGGCGATCTTGTCGACGCGATTTTCCCCGCTCGTTTCGAACAGGAGGGGGATGTCCAGGACGACGATTGGCGCACCGGCTGCACGCTGCGCATCCAGAAACGCGACCTCCTTCTGACGTACCAGAGGATGGATGATCGCTTCCAGCCGCCTGAATCCTTCCGGGTGATCCGCAAGTTGCGCCGCGAGCGCCTTACGGTCGACCACCCCATTTTCGATCACGCCGGGGAATGCCTCGCCAACCGGGCCGACAGCCTCATTGCCGTACAGTTCGTGTACGGTGGCATCGGCGTCATGGACGGGTACTCCAAGCGAACGAAACATCGCGGCCGTGGTCGATTTTCCCGTGCCGATCGATCCGGTGAGGCCAAGAACGATCATCCGTGGCGCTCCATGTCGTCAATGATGCGTTGACGGAGCGCGACATCGACCACGGGCCGCTGACCGAACCATTTTTCGAAACCAGGCACCGCCTGGTGCAGCAACATGCCCAGGCCGTCGACCGTCGCAAGGCCCTGCTGTTCGGCCTGAAGCAAGAATGGCGTCTTCAGCGGGACGTAGACGATGTCAGTGACAACCGCCTGGCTGTCGAGCCCACCGAAATCCAAGGTCGGCGCCGTGTCGCCATCCATGCCCAGCGATGTCGTGTTGACGAAGAGCCCTGCCCCAGCCATCACCTCGGTGAGCGCCGCGACCGGATGGGCGTGTATCTTCGGCCCGAAGCGGTCGGCAAGTTCCTGGGCGCGGCCGAGCGTCCGGTTGACGACATGGATTTCGGCAATGCCGCGATCGCGGAGTGCCTGCAGGATCGCCCGGCTCGCACCGCCGGCCCCGAACACCACGGCGCGCCCTGTGCGGTCCCAGCCGGGTGCTCGTTCATCGAGATTGGCGACAAAGCCGCGTCCATCGGTGTTGGTCGCATGGACAAGCCCCTCCGCCACCCAGAGGGTGTTCGACGCCCCGAGTTCCTCACTTAGCGCGTCTGGCCGGTCGGCCAACCGGAAGGCGGCTTCCTTGTGCGGTATCGTGACATTGCCGCCGGCAAAGCGGCGGTCTGCACTCTTCAGGTCGGCGATGAAAGCAGGAAAAGCTCCCGGTGCCACGTCCTGGCGCGTGTAACTTCCTTCAATTCCTAGCGTTTCCAGCCAGTAGCCGTGTATCAGCGGCGAACGCGAATGCTTGATTGGATGCCCGACGACAAAGGCATGGTTAACAAATGTTTCACGTGAATCACGCATCGATCGCACCCATCGTTCTCAGCTGCGCAAGCAGAGGAAGCATCGGCAAGCCGATGATCGTGAAGTAATCACCCTCAATCTTTTCGAACAATTGGATACCCTCGCCCTCCAGTTGATAGGCGCCCACGCTGCCGAGCACCTTGTCGCCGACCCGGGCGAGATGGCGATCGATGAAGCCCTTGGAAAGGGGGCGCATGGTCAGTCGCGCCGTCGAGACATGCCGCCATTGTGTCTCGCCGTCGAGGGAAATCACGATCGCGCTGTTGAGCGCGTGCGTCTTGCCGGAAAGGGTCAGCAGATGCTCACGTGCATCGTCCAGTTCGCGCGGCTTGTGAAATATCCGATCATCCAATGACAACGTCTGATCGGAGCCGATAACGAGATGTCCCGGGTGGCGCTGCGCCACATCCTGCGCCTTGGCTTCTGCCAGATGAAGTGCGACCCCGGATGGCGAAGGCGCACGATGGCTGAGTTCCTCCTCCACCACTCTTTCATCGATCTCAGCGGGAATTGCCTGGAAAGAGAGTCCGGCATTCTCCATCAGCATGCGGCGAAAGGGGCTTTGGGAGGCGAGAATCAAGGGGTAGGTCATGGGCGTACTCTTGGGAACGTGCCCATCGCTTAGCGAAGCTTGGGCCGCAGGGCAACAATTGCGGCGGCCGTCTCTTCGATCGACCGACGGGTGACGTCGATCAGCGGCCAATTGTGGCGCGCGCAAAGCGAGCGTGCATATTTCAGTTCCTCTGCGATCTGCGCCCTGTCCGTATAGTCCTCGCCCTTGAAGTCCTTGGCCGATCCGAGGACGCGGTTCTGGCGGATTTGCGCGATCCGGTCGCTCGTCGCGATCAACCCGACGACCAACGGCCGCCTGACATGCGACAGCCGTTCCGGCAAGGGAACGCCAAGGACAATTGGGATGTTGGCCGTCTTAATGCCGCGGTTGGCGAGATAGATGCTTGTCGGCGTCTTCGAGGTTCGGCTGATGCCGACGAGGATGACATCGGCCTCCTCGAGGTCGGCCGGCAACTGCCCATCATCGTGATCCATCGTGAAATTGAGCGCCTCGATCCGGGCGAAGTATTCCGCATCCATCACGTGCTGCGCACCGACGCGCCGACGCGATGTTGCGCCGAGATAGGACTGGAACACGTCGATGATCGGTTCGAGCACGGAAACGCAAGGCAACCCCATTTCCCGACAACGCTGGTCGATGACGGCTGAAAGCTCGCGGTCGACGATCGTGTAAAGCACGATGCCTGGGGCGCCATCGATGGCGTCCAGCACCGGTGTCAGCTGCTTGCGATTGCGGATGAGCGGATAGACGTGCTCCAGCGCCTGTGAAGCCTGGAATTGCGCAGCGGCGGCGCGTCCGGCGGCGATCAGTGTTTCGCCTGTCGAATCGGAGATCAGATGCAGATGAAAGTAGTTTTTCGGGTTCTCCACACGATCCTCCGGGCGCTGTTGATAAGGCGGGATAAAAACGCTGTCTCGGGCCAGCGCGACCCAGGCGCTTGGAAAACTGCCGGTTTTTCCACAATTCGAATTTCCTTGGACGCCTTTCCAGGCTGTTTGTGGAAAACCGAAACCGGGCGACATTGTGTCACGCGAATTCAACGTCTGTCCACAGGCTCTTATGAAAGACATTGCGCGTAACCCACTGACTCAGATCGCTTTTCTGCGATGTCCAAATGAGCATCAGATTCAGCAGCAACTTTTTCGTTCGCTTTTCTGCTTCCTGGCTTTTGCTGGCAGCGTGTGGAGGGAATTTAATCCTTGATAGTCACCGACTCTAAGAAATAGAAACCTCTTCAATATGAATTTCTTTGTTAGAGGGAGCACTGCAAAGTTGGCGAGCGGAACGCGAAAGATCGTCGAAGTCCTGAACGGAAAAGCTGTCTCTCCACCACCGATCTGGCTGATGCGGCAGGCCGGGCGATACCTTCCGGAGTACCGGGAGACGCGAGCCAAGGCCGGTAGCTTTCTCGATCTGTGCTATTCGCCGGAGCATGCAGTCGAAGTGACCTTGCAGCCGATACGGCGCTATGGCTTCGATGCAGCGATCCTATTCTCCGACATTCTGGTGATACCGGATGCTTTGAAACGGCAGGTTCGTTTCGACGAGGGCCATGGACCTCGGATGCAGCCGCTAAGCGTTGATGAAATCCCTGCCCTGGCTCCGATGCCTGTTCTTGGCCACCTCGAACCGGTACTGGAGACGGTGCGTCGACTGCGTGCGGAGCTGCCGCATGAAACGACGCTGCTCGGCTTCTGTGGGGCGCCCTGGACGGTTGCGACCTATATGATCGCCGGCCAGGGAACGCCCGATCAGGCGCCAACACGCCTTTTCGCCTACAAGGAACCAAGAGCTTTCTCGCAGTTGCTGGATATCCTTGCGGAAAAATCCGCCGACTATCTGGTCGCGCAGATCGATGCAGGCGCGGATGCGGTGCAGATTTTCGATTCCTGGGCTGGGGTTCTCGGCGAGAAGGAGTTTGCGGACTATGCGGTGAAGCCCGTCCGGCGGATCGTTGATCTGGTGAAGGCGCGCCGGCCGCAGGCGAAGATCATTGCTTTTGCCAAGGGCGCTGGCCTGTTTTTGAAGGACTATCGCCAGGGCACTGGCGCGGACGCAATCGGGCTCGATTGGACGGTCCCGCTGTCTCTTGCGGCTGAACTGCAAAAGGATGGGCCCGTTCAGGGCAACCTCGATCCGCAGCGCGTCGTCGCGGGCGGCAATGCGTTGCGCGATGGTATCGACGCAATCCTGGACGCTCTTGGAAACGGGCCGCTGATCTTCAATCTTGGCCATGGGATCACCCCCCAGGCAGATCCTGTAAACGTTGCCGCGCTGGTCGAGCGCGTTAGAGGCGGTGCGCGGTGAGCGAGGGGCAGACGGGACAGTCAGTCGGACGGCGCGCTACGCGCCGTGCCATGATTGTCCTGGTATTCTTTGCCCTCGTTGCGGCGGCCATAGTCGCCTACCCGCCTGATGATCTCTACCTGTGGGTCAAGGCGCTCCACATCGTTGCAGTGATTTCCTGGATGGCGGGATTGCTCTACCTGCCGCGGCTTTTCATCTATCACACGGATGCTGCGAAGGGCTCTGAGCTGTCGGAAACCTTCATGACGATGGAGAGGCGGCTCTACCGGGTGATCATGAACCCGGCAATGATGCTGAGTTGGGTGCTCGGTCTCTATCTCGCATGGTCAGTCTACCGTTTCCAAGGTGGCTGGTTGCACGCGAAGCTTGCCTTCGTGGTAGTGTTGACGGCCGTTCATGTCTTTTTCGGACGATGCATCGTGGCCTTCGCTCAAGATGCTAATCGCTTCAGTGCACGCCAATGGCGGTTCCTGAACGAAATGCCGGCGCTTCTGATGGTGCTGATCGTAATAATGGTTGTCGTGAAGCCGTTCTCGGGTTAAAGATCGCCGGGTGTCGATTCCTGTCCGGAAATCGCCTGAGGCCCTTGCGGGGTTTCACGTGAATCGCTATTTTCCGCTCATCTCATCTTTCGTGGCATGTGTATCCGCTTCGTGAACTGCACTCCCCCAGCAGTTCAGTCTTGACCCGCACGCCAGTTTTCCATCCCGATATCACGCATGGTCCCCCTTCATGGCTGAAATGAAGCTACAAGAACTGAAAAACAAAACGCCGACCGATCTGCTGGCTTTTGCCGAGTCGCTCGAGGTCGAGAACGCAAGCACGATGCGCAAGCAGGAACTGATGTTCGCGATCCTCAAGATGCTTGCGACGCAGGATACCGAGATCATCGGCGAGGGCGTGGTCGAAGTACTGCAGGACGGCTTTGGCTTCCTTCGTTCGGCCAACGCGAACTACCTGCCGGGTCCGGATGATATCTACATCTCGCCCTCGCAGATCCGGCGTTTCTCGTTGAAGACGGGCGACACGGTCGAGGGTCCGATCCGTGGACCGAAGGAAGGTGAGCGCTATTTTGCGCTTTTGAAGGTCAACACGATTAACTTCGATGATCCGGAGAAGATCCGCCACAAGGTCCATTTCGACAACCTGACGCCGCTCTATCCGAATGAGCGCTTCAAGATGGAACTGGACGTTCCGACGTCAAAGGATCTTTCTCCCCGCGTCATCGATCTGGTGGCGCCGCTCGGCAAGGGTCAGCGAGGCCTGATTGTGGCACCGCCGCGCACCGGCAAGACCGTGCTGCTGCAGAACATTGCGCATTCGATCACAGCAAACCATCCGGAATGCTATCTCATCGTGCTCCTGATCGACGAGCGGCCCGAAGAAGTAACCGACATGCAGCGCTCGGTGAAGGGCGAAGTCGTTTCCTCGACGTTCGATGAGCCGGCGACGCGTCACGTGCAGGTGGCGGAGATGGTCATCGAGAAGGCCAAGCGCCTCGTTGAACACGGCCGTGATGTGGTTATTCTTCTTGATTCGATCACCCGCCTTGGCCGCGCCTACAACACGGTCGTGCCATCCTCGGGCAAGGTCTTGACGGGCGGCGTCGACGCGAATGCCTTGCAGCGTCCGAAGCGCTTCTTCGGCGCAGCACGCAATATCGAGGAAGGTGGTTCACTGACCATCATTGCGACGGCCCTCATCGATACGGGCAGCCGCATGGACGAAGTCATCTTTGAAGAGTTCAAGGGTACCGGCAACTCCGAAATTGTGCTGGATCGCAAGGTCGCCGACAAGCGTATCTTTCCGGCGATGGACATTCTTAAGTCCGGCACCCGCAAGGAAGACCTGCTTGTTCCGCGTCAGGACCTGCAGAAGATCTTCGTCCTGCGTCGAATCTTGGCACCGATGGGCACGACGGATGCCATCGAATTCCTCATCGACAAACTCAAGCAGACGAAGAACAACGGCGACTTCTTCGACTCGATGAATACCTGAGCCGGATTCGAAGCCGGATACTATCCAATGGTGGGCGCTCTATCGAGCCCACCATTTTTTGTTTTTGGGCCTGGTCCTCGTGTCGGAGTCTCATGCTGGACCTCCAGCGTCACATAGTGTATCGAACGGCTGAAAAATGGCGACAGATCGAGCTGCTACCCGGCCGCTGCACCCAAGAACTCCTTTCCCGTTCCTGTGATGGCAATGATTGGTACCGATACCATTTTCGCGCTTTCGAGCGGCGGACTTCCCTCCGGCGTTGCGATTGTCAGGATTAGTGGTCCCGCTTGCATTGAGGCCCTCACATCGATGGTCGGAAGCGTTCCCGCGCCACGCCGGGCTGTGCTTCGATCGATTCGTTCTCGAAACAATGAGGTCCTGGATCAGGGATTGGTTCTCTACTTTCCTGGAACTGCTTCGTTTACCGGAGAGGAATCCGCTGAGCTTCATATCCATGGGGGACGAGCCACGGTGCGAGCCGTCTTGGACGCGTTGGCTGAGGTCCCCGGCCTGCGACCGGCAGAAGCGGGTGAATTCAGCCGACGGGCTTTTCACAACGGAAAACTCGATCTCGTCGAAATCGAGGGCTTGGCGGATATCGTTGCAGCGCAAACCGAGATGCAGCGTCGCCTGGCGCTGGAGCACGCCGCCGGCGGCGTATCGAAACTTTATGATGACTGGACGCGCCGCTTGACGCATGCGCGGGCGATGATCGAAGCCGAGCTGGACTTTGCCGACGAGGAGGATGTGCCGGGCTCGGTTGGGCAAACAATTCGGGCGGATCTTCAAGCACTATGCACTGAGATCGGGGCCCATCTGAAGGGTGCGCGGGCCGGCGAGATCATTCGCGACGGGTTGACGGTGGTCATAACCGGACCGCCAAATGCCGGAAAATCCAGCCTCATCAATTATTTAGCGAAGCGTGATGTCGCGATCGTCACCGACATACCTGGAACAACGCGCGACATTGTCTCGGTTGATCTTGACCTCGACGGCTTTGCTGTCCGAATTCTTGATACTGCGGGTATCCGTGATACGGCCGAAGTTGTCGAACTGGAGGGAATTCGACGCGCCAAGTCGGCAGTCGCCCGCGCCGATCTCGTCCTGCGGCTTCTGGACAGTGCCGAGACTGTTCCTGAAATGACGGAAGAAACTGGCGCACCGACGATTTACATTGCGCCTAAGGCGGACATGGCGCGTAGAACCGACCTCGACAGCGGCGTCATCGCGGTCTCGATCCGCACCGGCGAAGGTATGGACGCGTTGCTTGACCTAATCCGCCGGCATCTGCCGTTGATAACCGACGGTTCCGCCTTTGCGGTGCCGTCGCGGGAACGGCACAATGAGGCGCTCCGCTCTGCGCTCCGCTCTATTGAAGACGCGCTATCGCAGGATGCGGACGTTCTGGAACTACAGGCAGAAAGCCTGCGTCTGGCGGCCAACGCGATCGGTTACATTACTGGGCGTATTGATGTCGAAGGCCTACTCGACGTCATTTTTTCGGAATTTTGTATCGGCAAATGATTCACGTGAAACAAGGATGCAACGCAGGCGAGTCTCCTGTAGTGTTTCACGTGAAACGATTCCGGTGTTATCGGTACACCAGGTAGGAAGGACGCATGACCTACGATGTTGTAGTTATTGGCGGGGGCCATGCCGGCTGTGAAGCTGCAACCGCGTCCGCTCGCGCGGGAGCGCGCACAGCGCTCCTCACCCATTCTCGACAGACCATTGGCGTCATGTCGTGCAATCCGGCCATCGGTGGGCTGGGCAAGGGGCATCTCGTTCGCGAGGTGGACGCTCTCGATGGCCTCATGGGGCGCATCGCCGACCAGGCAGGCATCCAGTTTCGCATGCTCAACCGCCGTAAGGGTCCGGCGGTTCGTGGCCCTCGCACGCAGGCCGATCGCCGGCTTTATCGTGAAGCCATGCAATCAGCGATCGCGTCGACTGCGAATCTCGATGTAATCGAGGGTGATGCGTTTGATATCGAGATTGAGAAGGACGAGATACGAGCCGTTGTCACTGCTGATGGCCGGCGTATCGGCTGCCGGGCTGTCGTCCTGACCACCGGCACCTTCCTGCGCGGGCTAATTCATATTGGAAAAGAGACCGTACCCGCTGGTCGGGTCGGCGAACAGCCGTCGCTGGGTCTATCAGAGACACTCTCACGCCTTGGTTTGCGGTTAGGCCGACTAAAAACGGGTACACCGGCGAGGTTATCGGGAAAAACCATAGCCTGGGATCAAGTCGGTCGGCAGGCTGCGGACGAAGATCCGGTTCCGTTCTCCTTCATGACCGACCGTATCGTGAATCCGCAAATCGAATGCGGCGTTACCCGGACGACGAGTGAGACCCACAGAATCATCGAGGAGAACATCGGCCAGTCCGCGATGTATTCTGGTCAGATCAAGGGCGTGGGTCCTCGCTATTGCCCGTCGATCGAGGACAAGATCGTTCGCTTCGGAGAGCGCGATGGGCACCAGATCTTTCTAGAACCCGAGGGCCTCGATGACGACACCGTCTATCCGAACGGTATCTCGACCTCCCTCCCCGCTTCCGTGCAGGAGGCGTTCATTCGCACCATTCCCGGTTTGGAGCATGTGGAAATCCTTCAGTCCGGTTACGCGATTGAGTATGACCACGTCGATCCGCGTGAACTGACGCAGGGGTTGGAACTCATCAAGATGCCTGGCCTGTTTTTGGCGGGACAGATCAATGGAACGACGGGATACGAAGAAGCAGCCGCGCAAGGACTTGTGGCAGGGCTCAACGCGGCTCGAAAGGTCGGTGGCCTGACGCCCTACTATTTTAGCCGCACGCAGAGCTACATCGGTGTCATGATTGATGACCTGACCTCCCGCGGCGTGACCGAGCCGTATCGCATGTTCACCTCGCGGGCGGAATACCGTCTGTCGCTGCGGGCGGACAATGCCGATGTTCGCCTCACCCCCCTCGCTGTCGAGTTGGGCATCGTGGGCGCATCTAGACGGGATAGATTTCAGCGTTGGCAAACCGAGCTCGACAGGTTCCGGAATGTATTGCGGTCACTATCGCTCACACCCAGCCAGGCCATGCAACATGGCCTGCGGCTTAACCAGGATGGGCAGCGTCGCAGCGCTTATGAATTATTGTCCTACGCAGAACATTCTGTTCAATCTCTGCAGGCGATCTGGCCGGAGTTAGCAGAGATGCCCTCTCGCACGCGTGAGGCCCTTGAGATCGAGGCCGGCTATGCCGTCTACATGGATCGACAGGCAGCTGACATTGCCGATGTACGGCGCGAGGAGCAGCGGGTCATTCCGCTCGACTTTAGCTTTGACGACCTGCCGGGTCTTTCGAATGAGTTGCGCACCAAGCTAATGCGGGACCGTCCAGCGAACGTCGCACAGGCTGCGCGCATAGACGGAATGACGCCTGCGGCGATTTCGCTGCTGCTCAATGCCTTGCGCCGAGACGAACTGGTTACCGAGCGTTCCAACGGAAGGGCCTCGGCCAGATGACCGATACAGTTCTTGCTTTAGAATCCTTGCATGTTTCACGTGAAACAAAAAATCGCCTGGAGAGGTTCATCGCCCTGTTCGAAAAATGGGCGCGTTCAATCAATCTCGTAGCACCTTCAACCTTGGGTGACTTTGGCGCGCGCCACATTCAGGACAGTGCGCAGATCTTCCAGCTCAATCCGAACCCACAGATTTGGGTTGACCTCGGAAGTGGCGGCGGCTTCCCGGGCATGATTACGGCGATCCTGCTGAATGAATCGGATGGCGGCTGGGTCCATCTCATCGAGAGCAACAATAAAAAGGCGGCCTTCCTGCGAACAGCGATCGCCGAAACTGGCGCCCGGGCCAGCGTTCATCCGATTCGAATCGAAAGCGCGCCCGCCCTAATACCACAATGCGATGCAATCTCGGCTCGCGCCCTTGCTGATCTATCATTGTTGCTGCAGTTCAGCGAACCCTGGATGATAAACAATCCAAACTGTCGCGCCTATTTCCACAAAGGCCGGGATTACCAGGTTGAAGTGGATAAAGCCGTTGGTCGCTGGAGTTTTGATCTGGTACAACATCAAAGTGTCGTTGAGCGCGATTCTGTCGTGCTGGAAATAACGAACCTTTCGCGGATCATTCAGTGACGGCGGATCATATGGCCAGCTTATCCAACCGGATCATTACCATTGCGAACCAAAAGGGCGGGGTTGGTAAAACCACTACCGCGATCAATTTGGCGACCGCCCTTGCAGCGATTGGCGAGCGTGTGCTGATCGTTGATCTCGACCCGCAGGGCAATGCCAGCACAGGGCTCGGTATCGACCGTCGCGACCGCAAGCTCTCTTCTTACGACCTGTTGGTCGGCACGCATGGGATCTCTGAGATCGCCCAGCAAACAGCTGTGCCGAACCTGTCCATTCTACCGTCAACAATGGATCTGCTTGGCATCGAAATGGAAATTGCCGGTGAGAGCGATCGGGTGTTTCGCCTTCGGCGTGCGCTGTTTTCCGACGATGCGGCGGCATACTCCTACATCCTCGTTGATTGCCCGCCCTCGTTTAATCTGCTGACGATGAATGCGATGACAGCAGCCCATTCAGTGCTCGTGCCGCTGCAATGCGAGTTCTTTGCGCTTGAGGGTTTGAGCCAATTGCTTGAGACTGTCGACCAGATCAGGCGTTCGGTGAACCCGTCCCTGGATATCCAGGGTATCGTGCTGACAATGTACGATTCGCGGAATAATCTTGCTTTACAGGTGGTTAATGATGTCCGCTCTCATCTCGGAGAGAAGGTGTATCACACCCTTATTCCCCGGAATGTCCGCGTGTCTGAGGCCCCATCATATGGGAAGCCGGCTATCCTTTATGATCTGAAATGCGCCGGCAGCCAGGCCTATCTGCAGCTTGCGTCCGAAGTCATCCAGCGCGAACGGCAGCGGAAAGCTGCGTAAATTTTGTTGAGAGTAGACCCATGAGTGACGACAATTCGAAGCGCCGTCTCGGCCGTGGTCTGGCCGCGCTGATCGGCGAGATGGATCAGCCGATGCCGACGGGGGCCGCTCCGTCGGCGCCGATCAATCCAGATCGCCTGGCGCCGATCGAATTCGTTGGTAGAAATCCGCGCAATCCGCGCCGTTATTTTGACGAAGCCGAGTTGCACGATTTGGCCGCCTCGATCCGTCAGCATGGCATTGTGCAGCCTGTCGTTGTGCGTACGATCGGCCAGGAACGATTTGAGATAATTGCCGGCGAGCGGCGCTGGCGTGCAGCGCAGCTTGCTGGCTTCGTTGAGATTCCGGTGATCGTCCGGGATGTGGATGATCGTACTGCTTTGGAGATTGCGATCGTCGAAAACGTTCAGCGTTCGGATCTGAACCCTCTTGAAGAGGCGCTCGGATACGATCAGTTGATTGCTGAGCACGGCTATACGCAGAACGATCTCGGCGAAATTATCGGCAAGAGCCGCAGCCACGTGGCAAATAGCCTGCGCCTCCTGAAGCTGCCCGAGCCGGTGCGTGACATGCTGGCCTCTGGTGCGCTTTCTGCCGGCCATGCGCGCGCGCTGGTCCCCACGTCGGATCCCGTGGCGCTCGCAAAATCGATCGTAGCAAAAGGCATGTCCGTCCGCGACGCCGAGCGCTTGGCGCAGAACGACATCAAGGCACAGTCCGATCCGGACCACACACGCAAGCCGTCGCACAAGGAAGAAAAGGACGCCGACACGCTGGCGTTGGAGCGGACGCTGTCCGACAGTCTCGGCCTCGACGTGTCGGTAAGCCACAAGGCGGGCGGCGGATACTTGCGCATCAATTACAAGACGCTCGAACAGCTTGAAGAAATTTGCCGACTTTTGGAGCGCCGGTAACTGCCGGAATCTCTGCGCGCGTTCAGCCGCGCGCAGACTGGAGAACGGTTGATAGCAGTGTCTGCAATGCGACCGTCCCTTCCAGCGAGGGTCGCTGGCGGCTTTGAAGAATAGCAGCCTGAAGCCTTCCCATCTCGCGGCGGATCGCTTCGATTTTCCATCTTCTGAGTGCCAACTCGATAACTGGTTTGCGTCGGAAATGGAGCTGACGGCCGAGCGTTCCGACGACCAGTGAAGCGTCGGCGCGCTTCTCGTCCATTTCCGCCCGCATCAACTCGAGAAGCTGGAACTGCTTAAGGCAGGCCTGAAGGACGAGAAATACCGGCGTCTTGGAGGCCATGATCTTCTGCATGGCATTGAGAAACGAGGCCTGCTCGCCTTTCAGGATCGCATCGACCGCGTCATCGACGGAAATTGCGCTCGCGTCACCAATCGCTGCAAGGACGTCCCCCTCCTCGACGGTTTCGCGTCCGTGACAGTAGAGAGCAAGCTTTCGTATCTCGTTGCGCGAAGCGATTCGGTCTCCCCCGATCGATTCCATCAGCCGTTGTCGGGCAACTGGCGAAATGCGCAATCCCGCTTCTTCAAGCTCACCGTCGATCAGGCTGTTCAAGGCGCGTGTGTCATCGGCATAGCAGGGAATCGCGACTGCAATACGCGATGTTTCGACAGACTTGCGCAGGCCGGCACCTTTCTTCAGATCCCCGCCCTCAATGATCAACGTGCAACCCTTTGGCGCCTCCTTGCCGAGGAGATCAATCGCTTCCACGAGGGGTCGCTCGTTGCTGGCGTCCTTGATCCAGACAAGACGGTCCCCGCCGAAAAGTCCGATTGAGTTCATTTCGTCGAGCAATCGCCCTGGCTGGCCGATAAGATCGCCGGCCGTCATCCGGATGGTCGAGAACGCATCGTCGAGCGCAACGCCAGTTGAGCGGGCCAGATGCGCTGCCCGTTCGGAGACTAGCCCTCTATCCGGGCCATAGACCAGAAAAATTCCGCCAGATCGAGGCGCTCTTTTCAGAAACCCCTCGAACTCGTGCGACTTGATCTCAGTCATAGCCGGCTAACGCGTGGCAAGCGTTGCAGTGATATCCGCCCGCAGCAGTTCAGCCAACTCGCGCGCCGCCCGGTTCTCAGCATCGCGAATGGCGCGAAGTTTGGCGAATTCCTGGACCGGAAAATCGACGAGCGCCACGACTTGCCGTCGCCCGGAGCGAATAGTTTCGCCGGAGTCGGAGCGGGCAAGATTGTAGTCGCCAGTCATCACGACGCGGCCGGCGCGCGCGACGTCGTCTGACGAAGACACGAGAACGTCGATGTCACGCGAGGCGACGTTCAATTCCAGCTGATAAGCCGCCGTGGTCGGCTCGCCCGCACCGCCGTTCAGAAGGAACACCAGTTCGTTGCGGACTCGTTGCTCGACTCGGTCCTCAGCCTCGGAAATCGACACCGAAGCAGTTGTCCCATTGGTGGACGATCCAGCCGAATGCAACGGCCGAACCTGACAACCAGCAGAAGCTGCGAGAACGACGAGGCTGAATGCTGAAATCGCGAGTCTTCTCATGCGCCTTCCGTCAGACAACAACATTCACGATCCTCTGCGGAACGACGATGATCTTCTTCGGTGTTTTACCGCCAAGCGCGGCCTGAACCTGTTCCAGCCCCAGCACAGCTGCTTCGACGGCCATCTGATCTGCATCGCGCGCAATTGTCAAATCGGCGCGCTTCTTGCCGTTGATCTGTACCGGGAGGGTAACATCGTTCTCGGCAACCAGCGCCTCGATGTAAGCCGGCCATGCGGTGCTGGCGACGAGGCCCTCTCCGCCAATTACCTTCCAGCATTCCTCAGCCAGATGCGGCATCATCGGCGCCACCATCGCGATCAGAATTTCGGCAGCGTTGCGCACGGCGCCGATCATGTCGTCGTTCGCCTTGCCCTCGGCAACCGATGTCAGCGGCGCAGCGAGGACATTGACGAACTCATAGATCCGGGCGACGGCCTTGTTGAACGCCAGCTTGTCGTAGTCCAACTGGACTGCCTTCAAGGTCCTGTTGGCAGCACGCGACACCGCCAATGCTTCGCCGTCGACGCCCGCTCGGGATGGCGAAGCTTTCAACGCGGCCGACGCCTCGGAGATCAAGCGCCAGACGCGCTGGACGAACCTGTGCGCGCCCTCAACACCGGCCTCGGACCAGATGACGTCACGGTCGGGCGGGGAATCGGACAGGACGAAGAACCGGGCGGTGTCTGCACCGTAGGAGGCGATGATATCGTCCGGATCGACGACATTCTTCTTCGACTTCGACATCTTCTCGATCGAGCCGATCGTAATTTCTTCGCCGGATTCGATGTGAACTGCGCGGCGCTTGCCGTCGAGTTCCTCGATGCGAATTTCCGCCGGCGTCACCCATTCACGGCCCCGCTTGTAGGTCTCGTGCACGACCATGCCCTGGGTGAAAAGACCCTTGAAGGGTTCTTTCACGTCGAGATGACCGGCCACCTGCATCGCGCGGGTGAAGAAACGGGAATAGAGCAGGTGCAGGATCGCGTGCTCGATGCCGCCGATATATTGGTCGACCGGCAGCCAGGAGTCGGCAGCAGCCGGATCGGTCGGCCGGCTCTCCCAGGGCGCGGTGAAACGGGCGAAGTACCAGGACGAGTCGACGAACGTGTCCATCGTATCCGTCTCACGCCTCGCGTCCTTACCGCATTGCGGGCAGTTGACGTGCCGCCACGTGGCATGACGGTCGAGCGGATTGCCGGGGCTGTCGAAGGAGACGTCGTCCGGCAGCTTAACCGGCAGATCCTTTTTCGGCACGGGCACCACGCCGCAGTCTTCGCAATGAATGATCGGAATCGGGCAGCCCCAATAGCGCTGGCGCGAGATGCCCCAGTCGCGCAGACGGAAGTTCACCTTGCGCTCGCCTTGAGGGGCATTGCCGATGATTGTTTCGCCCAAGCGCTTTGCCACGGTTTCGAAGGCAGCCTGGGTCGAGAGGCCGTCCAGGAAGCGGGAATTGATCATCACCCCATCGCCGACATAGGCCTCGTCGTCAATTGCAAATGCGGCCGGATCTGCGCCTTCAGGCATCACGACTGGCACGACCGGCAGGCCGTACTTGCGCGCAAAATCGAGATCGCGCTGGTCGCCCGAGGGGCAGCCGAAGATGGCGCCGGTGCCGTAGTCCATCAGCACGAAATTGGCGACATAGACGGGCAAATCCCAGTTCGGGTCGAGCGGATGGCGGACCCGGATGCCGGTGTCCATTCCCATTTTCTCGGCTGTCTCGAGTGCAGCAAGCGAGGTTCCCGCGCGGCGGCACTCCTCGCAGAAGGACGCGATAGCGGGGTTCCGGCTTGCGGCGTCCTTCGCCAACGGATGATCGGCGGAGATGGCGAGGAACGAAGCGCCGAACAATGTATCGGGACGTGTCGTGTAGACTGTCACCTCGCTCGCATCGGTGAGGCCGGCTCGATCGGCGATCTCCCAGCGAATCAGCATGCCGTCCGAGCGGCCGATCCAGTTCTTCTGCATCAGACGGACTTTTTCCGGCCATTGGTCGAGTGTCTCGAGCGCCTGCAGCAGGTCGTCCGAAAAATCGGTGATGCGGAAGAACCATTGCGTCAATTCCCGCTGCTCCACCAGAGCGCCGGAACGCCAGCCGCGTCCATCGATCACCTGTTCGTTGGCCAGTACCGTATTGTCGACGGGGTCCCAGTTGACCTTCGACTGCTTGCGGTAGACGAGCCCCTTCTCCAGGAAATCCAGGAACAGGCTTTGCTGGTGCTGGTAATACTCGACGTCGCAGGTCGCGAACTCGCGCGACCAGTCAAGAGAAAGCCCCATGGCTTTCAGTTGGGCTTTCATCGAGGCGATGTTCTGGTAGGTCCAGGTCGCGGGATGAACGCCTCGCTCCATGGCTGCGTTCTCGGCCGGCATGCCGAAGGCATCCCAACCCATCGGGTGCAGCACGTTGAAGCCGCGGGCGCGCTTGTAGCGGGCAACCACGTCGCCCATCGCATAGTTGCGAACATGGCCCATGTGAATGCGCCCGGACGGATACGGGAACATTTCGAGGACATAGTACTTCTCCCGCGGATCGTCGTTCTTCGTCAGGAAGACGTTCTCTTCGTTCCATTTTGCCTGCCAACGGGGCTCGGCATCGCGGGGGTTGTAACGTTCAGTTGCCATGTCTTCGATATGTCCGGAAAGCTGTGGGCAAAGCCCATGAAAATTTGTGCCGAGACCTTCACCATGAAACCGCGAGAGCGTCAAGTTTTGACGGCCCTTCGCGCGGTAGAGTCCGATCGGTGATCTCGCTGTCTTGGCAAGCCGTCACGATTTCGCTAGGTCCGATACCGGTTCAAATATTGGAGGCCCGGGCATGGAATTGGAAGAGCGTCTCAACGAGGTTCGCGATCGTATCCGCAAGGCCGCTCTGGCCACCGGACGTGATGCGGACGCGGTCACGCTCGTTGCCGTGTCGAAGACTTTCGATGCGGATGCAATACGCCCGGCGATTGCGGCGGGTCAGAGGGTCTTTGGCGAAAACCGCGTCCAGGAGGCACAGGGCAAGTGGCCTGGGCTTCGCGACGAAACGCCTGACCTGAAGCTCCACCTGATCGGTCCGTTGCAATCCAACAAGGCGGCGGAGGCAGTGGCGCTGTTCGACGTCATCGAAACAGTCGATCGGGAGAAGATCGCCAGAGCAATTGCTGCGGAGATTGAGCGCCAGGGCCGTCGCCCGCGCCTCTACGTTCAGGTCAACACCGGGCTAGAAGAGCAAAAAGCCGGAATTGCGCCTGACGATGCCGCTTTGTTCGTTGCGTTTTGCCGGTCGGAGCTCGGGCTCGAGATTGAGGGGCTGATGTGTATCCCGCCCGTCGACGAAAATCCGGGTCCCCATTTCGCTCTTCTTGCCAAGCTTGCAAAGGAAGCAGGCGTCGAGCGACTGTCGATGGGAATGTCGGGGGACTATGAGACGGCCATCGCCTTTGGCGCGACGAGCGTGCGCGTGGGATCCGCCATTTTCGGTTCGCGGTAGTCACGCGTTCCGGGCGCTACCGTATTGCACGCGCCCCGCGGCCCACATCTGCGCAACCGGTGGGCGGCTGTGCCATGATGCTTGACCAATAAGAACGGGAAATCCGCGGCATTTCTAGCCCATTGGTCTGACTTCCCTGCGTGGAGGCAGTTCCCTATTCTTTCCTCCGGAGGGGCCGTCATCGACGGCCAAGTGTATTCCGGAGGAGCATGATCATGGCGAGCACCTACGCAGCCACCTACGCGCAATGGAAGGCCGAGCCGTCCCGATTCTGGGCGGACGCCGCCGGCGCTATCGACTGGTTCAAGACGCCGTCCATTGCATTTGATGGCGAGCGGGGCGTCTACGGACACTGGTTTCCCGATGGAGAGGTCAATACCTGCTACAATAGCGTCGACCGCCATGTCGCGGCCGGCCGGGGCGACCAGGCTGCGCTGATCTATGACAGCCCCGTCAGCGGCCAGAGGCGTCGTTTCACATATGGTGAGATGCTGGCCGAAGTCCAGGCCATCGCGGCGGTGCTGATCGATTTGGGGATCGAGCGCGGCGATCGTGTCATCATCTATATGCCCATGGTTCCCGAGGCAGTCTTCACCATGCTCGCCTGCGCCCGCATCGGCGCGGTCCATTCGATCGTCTTCGGTGGGTTTGCGGCGAATGAACTCGCGACCCGCATCGACGATTGCAAGGCGAAGCTTGTGGTGACGGCGAGCTGCGGCATCGAACCCGGCCGCGTCGTCGCCTACAAGCCGCTGCTTGATGCGGCAATCGAGATGGCCGGCCACAAACCGCAGCGTTGCCTGGTTCTCCAGCGCCCTGAATTGGCGGCTTCGCTTGTCGAGGGACGCGATGTCGACTTCACGACGACCGTCGCTCAAGCGAGACAAAGCGGCCGGGCTGTGCCTTGCGCTTCGCTGCGCGCGACAGATCCGCTCTATGTCCTCTACACCTCCGGGACCACGGGCCAGCCAAAGGGCGTATTGCGCGATAATGGTGGGCATATGGTGGCGCTTGCGTGGAGCATGAAGCATTTCTATGGCGCCGAGCCCGGTGAGGTGTTCTGGGCAGCGTCGGATATCGGCTGGGTGGTCGGCCATTCCTATATTGTCTATGGACCCCTGCTGAACGGAAGCACCACCGTGCTTTACGAGGGCAAGCCGGTCGGCACGCCGGACGCCGGTGCTTACTGGCGCGTAATCCAGGAGCACAGCGTTAGCATCCTCTTTACTGCGCCGACAGCGTTTCGCGCCATCCGCAAGGAAGACCCGTCGGCGGCCTTGATCGCGCAGTACGACCTGAGCTCGCTGCGCGCCCTCTTCCTTGCCGGAGAGCGGGCCGATCCGGACACGCTGCAATGGGCGGAAAAGGTTTTGCAAGTGCCGGTGATCGATCATTGGTGGCAGACGGAAACAGGTTGGCCGATGGCTGGTAACCCGCGCGGCCTGGGGCTTCTGCCGGTGAAGCATGGCTCGCCGACGGTTCCCCTCCCCGGCTACTCGATCGATGTGCTCGACGATGCCGGCCACACGGTCGATCCAGGTACGCTCGGCAACATTGTCGTCAAGCTTCCCCTGCCCCCGGGCTGCCTCCCCTCCTTCTGGAACGCCGACGAGCGCTTCCGCGCCGCCTGCCTTGCCGAATTTCCCGGCTACTACAAGACCTCGGACGCAGGCTATATCGATGACGACGGCTACGTCTTCATCATGGCGCGCACAGACGACATCATCAACGTTGCGGGTCACCGCCTCTCCACCGGCGCAATGGAAGAAGTCTGCGCCAGCCACCCGGACGTTGCCGAATGCGCCGTCATCGGTATTGCCGATGCCTTGAAAGGACAGATCCCAGCCGGCTTCCTCGTACTTAACAACGGTGTTTCACGTGAATCATCGCTCATCGAGGGCGAGGTTGTTGCGCTCGTGCGCGACCGGATCGGCCCGGTCGCTGCCCTCAAGACGGTTGTCTGCGTCAAGCGTCTGCCGAAAACGCGCTCCGGCAAAGTCCTGCGTGGAACGATGCAGAAGATCGCTGATCGCGAGGATTGGAAGATGCCTGCGACGATCGACGATCCGGCCATTCTCGACGAGATCCGCGAGGCGCTGCACGCGCATGGCATTGGGGTCTAGTGGGCGTCACTCGCCCTCTGGACGAGGCGCACCACGGTCGGCGGGCATTTGCGTCGCTGTCACCCTTCACGCCCTTCCCCAAAAGAAAAGCCCGGTCCTTGCGGCCGGGCTTTTTGCATGAGGAAAACGATAACTCAGAGGTCTTCGTCTTCGTCCTCGGTGCGTGAGGACTTCAGCGATTTCAGCTTGGCGAAGACGGCGTCTGCGTCGATTTCCTTCTCTTCTTCGCGCTCGTGTTCGCTATAGGGCAGCTTTTCCGTTTCATGCGCGGATTCGAGCGTTGCACCGAGTTCGGCGGCGGTCGGCAGCGGCCGGCCCTTCGAGGCGCGTTCGACTTCAAGGTCGAGGTCGATCTGCGAGCAGAGGCCGAGGGTGACTGGATCCATCGGCGTCAGGTTGGCCGAGTTCCAGTGGGTGCGTTCGCGGATCTGTTCGATCGTCGACTTGGTGGTGCCGACGAGACGCGAGATCTGGGCATCCTTCAATTCGGGGTGATTACGCACCAGCCAGAGAATTGCATTGGGGCGGTCCTGGCGCTTGGAGACGGGCGTGTAGCGGGGTCCCTTGCGCTTCGATTCCGGCACGCGGACCTTCGGCTCGGAAAGCTTGAGCTTGTGATTCGGATTGGATTCGGCGCGGGCGATCTCGTCGCGGGAGAGCTGGCCGGTGGCGATCGGGTCGAGACCTTTGATGCCTTGAGCCGATTCGCCGTCGGCGATCGCCTTGACTTCGAGCGGGTGCAGTTTGCAGAACTGGGCGATCTGGTCGAACGACAGCGCCGTGTTGTCGACCAGCCAGACGGCAGTCGCCTTTGGCATGAGCAGTTGTTGAGCCATGGATACAATCCTTCTGTACGTCCGCGCCGGGGTCGCGGGCCGTGGGTATAAACCACTGATTTCCGGGAATTGTGCACCTCTATAGCGTCGTTGTCGCGGAAATGCAATTCTTCAAATGACAAATGACCTTTGTCTAATTGCCGTAAGGGTTTGACCTGATATGTATGCCTTGATCGATCGGGCTGGAGGAGTCTGCCCGACCACGCGTATGAGGAGGAATTCATGTCTGCCAAGACCTATCCGGTCCTGAAATCCGCGAAAAACCGCGCGCTGATCGACAACGATACCTATCAGAAATGGTATCGTGAAAGTGTCGAGAATCCGGAGCGCTTCTGGGACAAGCACGGAATGCGGATCGACTGGTTCAAGCCTTATACGAAAGTGAAGAACACGTCCTTCACAGGTAAGGTTCCGATCAAGTGGTTCGAGGATGGCATCACCAACGTCTCCTACAATTGCATCGACCGGCACCTGAAGGCGCATGGCGACCAGGTGGCGATCATCTGGGAAGGCGACAACCCCTACATCGACAAGAAGATTACCTATAACGAGCTCCATGAGCACGTGTGCCGGCTGGCAAACGTGATGAAAAAGCACGGCGTCAAGAAGGGCGACCGCGTCACGATCTACATGCCGATGATCCCGGAAGCGGCGTATGCGATGCTCGCCTGCGCGCGAATCGGCGCCATCCACTCGGTGGTGTTCGGCGGCTTTTCGCCCGATGCCCTTGCCGGACGTATCGTTGACTGCGAATCGACCTTCGTCATTACCTGCGACGAGGGCGTGCGCGGGGGCAAGCCGATCCCGCTGAAAGAAAACACTGACACGGCGATCGATATCGCCGCCAAGCAGTTCGTGATCGTCAATAAGGTGCTGGTCGTTCGCCGTACGGGCGGCAAGACCGGCTGGGCGCCGGGCCGCGACCTCTGGTACCATGAGGAAGTTGCGAGCGTCCCGCGTGACTGCCCGCCGGCGAAAATGAAGGCTGAGGATCCGCTATTCATCCTCTACACGTCAGGCTCGACCGGAAAGCCCAAGGGTGTGCTGCACACCACCGCCGGCTACCTTGTCTACGCCTCGATGACCCACAAGTACGTCTTCGACTACCAGGATGGTGACATCTATTGGTGTACCGCTGACGTCGGCTGGGTGACGGGGCATTCCTATATCGTCTACGGTCCGCTGGCGAACCGCGCGACGACATTGATGTTCGAGGGGGTGCCGAACTTCCCCGATGCGGGCCGCTTCTGGGAAGTGGTCGACAAGCACAAGGTCAACATCTTTTACACGGCGCCTACGGCAATCCGCGCGCTGATGGGCGCGGGCGACGCCTTCGTCAAGCGCTCCTCGCGTTCGTCTCTGCGCCTGCTCGGCTCCGTCGGCGAGCCGATCAACCCGGAAGCTTGGGAATGGTACTACCACACAGTCGGCGAAGGCCGTTCGCCGATCGTCGATACCTGGTGGCAGACCGAGACCGGCGGCATTCTGATATCCCCCCTCCCCGGGGCGACCGAGTTGAAGCCGGGTTCGGCGACGCGGCCGTTCTTCGGCATCAAACCGCAACTCGTCGACAACGAGGGGAATGTGCTCGAGGGTGCAGCGGACGGCAATCTGTGCATCACCGACAGTTGGCCGGGTCAGATGCGCACTGTCTATGGTGACCATCAGCGCTTCATCCAGACCTACTTCTCGACCTACAAGGGCAAGTACTTCACGGGTGACGGCTGCCGACGCGATGAGGACGGCTATTATTGGATCACCGGCCGCGTCGACGACGTGCTGAACGTGTCCGGCCACCGGCTCGGCACGGCGGAAGTCGAATCTGCGCTTGTCTCGCACCACCTGGTTTCTGAAGCTGCCGTCGTCGGCTATCCGCACGGTCTGAAGGGGCAAGGCATCTACTGCTACGTCTCGCTGATGGCGGGCGAGGAAGGTACGGACACGCTTCGCCAGGATCTGATCAAGCACGTCCGAAAGGAGATCGGGCCGATTGCAACGCCGGACAAGATCCAGTTTGCGCCCGGCCTGCCCAAGACCCGCTCCGGCAAGATAATGCGCCGCATCTTGCGCAAGATCGCCGAGGACGATTTCGGCGCATTGGGGGATACGTCTACCCTTGCCGATCCGGCGGTCGTGGATGATCTTATTGCCAATCGTCAGAACAAGGCTGCCGGCTAAGGAACAGGCCAACATTTTTGCATGGAACAGCGACCTCAGGGTCGCCGTTCTCGCATTAAGTATCATACGGGCCGCTGGCAGTGCGGGGGAAGCTTGCGGCCACCGTGATAAGCGGTGGCCAGGCCGGCGGCGACCAGGTCCTGAGCCGGATTCGTCCCGTCTGCGAGGCGAACGTCCGCCACGACGCGGCCAAAGTATTTGTCGCCGGAGACGTTCGTAAGCAGCACGGATCGGCCCTCTCCCACCAGCTGGTCGAGGCGATCCTTCGCCGTTCTCGCGGCACGGCGGATCTCGCTGCACTTGGCCTTCAGTTCCGGAGCGTCGATGCCGCGCAACCGAACCAATACTTCGACGGTCTGTTGCGGCCACGGGCGAGCGGAAACCAGAATAGTGTCACCATCCACGACGCGGATGACGTCCGCGATAACAGGGCCAGCCACGCCTTCTGCAGCAAGCGCTATCTCCGTTCCGCCTATCAGGCAGGTCGCAAGGACAATAGGAGCTACGAGGTGGCGAAACGATTCCATGAAAGGAATATATTCCGCTTCCCGTTCGATGACAATAGGATTGTAGACCTATCAGAAATCGATGGCACGGCCATTGATTTCCCAGTCGCCGAAGCGTGCTGGGTCGAGACCGCCCCGCCCACCGATCTCCGGCGGCATCACCTGAGCCTTCTCCGTAGCCCGGCGTTCTTCTGCCTCCCTCAATGCACGGATGGCCGCGGGGGGGAGAACGCGGTTGCCGCCGCTGGAATTGTCGTTATCGCCGTGCATCTTGCTCACTCGTGTCCGGCCATATTGAAGAAAGGCCCCTGGTTCCCCATCATATAGGCACAATACCAATAGCGGCAAAGCTTTGATTCACGTGAAACATCGCCGCAGCCGCACCACACACCGGAGACGTCCTATGAACCTCGTCCGCACGGCGATGCTGTTGGCCTTTCTGACGGCCCTCTTCATGGCCGTCGGCTTCCTGATCGGTGGCAAGAGCGGCATGATGATTGCGCTTGTTATTGCTGCGGCCACGAACCTCTTTTCGTACTGGAATGCCGACAAGATGGTGCTGTCGATGTACGGCGCCAAGGAGGTCGACGAGCGCAGCGCGCCCGAGTACTACGGCATGGTCCGTGACCTTGCCGCACGCGCCGGCCTCCCAATGCCCCGCGTCTATGTAATCAACAGCGAACAGCCAAACGCATTTGCGACCGGGCGCAACCCGCAGAATGCAGCGGTTGCCGCATCCACCGGCCTTCTCCAGGCGCTTTCCTATGAGGAAGTTGCGGGCGTCATGGCGCATGAGCTTGCCCACGTCCAGAACCGTGACACGCTGACGATGACGATCACGGCAACAATTGCCGGTGCGATCTCCATGCTTGCCAATTTTGCCATGTTCTTCGGCGGCAATCGCGAGAACAACAACAACAACCCACTGGGCTTCGTCGGTGTACTGGTCGCGATGATCGTCGCTCCCTTCGCCGCGATGCTGGTGCAGATGGCAATCAGCCGGACGCGCGAATACTCAGCGGATCGCCGCGGCGCCGAAATCTGCGGCAATCCGCTGTGGCTCGCATCCGCGCTTCGAAAGATTGCAATGGCTGCAGGCCGCATTTCGAATGAGGAAGCCGAACACAATCCGGCGACGGCGCACATGTTCATCATCAACCCGCTGTCGGGCGCGCGGATGGACAACCTGTTTTCGACCCATCCGGATACTGGCAACCGCATTGCCGCGCTCGAAGCGCTGGCGACAGAAATGCAGCAGACCTCGACGCCGCAGGCCTCGCCTGCTAAGGCCGAGCGCAAATCGCGTTCCGTTCCGTCGACCGGCTGGGGACGCGGTGGTTCACAACCACCAAAAGGTCCCTGGTCTTGACATCCGATCACCGCAGAAACGATTCGCAACCGAAACAAAAATCACGCAACACGCGTCCACGGAGCAAGAGTGGGGCCGACAGCCAACTGCCGGAAATGGAAAAGGCCGGTCTCAGGCCGCGCCAGGTTGCCGCCAAATTGCTTGCAGCGGTCGTCGACCGGCAAACTTCGCTCGACGGGATGCTCGACGCAGAGAACGGCAATCCCGGCTACCGGGCGCTGAACGAGGCTGACCGCGCGCTCGTTCGGGCGATACTCAATTCTGCCCTCCGGCACCTGCCGCGGATTCAGGCCATCATACATTCGCTGGTCGAAACACCGCTCCCGGACGGCGCTCGCAATCTCTACCATGTCCTAACGGTAGCGTCTGCGCAAATACTCTACCTGGACGTGCCTGATCATTCCGCCGTTGATCTGGCAGTGGAGCAGGCACGGAGCGATCCGCGCAGCAGTCGATTCGCAAGTCTGGTGAATGCCGTGCTCCGGCGGCTCGCCCGTGAGAAGGCGCAGCAATTGACGGCCACGCAGGCCGTTCCGGTCGTGCCGTCCTGGTTTTTCGACCGCCTGGTGCAGGTTTACAGGCACGAGCATGCGGCGCGGATCTCAGAATCGCTGCTCGCGCCGGCGGCGATCGATCTCACCGTCAAATCGGATCCGCAGACGTGGGCAACGAGACTCGGTGGACAAGTTTTGTCGACCGGTTCGGTACGCCTTTCGGCGTTCGCTGGCCGGATTCCCGATCTCGACGGCTTTGCGGAGGGGGAATGGTGGGTGCAGGACACCGCAGCCTCGATACCAGCGAAGCTATTTCCAATTCTGAACGGTCAAAGAGTGGCAGATCTCTGCGCCGCTCCAGGCGGCAAGACGGCGCAGCTCGCGCTCGCCGGTGCTCGGGTCACTGCCCTCGACCAATCCGCCAATCGAATGAAGCGCCTCGATGCCAATCTCGACCGCCTTGGCCTGTCGGCCACGACGGTCGAGACGAACCTGCTGGATTTCCGCCCAACGGATCTCTTCGATGCCGTTCTCCTCGATGCGCCCTGCTCCTCGACCGGCACGATCCGGCGTCATCCGGACGTGCTCTGGACGAAGGGCCCGAAGGATATCGAAAAGCTGGCGCAACTGCAGGAAAAACTTCTGCGGCACGCGCTGACGCTGGTAAAGCCCGGCGGCCATCTCGTCTTCTCCAACTGCTCGCTCGATCCGCTCGAGGGTGAGGAGGTGACCGCGAGCGTCCTAGCCGACGTGCCCGGCTGGTCGCGCGTTGCCATCGACCCCGCCCCATGGCCCGGATTGGAAGAGGCCGTTTCGCCACTCGGCGAGTTTCGCACGACGCCGGCGATGTTGCCGGGGGACCAGGCGATCGCGGGCGGGCTGGACGGCTTTTATGCTGTTCTGCTAAAGCGGGATGCTTGAAGAAAACTGCGCTGCATTGCAGCGCAGAAGTCGATTACCGGGCTGCAAAATACTCGACTCGACGGTTTGGCCATCAACAACCGGCATTGGTCTGCGAATTGACGCAGCGGAATCCTGTGCCTACCAATAGGATGCGGGAAAGAGTTTGTTAAGAATGCGGCTTTCGGACCAGCAACGGCTCGTCTACTTGTATGGACGTGAGACGTGGAGGCGCTTTTCGCGGCGACTGGCTGTGGGGCGCGTCTCGGCGCTGCGCTTTGCCGGCCGCACTCCAGACAGGCTGCTGGTCGCGCCGACCGATTTGCGGCCTGCAGACGCATTCACCGCGGAGGAAATCATCGCCGGCCGAATTCCGCTGGCGGGTCGGATGCTCGATTGCGAGGGCGAAACGCCCTTTTCGCTAGAACTCCCCTCAGAAGAGTTTGCCCGGCGACTGCATGCCTTTGCCTGGCTTCGTCACATGCGCGTGGCCGAAAAGGAAGATGCTTCGCCTGTCGTTCGCGCGGTTATCGGCGACTGGATCGAGATACACGGGCGGGTTCTCGCCGGGATCGCCTGGCGACCGGAGGTGATCGCCGAGCGCATCATCGCCTGGTTGTCCCATTCTCCCGTCGTCCTGCGCGACGCCGACTATTCCTTCTATCGCCGCTTCTTGAAGAGCCTTGCTTTCCAGGTTCGCTACCTGCGCCACATTGCCGACACAACGCGTGAAGGGGAGACGAAGCTGCACGTCCGGATTGCGCTCGCCATGGCGTCGATCGCCATGCCCAATTCGGGCGCGGCCGTCCGTCGCGCCGCCCGGCATCTCGACCGGGAACTGGACCGGCAGATCCTGGCCGATGGTGGCCATGTGTCGCGCAATCCGCGCGTCGGCCTGGATTTGCTGTTCGATCTGTTGCCGCTCCGGCAGACCTACGTCAATCTGGGCCACCACGTTCCCCAGCGGCTCATCCCCTGTATCGATCGTATCTATCCGGCGCTGCGTTTTTTCCGACATCAGGGCGGCGAACTCGCATTGTTCAATGGGGCGACCTACACGCTTGCAAACGAACTTTTGTCGGTCCTTCGATACGACGAGACCTCAGGCGCGCCGTTTCGCGGCCTGCCGCAGACCGGCTACGAAAGGATCGAAGCCGGTGACACCACGATCATCGTCGATGCCGGAAAGCCACTCTCGGTCCCCCTTTCGACCTCGGCGACCGCCGGTTGCCTTTCGTTGGAAATGTCGTCAGGACGGAACCGCTATTTCGTGAACTCCGGCCTGCCGCGCTTTGCCGGGGAAGCGATCCGGCAATTGTCGCGCGCAACGGCCGCCCATTCCGTGGCCACCTTGAATGATACATCCTCGGCCCGAATCTCTGCCTCGCGCTATCTCGGTCCGGTCATTTTCGGTGGCATATCGAAAATTGACGCGGCGCGTTACGAGGGAGGTGACGGCGCCGAGGGGCTGAAGGCCAGCCATGACGGATACCTGGCGAACTTCGGCCTGCTTTACGAGCGGGATATCTATCTGAACGCAGCGGGAACGGAAATTCGCGGACGCGAACGGTTCATGAAGCCCGATGGGACCGTGCCCGCCGGCGGCAAGAGCGTCGCGGTCGTACGCTTTCATGTTCATCCATCGATCCGCATCGTCCCCGTGGGCGAACATGAAGTTCGGCTGGTCGCCCATGATGGCGATAGCTGGGTATTCACCTGCCTCGACGTAGCCGTCGTGGAAGAAGAGGATGTCTTTCTCGCCGATCCGACGGGTGTGCGCGCCGCGCGACAGCTGACGCTCACCATGCCGCTCGCAAGTGTTCCGGAGCTGCAATGGCTCATGCGACGGGATCGCCGCTGAAGCCTCAAGATTGGCGGTTTCCTCGCCTGCGCTCGTGTGTTAACGGGGCACATGCACTCCGCCGGCGGCTTGCTCGGACGTCGGCCCCCTACTCCCGGAGATACCCCATGGCCGTTGCTTCCAAGAAAATCCCAGCACCCGATCGCGTGCAGATCAAGACCGCGCTTTTGTCTGTTTCCGACAAGACCGGGATCGTTGAACTTGCAGCCGCGCTGGCAAAAGAGGGTATCCGCCTTCTTTCCACTGGTGGAACCCACAAGACCCTGGCCGACGCAGGCCTGACCGTCACCGACGTTTCCGAGATCACCGGCTTTCCGGAGATCATGGACGGTCGCGTCAAGACGCTTCACCCCAATGTCCATGGCGGCTTGCTGGCGATCCGGGACGATGCGGAGCACGTCGAAGCCATGAAGACGCACGGCATCGGCGCAATCGACCTCGCTATCATCAATCTCTATCCGTTCGAAGAGGTTCGCGCCAAGGGCGGCGACTACCCGACGACGGTCGAAAATATCGACATTGGCGGCCCGGCGATGATCCGCGCCGCGGCCAAGAACCATGCCTATGTGACGATCGTGACCGATCCTGCCGACTATTCGGCGCTGATCGGGGAGCTTGCGACGGGTGCGACCTCGTACGCCTTCCGCCAGCGTCAGGCGGCCAAGGCGTACGCGCGCACCGCAGCCTATGATACCGCCATCTCCAACTGGTTTGCCGAAGCGCTCGATATCGGCACGCCGGCATACCGCACGATTGGTGGCGTCCTGAAGGAAGAGATGCGCTACGGCGAAAACCCGCACCAGAAGGCGGCATTTTATGTCACCGGCGAAAATCGCCCCGGGGTTGCGACAGCCACGCTGCTGCAGGGCAAGCAGCTTTCCTACAACAACATCAACGACACCGACGCGGCATTCGAGCTCGTTGCCGAGTTCCTGCCGCAGAACGGTCCGGCCTGTGCCATCATCAAGCACGCCAACCCCTGCGGCGTTGCGACGGCTCCGACCCTGAAGGAAGCCTACAAGCGGGCGCTTGCCTGCGACCCAGTTTCTGCCTTCGGCGGCATCATCGCGCTGAACAGCACGCTTGATGGCGAAACGGCCGAGGAGATCGTCAAGCTCTTCACCGAGGTCATCATCGCGCCGGACGCCGATGAGGCCGCGCGTGCCGTGATTGCAAGTAAGCCGAACCTGCGCCTCCTCATCACCGGCGGCTTGCCGGATCCGCGAACCCCTGGCCTTTCGGCAAAGACGGTCTCGGGTGGCCTTCTGGTGCAGAGTCGTGACAACGGCATGGTGGAAGATCTGGACCTGAAGGTCGTCACCAAGCGAGCACCGACGGCACAGGAACTCGAGGACATGAAGTTCGCGTTCAAGGTCGCCAAGCACGTCAAGTCGAACGCGGTCGTCTACGCCAAGGATGGTCAGTCGGCAGGCATCGGCGCCGGTCAGATGAGCCGCGTCGATTCGGCCCGCATCGCCGCGCTCAAGGCGGAAGAAGCGGCGAAGGCGATGGGACTGGCGGAGCCGCTGACGCGCGGTTCGGCCGTGGCCTCCGAGGCCTTCCTGCCATTCGCGGACGGGCTTCTGTCAGCCATTGCAGCCGGCGCCACGGCGGTCATCCAGCCAGGCGGCTCCATGCGCGATGCCGAGGTTATTGCCGCTGCCGACGAAGCCGGCGTTGCGATGGTCTTCACCGGCATGCGCCACTTCCGCCACTAAGCGCAGCGGAAAGCGTGACTCCGGCGCTCAATTGCGCCGGAGGTCTCAGATGTCTCTCCCGAAAGCAGGAACCGGCTTCGGGACACAGGCATGCGCAAAAACAATGAGATAGGGCGCGCAGAGCGCGTCCGTTAGATCGTGGTACGCCATCGTACCGCCACACCGACTGCTTGGGAGCCGGCGCTGCGCTTCCGCATGACGGAAGCGCATATATCACCCACGCAGGCCGGGCGCTTCTTGTCCCGTGCGCTCGACATACTCGGTATAGCCGCCGCCATACTGATGAATCCCGTCCGGCGTCAATTCGAGCACCCGGTTCGAAAGCGCAGCGAGGAAATGGCGATCGTGCGAGACGAAAAGCATGGTGCCCTCGTAGGCCGATAGCGCCTTGATCAGCATTTCCTTCGTGTCGAGGTCAAGGTGGTTGGTCGGTTCGTCGAGAACGAGGAAGTTCGGCGGATCAAACAGCATTGCCGCCATCACCAGCCGTGCCTTCTCGCCGCCGGAAAGCACGCGGCATCGCTTCTCGACGTCATCGCCGGAAAAGCCGAAACAGCCGGCCAGAGCGCGCAGCGGTGCCTGGCCTGCCTTAGGAAAACGCTCCTCAAGCCATTGCAAAATGGTGCTGTCGCCATCGAGAACGTCCATCGAATGCTGGGCAAAGTAGCCGAGCTTGACGCTGGCGCCGAGCGAGACGCTCCCCTTGTCCGGTATGGTGGTACCGGTGACCAGCTTGAGCAAGGTCGACTTGCCGGCGCCGTTGATGCCCATGATGCACCAGCGTTCGCGCCGGCGCACCATGAAGTCGAGACCGTCATAGATCGTGCGGCTGCCATATGCCTTGTGGACGCTCTTGAGATTGACGACGTCTTCGCCGGAGCGCGGCGCCGGCAGGAAGTCGAAGGCAATGGTCTGGCGTCGGCGCGGTGGCTCGACGCGGTCGATCTTCTCCAGCTTCTTGACCCGGCTCTGGACCTGCGAGGCGTGGGATGCCCGCGCCTTGAACCGCTCGATGAACTTGATCTCCTTGGCGAGCATTGCCTGCTGGCGTTCGAACTGGGCCTGCTGCTGCTTCTCGTTCAGCGCCCGCTGCTCCTCATAGAAACCATAGTCGCCGGAATAGGTCGTCAGCGCACCCGCATCGATCTCGATGATCTTGGTGACAATCCGGTTCATGAATTCGCGGTCGTGCGACGTCATCAGCAGCGCGCCGTCGTAACCCTTCAGGAAGTCTTCCAGCCAGATCAGGCTTTCGAGGTCGAGGTGGTTGCTCGGCTCGTCGAGCAGCATGACATCCGGTCGCATCAGGAGAATGCGGGCAAGCGCCACGCGCATTTTCCAGCCACCTGAGAGCTTTGAGACGTCGCTGTCCATCATCTCCTGGCTGAAGCTGAGCCCGGCCAGAACCTCGCGCGCGCGTCCCTCCAAGGCATAGCCATCGAGTTCCTCGTAGCGCGCCTGCACCTCGCCGTAGCGTTCGATGATCGCATCCATTTCGTCCATGCGGTCGGGATCCGACATGGCTGCTTCCAGTTCCCGCAGCTCCGCTGCCACGACGCTCACAGGGCCCGCCCCTTCCATCACCTCGGCAACGGCTGAACGACCGCTCATTTCTCCGACATCCTGGTCGAAATAGCCGATCGTCATACCCTTCTCGACCGAGACCTGCCCCTCGTCGGGCAGTTCCTCGCCGGTGATCATCCGGAAGAGCGTCGTTTTTCCGGCGCCGTTCGGGCCGACAAGCCCGATCTTTTCGCCACGGTTCAATGCCGCGGAGGCTTCGATGTAGAGAATGCGGTGGCTGCTGGACTTGCTGATATTGTCGATACGGATCATTGGAGAGACGGCCTGGTGGGTTGCGGGGCACCTATGCCACGGGCCGGCGGCGCTGTCACGCGGACAAGCGCGTTGATACCGCTCACACCGCAGTCAATGTGACATCACCATCACGCGTTTTCGAGTGCCTGCGCCAGATCAGCGATCAGATCGTCTGAATGCTCGATCCCGATCGACAGCCGAATTGTCGAATCGAAAATCCCGATGCGTTGACGCACCTCCACCGGCACGCCCGAATGCGTTGTACTTGCTGGGTGACTTGCCAGCGACTCCGTGCCCCCGAGGCTGACAGCCAACTTGAATATCTGCAGGGCATTCAGGAAGCGAAACGAGGCGGGCTGGCCACCGCGGATGTCGAAGGAGAAGGTGGAGCCTGCTCCGGTGCACTGGCGGGAGAAAACCTTGCCGACCGGGCTTTCGGGGTCGTGGTAGCCCAGATAGTGGATCGTCTCCACCTTTGCATGGTCATGCAAGAAGTCGGCGATTGCACGTGCATTGCCGTTGGCCTTTTCCATGCGGATCGAGAGCGTTTCGAGCGAGCGGCCGAGCATCCAGCAGGAATGCGGATCAAGCTGCGTGCCGATCGCGCCGCGCAGTGCTTTCACGGGCTTCATGACTGATCTGGGGCCAAGCGCCGCTCCGGCGATCAGATCGGAATGGCCACCCACATACTTGGTCAGCGAGTAGAGTGAGATATCGGCACCATGTTCAATCGGCTGCTGGAAGACGGGGCCGAGCAGCGTGTTGTCGCAGGCAATGATCGGCCGTCCTCCCTGTTTTTGGCCGATGGCCTCTGCAATGCCGCGAACCAAGGCTATATCGACCAGGCTGTTGGTGGGATTGGCCGGTGTTTCGATAAGAATGACCGAAACGCGACCCTTCGTCATCGCCTCTTCGGCAGCAGACTGCAACGCTGTCTCGTTGAGGCCGTCTGCGAACCCGACGGCTTGGACGCCAAGGTTGAGCATGGTCCTGCTGAGCAGTGTTTCCGTTCCACCGTAGAGCGGCTGAGAATGCAGGATCACGTCACCCGGACGGGCAAAGGCCAGCAGCGTGGTCGCGATTGCGGACATTCCGGAGGAAAAGAGCGCGCCGCTTTCGGTCCGCTCATAGATTGCAAGCCGGTCCTCGACGATTTCGCTGTTGGGGTGGTTGAAGCGGGAATATACCAGACCGCCGGTGGTGCCGGCCGGCGGTTCGCGGCGTCCGGCGGTATAGTCGAAGAAATCCCGCCCCTCCTCGGCCGAACGGAATACAAAGGTCGACGTCAGGAACACGGGAGGCTTCACCGCGCCTTCGGACAATTCCGGATCGTAACCGTAATTCAGCATCTGCGTTTCAGGATGCAGGTCGTGGTTTCCGATGCGCGTCTTGGACGGGCGGGGTGCGGTCATTGCAACGTCTCCTTTGTATTTCGCGTTTCGTGCATCTCGGACGCAGAGCCACGGCCTGAAGATGCTCGATGTCGTTCCACAACAGCATCGCGTCTGCGACGTCAGCAGATACCGAGAATGCCTCTTGAAATTGCCGCATTCAACGGCCATGTGCAGTCCATGCATATGGATACGTTTGTCAGGATTTCGAGGCTCATCGATCAAGCACGCTCCCTTACCCGGAGCTGGCAGCCTTGAACCTGTAACGCCGCCACAGACCCCGCCGCTCCGGGAACCACGCTTTCGAACAGTGCGGTTCATTTCGCGCCGTCTATACGGCGCACTGATGGAGCGTATCCATGTCGTTATTTCGGTCCCGCCTGATCTGCGTCACCTGTAACCGTCACCTTCCGGGCGCAGCCATCCGCTGCCCCTGGTGCAAGACGCCAGTCCACGCCATTGCCGCCCGTCGCGCTTCCGGCGTTGTTCGCGAGCGAGCCGTGCATCCGCCGGTTTCTTCGCGGTTCGGCGAAGGAGCCGGACAATGAATCCAACGACGAGAACCAGCGATCGCGACGCCAGATCCGGCGGCATGGGCATGGACGAATTGCAGCAGGTCGGGGTTCTTCCCTGGCGCATCCGGCGTGATGGCGAGCCGAAGATATTGCTCATCACGTCGCGCAGGCGAGGTCGATGGATCGTGCCCAAGGGTTGGCCGTTGAAGGGATACCCGCCCCTCGTCGCAGCATCGCGGGAAGCCTTCGAGGAGGCGGGCGTCATCGGTGACATCTCGCCTGAACCGGTGACCACATATCGATACATGAAAGCCCTGGACGACGGCTCGGAGGTCCCCTGCCGTGTTGCGGTGTTTGGCATGAACGTGCGGGGCACGTTGAGCCATTGGCGCGAGAAGGGGCAAAGGCAGCGGCGGTGGTTTTCCTTAGGCGCCGCAGCAGACAAGCTCGACGATGTCGAGCTCGCCGAGTTTGTGAGGGTACTCGATGCCGCGCCGGAGCGGCTGGAGCCATCCAGCCGGTCTGGTAGGCGGAGGCTGCAGCTCAACCAACAGCACAATGTTGGGAGCTGAGAGGCGCCGATGTTTCTGACAGGTTTCGCACGCCGCCGCCGGCGGATCTCTCCCATCCCCATTCGCAGGGTCAGCGTCGAACGCTGATTGCCTGGCGCCACTAACTGCGACGGCAAGAGTGGCGTCAGGATATTGCTCCGAACCGATATTGATATCTGCAGAGCAACGCCGGCCATGCATCGGCCCGTTGCCCATTTCCAGAAAGAGCCAGCAATGAGCTTCAGATACACCCATAGTTTCCCCATCAGCGGCCCAAACAAGCTGCCCCGCTTCAAGCAATGGGCGGAACAGAACATGCCGGGCGTCGCCGTGTCCCTGCCACCCCAGGTGCCGGTCAAGAGCACGGCCCTGACGGTACGGCTGAAGTCCATCGAAGACCGCAACACGCTGATCGGGAAACTGGAAGGCGTCAGCTTCTAAGGACCTGAGACGGCGGCGAACGAACAGTGTTTCACCATCCCATAAGCATTTCGGTTACAAACGATGTTTATAGGGAGCGGTCGTGTCGTTCGCCGTCGTGCCTTGCACGTGAATTTCCCTCGATACCAGCGATTTTTCGGACCAGACATCATGGTAAAGGCTCTCGTTTCCAATCAGCGTTATGCAGTGTTCATCGGCGTCGGGACGGCCGCGCTCGCGTCGCTTGGCGGTGGCTTGCTGTATAGCGGCTGGCTGTTCATCGCCGCTGCGATCTGCGGTGCATTGTTCCTTCTCGGCATTCACGATCTGCGCCAGCACAAGCACGCGATCCTGCGCAACTATCCGGTCGTCGGGCACCTGCGCTTCCTCTTGGAAAGCATCCGGCCGGAGATTCGCCAGTACATCATTGAAAGCGATAACGACGCCGTTCCATTCAACCGACAGGATCGCGGCCTCGTCTACCAGCGCGCCAAGGGCGTGGAAGACAAGCGGCCCTTCGGCACCATCGAGAATGTCTACGGCTCCGGATATGCCTGGCTTACCCATTCGGCGATACCGGTCACCATCGCCGATACGGACTTCCGGGTGCGCGTCGGCGGTCCGGCCTGCAAGCAACCCTACGACGCCAGCCTCTACAATATCTCGGCCATGAGCTTCGGCTCGCTCTCGGCCAATGCCATCCTTGCGCTGAATACCGGGGCAAAAAAGGGTGGTTTCGCCCATGATACCGGTGAAGGCAGCATCAGCCGCTACCACCGGCAAGGCGGTGGCGATCTGATCTATCAGGTCGCATCCGGCTACTTCGGCTGCCGCGATGAGGACGGGAAGTTTTCTCCGGAAAAATTCGCTGAGCTTTCTGCCGATCCCCAGGTCAAGATGATCGAGATCAAGCTAAGCCAGGGTGCGAAACCGGGTCATGGCGGCATGTTGCCAGCCTCGAAGATTTCCCCCGAGATCGCCGAGGCGCGCGGCATTCCAATGGGAATCGACTGCACGTCGCCCGCCGCGCACAGCACGTTCTCCACGCCGATCGGCCTGATGCAGTTCGTCGGTCAGCTGCGAGAGCTTTCGGGCGGCAAGCCGGTCGGTTTCAAGCTGTGCATCGGGCACCGCCGGGAATTCATGAGCATGGTCAAGGCCATGCTCAAGACAGGCATCGTTCCCGATTTTATCGTCGTCGACGGCGCGGAAGGCGGCACGGGCGCTGCCCCGGTCGAATTCGCCAACCGAGTCGGCATGCCGATGCTCGAAGGCCTCACCTTCGTTCACAACACGCTGCGCGGCGCGGGTATTCGCGATCAGGTCAAGATCGGTGCTGCCGGAAAGATCGTGTCCGCCTTCGACATCGCCCGCACGCTGGCGCTTGGCGCGGACTGGTGCAATGCGGCGCGTGGTTTCATGTTCGCCATCGGCTGCATCCAGGCGCAGTCCTGTCACACCAACAAGTGTCCGGTGGGGATCGCCACTCAGGACCCCGTGCGCCAGCGCGCGATCGACCTCGGCGACAAGAGTGACCGTGTTGCCCGCTTCCATCGCAACACCATGCGGGCGTTGGGCGAGATCGCGGGTGCCGCCGGCCTGAGCAATCCCAGCGACTTCATGCCATACCATTTCATGTTCCGGCAGAAGGACAACGAGTTCCTCGACGGCAACGAAGCCTACCCCTATCTGCCCCAAGGGTTCCTCGTGTCCGGCAATGAAGTCCCCGAACTGGCCGACTGGTACGATCGTTGGGACCGCGCCGGCGCTGACAGCTTCGCGCCGCCCGAAATCCCGCATGGGCCGTTTCGAAAGCGCAAGGCCGCGTGAGGTTCCCAGCGATGGGCGAACGTACATCCCCTGCAACTGAGGGCAACGCTCTCATGAGCCGAGCGCATTGCAGTGGGCTACATCGAAGCCTCTACACTACAATGCCGCAAAACCTTGCGCACACCCTAGACACGGCGCAAGGACATGCCGTGTTCTGCCCTTCAAGGCAAAGTCGCTTCAGCGGATCGACAGGCGGCTGACGTGCAGCAACGTTCTTATAGCAATTTGACGGAGGGCTGCGCATTAGCAGAGCGCCTTCAGGACATCCTGCACGGCACGATTTAGACGCGATTGTGGGACACAAAGCTGCGTCTCGGTTGCAGCATGGGCTAGAATGTCCCGCGCAAACAAATGCTCGCGTGGGTTGGTGTGCTCCGTCGATTTTGCACTACCTCAAGTTGGCTACTGAATGCTTGTCTCTAACGCCACTCCCGCAAAGGGAGTATCACTTTCCTCCGTCTCTTTTCGGGTCGCAGCGGCCCACATTCGAAGGAGGTTGAAATGGCACAGGGTGTGGGCTCGATCGACGGTCTTGGTGAATTCCTCGAGGCTGATAGCTATGAGGGAGGCTTCCTCAGCGCCGAGGCCGGTGACGCCCTCAGCGACTTCGAAGCCTTTGACCAGGAAGATATCGGCGTAACCGAAGGTAACTTCTTCGACGTCGAAAGCTTCGAAGAGTTCTCAGCCGACGGACATGATTTCGAGGAAGAATATGCCATGGAGGCAGATGGCGACCAGTTTCTGGGCGCTGTGTGGAAGGCGGCGAAGAAGGCGGCCAAGGTCGTCGCGCCAATTGCCAAGAAGTTCGCCCCGCAGATCGGAACCATGATCGGCGGGGCGCTCGGCGGACCAGCCGGCGCAGCCATCGGCGGCAAGCTCGGTTCCGTGGTGCGCTCACTGGAAGCTGACAACGAGATCGAGACGGAGGAGGAGATGAATGCGATGATCCGCGTTCCGGCAATCGATGACCAACTGTCCGAGGCAATGGCTGTCGCTGCGTCGAAAGCTCCCGTCAGCGATGCACTCGCACTGGGTTCAGCGATCACAATAACGATCTCCAGCCGGGCGCCACTCGCCGTCAAGACCGTGACGCCTGTTCTGGCAAAGGCAAGTGCGGACGTGGCTCGGCGACTGGCCGCCACGAACGATCCGCGGGCCCGAACACTGATCCGGACACTACCGACGATCCAACGTCGAACCATTGCGACACTCACCCGCAAGGCGCAAACGGGAAAACCCGTGACGCCGCGAACGGCCCTTCGCGTCATGGCCAAGCAAGCAAACCGCACGCTGACCAACCCGAACACCATCGCGAAGGCGCTTGCAGGCAATGCCGCAAAGAAGCGGCAGATCGATCGCCGCGCGGTTGCCCGGGCCGAACGCTTCTACTGAACTCCGGAGCCGCAAAGGCTGGCGAGAACGACGATGTACGCAACGAGCCATGCGCCTCCGGCCTTTGCAGTCGACGCGGTGAACAGGCGGCACGGCCTGGCCGGGGTCATCCAGGTCGCCTGGCCAGCGCACCTGGGATACGCTCCGAGCTCGTGAGAAAGCTCGTCGTGGCCGCTGAAAGGTGCGCGAATCCTCTCCTGCTGCGGCGTCTGCCGGACGCGTATACCGGCCACGGCGCATCCGGCCTTTGCAAAGCTTGCCATCATCGCTGCCAGCTTTGCCGCAAGAGCCGTTTCAACGAAGTCTCGACCCAGAGGTATGGCTATGAATATCGTGGCGGCAATACCGGAAGCGGCAAGATCGAAGAGCCAGCCCTGCCTGGGAGCGACCGCGGCCGGCAATGCACTGCCTTTCTTCGCCACACGGACGGCGGTCAATGCCCGGCGGTTCGTTACGGGTCTGAGGGCATTCCGGGAGGACGAGTTCGGCTCCGGTCCTGAATCGCCGAGCTGTGCGCACATTCAAGCCGTCAACCACCTCATCGAGGAAGCCCGCAAGCGGCAGATGGTCGAGGATGCTCGGCTTGCGGCGGTCGCCGGCAATATCTCGAAAGCGGGCGATGCCGGCCGCGCCCTTCTGCTCCAACTGAAGGAGCGCAACCAGGCGCTAGCCAGCGAGACGGAAAAGATCTGGGAGTTCTATCTCAATCTGTTCGGCCAGCGTACCGGGCCATTCCGGCATTGGCTTCGCGGGATCGACCGGATTGCGCTCGATTGCTATCAGGCCGTCTATCTCGGCCTCGGCAAGCCGCGCTCGATTCCCTCTCCGGTTCCCTTTGCCTACATGGAGGCGGGTTTCGGCCCGGCGACATTCCGGCGCGGTGTCAAGTTGTCCAAACTCGGCCAACGGCAAAACCCGTTTCCGCTGGTCAAGGTCCCTTTTCACCGGCTGGTCAACCCCTGGTCGCTGGGAGCAGTGCCGCATGAGGTCGCGCACAATCTGCAGAACGATCTTGAGCTCTGGGAGGTCATGCCCTATCGCATCAAGCTCGCGTTCCAGCAACACAAGCTGCCGGAGCAAAACGCGGAGGTTTGGGCGCGATGGCACAAGGAGGCCTATGCGGACCTCGCGGGCGTGCTGCTGATCGGGCCGGCCTATGTCGGCTCGCTCATGGACGTTGTCGGACGCTCCCGCCAGCAGACCGCGGCCTACTCCGACGAAGCTGTACATCCGACGCCGATCATCAGGGTACCGCTCAACATCCGCCTGCTGGAACGCATCGGCTTTGGCGAGGACGCACAGGCATTCCGACGTGCCTGGGACATGCTCTATCCCGCCTCCATCTGGAAGCTGGTGCCGGGATGGGTGCGCGCGAAGCTGCCGAAACAGATAGACGCGGCGCTCGACGCGATGTGCTTCACGACCTTCAAGGAATATGGAGGACGAGCGCTCGCGGACGTGGTACGCTTTCAGCCGACGCACGCAACGCTCGTGCGGGAGGCCGCGACGCGGCTCGAGTCAGGGACCGATACAGGGATACTTCCGGAACGGTTCTTGATCGCGGCAGCGCGCATTGCGCTGATCCGCAAGAACGTCGCACCGGAGATCATCCATCGCAACTTCTATAAGACGTTGGGGAGGTGACCGCAATGGCCGGGATCGAAACGAAGACAATCGAGGGCGAGACTTACGAGCCGCGTGGCGCCTTGCGAACGTTTGCTGAGGCCTTGGACAAGGTGGGTGTGTGCCTGGGCAACCTTGATGCGTTCATTGAGCCCGTGAGGACGTCGTTTGATCCGAAGGACCTTTCGGTATCCTTCGACCAACTGGCGCGCCGCACGCCGGAAGCCCTCGATCATGCACGAAATGCTCAGGTTGCAATTGGAGACGAGCGTGCCGCCTCTGCTCTCCAGAGCGTCCTGGCGCTGATCCGTACAGTCCATTCCGATATCACGACACCCGAAATCCAGGACAACATCACAGGGGATCTGAAAAGACTTATCGCAGATCCCAAATCGCGGCATGGGCCGGGAAGTGAACTGGATAAAGCGGTCGATGACCTGGACAATGTGTTGTCCGAGTTGTCGGAGGCGGTTGGCGATCTCCTCGATACTGTCATCAAACTCGTGCCGGACCTGACCGGCTCGGCTCGTCCGGTGTCGCGCGAGACGAACGAGCAACCTGCTGCCGAAGCCATCCGTGACCTGGCCGTGATGATGGCGAGCTTCCAGACGGTTTCCGCCCGACCGACGGAGACCGGCCGGGCGAGCGGACGCTTTGAGACGGTCAGCGACCAGATGATGGCGACTCTCGATGCTTTCAGCCTGCCGCACGACGGCGTCCAGTTCGGTCACGAAGACAAGGTCGAGGTGGCGCGCAACCGGCTGATCGACGGCCTGATGCGCAACTTTGCATGGAAGGAGCGCGATGGTTTCCGCGTCTACTACCGGACCGATGCGGTGCCGGCGCATAGTACGGCGGAGCCATCGCAACTCCTGAGAGGCGATGCTCTCGTCAGTGCCACCATGCTGCGTTCGGATGCGGATGCGTTGGTTGCGACGATCGCGCGGCTGCCGGCAATGAACCGCTTCGAGACGGTTCGGGGGCTCTTCGACCCCGCAGCGATGCGCCGGCGGATAAAGGATGAGCTCGACAGCCTGGTCGAGACGGCGCGTGATCCGCTCGGGATCAATCGGGCGAGGGCCAATTTTCAGTTTCGTCGGGTGGTCAGGACCATCCTCGAATATCTGGAGCTCGGCGAGATCCATACGGTTGCGAACTGGCCCAGCCGCTTCGAGAGCAACAACCCGCACGACCTCATTGGGGAACTTGCCGGTGTGATCGACAGCGACCTCATGGCGCCGCCTGTTTCGGCGGTCCGGGAGGAGGAGGTCACCGCCGAACTGCGGGCCATCTTCCGCCTTCTTTGCTCGATCGGCAGCAGGGTCCTTTTGGTTCAGGAGGGAGCCCAGCGTGGCGTCAATGCGGCTCGCCTTGAACTGGCGCTGACGGCGACGCTCGGTGCGGCCATCGCGCTCGAGGATCAGCTCGAACGCACCGGTACTGACGCGATCGAACAGGACCTTCAGTTCGTTCCGGCTCAGGAAGGATCGTCGGGGACCGTCGGTCTGTCCCTGGGACAGTTTCTTGGCTGGGTGCGTGCGGTCGCCGAACCGTTTGCACGCCCCGAAAACAGCGCCGCCAACCTGTACTCGGAAGACCTGAAAATACTCCGTGGCGAGCTTCTTTCCCTCAAAGAGGCGGCCGGTCTGTTTGTATCCGATGCCAATGTCCTGCGCTTCTCGGTCCGGTTGTTGCCCGGGCCATTGCGGCAGTTGATCGAGCTGAAATACCTGCTGGACAAGGCTTTCCAAGCTGCCGATGCGATGGCTTCGGCAAGTGCTTGAGAGGGCCTGGGAGGACGCGAGATGGCAACCGATCTGACGAATTTGGGTGGTCTCAACGATCTGCTTGGCCGGCTGCAGCGTCTGCGGTCGCAAATGGTTCGCGACGCGCGGGACGAACTGGCGAAAACACCCGCGCAAGCCGAGCTAATCAACCAGTACATCACGGAGGCCGAGGAGGCGATCTTTGATGCGCTCAAGGGCGCGCCCGGCCAACCGACCAACGACGGCGGCCTCGGCCGCATGATCGGTCTCGGAGACCAGGTCGCGTCCACCCTGAACGAGGTTCGCCCAGCCTCGCTGGTTCCTGCCTATGACGACCAAATCAGCCGCGAACGGCTGACGGCTGTTGGCGACCTCTATTACATCTACCAGCACGAGCGCGCGGGCGTGTTCCGGGCCATTCTGAGGCTGCAGCAATTGTTCCAGTCGGGCGAAATCCGCCTTTCCGACGGTCGCGGTGCCCTGGCCCTTTACCAGTATGACCGCAAGCGTGTGCTGCGATACACGCAGCGGGAGCGGCGCTCGGCCTATCGCAAGGTCTTCGGTTACACCGAGGCTGCGCCACCTTCCGGCGCCGAGCCGAACATCGCATTCCACGCTCTTCTCAGCAATTTCTGCCAGCATGTCTCTCGGTTCTTCGAGGACAAGCGCGTGTCGGAAGTTCTGCGTCCGGACGGCATTCGCGAGACCTTCGGTAGTATGGCCGTCGTGCGGCGCTCCGGGCTCGATCTCAGGCACAACCTTAAGCAGGTGTCCTATGGCCATGTCGCGGTGCTGCGCAGCGAGGTCATGGTTCTCCTACAGGAGGCGTTCGACATTCTCGGCTCCGATGATGTCATCAATCTCTTCGGGGCCGACAATGCCTGGGATGTGCTCGAAGAGATTTCAAAGCGATACCTGCGCGAAATTCCGGTGACCTCGCAGCGTAGCCGCATGGCTGTCACCGGCCGCGAGATTCTGCGCTGGCTGTCGGAAGATTATCTGCTGACGACAGTGCGCATCGACTTCGAGTCTCTGCTCGAGGCGATCGTCGACGCTTGCGATGATTGGCTGACGAGCGCGGAATCAGTTGGACTTCGGCAAAAACCTCAGATGAGTGCCGGGAACGTGGTCACGTTCGAACCAGCGCGCGGCCGCGGCAGGTCCGGCCGCGGTGATATCAACTACACCTGAGAGGCAGGGGGCGGGAGAAGTCCAGCAAGAACTTTAGCGCCACTTTAAGCATTTGGGAGGGCTGTATGGCACGGATATCATCGGCATCAGTACCTGAGCAGGGAACATCGTTTGCATCCGCCACGCCGATGGCGCGAGGGAACCCATATCTGTCACCGGACCTTGCTTCTCGCTTCTGCGACCGCCTTTCGTTTCTGTCCCCTCGTGAACAAGAGATCGCTCGCCTTGTTGCGAACGGTATGGCGAACAAGGAGATCGGCCTTGCCCTCGGCATCAGTCACTGGACGGTCTCGGCGCATCTGCGACGCATCTTCCTCAAGCTGGAGATCGATCGCCGCATTGATCTCTGCTTACTTTATCGCGCGATGATTTCCAGGGGAGAATGCACGTCCACTGGATTATCGAGATGAGAGGCGCGATGCTGGGACGCGGCGCGGGCGGCGAAGGCCCCACGAGCGGCATTGGTCTTGGTGAAGGCCGTTCCGGGCAGTTGCTGGCCTACCGGCAAACAAGCCGATCCTGGATCCGTTACTGAATGAGGCCGGTTGAACGGCGAAAATGCCGTGCCCTCGCTGCTTGCAAATCTGCAGTCCGCGCCACCTGAGCAGGAGTGACGTAATCCCAGGCCAGTCTTGGCCTATTCGGGGCCAGGGACTGGGCGTTCCGATAGAGTTGATTTTGGGCGAAGCTGGCCGATTGCAAACTTCCGCAGATCAGATGAGAGTTGGGCCACCGGATTTCTACCACAAAGCAACTCGAGGCACTCATGTTTCCACTTTCGCACATGATGAAGTCCTTCATACGCAAGGGTTGTCTGACCGTCATCGACGCAGAAGGAAAACGTCATGTTTTCAAGGGCACGCCCGGTCCACGGGTGACGATGAGGCTGACTGATCGAAAACTCTACCGGACATTGGTTTTCAATGCTGAGCTTGCGGCCGGCGAAGCCTACATGGATGGAACGATGCGGTTCGAGGAGGGCTCGACTCTACGGGATTTCCTAACGCTCTTCTCGGTCAATCGGCTTTCGCTCGGCTCCTATCCGATTCAGAAGGTCCTGCGCGCTATTAAGATGCGCTTCCGCAAACGTCAGCAGTCAAATCGCAAGGGACAGGCGCAGCAGAACGTCGCCCACCACTACGACCTCGGCAACGAATTCTATAAGCTGTTTCTCGACGAGAACATGCTGTATTCCTGCGCCTATTTCAGGGAGCAAGGCGAAACCCTCGAGCAGGCACAACGCAACAAGCTGCGGCTTCTTGCTAGCAAGCTCGGACTAAAACCTGGAATGAAGGTGCTCGATATCGGCTGCGGCTGGGGCGACCTCGCGCTTTATCTTGCGGCATTGGAGAATGTGGAAGTTCTCGGCGTGACGCTGTCCAAAGAACAGCAGGCGCTCGCCTCGCAGCGGGCCGAGAAAGCCGGGCTTGCCGAGCGCGTCCGTTTCGAGCTGAAGGACTATCGGGACGTCGAGGGATCCTTCGGCCGTATTGTGTCCGTCGGCATGTTCGAGCATGTCGGCGTTCATCACTATGATGAATTCTTCAAGAAGCTGAATGCGTTGATGCCGGATGACGGCCTGGCGCTGTTGCATTCGATCGGACATATGAGCCCGCCGGGCATGGCAAGCCCGTGGCTGCGGAAGTATATTTTTCCCGGAGCCTACTCGCCAGCCCTTTCCGAAGTGTTCGAGGTTGTCGAGCGAAACAGCCTCTGGGTGACGGATCTGGAATTCCTGCGTGTTCACTACGCCACGACGCTAGCCCACTGGACCAACCGCTTCGAGGCGAACCGCGACAAGGTGATCGCGCTTTACGACGAGCGCTTTGCCCGCATGTGGGAATTCTACCTGATCAGCGCGGAGATGATGTTCCGCACCGGCAGCCAGCTCGTTTTCCATATGCAGCTGTCGCGCTCTCGTGACGCCGCCCCAATTGTTCGCGACTACATCACCGACAAGCAGCGTGACTATATCGAACAGGAGAAAACGCTCAGCCTGTCTGTGTGAGCCGACATTTTGGGCTTTGCCCAGCGCTCCGTCGCAGGTGGCGGATCGCGTACAACCAAATGCTACCGTTTGGTTGCCATCCACAAGACATGGCGGGCGCCACCGCGTTTCCCATTGGCACGCACATTCACCTCGTCGGTGGCAAAGCCCACCTCCCGCAATCGACGTGTAAAAGCACTATCCGGCGCGGATGACCAGACCGCAAGCACGCCGTTCGCGCGCAGGGCAACTTTGGCGGCACGAAGACCGCTGTGGTCATAGAGGCTGTCGTTGGAGGCGCGCGTCAGCCCATCGGGACCATTGTCGACATCGAGCAAAATGGCATCGTAAGCCGTTTTCTGCGACCGGATCAGCGCGCCGACATCACCTATCTTGATATCGACACGTGGATCGTCGAGCGTGCCCTCGTGGAGATCTGACATCGGTCCGCGCGCCCAATCAACCACGGCCGGGACGAGCTCCGCGACCGTGACACGGGCATCGTCTGGCAGTCCGCCCAGGGCGGCCCGCAGTGTAAAGCCCATGCCGAGGCCGCCGATCAGGATGCTGGCGTATTTACGCCCTGCAATCCGCTCACAGCACAGCGTCGCCAGTGCCTCTTCAGAACCGCTCAGCCTGCTGTTCATCAGCTCCGTTGAGCCGAGCATGATGGAAAATTCGCTACCGCGCTGCTTCAGGCGCAACTCACCCCCATCGCCGGGAATGGTCGAGCGATCAAGTTGAATCCAGGGAAGCATCGGCGTATCTCGTTGTTGTTGTTGTTGTTGTTGTTGTTGTTGTTGTTGTGTTGTAGGCGCCTCGTAGCATGGGCGCGGTGCTGAAAACACCAGAGTATCTGATGGAAGGATATTGGCTCGACCCAAAGGAAGACCGTCGCGCTTATGCCGTGGTCGTGGTTCGCCAATGCAGGCACGCTTCAATGCACTGCCATAGCCAATGTTAGCCGCCTCCTGGCGGATAATACGTCATTGAAAGTGATGAAAAGACTGGCGGAGAGGGGGGGATTCGAACCCCCGATACCCTTGCAGGTATGCCGCATTTCGAGTGCGGTGCATTCAACCGCTCTGCCACCTCTCCGCATACGGTTGGCGCCCAGTGGCGCGGTGGGCTACATAGCGGGTGTCCTTCGGCCTTGCAAGAGGCAGCGAAGGGCAAAATGAACTAATTCCATCCGTTCGGCCGAAACATTCTTGACAGCTTCCGGAAGCTCGCCTATTGCCGCACGTGCGTGGCAAAGGGCAAATGCCGTTTCTGCGTGGGTCGGCTTTATGTATGCCGCTTACGGGCACCTCAAAGAGCCTTCCTTCACCGGCGGACAACAAACTGTTCGTCAAACCCGACTGATAAAAAGACGGCCGCGCCCCTGGGGCGAAGAGCCGGAACGAACATGAAAGGACAAGAAATGTTCGCAGTCATCAAGACCGGCGGTAAGCAGTACCGCGTGGCAGCCAACGATGTCGTGACGGTTGAAAAGCTCACGGGCGTCGCTGGCGACAAGATTGAATTCACCGAAGTGCTGATGGTCGGCGAAGGTGCCGACGCGTCGATCGGTGCTCCCTTCGTCGAAGGCGCGGTCGTTACCGCCGAAGTCGTCGAACAGGGCCGCGCCAAGAAGGTCATCGCCTTCAAGAAGCGTCGCCGCCAGAACTCCAAGCGTTCGCGCGGCCATCGCCAGCACCAGACGACTGTCCGGATCGTTGAGATCGCGGCAGCCGGCGGCAAGGCAAAGAAGTCTTCCAAGAAGACTGAAGCCGCTGCCGAAGCAGCAGCGAACTAAGACCAGGACAGGTAAAGGAGAACTCCAATGGCACACAAAAAAGCTGGCGGTTCCTCGCGTAACGGTCGCGATTCCGAGTCCAAGCGCCTCGGCGTGAAGAAGTTCGGCGGCGAAGTCGTCCTCGCAGGCAACATCATCGTGCGTCAGCGCGGTACGAAGTGGCATCCGGGCGCCAATGTCGGCCTCGGCAAGGACCACACGATTTTTGCGCTTACGGCAGGCAACGTGAACTTCCGTACGAAGGCCAATGGCCGCGTGTACGTGTCTGTAATGCCGAAAGCCGAAGCAGCGGAATAAGCCGGTAGCGCTCTAAAACAGCCGGCGTCTCATCGACCTGGCTGATGCTACAGGTGTCAAACCTGCAGAAACAAAAGGGGAGATGGGGCAATCCATCTCCCCTTTGTTCATCTGGAGGATTGAACCATGATCAGCGAAATGTTGCGGGAAGACCAATCAAGGTCTCCCGAAGAACGGCCAAGGCCAGAACGGTCGAGGACCGATTGTCCCATATTGCTGTCGCACAGGCTGGTCCTGCGCGCCCCGCATGAAGACGACATCGACGCCCTTGCCCATCTTGCCAACAACGCCAACATCGCCAACATGGTCGCCCGCATGCCGCATCCTTACACGATCGCGGACGCGGCCGACTTCGTGCGACGCACAAAAGCCGGCGCGATTGGCAAGTGCGTCTACGCGATTACCAAGGCGGACAATGGCGCGTTCCTTGGCTGCTGCGGGATCGAGCCGCAGGAGGACGGCAGGACGGTGGAGCTCGGCTACTGGCTGGGTGAACCATACTGGAACCAGGGCTACGCAACCGAAGCGGCGCAGAGCCTGACGGACATGGTCTTCCGCACCCGCGAGGTCGAGCAGATCGATGCGCGTTGCCGCGTCATGAACATCGCCTCGCGGAGGGTCATCCAGAAGTGCGGCTTCCAGTTCCAGGCCACCGGCATGATCCAGAGCCTTGCCGTCGGCGGCATGGTTCCGGTCGAGTGGTACCGGCTCGACCGCAAGACCTGGGTCTCACTGAAGAGCTGGGGAAACATCGGATGAGCGCCCTGCGTCAGGAACGGCAATTGGCCGTTCATCACGATCCCGGCCCCTGCCCGGTCATTGCGACCGAGCGGCTGACCCTGCGTCCGCATCGGATCTCCGACGTGGACGCGATCGCTCAGTCACTCGGCGACTTCCGCGTCTCGCGCATGCTGGCGCCGGTGCCCGCGCCGTTCGACCGGCAGGATGCCGTGGAGTGGCTGTCAAGCGTCACGAGCGGACTTCTTCCGAATTGGGCTTTCGCCGTCACGACCGGAGACGACGTGCACATCGGCGTCGTTTCCTTCGAATGGCGCGCGGGCCAGTGGCATCTCGGCTACTGGCTGAACCGCTTCTTCTGGGGGCGGGGCTACATGAGTGAGGCGGTTCACGGTGCCGTCGCGCGCTTTCTCATGCGGATGCCCGGGGTGGAGATCCATTCCGGCGTCTTCACCGACAACCGGGCCTCCCTGAAGGTGCAGGAAAAGATCGGATTTCGTGTCACGGGGTTGAGCGAGGTCTATTCGGTCGCGCGCAACGCGATGGTTCCGCATGTCGAGACGCGGCTCCTTGCCGGCGATTTTCACCCGGCTCCGCTGCGCCGGTAGCCGTGTCGGCCGATGGCGGGGGCCCTGCCATCGGCGATCTCTCACATGAGCTCGAACCAGACCGGCAGATGGTCGGAGCCGGTTGCCGTCTCGTCCACCCAGGCCTCCTTGAGGCGCCCGACGAGGCCATGACTGACGAAGCAATAGTCGAGGAACATCCGGTGACTGTGGTCCTTGGGATCGATCCAGCTGTAGCTCTCCGGGCTGCGCTTGCCGAGGCCCGCCAGAACGTCGAGCGGATTTGTGGCGCGGATCTGGCGGCCGTAATAGCCGTCGATCTCGCCGGCCACGGCACAGTACTCCGGCGATTCGGGAACCATGTTGAAGTCGCCCATCAGCACGTAGTCGTCCGGAAAAGGCGGTTCGCGCAGGCCGAATTCGCCGGCGCCGGAAATCGCCCCGCCGTCGAGCGCGTAGGCCTGGATGCGTTCCTTCAGATAGCGGATCTGCTCGATCCGCTCGCCGCGGTAGATGTGATCCAGATGGACGGAATAGACGCGAAGCGGGCCGCCGGGCGCATCGATGACGGCTTCCGTCGCGCCGCGCTGCAGGTTCAGCCTGTCGATCGTGCGGCTGCGCGGCAGCGAGATGAGGCGTGAGGCGAGGATCGGATCGCGCGACAACACCATATTGCCGAACTGGAAACGGCGACTGACGGCGCGGCCGTCCTCGATCGCCGAGCCGGCATCGACGTCGCATGCGGGCCAGTACACGCAGAAGTGCGCCGGCAGACGCGCCTGAAGTTCGGCGACCATGTCGATGTTGCCGTTGCGGTGGAAACCACGGGTCACTTCCTGGAGCGCGATCACATCGGCGCTCTCGATTTCGGAAGCGATGCGGGCCAGGTCCAGTCGGCCATCGAGGCCGATACCATACTGGATGTTGTAGGTGACGAATTTCACGATAGTCTTTGACCTCCGCTGGAACCGGCTATATCGATGGCGGCAAATTGACGATCAGGCAGTAGAAAACCAAGAACGGCGAACCGATGAAGTTTCTCGACGAAGCAAAAGTCTATATCCGCTCCGGCGACGGCGGTGCAGGGGCTGTCTCGTTCCGCCGCGAGAAATTCATCGAATTCGGCGGCCCAGACGGCGGCGACGGCGGCCGCGGCGGCGATGTCTGGGTCGAGGCGGTCAACGGCCTGAATACGCTGATCGATTTCCGCTATCAGCAGCACTTCAAGGGCGCGACCGGCATTCATGGCATGGGGCGCAATCGCACCGGTGCGAACGGCGCCTCGGTGACGCTGAAAGTGCCGGTCGGAACGCAGATTTTCGAGGAAGACAACGAGACGTTGATCATTGATCTGACCGAAGAAGGACAGCGCTTTCGGCTTGCGGCCGGCGGCAACGGCGGCTTCGGCAACGCCCACTTCAAATCGTCGACGAACCAGGCGCCGAACTGGGCCAATCCCGGTCTCGAGGGCGATGAGAAGACGATCTGGCTGCGGTTGAAGCTGATCGCCGATGCAGGGCTCGTCGGTCTGCCGAATGCCGGCAAGTCCACGTTCCTCGCGACCTGCACGCGGGCGCGGCCGAAGATAGCGAACTATCCCTTCACGACGCTGCATCCGAACCTCGGTGTTGCCACGGTCGACGGACGGGAGTTCATCCTTGCCGACATCCCCGGCCTGATCGAGGGCGCGCACGAGGGCACTGGCCTTGGCGATCGCTTCCTTGGCCACGTGGAGCGGACGCGTGTGTTGCTGCACCTCGTCTCGGCGCAGGAAGAAGAGGTTGGCAAGGCCTACAAGACCGTCAAGCATGAGCTGGAGGCCTATGGCGGTGGGCTGACCGACAAGCCGGAGATCGTGGCGCTGTCGCAGATCGACGTGCTCGACGAGGAAGAACTGAAGAAGAAGGCGAAGGAACTGGAAAAGGCGTGCGGGCAAAAGCCGTTGCTTCTATCGGCGATCACCAACGTCGGCATGCTGCAGGCCCTGCGCGCACTTCGCGACGAGATCGTTCGCTTTGGCACGGAAGAACAGGACGAGGCTTGAGATGTCCGGGACCCACAAGTCGCTTTCGAAGCATCGGCGCATCGTCATCAAGATCGGTTCCGCCCTGCTCGTCGATCGCGCCAGTGGGCTGAAGAAGGGCTGGCTCGATGCGATCTGCGCCGATATCGCCGCGCTCCGCAAGAGTGGTACAGAGGTGCTTGTCGTCTCCTCGGGCGCGATCGCTCTCGGGCGAACCGTTCTCAACCTGCCTAAGGGCGCGCTGAAGCTGGAGGAGAGCCAGGCGGCGGCGGCCGTCGGTCAGATCGCGCTCGCCCGCGCCTGGTCGGAAAGCCTTTCGACGGACGGCATTGTCGCCGGTCAGGTCCTGCTCACGCTCGGTGACACCGAAGAGCGCCGCCGCTACCTGAATGCGCGCGCCACGCTGAACCAGCTCCTGAAGCTCGGCTCGGTGCCGATCATCAACGAAAATGACACGGTCGCAACGACCGAAATCCGCTACGGCGACAACGATCGGCTCGCGGCTCGTGTTGCAACGATGGCCGGCGCCGATCTTCTCGTGCTGCTATCGGATATCGACGGGCTCTATACCGCCCCGCCGCATCTGGATCCCGCCGCACGCTTCCTTGAAACGATTGCGGAAATCACGCCCGAAATCGAGGCCATGGCCGGTGGGGCCGCATCGGAGTTGTCGCGTGGCGGCATGCGCACCAAGATCGATGCCGGCAAAATCGCCACCGGCGCCGGCTGCGCGATGATCATCGCGTCGGGCAAGACCGACCATCCGCTGTGGGCGATCGACGCCGGCGCGCGCTCCTCATGGTTTGCGCCCTCCGGCTCGCCGGTGACCGCGCGCAAGACCTGGATTGCCGGGCAGTTGCAGCCGGCCGGCACGCTTGCGATCGATGCCGGTGCCGAGACCGCGCTGCGCTCGGGTAAGAGCCTGCTTCCCGCCGGTGTGCGCGCCGTCTCGGGTGCGTTCTCCCGCGGCGATACGATTGCAATCGTCGGCACTGCCGGACGCGAGATTGCCCGGGGGCTGGCAAGCTACGATGCCGACGAGGCGCGCCAGATCGCGGGCAAGAAATCAGGCGAGATTGCCGGGATCCTTGGCTATGCGGGACGGGCGGCGATGGTGCATCGCGACGACCTCGTCATGACGGGTGCGGGAAGAACCGATAGCGCCCCTGCCGAAGAGGAAAAGGATGCCGCCCATGCTTGAACAGGCGCAGACGACGGCCGACGTGACCGAGTTGATGACCGGGATCGGTCGCAATGCGCGCGCCGCCAGCCGGCCGCTCGCCGTCGCATCGACGGCGGCGAAGAATGCCGCGCTTGAGGCGATGGCAAAGGCGATCCTCGCTGATCGCGATCAGATCCTTGCCGCCAATGCAATCGATCTTGCGCATGCGCGCGAAAGCGGGCTCGCCGGCTCCTTCATCGACCGTCTGACGCTGACGCCGGAGCGGATCGACGCGATTGCCGCCGGCATCCGCGACATCGCCGCCTTCAAAGATCCGGTCGGCGACGTGATTGCCGAGTGGGACCGGCCGAACGGCCTGCACATCGAGCGTGTGCGCACCCCGCTCGGGGTGATCGGCGTGATCTACGAGAGCCGCCCGAACGTGACGGCCGATGCCGGCGCCCTCTGCCTGAAGGCCGGCAATGCGGTCATCCTGCGCGGTGGCTCCGACAGCCTCAATTCCTCGCGGGCGATCCATGCCTGCCTGGTGCGCGGCCTGAAGGAAGCCGGACTGCCGGAGCACGCGATCCAGATGGTGCCGGTCGCAGACCGCGCGGCTGTCGGCGCGATGCTCTCCGGGCTGGACGGCTCGATCGACGTCATCGTCCCGCGTGGAGGCAAAAGCCTCGTTGCCCGTGTGCAGAACGAGGCGCGCGTCCCCGTCTTCGCCCATCTCGACGGCCTCTGCCACGTCTATGTCGACCGTTCCGCCGATCTCGACATGGCGCGCAGCGTCGTCGTCAATTCCAAGATGCGCCGCACCGGCATCTGCGGTGCGGCCGAGACGCTGCTGATCGATCGGGCCGCGGCCGGAACGCACCTGGCGCCTCTGCTTGCCGCGCTCAAGGATGCCGGCTGCGAGGTTCGCGCGACGAACGAAATCCGTGCGCTCGTTCCCGGTCTCGAAGCTGCGGCCGAGAAGGACTGGTCGACCGAATATCTGGACGCCATCATCTCGGTGGCGCTGGTCGACGGTGTCGAAGGCGCCATTGCACACATCAACCGGTGGTCCTCGGCGCATACGGAGGCGGTGATCGCGCAGGATCAGTCCGTGGCGGCCCGCTTTTTCGCCGAGATCGATTCCGCCATCCTCCTCCACAATGCCTCGACGCAGTTTGCCGATGGCGGCGAATTCGGCATGGGTGGGGAGATCGGCATTGCGACCGGCAAGATGCATGCGCGCGGGCCCGTCGGCGTCGAGCAACTGACTTCGTTCAAATACCGGGTGCGCGGCACCGGACAGGTGCGGCCCTAGGTGCAGCCCGAGACGATCGAAGCGCGATACCTGCGGATGCCGCATGTCGAGCGGGGGATGGTCGTCGGTCTTTTCGGCGGCTCCTTCAACCCGCCGCACGAGGGCCATGTGCTCGTGGCCGACATCTCGCTGCGTCGCCTGCGTCTCGACCAGCTCTGGTGGATGGTAACGCCGGGCAATCCGTTGAAGGATCATCGTCATCTGGCGCCCCTCGAACAGCGCTTGCGGCAGTCCGAAGCGATCACGCCTGACCCGCGGATCAAGGTGACGGCCTTCGAGAAGACGATCGGCCAGAGCTATACGGCGAGAACGCTTGAGATCGTCAAGGCGCGCAACCCCGGCGTGCACTTCGTCTGGATCATGGGTGCGGACAATCTGCAGGGCTTCCATCGCTGGCAGAGCTGGCAGACGATTGCCCGTACCTTCCCCATCGCGGTCATCGATCGGCCGGGATCGACGCTCGCCTATCTGTCGTCGAAAATGGCGCGAACCTTCGACCACGCTCGCATCGACGAGGAGGATGCCGGAGCGCTGGCTTTCCGCAAGTCACCGGCTTGGACATTCATCCACGGCCCCCGTTCGCCGCTCAGTTCCAGCGCCCTCAGACATCGCGCGGAACTGGAGAAAAGAGCTAAAGAGAAGTGATGTCTTGAAACCGACAGGCTTTGGTGCCTAAATCTAGTGGTGGTTCGTCGCATGTGGCACGAATCACAACCGTGCTAGGCCTGTTCAAAGGAAAGGAAACACTCTGACAACAGTGCACGCGAAGGGAAGCGCCAGCAGCGCTCTTCCCAAAAGCGCAGGACGCGGCGACGATGCCGCCGACCGCGCTCTTCAAGTGGTCCTCGCAAGCCTCGAGGACTCGAAGGCTGAAGATATCGTCACGATCGACATTGTCGGGAAATCCGCGCTGGGCGACTACATGGTGGTCGTGTCCGGACGGTCGAACCGTCATGTCGGAGCGATTTGCGATCATCTGCTCACCGACCTCAAGGACGAAGGCTTTGGTTCCGCCCGCGTGGAGGGACTGGAGACCGGTGACTGGGTGCTGATTGATACGGGCGACATCATCGTCCACGTGTTCCGACCCGAAATCCGCGAGTTCTACAACATCGAGAGGATGTGGGCAGCTCCGGACCTGGAAGACGGTACGTTGCACTAGATCGTCGCACGGTCCGGGATTCGGGCGTCGCATGCGGCCATGTTTGAACCTGCACCCGCTTGGGTAAGCGTTGCCGCTGCGTGCGACGGAGGAACCGGATAGATGCGGATCGGACTTTTTGCGGTCGGACGGCTAAAAGCCGGTCCTGAGAGAGATCTCGCCGCGCGCTATTTCGACCGCTTTGCCAAGTCCGGCCCGCCGATCGGTCTGGAGTTCGGCAAGCTTGTCGAGGTTGCCGAGAGCCGGGCATCGAACCCGGAAACGCGCAAGCGCGAGGAGGCGGCGCTGCTCGAAAAGGCGCTCCCGGCCGATGCGGTGTTGATCTTGCTCGACGAGCGCGGAAAGGCGCTGGGTTCAGAAGACTTCGCCGGTTTGATCGGCCGGTGGCGTGATTCCGGCAAACGGGATCTGATGGTCGCGATCGGCGGCGCCGATGGCCTCGATCCTGCCCTACACGCGCGCGCAGACGCAACGCTGTGCCTTGGCAAGATGACCTGGCCGCACCAGCTCGTCCGCATCCTGATTGCCGAACAGCTCTATCGCGCCACGACCATCCTGTCCGGTCACCCCTATCACCGCGCTTGAGGGTCGTAGCATTCGCTCGATCTGATCAGACATCAGCCGCAATTTGAGTGTTGTTCCTTGGCGAAATCCGCAAATCGGCTTAGACCGACATTGGAACGACAACGCGCGGGATCATGACCACGTCCGCAATATCTAAAAACGGCAAGCGCATCGCGGCTCGGCGTCCGGAATGGTCGCGCTCGGCCGTTGCAATCGCGCTCGGCTTTTGGCTGGTCCTGCCGCCCGTGCCGCTCTTGGCCGAGCCTTCCACGCCTCCTGCTGCGACTGGAAAGGTCGGCAGGCAGGTGACCGTCGAGGCGGATCCTGCCGCCGCGATCGCACTTCGACGCGACAGCACGCGGCGCGAACTCGAAGCGCTCTCGAAGACCATTACTCTTTCAGAGGAAAAGACCCGCGAGCTGGAGGCCGGCATCGGCAAGCTGGAGAAGGATCGCGCGTCGCTGCGCGAGGCCATCGTCCAGTCGGCGAAGGCCCGCAAGGACATGGAAGCGAAGATTCTTGCGGGCGAGAAGCGGCTTGCCGCCATGCGAGCCGATGAGGATGCTGCCCGCAGTTCACTGCACGAGCGCCGGGGCCTTCTGGCCGAGGTGCTTGCGGCACTCCAGCGCATGGGCCGCAATCCACCGCCGGCAATCCTCGTCACCCCGGATGACGCGCTCGCGTCGGTCCGAAGCGCGATCGTGCTGGGTGCGGTTGTGCCCGGCATTCGGGCGGAGACGGAGCGGTTGGTTGCCGATCTGCAGCAATTGGCGGCGATCCGGATGGACATCGACAAGGAGAAGACCGACCTCGCCAGCGCCATGGCAAGCCGACTGGAAGAGGAAAGGCGCTCTGAATTGCTGATCAGAGAGAACGAGGCGCTGGCGGCGGAAAACACTCGCACGCTCGAAGCCGAGCAGCGGCGGGCGGAGGAACTTGCCGGCCGATCGACCAGTCTCGAAAGCCTTATCGGCAGCATGGAGCGCGAGATCAGTTCCGTGCGCGAGGCGGCAGCTCTGGCGCGCGTGCAGGAAGCCGAGCGCGCGAAGCAAAGCGAGGCGGAACGCCAGCGTGCGCGAGAGGCCGCCCTCTCCGGCTCGCCTGACAAAAACCGCATTGCTCCGGCATATGCGTTTTCGGAACTGACGAAACGCCTCGAATACCCGGTCGCGGGGGATCCGTTGCGGCAGTTCGGCGAGGCGGATGGTACCGGCCACTCGTCTCAGGGGCTGATACTTGCGACGAACCCGGGCGCACTCGTGACCGCACCAGCCGACGGCTGGGTTGTCTTTGCGGGGACGTTCAGAAGCTACGGGCGCATGATCATCCTTAATGCCGGCGACGACTATCACCTGGTTCTCTCAGGGATGGATCGGGTGAACGTCAGGGAAGGTCAGTTCGTCGTGGCGGGCGAGCCGCTCGCCGTGATGGGTGAGAAAAGAGTGGCAAGTGTAAATGCATTGGCGCTGGAAACGGACAAGCCGACGCTTTACATTGAATTTCGAAAAAACGGCAAACCGGTTGATTCCCGACCCTGGTGGTCCGCTACTGTCTCTGGAAAGGCAAGCAATGATTCGTAGGGCTTCCCTTGTTCTCGTCGGAGCACTGATGGGTGCGACGGCCATGAGCGCAATCTATTCGGTGACGATGCCGGCCGAGGCGGCGGGCGCGTCGACCTATCGCGAGCTGTCCATCTTCGGCGACGTGTTCGAGCGCGTGCGTGCGCAGTACGTGACGCCGCCGAAGGAAGACCAACTGATCGAGAACGCCATCAACGGCATGCTGTCCTCGCTCGATCCGCACTCCTCCTACATGAATTCCAAGGATGCCGAAGAGATGCGCACGCAGACGCGCGGCGAGTTCGGCGGTCTCGGCATCGAAGTGACGATGGACGAGGAACTCGTCAAGGTCATCGCCCCGATCGATGACACGCCGGCGTCACGCGCGGGCGTTCTCGCGGGCGACCTGATCTCGAAGATCGACGGCCAGGACGTTCGTGGCCTGAAGCTCGAGGAAGCCGTCGACAAGATGCGCGGCAAGGTCAACACGCCGATCAAGCTGACGATCCTGCGCAAGGGAGCCGACAAGCCGATCGAACTGACGATCATGCGCGACATCATCGCGGTGAAGGCCGTGAAGTATCGCGCCGAGGGCGATGTCGGCTATCTGCGCGTCATTTCGTTCACCGAGAAAACCTTCGACGATCTCGAAAAGGGCATCGAGAAGATCAAGGCGGACGTGCCGGCCGACAAGCTGAAGGGCTTTGTCCTCGACCTGCGCCTCAATCCGGGCGGCCTGCTCGATCAGGCGATCAACGTCTCCGACGCCTTCCTGGAGCGCGGCGAAGTGGTTTCCACTCGCGGTCGGAATGAGGACGAGACCCGCCGCTTCAACGCTTCGCCGGGCGACCTGACCGATGGCAAGCCCGTCATCGTCCTGATCAACGGTGGCTCGGCTTCCGCTTCGGAAATCGTGGCCGGTGCTTTGCAGGATCTTCGCCGCGCCACCGTGGTCGGCACCCGCTCGTTCGGCAAGGGTTCCGTCCAGACGATCATCCCGCTCGGCGAAGCCGGCGCGCTCCGCCTGACGACGGCGCTCTATTACACGCCGTCCGGCAAGTCGATCCAGGGAACCGGCATCTCGCCGGACATCAAGGTCGACCAGCCGCTGCCGCCGGAGCTTCAAGGCAAGGTCGAAGCCGCAGGCGAGTCCAACCTGCGCGGCCATATTAAGGGCCAGAGCGAGAGCGAAGAAGGTTCGGGCTCCTCTGCCTATGTGCCGCCGGAAGCCAAGGACGACCTCCAGCTGCAGTATGCGCTTCAGCTGTTGCGCGGCGAAAAGACCGACCCTTCCTTCCCTGCCAGTCCGGAAAAGGCCGAGCTGAAAAACTAATGTGACGGCCCGGATCACCGCGACACGCGTGATCCGGGTACGCTCCTTTCACGCTCAGGACGGACCTGTCTCTTGGGAACGGATCTCAACGCACCGCTCGGCCAGAATCGGAAGGCTGCGTCCGGCCGCGCAGGTCCGCCTCGCTTTTCCGCCACCCGCGTTGCCGCCACTCTTGCCGTCGTCGGTGTCCTTGGGCTGTCGCTGTGGACAGCATTGGCACCCAGTGGTCTCCTTAAGGGACCCCCGCCGATCGTTGTAGCGCAGCCGACTGGAGAGGCCGGGGCCGATGGGACGTCCGCAAATGCGGAAGGGTCGGAAGCATCGAGCGGTGTGCGCCGCCAAAGGGGACAGTCTGGTGCAAACATCGAGGAGACCCGGACGGCCGACGGCAGCGTCGTGCGAAAGTTCACGCCCAAGGATCGGGGCGATGGCGGGCCGCTGATATTCGATGGCAGCCGGGTGGGCCAGGATCCCCGCTTCGCGGCCATTCCGAACGAAGATCTGGTCGAAGACACTGCTTACGGCAAACTGCCCGTCGTCGGCCCGGATGGTCTCCGCCCGGTCGAACAGTATGCACGGCCGTGGTCAGGTGCGCGCGGTACCCGGATTGCGATCGTGGTGGGTGGTCTCGGTCTGAGCCAGACCGGCACGCAGCGGGCAATCCGCGATTTGCCCGGCGAGGTGACGCTTGCGTTTGCGTCGAGCGGCAATAGCCTGCCGCGCTGGATGCAGGAGGCTCGCCGCGACGGCCACGAGATCCTGCTGCAGGTGCCGCTTGAGCCCTTTGATGACCCGGAAAACGATCCCGGTCCCCGTACGCTGCGGACCGATGCCAGTGCGAAGAAGAACCTGGACGATCTGCATCACGCGATGGGGCAGATTACCAACTACACGGGCATCATGAATTTCATGGGCGGCCGGTTCCTGTCGAGCGCGGATGCGCTGGAGCCCGTCATGCGCGATATTGCCGATCGCGGTCTCCTCTTCCTCGACGACGGTTCGTCGGCGCAGTCGGTGTCGGGAACCATCGCAGGCGCGCTGGAGATGCCGCACGTCTTCGCCGATCTGCAGCTCGACTCGACGCTTTCGCGCGATGCGATCCTGCGCAAGCTGGATGAGCTCGAACGCGTCGCCCGCCGCAATGGCACTGCGATCGGTGTTGCCTCTGCCTTTGACGAAAGCGTGCAGTCGATCGCGGACTGGAGCCAGGAAGCTGCGCAGCGCGGCATCGAGATCGTCGGCGTAGCCGCCCTTGCCGACCAGGGCCCGAAGCAATAGGCCCGAAGCAATAGGAATACCGATGAGCAAAGAAGCGAAGAAACCCCTGCGGCCCGAGGATCTGCCCTACCGACCATGCGTCGGCATCATGGTGCTGAACCGGGATGGCCTCGTCTGGGCGGGGCGGCGCATTGCGATCGGAAATTCTGAGTATGACGGCTCGCCGCAGCTTTGGCAGATGCCGCAAGGCGGCATCGACCGTGGCGAGGATCCACTGGCGGCCGCGTCGCGCGAGCTCTACGAGGAGACTGGCATCCGTTCGGCCCGGCTCATTGCCGATGCTGGTCGCTGGATCAATTATGACCTCCCGCCACATTTGATCGGCATCGGCCTGAAGGGAAAATACCGCGGCCAGACGCAGCGCTGGTACGCCTTCCGCTTTGAAGGCGAGGAAAGCGAGATTGCGATCAACCCGCCGCCCGGCGGCCATGAGCCGGAGTTCGACGCCTGGGAATGGAAGCCGATGCAGGCATTGCCCGAGTTGATCGTTCCGTTCAAGCGCAAGGTCTATGAGGAGGTCGTTGCGACCTTCGCCCATCTCGCGCCCTGACATCGGATCCGGATAGGGTATGCGGCAAAGCGCGAACGACTTCGCGGACCAGGCGCGCGTAGCATACTGACGTATCTCTCGTATATTACTTCAACCCGCTGAAGGGACGATCCAAAATCCCTCGGACCGTTGGAGGTGCGACATGACCGGTAACGACAAGTCGAATCCGAATGACGCTGTTCTCAGCGCCGAAGCGCTGCGCAAGCAAATTCTCGAAACACAACTCGCAGAGATGGAGAAAGAAGACAAACTGCGGGATCGCAAGAACGAAGAGCTGGCGAAGTTCACCGACGAATTTTTCCACAAACATGTCGGCGAACAGGAGCGGGCGATGATCCGCAATGTTGTGGCCCGCGCGGTCAAGGAAGGGAAAATGGAGGCCCTGGTCTACACGTTTCCTTCCGATTTCTGCACGGATAGCGGACGGGCAATCAACAACGCCGATCCGGACTGGCCGCAAACCCTTCAGGGCAAGGCAAAGGAGTTGTTTGACCGCTTCAAGGAAGTGGCGCAGCCTCAGGGCTACCGGCTGAAGGCAATGGTGATCAACTTCCCGGGCGGTGTTCCCGGCGATATCGGTTTCTACCTCAACTGGGAGCCACCGGTCGCCTGACGCGGCATGTTTCCAGGGTTTGGCGAAGCCAGATCTCTCGTCGAGAGGGAAGCACATGGACGACAGATCGTCTCCCGGCTCGCAACCCGTCGCATCCGACCAGCCCACGATCGAAAGGCGGGTTACCGATTTCGTGCGGCTGGGGGTGGTGGCCCTCTTTGCCTACTGGTCCTTCACCCTCGTCGCCCCGTTTCTCGTAATCGTGATCTGGGCGGGCATCCTCACCGTGGCGCTCTATCCCTGCTATCAGGCGCTCAGGGTCGCGCTTGGCGGCAGCAAGCGGCTGGCAGCGATACTGCTCACGCTCCTGAGCCTTGGCATCATCATTGGCCCGCTGGCCGCCATAGCGCTCAATTTCGTGGAAGCAACGCACTGGTTGATGATCAAGCTGGAAAGCGGGTCGTTGCAGATTCCGACGCCATCGGAAGGCATCAGGGAATGGCCGGTCGTCGGTGAGCGCGTCTATGAGGCCTGGCGCCTTGCATCCGAGAATTTGACAGGCGCGCTGGAACGTTTTGAGCCGTCGCTGCTGCAATTGGGCGGCGACGTTCTCGGTAAGGCCGCACGTGTCGGGTTCGGGTTGCTGAGTTTCATGGCGTCGGTGATCATTGCAGGGTTCTTCTTTGGTCACGGTCCGCAAATGGCCACCGGTATCAACCGTTTTGCCGATCGCATCGCTGGTGAACGGGGCATTGGCTTCGTTCGGTTGGCGGCCGCAACGATCCACAATGTTGCGAGAGGCGTCATCGGCGTCGCTATCTTCCAGGCTCTTCTCTCGGGGCTCGTCCTGTATTTCTTCGATATCCCGGCTTCCGGCGGGCTCACCTTCGCAATCCTGATCCTCTGCATCGTCCAGATAGGTCCGGCACCGGTGTTGTTTCCCCTCATCATCTGGGCGTGGATGACGAAGGATTTCACCTATGCACTGTCTTTGACGGCATTCCTGGTTCCGGTTGCGGTCATCGACAATGTCCTAAAGCCCATACTCGTGTCGCGCGGGCTTTCGACGCCGATGCTAGTTATCCTCATGGGCGTGATCGGCGGTACACTCTCCTATGGACTCGTCGGCCTGTTCCTCGGCCCGATCGTTTTGAGTGTGTTCTACGATCTTCTGGTCGCGTGGCTCCGTGGTCCATATACGCCGGAAAGCGGCAAGCCACCCCTGCCGTGGTCCGATCGAACGGAGTAGAGCGCAGCGTCAGGCAACGTCCGGCACGAATTTCCGAGGCGTCTTGTCTTCCTCATAGTCATCAGGACGCTTCTGGCGCTTGCCGAGGTCCGGCGCGTCGAACTTGACCTTCTCATAGGGAATCGACTTCAGGATGTGAGAAATGCAGTTGATCCGCGCGCGTTCCTTGTCGTCCGACGGGACGATCCACCATGGAGCAAAGTCTGTGTCGGTCATCCGCAGCATCTCGTCATAGGCGCGCGTGTAGTCCCACCACTTGCGATAGGATTCGACATCCATCGGGCTGAGCTTCCACTGGCGCACGGGATCGTCGATGCGACGACGAATGCGGCGCTCCTGTTCGTCCTCGCTTACGGTCAGGAAATATTTCAGTAAGATGGTTCCGCTTTCAACGATGGCAGCCTCGAACCGTGGCGCAAGTTCCAGGAAACGCCGGGCCTTCTTGTCGCTGCAAAAGCCCATGACGCGGTCGACGCCGGCCCGATTGTACCAGCTGCGGTCGAAGATCACGATCTCGCCGCCCGCCGGCAGGTGCGCGATGTAGCGCTGCATATACATCTGCGTTTTTTCGCGGTCGCTTGGCGCCGGCAGCGCCGCAACACGGAACACGCGCGGGCTTACGCGCTCGGTGATACGCTTGATAAGTCCCCCTTTCCCCGCAGCGTCGCGTCCCTCGAAGATGATCACGATTCGCGCGCCGGACTTCTTCACCCAGGCCTGAAGATAGGCGATCTCGACCTGCAGCTTCTCCATCTGCCTGTCGTAGTCGCGAACCTTCCCGCTCTCCTTGGAAGCATTCTCCTTCACATCGTGCTTCTTGTTCATCACATCTCTCCCGGTTGCCTACTTTGACGCATTGGCTGCGGTTTTGAATTCGGCGGCGCGAAACGCCTGGAGCGCGTCGTCCAGATCCTCAAACACATTCGATGGGCCAACGCGATCGATCAGCCCCCCGCGCATGAGGAGGGCCTTCGCCTCGGCATGCAGCTCGGCTAGGCAGAGGGCGACGCCGCGCGCGCCAAGGTCGGCGCGAACGTCCTCCAGCATGGCGACGGCGGTGCTGTCCATCTGGGCGATGGCCCCGGCATCGAGCACGAACCATCGTGTTTCCGGCGGCAGCGCCACGGCAATTTCGTTCAGCCGTCCCCGGACGTAGTCGGTGTTGAAGAACAGCAAATTGCCCTCAAGTATCCATATGACGAAACCGGGGACGCCCTGCGCTTCCGGGAAGCGGTGAAGCTTGTAGAAGCCGTCGCGTCCGCTGATGCGTCCAAGAAAAGCGTCGCGGGGAAACATCATGTTCCGCAGCAGGTACACGAGCGTTGCCGCGATCGCGATAACCACGCCATTGAGCACGCCCAAGCTGATGGCGCCCCACATGGTGATCAGTGCAAAGGCGAATTCCATCCGGCTGATCCGCCAGATCTGGCGCAGCTCATGGACATCGATCAGGCTGAGTGCCGCAGACACGAGAATGGCGGCGAGGGCTGCGACCGGCAGGATGCGAAGCGCATCGTTAAGAAAGAGCAGCGTGGCGACCAGCGCGATCGCGGAGACGAGACCGGCGAGTTGCGAGTGTCCTCCGACTGACAGGTTGATGGCCGTTCTGGAATCGGAAAAACTGATCGGAAACGATCCGAACATTCCTGCCGCGACCTGAGCGCTGCCAAGCCCGATCAGCTCCCGGTTGGCGTCGACAGGTTCACCCGTGCGTGCGCCGAAACTGCGCGCTGCGACGACGCCGGAACCGAAGCTTACCAGGAAAATCGCGGCAGAACCGAGGACCAGGCTGTCCACCGGCAAGCCTGCAATCAAGGGCAGCGAAAACGAAGGAAGACCGCTGGGTATGTCACCAACGACGGCAATGCCGTGTGACCGGAAATCAAATAATGCCGAAAGGACAACGGCAAGCACCACGACGACCACCGGCCCGGGCACGGGGGATCTCAATGCCCTCGCCGCCTGCAATACGAGAAGCATGCCGGCTGCCAATGCGACTGTCGGCCAATGAATCATGTCGCGCTTGCCGGCGAGTTCCACCAGCGGCGCGACCAAGCCATCCGATTCGATCTTCATGCCCGTCATGCGCCCGAGCTGACCGATCAGGATCGAAAGCGAAATGCCGGCGAAGAAACCGACCAGGATCGGCCGTGACAAAAAGGTCGCAAGAACACCAAGCCGCAAGATGCTCGCACCGAGGCAGGCGATGCCAACCCCGAGGGCAAGGATCGAGGCGAGGGCCACGCGGTCGATCGGGCTTGCCGCAGGAAGTGTTGCGGCGATTGATGCCATTGCCGCCGCAAGCACGGTCATCGTGCCCGCATCGGGCCCCACGACCAGCCGACGGGACACGCCGAAGATTGCATAGGCAATCGGCGCGACGATGCTGGCATAGATTCCGGTTTGCGGCGGAAGGCCGGCGATCACGGGGTAGGCTATGGCGCTGGGAAGCCCGACTGCCGCTATCGACAGTCCCGCCGATATGTCATTGCGCAGCCAGCCGATGCGATAGCCCGATAGTCCCCTGAATAGCGGCAGGGCCTGGCTCATGTGGCAATCCCGTTGGGGCGGCGGCGGATGTCGGGTTGCCAGTCATCTTCCAGGGAGACCGCCGCAACGCTCCACCTGGCCGGCAGCCTCGGACGATCCATCTCAGTGCTCCAGGAAGACGTAGTTCATCCAGGCGCTCATGCGCAGCAGGACCTTGCGAAGGATCGCGACGTGGTGCCAGTGGTGCGTGTAAACGGCAACGTCCGCGACGACGCCGCCGGGCAACTGGTAGGCGCTCGTATCGTCGAGAATGTCGATCCGGGCGAGCGTCTGTCCTGGCTGCAGGCGCTCGGGTGCCTGTGGATCGATCAGGGCGCCGGTCGGCTGCAACTGTCCTTGAGCCATCACGTCGATGACGCCGGCAACCTTGGCCTTGAAGATCTTCCCGGGTATGGCCTTGAAGGAAACCTCCGCGTCATCGCCGACGCGCACGCGCTGCAGCGAATTCTGGATGAAGGCGGCGGCGAGCATGCGGTCTTCGCTATTGATGAAGACCATGACGGGCCTAAAGGGCAAGGGATTGGCCATCATTCCCGGACGAAGGAAGACCTGGCTGACATAGCCGTCGCCGGGTGCGCGTATGGTCGTCTGGTCCAGATCGAACTCGGCATTGCGCAATTCGGCCGTCAGGCGTGCGACAGCGGGGTTCACGCCATTGATTTGGGATTCATAGGCCAGGCGTGCCTGCTGCGCCTGCGCTTGGGCTGTGCCGACCGCGGCGACCTGTGCGAGATAGAGGCCGCGGCGGTTCTCGACCTCGAGCTCCGAAACCGCGGACGTTCCGGACCGCTGCATCGAGCTTTCGAAGATTTCCTGATAGCTTTCGAAGCTCTCCTGTGCCCGATCCCGATCGGCAACCGCGCCTTCAACGACGGAGTTGGCCGCATCCATGGCGGCCTTCAACTGCTGGACCATCTGCTCGGCTTCGGCCAGCGCTGCCTTCTTCTGGTCGACCGTAAACTGGTAAGGACGCGGATCTATCCGGAACAGCACATCACCCTTCTTCAGCGGCGTATTCGCGGTCACCGGCACATCCACGACGATGCCGCCCACGGAAGGAATCACGGGGGCCGAGGTGAAATAGATGCGCCCGTCGCTGGAGTATGGATGGTTATAGCTCATCAACAAGATGAGCGAAGAAATCAGGAAGATGCCGCCGAGGACAGCCGTGGACACGGTCCACTGGTTCACCGGAATGCGGAAGATCTTGAAGACCGCGAGGCAGATGGCGGCATAGGTGAGAATGAGAAGCAGATCCATCAGGCAGGCTCCCTCGTCTGCTGTTTCAGTTGCTCCTCAAGCTCCTGTACCCGGGCCTGAAGGATCGCGACTTCCGCATTCGCCTCCTTCTCCGACTGGAGCTTGCCGTCGGCCCGGATGCCCCAGCCGCGGTCTTCGCGATAGAGCGTCGCCCAGATGAAGAGGAAGGGCCAGATGGCATGCAGCGTAAACAGGCTGACCCAGCCTGCGACGTGGATCGCATCCTGATGGGGATGGTTGCGCTTCTTTGCAATCAAATGGGGAATGTCATGAATGGCGATGACGCCGTAGAAGAGCGTGAGCACCATGAAGAGAAGAACACCGAGCGCAAAGTAGTCCAGAAACACGTACAAACCTCCGCACCGCCGCGACTGCCCTCACCTCCGGAAATCTTCGGACGGATCCGCAGCCTTCATCGGATCGATCCTAGCGCGCATGAGAGGCGGATGCCCGTAACATCATGTAATCTCTATCGGCCCGGCCCGCCCGGCGAGGGGTACGGTGGATTTTCGTTCGAATTCAAGCCGGCGAAATATTCACGGCCCTGCTCCTTCGAAGGCAGGCTGAATGAGGGTGAGTCACAGGGTCTTGCCGGTACTTCCGTGTCGGATAATCTATTGAAATGTGCGCATCTGATTCGCGCAGGGTCGATTCTCGGGATTGCTTGGATAGAGAAGGCGGAAACATGAACAGCAAAGCCGTTTTGATTGCCACCGGTTCGATGCTTCTCTTCCCCCACGCCGGCCTTGCTGCCGACGCGATCGTCGCGGCGGAACCGGAGCCGATGGAGTACGTCCGGGTCTGCGACACCTATGGTGAGGCTTATTTCTACATCCCTGGCACAGAGACCTGTCTGAAGTTCGGCGGCTATCTGCGCGTCGATATTGCCGGCGGTGACCCGAACGGGCAGGACACCTTTCCCGGCGGTGGCGGCGATTCCTGGTTCACGCGCTCGCGCTTCAATTTCCGCATCAGCACGGCAACGGATACCGAATATGGTGCCTTGAAGACCTATGCGGAGACCGAGTTCGAACGAAATGACAACAACGATATTGTGACGGATCTCGAAATCGGCACCATCGAACTGGCGGGGTTCCTCGTGGGCTTCGTGGACACCCTCTACACCGCGTTCACCGGTGACGCCGGCAACACAGTGAACGACTTCTACGACGTCAACTATGGCGATTTCCACCAGACGCAGATTCGCTATACCTACGACCCGGGCAACGGCTTCCTTGCCGCGATCTCGCTTGAGGACGATAGCGATCCGAGCAGCAGCAGCGTCGACGATGCCGACGAGCCCGACGACGACTACGTTCCGGACATCATCGCCGCCGTGGGCTACGTCACCGATCCGTTCAAGGCGCGCCTGGTCGGCGCCTACGACTCATCGATGGAGGAAGGCGCGATCAAGCTGCGGCTGGACGGCACGATCGGCAACCTGTCGGTCTTTGCCATGGGCGGCTGGAACACCGATGGCGACCGCGTGAACAACTACGCCCAGTGGGACGGCGCTTGGGCCGCGTGGATCGGCGCCTCCTATGTATTGACCGAGAAGGCGACAATCAACGCCTCGATGAACTTTGACGAAGGCGGCGATATCGAAGGCGCCCTCAACGTCGCCTATGCCATCGTGCCGGGGTTCGAAATCATCCCGGAACTCGATTTCCGCAACAAGATGGACGAGAAGGGTGGTCCGGATGCGGAGGACTGGGGCGGGGTCATTCGGTTCCAGCGAAACTTCTGAGGACGTTACCTGTCGGTAAAGAACATCAGGCCGCTCACTTCACGACGCGTAGTCGTGACTTCTGCGCATCATCTCCGGTGGAGCCAGCGTCCTTCGGTAGGGTGGCAATCCGCCAGCCGAGAAGCGTGAAGAGAATGGTCACAAGCGGATTGAGAATGTTGAAGAAGCTGTATCCGGCGTAGGCGATGGTGCCGACGCCGAGCGCCGAAGCCATGTAGGCGCCGCAACTGTTCCACGGGACCAGCGGGGAAGTCACGGTTGCCGTATCGCCAATGACCCGCGAAAGCATCACCGGAGCCATTCCCCGATCTGCGAACGATGCTCTGAAGATGCGGCCCGGCAGGGCGATCGAAATGTACTGGTCGGATGTGACGACATTGGAGAGGAGGGCGGTGCCTGCCACGGTCGTGACCAGTCCGGACCTGGACTTCGTCCGCTGTACAAGCGGATCGATCAGCCTGTTGAGCAGCCCCGCATGTTCCACCACCGCGCCGAAGGCCAAGGCCGTGATGATGAGCCAAACCGTGTTCATCATGCTTGCCATGCCGCCCCGGCTCAGGATCACGTCGATCGCTTTGTCGCCCGTCGCGACCATATAGCCGTTGGCCAAGGCGGCCCAGGTTCCTTTCAGCAGGGCCAGCCCAGCCGGGAAATCCGGAATGTTGGCAAAGGCGATCACCCTGGCCGGATCTTGGATGACGGCCATCAAGGCCCCGGCAAGCGCACCGGAGAAGATCGCAACGAAGGGCGCGACCCGGGCAATCGAAAGCCCGAACACGAGCACCAGGGGAAGGAAGGACCAGAGCGACACGTTGACCTTGGCTTCCATCTGCCCAAGAAGCGCGGTGGCATCGAAATCGCCCGGCTCGCCGAGCACCGCGAAGAGCAAGAGAGCGATGGCGAGAGTGGGCAAGGACGTCCATAGCGACGCCCGGATGTGGGCATAAATTTCCGAGCCGGCTGTTGCCGCCGCCAGGTTGACCGTATCGGATAGGGGGGACGCCTTGTCACCGAAATAGGCCCCCGAAATGATCGCGCCCGCCGTAATCGCCGGCGACAGGCCCATATTGGCCGCCACGCCCATCAGGCCGATGCCGATCGTTCCGGCAACGGTCCAGGAACTGCCGATTCCGAAGGCGACGACCGCGCAGACCAATGCGCTGGTGGCATAGAAGTAATTCGGGCTGAGCAGTTTCAGCCCATAGTAGACCATGGACATGATCGTGCCGCTCAAGGCCCAGGCACCGATCAAGGCGCCGACCGCAAGTAAGATCATGATTGCGGGCAAACCGGTCGCTATCCCTTCAACCACGGCCTCACGGATCCCCGACCAGGGCATTCCGTTCTTGTAGGCGACGCCGGCAGCAATCAAAGCGCAGAAGGCAAGCGCGACCTGATTGGGCCCTAGGGAGGCCGCATCGCCGAACAAAAGATAGGACAAAGCCAGAAGAGCGATCAGCGCGATGCAGGGGACCAACGCATCCAACAATGACGGTGGCTGCCCTTTGGTGCCGTCGGAACTGCTATCGGTCACGATGACCCCCTGTGACGCTCGGGATCCTTCAATGCCACGTCACGTCCGTATAACTTGCGTTGACGATCGTTCCTCGATCTCCGCGCACGATGTCGGCAATGTCCGCAAGTGCGCCGATCGCGGCTGCTTTTCCGGTTTCTCTGGCGAAATGGCAGGCGGCATCAACCTTCGGCCCCATCGAGCCCGCCGGGAACTTGTATTTCTCAAGGGCTGCCGGACTTGCTCGGTGGATCGCCTTCTGGGTCGGCGTGCCCCAATCGGTGCAGACGGCCTCTGCATCGGTTGCCATGATGAGCAGGTCGGCTTCCAATTCGCGCGCCAGAAGCTCGGAGCAAAGGTCCTTGTCGATCACCGCCTCGACGCCCTTAAGCGAGCGCTGCTTGCCCGGCTCATACATCGTGGGAATGCCGCCGCCGCCGGCGCAGATGACGATGGTGCCCTTCTCCAGCAGCCATTTCACCGGACGGATCTCGAAGATCCGCTTTGGGATCGGTGAGGGCACGACCCGCCGCCATTTCTCTCCGTCCTGCTTGATCGTCCAGTTCTTTTCACTCGCAAGCCGCTCGGCGTCCGCTTTCTCATAAACCGGACCGACGAATTTGGTCGGGTTCTTGAAGCCGGGATCATCGCCGTCGACCTCGACCATGGTCAGAAGCGTGGCGAACGGCACCTCGAAGGGCAGGATATTGCCAAGCTCTTGCTCGAGCATGTAGCCGATCATTCCCTCGGTCTCTGCGCCGAGCACGTCCAAGGGATAGGCCTCCTCGGGCTTGTAGGCGGCCCCCTGGAGCGCGAGCAATCCGACCTGGGGCCCGTTGCCGTGGGTGATCACCACTTCATGCTCTTTGGTAATCGGGGCAATTGCCCCGGCTGCCACACGGATGTTTCTCCGCTGCACCTCCGCCGTCATCGGCTCGCCACGCTTCAGGAGCGCGTTGCCGCCCAATGCAATCACGATACGCATGGTCAATCTCCCAGCGTTGCTACCAGAATGGCCTTGATCGTGTGCAAGCGGTTTTCAGCCTGCTCGAAGGCGACATTTGCCTCGGACTCGAATACGTCGTTCGTAACCTCGAGCCCGTTCGACATGCCGTAGTCTTCAGCGATCTGCTTGCCGACGACGGTCTCGGTGTCGTGGAAGGCTGGCAGGCAGTGCATGAACTTGACCTGGGCGTTGCCGCTGGCCTTCATCAGTTCCTTGTTGACCTGGTATGGCGTGAGCAGCTTGATGCGCTCCTTCCAAACGTCCTTGGGCTCACCCATGGAAACCCAGACGTCGGTGTGGATGAAGTCCACACCCTTCACGGCCGCCTTCGGGTCATCGGTGATCGTCAGCCGGGCGCCCGATTTTTCGGCGAGGCCTTCTGCGATCTTGCGATATTCATCCGCCGGCCAGAGCGATTTGGGACCGCATATGCGCACATCCATGCCCATCAGGCAGCCGACGATCAGCAGCGAATGTCCCATGTTGGACCGGGTGTCGCCGACATAGGCATATTTGATATCGGCAATCGGCTTGTCGCTGTATTCGCGCATCGTCATCACATCGGCGAGCATCTGCGTCGGGTGATACTCGTCGGTCAAACCATTGTAGACCGGAACGCCGGCATACTGGGCCAGCGTCTCGACACCCTTCTGCGCCGAGCCGCGGTACTCGATCGCGTCATACATGCGCCCGAGTACGCGCGCGGTGTCCTTGAAGGACTCCTTGTGGCCGATCTGCGAGCCGGACGGGTCCAGATAGGTGACGTTCGCGCCCTGGTCCGAGCAGGCGACCTCGAAGGCGCAGCGTGTGCGGGTGGAGGTCTTCTCGAAGATCAGGCAGATCTCTTTGCCTTCAAGGTGCTTCTGTTCCGTGCGTGCATATTTGGCTCTCTTCAGATCGCGGGCGAGATCGAGAAGGAAGCGGAACTCGCGCGGCGTGTAGTCCTGTACGGTGAGAAGGGAGCGATTGCGAAGATTGAGGCTCATGATGCTTCTCCAAGACTGTTGAATGTGATGATCCTTCGAACCGCACTGTTCAGGCCGGCTCGCGCCAGATCGGGCAGGTCATGCAGTGTCCGCCGCCGCGACCGCGGCCGAGTTCGGAACCACGGATCGTGATCACTTCGATCCCGGCCTTGCGCAAAAGCGTGTTCGTATGCGTGTTGCGGTCGTAGGCGACGACGACGCCCGGCTCGATCGCCACGACGTTGTTGCCATCGTCCCATTGCTCGCGCTCGGCTTCGTAGGCGTTGCCGCCGGTGGCGACTGTCCGCAATTTCTTCAGTCCCATGGCTTCGGCGACGACCTCCAGCATGGGCTTCGTGTCCGGACGGACCTCGAACGTGCCGTCGTCTCCCTTCGGGTAGACGCTGTAGCAGCGGATCTGGTCGACGACGTCGGCAAACAGGGTCACGAGATCTCGGTCACAGAAGCTGAACACCGTGTCGAGGTGCATCGCCGCGCGGCTCTTGGGCATCAGGCAGCCAATAACACGTGTTGCAGCCTTCGCCTTGAAAAGGGCCTGTGCGACCTGGCCGACGGCCTGGTAGGTCGTGCGTTCGCCCATGCCGATGAGGACGACGCCGTTTCCGACTGGCATGACGTCGCCGCCCTCCATCGTCGCGTTGGCGAACGGTTCGTCGGAGTCGCCCCACCAAATCTGGAAGTTGCCCCCCTTGAAGGAGGGATGGAACTTGTACACCGTTCGCTGAATGAGGGTCTCGGCGCGGCGTGCGGGCCAGTACATCGGATTGCAGGTCACGCCGCCATAAATCCAGCAAGAGGGATCACGCTGGAACAGCGTGTTCGGAATGGGCGGGATCACGAACTCGGGCGCACCCAGCGCCTCCAGCATCAAATCCTTGCCGCGAATATCGGGCAGGTCGGACACCGCAATTCCGCCGATCAAAAACGTGGCGAGTTCCTTTGACGGCATTTCGTCCAGCCACGGGCGCATCGCTTCGGCGACCTGCGTGCCGAGCACATTCGGAACGATCCGGCGATCCAGGACGAAATCGCGCGCCTCCTTGTCCGCCAAGGCTTCGCCCAGCAGGTCGTGCAGTTCGAGGACCTCAACGCCGCGCTCCTGCATCTTGAGCACGAAGTCGTAGTGATCCTTCTGGGCTTCATGGACCCAGATCACATCGTCGAAAAGCAGGTCGTGGCAGTTTCCGGGCGTCAGCCTCTGGTGGGCAAGGGATGGTCTGCAAACCATCACCGTCCTGAGCTTGCCGACTTCCGAATGGACACCGAAATTGCGCATCTTGGCTCCTCCACCGCGGGATTGGTTCCGAATGAGCGAAGGGATCGCGGCTAGAGGGGGCTGATCGCTCCGGTCCACATCAGATAGATCGCCAGCAAGGCCAGCACGCCAATCCCGATCGCAATGAAAAGTTCCTTGCCGACAAAGGCCGGCTCGCCATGCTCCTTGCGTGCACGGGCGTAGACGAGAATGCCGGGCGCAAAGAGCACCGCGCACATGAGCAGGTAGTTCAGGCCCGCAGCGTAAACGAGCCATAGGCCGTAGAGCGTGGCGATGAGCCCGACCAGCATGTCGCGCCTGCGAGCCCTGTCATCCGCATCGTAGGTCTCACCGCTCAGCGCGAGTTTCAGCGCATAGGCTCCGGAAAAAACGTAGGGCGGGAGGATCGCAACGGAGGCGATGAAGTAGAAGAACTGGTAGGCGCTCTTGGAGAAGAAGGTAAGGATCAGGAACATCTGGATCAGAATGTTTGTCGCCCAGAGCGCGTTGACCGGCGACCCGTTTGCATTCTCTGTGGCAAACCACTTGGGAAAGGTCCCGTCGCGTCCGCAAGTGTAAGGGATCTCGGCGCAAAGCAGAGTCCAGGATAGGAAGGCACCGCCGACGGAAATCATCAGCCCGAGGTTGACGAGCGATGCACCCCACCGCCCGACAAGCGGCTCGAGGACACCGGCCATCGAGGGCACTTTCAGACCTGCTAGTTCGGGTTGGCTGAGGATGCCCGTCGACAGCAGCGACACGAGGACGTAGATGCCGAGTGCGCAGAGGAAGCCGATGACGGTGGCACGGCCGACATCGGAGCGGTGCGCGGCTCGGGCAGAATAGACGCTGGCACCTTCGATGCCGATGAACACCCAGAGCGTCACCAGCATCGTGCTCTTGACCTGGTCGAGGATGCTGCCGAGCCCGGTTCCTTCCGGTCCCGCGCCACGTCCCCAGTCGAAGGTGAACCTGTCCCAGTTGAAGGCGATGATCGCAATCAGGATGAACAGCATCAGCGGAACGAGCTTGGCGATCGTCGTGACGATGTTCACGAAGGCCGCCTCTTTGATACCGTTCAGCACAAGCGCATGGATGAGCCAAAGGCAGATGGAGGCACCGGCGATGGAGATTAGGTTGTTGCCGTCACCGAACGCCGGCACGAAGAACGACAATGCGGAGAAGATCGCCACCGCGTAAGCAACGTTGCCGAGAAAGGCACTCAGCCAATAACCCCAGGCGCTGTTGAAGCCGATGAACGGGCCGAATCCTGCCTTCGCATAGGCATAGGGACCGGCATTCAAATCGGGTTTTCGGTTTGCCAGCGACTGGTAGACGAGCGCCAGCGTGAGCATGCCGATACCGGTGATGATCCAACCGATGAGAATGGCTCCCGGAGAGGCGGCACGTGACATGTCGGACGGCAGGTTGAACACGCCGCCGCCAATCATCGAGCCCACGACAAGGGCCGTTAGCGGCAGGAGTGTCAGTTTGCCGGAGGGCTGTTCGGTTGCAAATGCCTGATCATGCGTAACGGCCATAACGTCTCCGATCCTGCACCGGTTGCAAATTGGAGTATCGACGGATTACGACGATGACTGCAGGACTGTACGTCCTTTTTTTTCGGCGTGGACGTATGTTACCGGAGCATACCCATGGTGTGGGCCGGGCATTGTCAGATTGTTGCGTGTGGATTTTACCGCGGTTCTCGTCCGCTGTTTACCCCTCTCTGCGAGCAGTGATCCCTCGCTGGCCATCGCGCAGGGCAGAAAAATGAAATGAGCCACCCCGGGACGGGGGTGGCTCGGTTGCATCGGGTGTCCGCGGATCAGGCGAAGATGAAATCGCCGGCCGAGAGCGACTTCACGCCCTGCAGCGTTGCGACAAGTTCCAGATCCGCATTCGCGCCCTTGCCGTCGGCGTCGAACCAGAGGCGACCGTTGTCCGTTTCGAACAGGAAGGTGCCCTTGGAACTGGTGGCTACGGGGTCTGCGCCGAACACCAGCGTCACGGCCTTGTCAGCCGCAGCAATGCCATAGGCACTCTTGCTGATGACAAGCTTGTCCTGCCCGCGGGTGAAGTCGGTGATGACATCACCTTCCCCATCGCGACCGGCGCGGTCGAAGATGAACTGGTCATTGCCGGTGCCGCCGGTCAGCCAGTCGTCGCCGGCACCACCGATCAGCTTGTCATGACCGCCGCGGCCGTTGAGCACGTCATCCGAGCCGTTGCCGTAGAAGGTGTTGGCGGTCGCGTCGCCAAGGAGCGCATCGTCGGAGGCACTGCCCTGGACGATCTCGAAGTTCTTGACCGTAAGGCCGAGAGCGGAGCCCTTGTTGGTGGCCTGGTTCTGGAGGTCGAGAACGATCGAGGTCGTGCCTTCCTTGAACGCCAGCGTATCGATGCCGGTTCCGCCGTCGAACGCGTCCTTGCCGGTGAAGTCGGTGCGGGTCAGCCTATCGTTGTCGCCGTCACCGTACAGCTTGTCGCTGCCGACGCCGTCCTCGAGGCGGTCGGCGCCCGCGCCGCCGCGAAGAGTGTCGTCGCCGGCGTAGCCCTTCAGCCAGTCGGCCAACGCGCCGCCGGTGACCGTGTCCTTGGCCTTGCCGCCGTCGTAGTCGAGGGCCTCGAACCCCTTGAAGGTCGTCGTGGCGTCGGCCTTTACGGTGCCGGTCGAGAAGGTGAAGGCGATGTCCTTCGTTTGCTCGGTCATCAGCAGATGCAGGGTGTCGGTGCCGACACCGCCATCTGCGTAGTCGCCAGCCCCGGCATAGACGTGGTCGTTGCCGTTTCCGGCAGAGATCGTGTCCTTGCCGCCAGTCTTGCCGGCACCGTCGCCATAGAGTGTATCGTTGCCATCACCGCCGGACAGCTTGTCGTTACCGGCATCGCCGGAGAGGTAGTCGTTTCCGGCGAGGCCCGACAGCGTATCGTCACCGTTTCGGCCGTACAGGGTGTCGGAAAGTCCGCCGCCCGTGAACGCGTCCTTGCTGCTGCCGCCGCCGAGCGACACCCGCTCGATGCTCGTGACCTTCACCGGCGCGTTTGAAACGGTGACCGATGGGGCGACCTTGAAGGTGATGCCGCTGGTGTACTTGGCGAAGTCGATCGAGGCAAAGTCGGTGCCTGCGCCGCCGTCGAGCGTGAGCTTGCCGGTCGAGGCTTCCCGCTTGAACGAATCGTTTCCGTCGCCAAGCTTTACCGTGTAGTTGGCGGTCGACTTCGCTCCGTCACGGACCCAGACACTGTCGTTTCCGGTTCCCGCATCGATCGTGTTCGTACCGCCTGCGTCACGGATGGTGTCGCTGCCGCCACCGGCCGTGATCTTGTCACTGCCTTCGCCGCCGTCGAGCTGGTCGCCATAGGCAGTGCCGAGCAGTGTGTCATTGCCGGCATGTCCGAAGAAGGTGACGCCCTTGGCGCCGCCCACGGACTTCACCACATCGTTGCCGGATCCGAACTCGACCTTGTAGTATTCGAAGTTCTTCATCGAGGTGCCATCGGTGAGCGAGGCCGTGGTTCCGCTGACCGAGAACGTTTGGTTTGGCGTCAGCGAGCGGCGATCGACGGAGACGCGGTCGGTCTGCGCGCCGCCGTCGGCTTTGTCTGCCCCGCCATCACCCAGGTAGACGTAGTCGTTGCCGTCGCCGGCTTGGACCGTATCCTTGCCGGTGCCGGCGTTCAGTTCGTCATTGCCGGTGCCGCCATTGATCGTGTCGTTGCCGGCACCCGACTCGACGATGTCGTGGCCGCTACCGGTCGTGATAGCGTTCGCACCGGATCCGGTCGCGTAGATGCTGTAGTGCTCGATGCCGGAGAAGGTCGTTCCGCCGGCCAGCATGTTGACCTGCGTCGGCAGCTTGGCGGTGAAATTGCCGGTGAACTTCTCGATCACCAGGCGATCGCTGCCGCTTGTGTCGGTGATCTTGTCCTTGCCGTCGCCGAAGGCAAAGACATAGGTGTCGTTGCCGGTGCCGCCGGTGATCGTGTCATCGCCCAGCCCGCCGGTCAGGTTGTCGTGGCCATCGCCGCCATTGAGCGTGTCGTTGCCTTCGCCGCCGTCGAGGTTGTCGTTGCCATTGTCGCCGTTGAGGAGATCGTTGCCCTCTTCGCCTTCCAGCATGTCACCATCATCGCCGCCGTAGAGCCTGTCGTCGCCTGCGCCGCCCGTGAGGTAGTCGAAGCCCTGCTCGCCATAGAGCGTGTCTATGCCCTCATCCCCACTCAACATGTCGATGCCGTAACCGCCAAAGAGCGTGTCGTCATCCTCCCCGCCCATCAGCGTGTCCATGCCGCGGCCGCCCTTGAGAATGTCTTTGCCGGCGCCGCCCATGAATGTGTCACGGTAGTTGCCGCCGGTGATGCTGTCGGCGAACTCGGTGCCGGTAATCTGGAAGCTCTCGACCATGCGCACGGTTGCCGTACTGCTGGCGAATGCCGGAAGCACCAGGCCGGGAAGCGTCTGCGCGTTGATCCAGTCGCCGACCTTGAAGTTGAGCGCCCGATCGAAATCGGTGTAATCGACGTACAGGGTGTCGATGCCGGAGCCGCCATCGACGATGTCGCCCGCCAGTTCGTACGCCGTGCCCACGTCCAAATCGTCCTTGCCGGATCCGCCGTTGAGCTTGTCGGCGCCGTCGCCGGCCAGAATTCTGTCGCTGCCGCTGTCGCCGTTCAGCGTATCGTCGCCCTCCTCACCCATGAGGAAGTCGCCCTGGAATGAACCGTTAAGCAGGTCTTTGCCTTCGCCGCCGAAGATCTGGTCCGATCCCATGCCGCCGTCGGCGACGTCTTCGCCGCCCTCCAGCATGATGAAGTCACCTTCAAGGTCGCTGCCCTTCAGATTGTCGGCCCCTTCGGAGCCCGGTATGTTTGCCATGTGTTTCTCCTAATGATCGTTCTATCGAAATTGCTTTCCCTGACGCCGCAGCTGCCGCGGGCCAGGGTGATGTGGAGTTGCAGCAGCGCCTGGGCGTGCCGCTGATCACTGCGCTTGGTTGCGTTCATTTCCTGCGCCTGAACCCATCTCCACCCATGCTCCGGGCGAAGGCCCGGTCCTGCGGTCGGCGCGGAATGCGCCACCCTGCGTCGCCATATTGTTGAAAAAAATGAGGTTCCCTGTTCCGGCGGGAACAGACAAACGCAGAACCGAGGTCCCGGCGAAGTGGATCTGGCCGGAATAGTGGCCGGCAACCGCCAATTGAGAGCGCTCGTCGGGCTTGGAGCGGTGCCACGGACAGGTGAGGCTGAGCACGGAGCGGCGAACCCAGGAGGAGCCACCGCAAGCGCAAGGACGCGTGTGCCATGACGGCATCAAGGGAGGTGCGACGATCGTGACCCTGTGGCCATCGCAGATGGCAGGGCGCGATCAATGGTCATTTCAGATGGAACCGGGGTCGCGCCAGGACGTGCTGCGTTTCAGCGGCGCGCCGTCCCGGCGGGCATTGACCTACGGAGAGTAGCTGGTGCTGCCGTGGCCGAACCAGTAGGTATGTACGGTGGCCCTCGGGGGGCCGCGCATACCCGGCCCTCACCACCGCCAATGCAAGTCCCCGGCGGTCCGGAGACGTGCGTGCACAACAGTGGCTTTGGCTATTCCGCTTCGTTGGCCGGCGCGGCGTTGAGCTGGCCGTATTTTTCGGCGCCGAGCTGCTCGAGCAGGCCGAGTTGCGTCTCAAGGAAGTCGATGTGGTCTTCCTCGTCGCTGAGAAGTTCTTCGAAGAGCTTCATGCTGACGTAGTCGCCGGCGTCGTGACAGATGTCGCGGGACTTCTTGTAGGCCGTGCGGGCGTCATACTCGCCGGCAAGGTCCGCCTCCAGGACTTCCTTGACGTTCTGGCCGATGCGCAAGGGGGCAAGCGTCTGCAGGTTGGGATGGCCCTCAAGAAAGATGATGCGCGCGACCAGCTTGTCGGCGTGGTGCATCTCCTCGATCGATTCTTCACGCTCCTTCTTTGCCAGAAGCGTGTATCCCCAGTCTTCGAGGAGACGATAGTGGAGCCAGTACTGATTGACGGCGCCGAGTTCGAGAAAGAGCGCTTCGTTAAGCTGCTCGATTACCTTTTTGTCGCCTTTCAATGTCCGCTCTCCTGTTGTCTTCATGGAACTGTTTGAGGCGGATCATGAAATCAAATATCTCGGCATCCGTCGAGGGGCGCCCGGCGTGATACTGTTCGGTGGTGCGGACGATGATGTCGACGACATTGGGGAAGCAGCCAAAGCAGCGACCGCGTTTTTCCATCGCGTGATAGACCTTTGCGGGCACGATCAGTTGCCAGCAGTCCTGGTCGAGGAGCTCGTTGATGACGTCGACGATCTCTTTTTCGCTAATGAAGTTGCAGCTGCAAACCAGCATCTGTCCTGCCTGCCATGTGCAATGCCCTGAATTGGCGCGATTAAGCAAAAGGGGATATTTGCTGTCAAGATATAACAGGTCAGCATGGTTGCCGCATCAGTTTATAGACGTTCTAAACCTGAAGAAATCTGTCGTGTTTTCAAAATGTTGGGATGCTGCGCATGGCGTTTGTGTCGGGCCAATAGGTGTTCACCACGCGATCACTTTTTGTTGCAGTTGCGGGCGATTACCTCGGATTCGTAACCGTCGGCTACCGTGTTCGCCTTGTGCGTGCGTCAATGAAAGTTGCGACCCTTTGGCATGACATCCGCCGCCTGCCGCAGCAGGGACTTTGCCTCCATCTCCCGGGTCAAATCTTTTCCCGCCACGCGCATTTGCCGTAGTGCCCGCTTCGCGCGTCCTTCCTCATCCACCGGGTGAATGACCTCGTCGGCCCGGCTGATCGCCCCGAAGCTGTGCAATTCTCTCTTCAATAGACCAAGTGCCTCTGTGATGTCCTCCAGGTGGTCGGCCACCACGTGAATGACGCCGCTTTCGCGTTGCAGCCGCCCCCGCACCCGGACGAGACGTGCGCCCATCACCACGCGGCGGTATTTCTCCATGGTCTTCTTCCAGATGATGATGTTGGCAATCCCGGTCTCGTCCTCGATCGTCATGAAGACGACCCCCTTGGCCGAACCGGGCTGCTGCCGCACCAGCACGAGCCCGGCCACCGTTATGCGGCTATCCTTGGGCGCCGTCTCCAGTTGCTCACAGCGGAGGATGCCTTGCCGGGAAAAATCGGTACGCATGAAGGACACCGGATGCGCCTTGAGCGAAAGGGTCAAATAGCGATAGTCGTTGATGACCTGTTCGCCCGCCGACATCGCTGGAAGCGCCACTTGCGGTTCGGACCGCAACTCGTCCGTTCCGGCGCGATCGAACAACGGCAACGTATTCGAACTGCTCCTGTCGTCGAGCGCCTTGACCGCCCAGAGGGCGGCGCGCCGGTCGAGGTTCATCGAGCGGAAGGCGTCGGCGTCGGCAAGCCGCTCCAGGATGCCGCGCGGCAGGCTGGAGCGAAGCCATAGGTCGCGTACGGAGCGATAGCCCGCTCCCCTGTTGGCAACGAGCGCCTCGATGTCCTTCTCGCCCAACCCCTTGACCAGGCGAAAGCCGAGCCGAACCGCCTTCTGCGATCGGATGACGTTTTGCATTTCTCTATGTCGCGGGGCGATCGCCGATGGATCGAAGGCGTTCTCGCCTTCGAGGCTGCAATCCCAGCTGGAATGGTTGACATCGACGGGGAAGACGCAAACACCGTGCTCGCGCGCATCGCGGACGAGTTGTGCCGGCGCGTAGAATCCCATCGGTTGGGAATTAAGGATCGCGGCACAGAAGACGTCCGGATAATAGGCCTTCAGCCAGGACGAGGCGTAGACGAGAAGGGCGAAGGAGGCGGCGTGGCTTTCGGGAAAGCCGTACTCGCCAAAACCCTCGATCTGGCTGAAGCAACGCTCGGCGAAGTCATGCGTGTATCCCTTGCGCATCATGCCGTCGATCATTTGCTGCCGGAAGCTGCTGACCTGGCCGGTCCGGCGGAAGGTCGCCATGGCGCGGCGGAGCTTGTCGGCCTGAGCCGGCGAAAAGCCGGCGGCAGTGATGGCGATCTGCATGGCCTGCTCCTGGAAAAGCGGCACCCCCAGAGTCCGCTCCAGCACGAACCGGATTTCCTCCTTCGGGTAGATCACCTGCTCTTTCTTTTCGCGCCGCCTGAGATAGGGATGGACCATGTTGCCCTGGATCGGTCCGGGGCGGACGATCGCCACCTCGATGACGAGGTCGTAGAATTCTTTGGGCCTGAGGCGCGGCAGCATGCTCATCTGCGCACGGCTCTCGATCTGGAAGACGCCGAGCGTGTCGGCACGGCAGATCATGTTATAGACCTCGTCTTTCTGGTCCGGATAGATTTCCGCCAGCGTCTTCGGCTCGTTGTAATGCGCTTCCAGAAACTTGAATGCCTTGGCGATGCAGGTGAGCATGCCGAGCGCGAGCACGTCGACCTTCAGAAGCTTCAGTGTGTCGAGGTCGTCCTTGTCCCATTCGACCATGAAGCGGTCGGGCATCGCCGTCGGCATGATCGGCACGATTTCGTCGAGCCGGTCGCTGGTGATGAGAAAGCCGCCGACATGCTGTGAAAGATGCCGGGGGAAATCCATCAGTTGCCCCGCATAAGACAGCACCTTGGCCGTCGTTGGATCCCTTATGTCAAGGCCGGCGGCCTTGATCTGCTCCTCGGAAAAGGACGACCGGCCCCATCCCCAGATCGAGCCGGAAAGGGCCGACTGGACGTCGTCAGACAGGCCGAAGGCCTTGGCGACCTCGCGACCGGCCGAGCGACCCCGATAGCTGATGACGGCGGCAGCCAGCCCTGCATGTTCCTTGCCGTACGTCTTATAGATGTACTCTATCACCTCCTGGCGACGCTCGTGCTCGAAGTCGACGTCGATATCCGGCGGCTCGTCACGGTCCTCGGAGATGAAGCGGTCGAAGAGCAGGACGAATTTGTCAGGGTCGACCTCCGTGATCCCCAAGCAGTAGCAGACCGAGGAATTGGCGGCCGAACCGCGGCCCTGGCAGAGGATGCCTTTGCTGCGGGCAAAGCACACCAGCTTGTGGACGGTCAGGAAGTAGGGCTCGTATCGTTTCCTTCTAATGAGGTCGAGTTCATAGGTAAGCCGCTCCTCAACCTTGGCCGGCACGCCGCGCGGGTATCGACTGGACGCGCCCTCGCGCACGAGCCGCAGAAGCGTCTCCGCCGGCGTCGAGCCTGGGTCGGATTCGTCCGGGTATTGGTAACCCAATTCTGCCAGATCGAACCTCAGCCCGCGGAAGAAGCGTTCGGTGTTGGCAATCGCCTCGGGATGATCACGCAGAAGCCGCGCCATCTGGGCAGGGCCCTTGAGATAGCGCTCCGCATTGGCCTGCTGATGGAAGCCCAGACCGGCGATTGTCGCCTTGCGGCGGATGGCGGTGACGACGTCAGCGAGCGGGCGGCTGCCGGCGACGTCGAAAAGTGCGTCGTTGGAGGCAATTGGCCGGACCCGGGTTTGCCGAGCCAGAAGGGCGAGTGTGGCAAGGTCGTGCCGGTCGAGGCCGTCATAGCGCGGCACCAGCGCCAGGTAGAGCCGGTCGCCGGCGCTTTCCCGCAAAGACTCAAGCAGGGTGCGAAGCCGCTCCGGTTCGGGCCGGCCGGCCGGCGGCATGACGATGAGCTGCAGTTCCGCCTGCCACTCCGTGAGGTCGGCGAGCGCAAGCGTGCATTCTCCCTTCTTCGTGCGCAGGTTCCCGCTGCTCAGCAGGCGGCAGAGATTGGCCCAGCCGGTTCGGTTCTGCGGATAGGCGAGGATGTCCGGCGTGCCGTCGGAAAAGACAAGGCGGGCGCCCGGCCGAAATGACGGATACTTTTCGAACTTCGCCTTGCTGTAGGCACGCACGACGCCGGCGACGGTGTTGCGGTCGGCGATGCCAAGGCCGCCAAGGCCGATCCGCTTGGCGGTCTCCACCATGCCTTCGGCGGAGGCAGCCCCTTCGAGGAAGGAGAAATTGGTGCGCGCGCCGAACTCGTAGAAGGTGGGAGCGTCGCTCATGCGAAGACTCCGTGGATGAACCAGCGGGGAAGAGGTGTATCGTCCCCGTAGAGGCCCTCGCGGAAAAGCCAGTAACGGCGGCCAGAATCGTCCTCGACGCGAAAATAATCCCGGGCTGGGTGGTCCTTGCCGTCGATCCACCATTCGCCGGCGATGCGTTCGGGCCCTTCCGCGCGGGTGATGCGGTGGGACCCGCGCCGCCAGCGAAAGGTCCGCGGCGCATCTTCAGGGATACCGGCCATGGCCTCGACCGGTTCGGGCGGGGCGAGCAGGCGGAGGGGGCGGTCGCCCTGAGCGATGGCGGCCGTTGCCTGCCTTCCAAGCCCGGCGGCCTGCTTGCTGTCCAAAATATCGGTGACCGGCGACAGGACCGCTGCCCGCTCGGGCACGTGGCTTTCGGGCAGGGTGGCGGCAAGCAGGCTTTCCGGACCGAAACGGGCCACGATCCGGTCGGCAAAGGCCGAAAGCGACCGGTTTTCGCCGGCGGCGGCGGAAAAATCCTCCTGCGCGGTCTCGAACGGTTCGCCGGTCAGCACGCAAAGCCGGACGATCTCGAAACCATATCCGGCATCGAGGTCGTCATGCACGGCCGACAGCCGTTCGCGAAAGAGAAGAGCGATCCGCTCGGGGTCCCTGAGGGGCGCCGAGGTTGCTGCCTGGATGCGGAACACGCGGCCGTCAACCCGGAAAAGCAGGAGCGCAAACAGGCGCCCGCCCTCGCCGCGCCGCTCCAGCCCCTCTTTCAAGTTGCCGGCGAGATGGGCGGCAAGCGCGAGGATGTCTTCTTCGGACTGGACGGGATCGAAGAGCCTGCGCTCCGCCGATAGCATCGGTACGGCCAAGCGCGGCGAAATCGGCTCGTCCTCCAGTCCCAGTGCCTGGTCGAGCCTGAGAAGCGGCAGGGGGCCGAAGCGGCGGGCGAGCGGCGCGCGCGGCAGGGGCAGAAGATCACCGATGCTCTTCAGCCCGACCCGGTCAAGTGGCCCGATCACATCTGCCGGCAGGCGCAAGGCCGCAGTCGGCAGGCGAGCGAGCACATCCTGCGCCGCATCGATATCGATCACGCCGCCATCGCCGAAATGTGCGACCGCCCAGGACAGGCCGGCGGCGGCGGAGATCGCGCCGCGCGCCTCGATGCCGAGCGCAAAGAGGTTCGACAGAACGTTGTCGAGCAGTGCCCGCTCGCCGCCATGAAGATGGCAGCAGCCCGTAATGTCGAGATAAAGCCCGTCGGCGGCGTCGAGCGCCACCAGTGGCGTATAGCGGTCGCACCAGTCGGCGAGTGCCTCGAGCAAGGCCCGGTCGGCTGCCGGGTCGGTGGGAAGGATGTCCAGCGTCGGGCAAATGGCGCGTGCCTCGGTGACACCCTGCCCCTTGCGCAGGCCGACCCGCTCGGCCTCGCGATCCAGGAAGGAGAGCCGCATGGCATTGTCGCTGCGGCCGGCGAAGACGACGGGCGGATGCTCAGGACGCCCCTTTGAAAGCCACGATCTCCCCCAGCGCTGCCGCGCCACCCGATCGGCGGGCAGGTAGGGAAACCAGAGGCAGAGAATTCGCTGGTCGCCGCTCTTCCTGAGGAGCGATAGCGCGGGGTTCGAGGTGGTTGAAACGGCGGTCATCGGGGTTCCACTCCAACAGGATGCCGACGGGGTCGGCGGTCTTGCTTTTCTCCGGCGTGACGAGGAAGACGGGCTTGCCGATGCTGCCGGCAAGCGTGGTTCCGTCCGGCAGCGGGCGTTCGTTGGCGGGGGCCGGGTCGATGCGCAAGCGACAGAGCGCGCTGCTCGCCTCCTCCTCGCCAGCCTGGCGCAGTAGCAGAAGCAGGATGCCGTTCGCCCGCGCCCGCATTTGCAGCCGGCGGCTTTCGGTCAGGCCGAAGCAGGTCGGGTTGCCACGAATTTCCAGGACGACAGTGGAAAAGGCCGGCACGCCGAGCGCTGTCTCCGCCATCCACAGCGCATCCGGTACCGTGCGCGGCCGGGCGAGAAAAAAGCGCGCCGGATCGAGGCCGTGCTTCCTGAGACCGGGTGCGTAGGGCGTGCCGGCTTCGGAAAGCGCCATTGCCTGGCCGATCCAGAGCGTCGCGCCCTCGCCTCTTTCGGCCCGGTCCTGCTGGAACGCGGCAAGGGCCAAGGAGAAACCGGTTGCAGCTCCCGTATCGCGGGTCTGCGCGTTTCGGATTTCAATGAGACCGCAAGCTGGAAGGCCGCCATCGAAAACGGCTTCGAGACCGGGCGTTTCTCCGGATGCGGGTGCAGGCGGCGCGCCGTCCGGCGATTCCTGTGTATCCCATTGCCAGCGGCGCTTGCGCCGGGCAAGGCCAGGGCCGTCGGCGTTTTCGATGCGGGCGATAGCCTCACGCAGGGCAAAAAGCTGCTTCTGCGCCAGGGCAGGCGTTGCCATGACGTTCATTCCTTCTTTGTTCTCGTTATGTTCCAATAGATTCCAGAGCGCCGGATAAGAGTCAACGGCAATTTGCGTCTGGGTCGATCACAAAGTCGCGCGTCTGCGGAGAGGCGAAGCGCGCTTAAAATCAAGCCATTGAAAAGAGGTTCCTTTCGGAAACGCCAAGGGAACCCCATGCCTCGAACTCAAACCGGCAGCGCTGTCGTGTACTTCACGCTCTTGAGGGCAAAATGCGACGACGAGTTCGCCACAGCCTCATGGGTGAGAATGCCGTGCATCAGTAATCGCTCATAGTCACGCACGTCCGCCGCCACCACGCGCAGCAGATAGTCCCACTCGCCCGACATCGAATAGCATTCGAGTACCTCGTCGTGGCTCTCGACGAAACGCTCGAAATCGCGCCGAGCGGCGGGATCGTGGCTTTTCATGCGCACCTGGCAGAAGACGTTCAATCCCCGGCCGATCGCTTCCGGCTCGACCAGGCGCACCGTTTCTCCGAGCACGCCCGCCGCCTCCAGCGCCTTGATCCTGCGCCAGCAGGAGGCACTCGAGGCGCCCACCTTTTCGGAGAGCGCTGCGTGGCTGATGTCGGCCTGGCGCTGCAGCACGCGAAGGATCTGCCGGTCGACGGCGTCAAGCTCGATATCAGTCATTCACTTTCCTCCACTTAATGAAACAGTCGTTTCAACAATATGACATGCAGGCGGAATTCTGAAACAAAATCACGGTCAAATCGTATTATCATTTCTCATGTGATTGCTTTGCGAGGAGGACGCGAAATGGCACAGGCAGCGCTGAAACGGTTCGTTCGCAATGCACCGGACGAGACGATCGACTGGAAGCGTATCGCCCACCTCGTTCAGCTTTCCCGCGCACTCGACGAGATGGAAGAGACGCGGCTGGTTCCGGAGAAAAAGGTGCTCTACCAGTTCTCCGCCCGCGGCCACGACATGGCGCAGATCATGCTCGGTTGCCGGCTGACGGAGCAGCATGACGGCGCTTGCGGCTATTATCGCTCCCGCCCGCTGCTCCTGGCGCTCGGCGTCGATCCGGCCGAGGCGCTGGGCTCGGCCATGGGCCGGGCCGGCGGCTACTCGGATGGTCGCGATATCGGTGTGGTGTTCAACTATCCGAACCGCAACGGTGCCTCGGCACTGCCCATGTGCGGCGGTGTGGGGACGCAGTACACGCCGACGGCCGGCTGGGCACAGGCGCTCGAATATTACCGCACAGTGTTGAAGAGGCCGGATTACGACCGGGCGATTGGCGTCGTGCTCGGTGGCGACGGCTCGGTCGCTTCGAACGGCTTCTGGTCGGCACTCACTATCGCCACCACGCAAGCTCTGCCGATGCTGTTCTACATCGAGGACAACGGTTTCGGCATCTCCGTGCCCTCCACCCTGCAGACCCCGGGCGGCAACATTGCCGCCAATCTTGCCGGCTGGCAGAATCTTGTGATCTTCGACGGCGACGGCTGCGATCCGGCGGAAGCCGTGCGGCTGACGGCGGAGGCAGTCGAGTTCGTGCGCGAAAGCCGCACGCCGGCGCTTCTGCGGCTTACTGTGCCGCGCCTGGAAGGGCATAGTTTCCAGGACACGCAGGCCTACAAGAGTGAGAACGTGGTGCGTGCCGAATGGGCGCGTGATCCACTGCCGCGTCTAAAGGACTATCTCGTTCCGGCGGTGATGAGCGAGGCGGAATGGCAGGCTTCCGCTGCCGAGGCCGCTTCCGCCGCTGAGGTGGCGCGCGAGGCTGCCGAGGCGCGGCCGGTTGCCGATCCGCGAACGCTCACCCGCCACGTCTTCTTCGACGGCGAGATGCAGCAAATGGGCGGGCAGCACAGCGTCGGCTATGTTGCACCGGCAACGACCGACCAGCCTGCTGGCGACAGCCAGCGCATCAACATGGTGACGGCGATCCGCCGTACGCTCGATCACGAGTTGACGGTCAATGAGCGCGTCGTCCTGTTCGGTGAGGACATCGGTCCCAAGGGTGGCGTGCATGCGGTCACGCTTGGTCTGCAGGAAAAGTTCGGACGCGAGCGGGTGTTCGACACTTCGCTGTCGGAAGAGGGCATTGTCGGGCGCGCCGTCGGCATGGCGCTTGCCGGCCTCATGCCGGTGCCGGAAATCCAGTTCCGCAAATATGCTGAGCCGGCTACCGAGCAGATCAACGATTGCGGCACGATCCGCTGGCGCACCAACAATCGCTTCGCCGCCCCGATCGTGCTGCGCATGCCCGGTGGCTTCTTCAAATGCGGCGATCCCTGGCACAGCCAGACAAACGAGGTCGCCTTTGTGCACCAGCCGGGCTGGCAGGTCGCCGTGCCCTCCAATGCCGAGGATGCGGTCGGATTGTTGCGGACGGCGCTGCGCGGCAATGACCCGGTGATCTTCTTCGAGCATCGCGCCATGCTCGACCATGCCTGGGCGCGTCGGCCCTATCCGGGTGACGACTTCGCCCTGCCCTTCGGCAAGGCCCGCCACACCCGCCACGGCGATGCGATCACGATTGTCACCTGGGGGGCGATGGTGCCGCGCTGCGAGGAAGCCGCGGAAGGCATCTCGGCCGACGTGATCGACCTGCGCACGCTACTGCCCTGGGACCGCGACGCTGTGCTTTCGTCCGTTCGTCGCACCCGGCGCTGCCTGATCGTGCACGAGGATCTCGGCACGGCCGGTTTTGGTGCAGAAATTTCCGCCGTCGTCGCCGACGAGGCCTTCATGGACCTCGACGCGCCCGTCTCCCGCTTGACGATGCCCGACATCCCGAGCCCGCACAATCCAGTGCTGCTCGACTGGGCCGTGCCCTCCGTCGAACGCGTCCGCGCAAAGATCCAGTCCCTGGTGGAGTTTTGAGCATGGCCGCGCTGATGGACGTCCAGGCTCCCCTCGAGCAGGAAGGAACAAAGGCGGTCGTGCGCGCCTGGCTGAAGCAGCCGGGCGAGGCGGTCGCCATCGACGACCCGCTGGTGGAGCTGGAAACCGACAAGGTCACGCAGGAGGTTCCTTCTCCGGTAGCCGGCATCCTGGCGGAGATCCTGCTGCAAAGCGGCGACGATGCGGGGCCCGGCGCGGTGCTGGGGCGCATCCGCGCCGGCGACGCGTGCCGGAGCATACCAGCTGCTGCGGCTTCCCCCATTTCACATGAAACAGCGAAGGCTGTGCCCGATGTGATGCGCTACTCGCCGGCGGTACGCCACGCGGCCCTGCAATACGGCATCGACCCGGCCACGGTCGCAGGCACCGGCAAGAACGGACGTGTGACACGCATCGACATCGAGGCGGCCTTTGCGTCACGGGCCGATGCGCCTGGTGTTACTGAAACGCTTGCGGCTCCCCGTGCGGCGCCGCAACCGGCACCGGCTCCCACCGGCCGCGAAGAGCTCGCCGGCAGCCGAACGGTGCCGCATTCGACCATGCGGCTTGCGATCGCAAGCAACACGCTCAACTCGGTCACGGTCGCCCCACATGTCACGGCGGTGTTCGAAGCGGATTTCTCCGCCATCATGAAGCATCGCGAGGCCAACAAGGCGGCACTTGCCGCGCGCGGCATCAACCTCTCCTATACCGCCTACATCGTCGTCGCCGCCGCTGCTGCCATGCGGGCGGTGCCGGAGATCAACAGCCGCTGGCATGATGATCGCCTGGAGATTTTCGACGACGTCAACATCGGCGTCGGCACGGCCCTGGGCGACAAGGGGCTGGTGGTACCGGTAATCCGTCGGGTGCAGGACGTGTCGCTGGCCGGAACCGCAACCGCCTTGCAGGACCTGACCGCCCGCGCCCGCAGCGGCTCGCTCAAGCCCGAGGACATGCGCGGCGGCACGTTCACCATCTCCAACCACGGCGTCTCCGGTTCGTTGTTTGCCTCGCCGATCATCATCAATCAGCCGCAGACGGCGATCCTTGGGGTCGGCAAGCTGGAGAAGCGCGTAGTCGTGCGCGAGATCGGCGGCGTCGATGCGATCCAGATCCGGCCCATGGCCTATGTCTCCCTGACGATCGACCATCGCGCCGTTGACGGCCACCAGACGAACCTTTGGCTGACCCGCTTCGTCGAGGTTCTGGAAAACTGGCCTGAATGACGCGGGCCTCGGCGCCATCTTGGGCTGAGCCCGGTCTGCCGCCTGATTTGATCGGGCATGGCTCAACTTGGCCGAAAATGCCAAACCGCAAGAAATTCGCCTCGCTAGACTTACCGCGCGACCGGGCTGGTGTCCCTGGGCGCCATTTCAACAAGTCCAGAGGGAAATCACCATGCCAGATCTCTTGAAGCGCACGGTCGGCCGGCTCCTGGCCGCTGCCGCCATCACTGCCGCAGGCAGCAGTGCGGCCCTGTCGCACCCGCTCGACGGGCTCTCCACCGCGGAAATCTCCGCGGTCGTCCAGATCTTGAAGGATGACGGCAAGACTGATGCCGACAGTCGCTATCCGCTGATCGAGCTGCAGGAGCCGGCCAAGGACGTCGTGCTGAAATGGAAGGAAGGCGATCCGGAAGACCGCCGCGCCGTCGTCAACGTCAAAACCGGCAAGGGCGTGTTCAAGGGCGAGGTCGACATCACGGCCAAGAAGGTGCTGTCGTGGGAACCGGTGACCGGCCAGCCGATGCTGTTGCTGGAGGAATTTCTAGGCGCGATGAACCTCGCCCTGCAGAATCCTGACTTCGTCGCGGCGCTGGCCAAGCGCGACCTGAAGCCGGACCAGGTGTTCTGCCTGCCGCTAACGGCTGGTGCCTTCGGCACGCCCGACGAGGCCGGCAAGCGCCTGATGAAGGTGCCGTGCTATGTCAATCCGACCCAGAGCAACTTCTATGCAAAGCCGATCGAGGGGCTGTTTGCCACTGTCGATCTGACAAGCCAGAAGGTTGTCGAGGTCGTTGATACCGGCGTCGTGCCGGTGCCGGAAGACGGCTGGGGGTACCTCCAGGACGACATTGGCGCCCGCAAGGACATGAAGCTTGATGGGCCGATCAAGGCAGCAATCCTCAACCAGCCCGATGGTGCGAACTTTTCCGTCGATGGCAGCCTGATCAATTGGGACATGTGGAGCTTCCGCTGGCGTGTCGACAAGCGGCCGGGCGTCGTGCTCTCGGAGATCTCTGCCAATGACGGCAAGGGCCCCCGCTCGGTGCTCTATCAGGCCAATCTTTCGGAGGTCTTCGTGCCCTACATGGATCCGAGCGAGGGCTGGTACTGGCGCACCTACATGGACAGCGGAGAATACGGCTTCGGCATCTTCCTGAGCCCGCTGACCGCCGGCGTTGATTGCCCGGCCTATGCGAAATTCCTGCCGGCGGTCGTGCATGCCGATGATGGTTCACCGGTCGAGATCCCGAACGCTCTTTGCGTCTTCGAGCGCAACATCGGCGATCCGGCCTGGCGCCACTACGAGATCTTCGCGCAGACACCCGACAAGCCAGTGCCGGCGGAAGGTCGTCCGGCGACCGAGCTTGTCGTCCGCTCGGCCTCCGAGGTCGGCAACTACGACTATTTGATCGACTATGTCTTCCAGCAGAACGGCATGATCCGCGTCATGGTCGGCGCGACCGGCCTTGATGCAGTCAAGGGCGTGGCATCCACCTCGATGAAGGACGCAACGGCGGCGGAAGACACGAAGTACGGCACGCTGATCGCGCCGAACCTCGTGGCGCCGAACCACGACCACTTCTTCAACTTCCGCTTCGACTTCGACATCGACGGGCAGAACAACATGTTTGCCCGCACCGGTCTCGTGCCCGCGACCGCGCCTGAAGGCACGCCGCGCCGCACCTTCTGGGAGACGAAGGACGAGATGCCGATGACGGAGTTGCAGGGGCGCTACAAGGTCAACCCGGCGACACCGGCCATGTATCACGTCATGAACATGGGCAAGGAAACCAAGCTCGGCCATCATCCCGGTTACATGATCCTGCCGGAAAACAGCGTCGCCTATTCGCCGCTGGATGTGATCAACGACCCGCCGGCCCGCCGTAACGCCTATATCGAGTACACCTTCTGGAACACGGCCTACGACCCGAAGGAGCGCTATGCCGGCGGCGAATACGCCTTCCAGGGTGACGGCAAGGACAGCCTGCCGGAATGGGTGAAGAAAGATCGCAGCATCCACGACACCGACATCGTCACCTGGTACACGATGGGTTTCCACCATGTGCCGCACATGGAGGACTGGCCGGTGATGTCGACCATGTGGAAGGGCATCACGCTGATGCCGTTCAACTTCTTCGACCACAATCCGTCGATCACGATCCGCAATCCGTCTTAGGCGATAAACGTTGGGGCCGGTGCGTCACACCGGCCCAAAAGCTACCAGCAACAGCGTCATGCCGGGCTTGACCCGGCATCCAGCGCGCTCAAGTCCTTGAGCGCGAAGGCTCTTTCGCGCCGCAGACACGGCGCTGCTCGATCCCGGCTCACGGCCGGGATGACGGGGACTGGAGCAACCTCAAAGAGACTACTCGCCGTCAGCCGTCCGATCGCAACCGCCTGAGGCCGCTCGGTGGTATGCCTTCGGCCCGGCGAAAGGCGCGGGTAAAATCCGATTGCTGGCGGTAGCCGAGCCGACTGGCAAGCTCCATGAAGGGCAGGTTCGTCTGCAGGATCATCTCGCGAGCGTATTCCATCCGCAGCCGCTCGATCTCGTCGCGAAATGTCAGTCCTTCCTCCAGCAACCGTCGGCGCAAGGTGCGGGCCGAAAGCCCGACCATCTCCGCAATTGTTTCCTGATCCATCTCGCCCTCGCCGAAGCAGGATAGCACTGCCCGTCTCAGCCTGTCGGCCAATCCCTCGCCGAACTCGGATCGTGCCGGGGGATCGTTCTTGGCACCCGCCGGCCACTCCGCCAGCACCGGCAGGGAGAGCATCGCGGCCGGAAATGCAAAGAGATTGCTGGAATAGCCATAGACGCAGGCAAGGCCGAAGGCACTGTCGAACGCGATGCGCCGGCCGCCCGGCTCATGCTCGAAGACGAGGCTCTCGGGGCGGAAATCCGGCTTGAAGTAGCGACGGATGACGCCATCGAAGAAGCCAAAGGTGAACTCGACGTCAAAGGCGCGCGGCCAGATCGCCGGATCGAGGATGCGGTATTCGATGAGGGCGAGCGAATCCTTGATGGAAAGGCGGATTATGCTGCCGGACTGGACCTTGTTCATCGTCGCGACGAGGGCCGAAAGTACCGTGCCGAGCCGGGTGCCGCGCTCGAAGTGCGGGAAGAGCTCCGGCAGTCCCGACGGTACGAAAGCCCGGCCACATTGCCAGATGCCGGCGGCGTCGCGCATGACACGTCCGGCCTCCTCTAGAAAGCCGACAAACTGGCCTAGGCTGACCGTGGGATCGGAAAAATCGCTTTCGATGACCGGGCAACCAACGCGCCGGCCGATCGGTACTGGATCGACGCCCCTGTGACGCAGTTGCGCGCCGACGCCGGCGAGAACCCGCCGGTCTATGCGTCCTCTTGCCTCCGCATGCTCCATCGTCATCCCTCCAGGACGATCGTGACACGAATTCCGGCATGTCATGGGCGACGCCCGGAAGGTATCGCCAGGCAGTGACCGAAGCATGGCCTGCGTCCCTCCTCGAACGCAAGCGCTTCGTTTTCCGCGCGCCGCACGCAGGTGCGGCGCTGGACATCGGCACCGTTATGCGGCGGTGCGCGCGCTCATGGTCAGAAGGTCGTAGCGGGCGACCGTCTCGTCGTCCTGATTGAACACTTCGACGTCCCAGCGCACCTCACCATATTCCGGGCTGCGCGCCGCCTTCTTGTCCTTTACCGTCAGCCGCACGCGGATCGAATCCCCGGGCGAGACCGGCTTGAGGAAGCGCAGGTTGTCGAGGCCGTAGTTGGCAAGCAGCGGACCTGGCGCCGGATCGACGAAGAGGCCGGCGGCGAACGACAGGATCAGGTAGCCGTGCGCCACCCGGCCGGGGAAGAACGGGTTGGCGCTCGCGGCCTCCTCGTCCATGTGCGCGTAGAACTCGTCGCCGGTGAAATGGGCGAAGTGCTCGATATCCTCGAGGCTGATCGTGCGCGAAGGAGTCTCCACCGTCTCGCCGATTTTCAGGCCCTCATAGTTGCGCTTGAAAGGATGCTCCGGTGTGACGGGGGCGGCCGCACCCTTTGCCCAGCGCCGGGTGATCGCGGCGATGCGCTCGGGCGAACCCTGCAGCGCGGTGCGCTGCATGTAGTGGAACACGCCGCGAAGGCCACCCATCTCCTCGCCGCCGCCCGCGCGGCCCGGGCCGCCATGGACGAGGCCCGGAAGCGGAGAGCCGTGGCCGGTCGATTCCTTGGCGCAGTCGCGGTCGAGCACGAGCACGCGCCCGTGATAGGGAGCGATACCGAAGATCAGCGCGTCGGCGACATCGGCATCATAGGTGTAGACGGAGGCAACCAGGCTCCCCTCACCCTTTTTTACCAGTTCTACCGCCTCATCCAGCGTGTCGTAAGGCATCAAAGTCGAGACCGGGCCGAAGGCTTCCACCGAATGCACCTTCGCCGCCTTCAGCGGCCGGTCGCAGCGCAGCAGCACCGGCGCGAAGAATGCGCCCTCACCGCCCGCGATGTCGACATGGCCGAAGGCGATCTCCGCCTCGGCACGCAGTTCCTCGATCGCTTCAACCACCGAGGCACGCTGTGAACGTGAAGCCAGCGCCCCCATGCGCGTCTCGTCCAGGCGCGGATCACCGGGAACGGCCTTGCCGAGCGCTGCCTTCAGCGCCTCGGTCACGGCAGCTTCCTGCGCCCGCGGCACGACCACGCGGCGGATCGCCGTGCACTTCTGCCCGGCCTTCACCGTCATCTCGCGCGCCACTTCCTTGACGAAGATGTCGAACTCCGGCGTGCCCGGCACCGCGTCCGGTCCCAGCACGGCTGCGTTCAACGAATCGCGTTCGGCAATGAAGCGCACCGCATTGCGAGAGATGGCTGGGTGGTTGCGCAGCTTCTCCGAAGTATCGGCCGAGCCGGTGAAAGAGACGACGTCCTGGCCGGTCAGGTGGTCGAGCAGGTCGCCGGTGGAGCCGGCGATGAACTGCAGCGCGCCCTTCGGCAGGATGCCGCTTTCGACGATCATCCGCACGCAGGCCTCGGCCACGTAAGCGGTCGCCGTCGCCGGCTTGGTGATGACGGGAACACCCGCGAGGATCGTCGGCGCCAGCTTCTCCAGCATGCCCCAGCAGGGGAAGTTGAAGGCGTTGATATGGACGGCGACGCCGGTCAGTGGCGTCAGGATATGCCGGGCGACGAAAGTGCCGCCCTTCGACAGCCCCTCGGTCTCGCCCTCGATGACGAAGCGCTCGCTCGGCAGTTCCTTCTTGCCGCGCGAGGCATAGGCGAACAGCGTGCCGATGCCGCCGTCGATGTCGATCCAGTTGTCGCGGCGGGTGGCGCCGGTGTCGAAGGCGATCTGATAGAGCTCTTCCTTGCGCTCGTTGAGGTAGACCGCAATGGTCTTCAGCATGCCGGCGCGCTCGTGGAAGGTGAGCGCGCGCAGTGCCGGCCCGCCGATCTCGCGCGCATGGCCAAGAGCTGCGGCAAAATCGAGGTCCTTCGTCGAGGCGCGGGCGACGACGCGACCATCGATCGCGCTCGGAATGTCGACAAAGCCGCTTTCCGGCGTGAACCAGCGGTCTTCGACATAGCTTTTCAGGATGATCGACATGTCATGGTCTCCTGTTTGCGCTGCGTTCAGCGGCGCCACGCGGCAAAGGTTTTGCCCGAGCGGGCAAGTTCGATGAGAAGGGGAGCAGGTTCGGAGCCAGCGCCGCCGGTCTTGTGCGCCGCCTCGACCTCTTCGAGGACGCGCGACAGGCCGATCTGGTCGGCCGCCCACATGGGGCCGCCCTTGAGACGCGGAAAGCCGTAGCCGTTGACGAAGGCGAGATCGATGTCGGAGGCGCGCAGCGCGATCCCCTCGGAAAGCACCTTCGCGCCCTCGTTGGCCATGACGGCGACGAGGCGGCGCTGGATCTCTTCCGGCGTGAAGGCGCGGGGCGAAATGCCCTTCGCCGCGCGGGCGGCTTCGATCGTCTGCGCCGTCACCGGGTCGACCGATTTCTTGCCAGCGGTGTCATAGGCATACCAGCCGGCGCCCGTCTTGCGGCCGAGGCGACCGGCTTCCACCAGCGTGTCGGCAATCGCCACGTAACGCTCGCCGGGATCGCGGCTGTCGGCGCGGCGCTTGCGCATCGCATAGGCGATGTCGAGGCCGGACATGTCGGAGACGGAGAAAATGCCCATGGCAAAGCCATAGGCCTCCAGCGCCGCGTCCACCTGTTCCGGCGACGCGCCGTCCTCGATCAGATACTCGGCGTGGCGCCGATAGACGGCATAGATGCGATTGCCGATGAAACCGTCGCAATTGCCGGCGACGACCGGGATCTTGCCGATCTTCTTCGCCAGCGCCAGCGCGGTGGAAAGCGCCTCGGCGCTGGTCTTTTCGCCGCGCACGACTTCCAGCAGTTTCATGATGTTGGCCGGCGAGAAGAAGTGCAGGCCAACCGCGTCTTCCGGCCGCTTCGTCACCGCGGCGATCGCGTCGAGGTCGAGATAGGAGGTGTTGGAGGCCAGGATCGCGCCCGGACGGCAGAGTTCGTCCAGCCGCTTGAAGATGTCGGCCTTCACGGCCATGTCCTCGAAAGCCGCCTCGATGGCGAGATCCTGTTCGCCGAGAACGCTCCAGTCGGCGCCGATGGCCAGCCGGCAAAGCCGCTCGGCCATCACTTGAGTGCTGATGCGGCCGCTCTTGACCTGCCGTTCGTAAAGCCCCTTCACGCGTTCTCGGCCGGCCGAGGCCGCAGCCTCGTCGCGTTCGAGGACGGTGACGGTCAGTCCGGCATCGGCCAGCGCCACGGCGATGCCGGCGCCCATCGTGCCGGCGCCGATGACGGCGACCTTGGCGACCGGGCGAGTGCTCGCACCCTGCAGCCCTGGCACCTTCCAGACCTCGCGCTCGGAGAGAAAGAGATGCCGCAGCGATTTGGCTTCCGCACTTTCGCGCAGTTGCAGGAAGGCGGCGCGCTCGGTGGCGAGCCCGTCGGAAAAGGCCGGGTTGCGCGCCGTGCGGATGATCGGGATCACTTCCGTTATCGCCGGCACGCCCTTGGCGCGCGCGATTGCAGCCGTTGCGGCCGCATCCTCTTCGGCTTCGTTACCCTCGGGAACGGGCAGTTCGCGCACGCGGCGCTTCTCCATCGTCTCCGCCGCAGCGATCGCCGCAGCCAGCAGGTCGCCCTCGACGACGCGATCGACGATCCCCTGCTTCTGCGCTTCCGCCGCCTTCAGGATCTTGCCTTCGGCGATCAGGGTGATGGCCGCCGCCATGCCGGTCAGGCGCGGCAGGCGCTGGGTACCGCCGGCGCCGGGGATGATGCCAAGCCGCGTCTCGGTCAGGCCGACCATCGCCTTCGGGCTGGCGATGCGGTAGTCGCAGGCAAGCGCGATCTCGAGGCCGCCACCGAGTGCCGCCCCGTCGATCGCCGCCACGACCGGCTTTTCCAGCGCGTCGATCGCCGCCACCACGTCGGGCAGGAACGGCTCGTCCGGCGGCAGCGCCATTTCCTTCAGATCGGCGCCGGCAATGAAGCGGCCCGGGCCGCCGCTGATGACGGCGGCGGTGACGCTGTCGTCCGAGGCGACCTCCGAGGCGGCAAAGAGCAGGCCCTCGCGCACGGCCTTTGAGAGCGCGTTGACCGGCGCGTAGTCGATGGTGATGACGGCGACGCCGCCATGGCGGGTGATGGAAACGGGATGGGCAGGGCTGGTCATGGTCACACCCTTTCGATCAATCCGGCGATCCCCTGGCCGACGCCGATGCACATGGTTGCGATCGCCCGCCTGCCGCCGCGCACTTCCAGGGCGCTCACGGCGGTCATGGCAAGGCGCGCGCCCGACATGCCGAGCGGATGGCCGAGCGAGATCGCGCCGCCATGCGGGTTGACGTGCTCGGCATCGTCGGGCAGGCCGAGCTGGCGCAGGACGGCGAGCCCCTGCGAGGCGAAGGCCTCGTTCAGCTCGATCAGATCGATGTCGGAGAGCGAAAACCTGGTCCTTTCGAGCAACTTCTTCGTCGCCGGCGCCGGGCCGATGCCCATGATGCGCGGGGCGACGCCGGCGCAGACGACCGAAACGATGCGGGCGCGCGGGGTCAGGCCGTAGCGCTTCACGGCAGCTTCCGAGGCGATGATCAGCGCGCCGGCTCCGTCATTGACGCCCGACGCGTTGCCGGCCGTCACCGAGCCGCCCTCTTTCCGGAACGGCGCCTTCAGCTTGGCGAGCTGTTCCAGTGTCGTTTCGGCGCGCGGATGTTCGTCGACGCTAACCGTCGTCACCGCACCCTTCTTGCCGACGATGTCGATCGGCGAAATCTCGCGGGCGAAGAAGCCGGCATCCTGCGCCGCCTTGGTGCGCTGCTGCGAGCGATAGGCAAAGAGGTCCTGGTCCTCGCGCGAAATGTCGAAGTCGGCGGCGACGTTTTCGGCCGTTTCCGGCATGGAATCGACGCCGTATTGCGCCTTCAGCACCGGATTGACGAAGCGCCAGCCGATGGTGGTGTCGAACATTTCCGCCTGCCTTGAGAACGCGTCGGTCGCCTTGCCCATGACGAAGGGCGCGCGCGTCATGCTCTCGACGCCGCCGGCGATCACAAGGTCGGCGTCGCCGGTCTTGACCGCACGCGCCGCCATGCCGACGGCATCAAAGCCGGAGCCGCAGAGGCGGTTGATCGTCGTGCCCGGCACGCTCACCGGCAGACCGGCGAGCAGCACCGCCATGCGCGCCACGTCGCGATTATCCTCGCCCGCCTGGTTGGCGCAGCCGAGGATCACGTCGTCCACCGCTTCCCAGTCGATCCCCGGATTGCGCTCTTTCAGCACGCGCAGCGGATGGGCGGCGAGGTCGTCCGCGCGGACGTCCTTCAGCGCGCCGCCATAGCGGCCGATCGGCGTGCGGGTGAAATCGCAGATATAGGCTTCCGACATGAAATCCTCCTTAAAGATGCGGTTCAGGCCGCTGCCGGACGGCGGACACAGACAACGCGGAAGCGCTGGGCGACATAGGCCGTGTCGGTCAGGCAGGCATTGCCGGCGGGGTTGGCGCCGGTGACATGGAAATCGCTGAAGGCGGCACTCTGATTCACATAGATACCGCCCGTCAGGTTGACCGAGAGCGGAACGCCGGCCTGCGCATAGAGCCCGACCGCCTTGTCGATCAGGTCGGCGTCGCGGCTGTAGAGCGCGGCGGTGATGCCGCCCTTCGCTCTGGCCGCGTGCGTGGCGCGATCGATCGCGTCCGTGGCATCTTCGCAGGATACCACGAAGCTGATCGGGCCGAACTGTTCCTTCAGGTAAGCCGCTTCGCTGGCCTCGACCGCAAGGATCAGCGGGGTCGCCGTCCGCCCATTCTCAAGCCCGCCAACGGGAGCGCTGGCGCGCACGACGCGGCCGAGACCGGTGGCTTTGCCGACACGGTCGAGCGTCGCCGGGTTCTGGATCGCACCACAGACCGCCGCCGCGCGCTGCGGGTCCGCAAGCAACCCATCGACGGCGGCAGCAATGCCGGCCGCGACCTCATCAAAGCTCTTGTGGCCGTCGTTCGTCTCGATGCCGCCCTGAGGAACAAAAATATCCTGCGGCGTCGTGCACATCTGGCCGCTGTAGAGCGACAGCGAGAAAGCGATGTTCTGGCACATGGCCGCAAAATCGTCGGCGCTGTCGATAACGATGGTATTGATGCCGGTTTCCTCGGTGAAAACCGGCTTGCCGCGAACATGCTCGCGAAGCCAGCCGCCGAATTCGGAGGACCCTGTGAAGTCGACGAGCGCGACTGCCGGATGGACGGCCAACGTAGGTGCGACCGGCGCCTCCGGCATATCGACGGCCAGTTGGACCACGTCGGCATCGAAGCCGGCCTCCATCAGCACCTCGCGGGCGATCTTCACGGTGATCGCCAGCGGCAGGATGACGGCCGGATGCGGCTTGACGATGACCGGATTGCCGGTGACGACATCGGCAAAGAGCGCCGGATAGCTGTTCCAGGTCGGGAAGGTGGCGCAGGCGATCACAAGGCCGACGCCGCGCGGCACGATATGGAATTCCTTCGTGAGCCGGATGACGTTGCGGCCGGCCGGTTTGTCCCAGGCGACGTCACCCTGCGGGATGCTTGTCATTTCGCGATAGGCGTAGGCCACCGCTTCCAAGGCGCGATCCTGCGCATGCGGACCGCCGGCCTGAAAAGCCATGGCGAAGGCCTGGCCGGTCGTCTGCTCGACCGCGTGCGCCATCAGGAAGGAGACCTTGTTGAGCCGCGTGATGATTTCCAGCGCGACGCCACAACGAACCTCTACGCTCGCCCGTGCCCAGTCGGCTGCCGAGGCAGATGCCCTTGCGATCAAGCGGTCGATGCCGGTGCGAGGATAGGTGATGCCGAGTGCCCGGCCGAAGGGTGACACCTCGCCGCCAACGCGACCATCGTCCGCTTCCTGGTCAAGCGCGAAGGGCTTTTCGATCAGCGCCTCGAAAGCGGCCTTGCCCTCGGCGGGCAGTGTCTCGCCGTAGCTGCGTGGAACTTCCGAAAACGCGCTCCAGAAACCGCGTTCCTCAATGGCCTTCACCGCATCGGCAAGCAGATTGCGATGCTTCTCGAACAGTCCGGTCATGAATTCCTCCACCTTCGGCCCGATTGTGCTTGAGAGTTGACAAGGGGTCGATTTCGGCTAATTATTAACCGAACGATCGGTCAATTCAAGTGAAACTTATTGACCCGCCGAAGGGAGGCAGAAAGTGACGTCTACGATCAAGGTGGACCGGCGCGAGGGCTGGACCGCGATCACGCTGAACCGGCCCGACCGGCTCAACTCCTTCAATGAAGAGATGCATCGCGCAATTGCCGCTGCGCTTGAGGAGGCTGCCGACGAAAGCTGTCGCGCCGTGCTTCTGACGGGCGAGGGTCGCGGCTTCTGCGCCGGGCAGGACCTATCCGATCGCGTCGGCAAGGATGGCCCGCCGGATCTCGGCTATACGATCGAGACCTTCTACAATCCGCTGGTGCGCCGCCTGCGGAGCTTGCGCAAGCCGGTCATCTGCGCCGTCAACGGCGTCGCCGCCGGTGCGGGTGCCAACATTGCCTTTGCCTGCGATATCGTGATTGCCGCCCGCTCGGCCCGCTTCATCCAGTCCTTCGCCAAGATCGGCCTCGTGCCGGATTCCGGCGGCACCTTCTTCCTGCCGCGCCTGATCGGCGAGGCCCGCGCCAAGGCGCTCGCATTCACCGCCGAGCCGCTCTCTGCCGAGAAGGCGGAAGAATGGGGCCTGATCTGGAAGGTCGTCGACGACGACAAGCTGATGGTGGAAGCCGAGGCGCTGGCCGCCCATTTCGCCACGCAGCCGACCCAGGGCATCGCCCTCATCAAGGAAGCAATGCAGGCCTCCAGCGCCAATGACCTCGACACGCAGCTCGACCTCGAGCGTGACCTGCAGCGCCTGGCCGGCCGCACGCCGGACTATGCGGAAGGCGTCAAGGCCTTCATGGAGAAGCGCCCGGCCGTCTTCACGGGAAAAGCGAAATGAGCGGCGCCGAACTTGCAAGCCTTTCGGCCCGGACCATGTGGGAGAGCGACCGCGCCAGCCAGGGGCTTGGCATGGAGGTCGTCTCGGTCGGGCCCGGTAAGGCAACACTTACCATGAAGGTCAGCGAAGCGATGACCAACGGTCACGGCACCGCCCATGGCGGCTTCATCTTCGCCCTTGCCGACAGCGCCTTTGCCTTCGCCTGCAATTCCTATGGTGAGACGACGGTCGCCGCCCATTGCAGCATCAGCTACATCCGGCCCGGCCGGCTTGGCGACCTGCTGACGGCCGAGGCGCGTGAAGTCTCGCGCGCCGGCCGCTCTGGCATCTACGACGTGAAGGTCAGCGTGGACGGCGTGACCATTGCCGAGTTCCGCGGCCATTCGAGAAGCCTCGGCAGTTCCTTCATTGGAATTGATGGACCGCAAACCAACAAGCCTGCATGATCCTGTCTGGAGGACAGGCCCCGAGACGGAGGAGAGTATGAACATGAGGTTCCCCAACATCCAGTCCAGCCCGGATTTTCTCGGCGGCCTCGATGAGCACGAGCGCGCCTCGCGCGACCGCATCCAGTCGCTGCAGCGCGAGCGCCTCGCCTGGTCGCTGCGGCATGCTTACGAAAACGTGCCATTCTACCGGCAGAAGTTCGATGCGGCCGGCGTTCATCCCTCCGATTTTCGCGATCTCTCTGACCTCGCCAAGTTCCCCTTCACGGTGAAGCAGGACCTGCGCGACACCTATCCCTACGGCATGTTTGCCGTGCCGAAGGAAAAGCTTGCCCGTGTCCACGGCTCGTCGGGTACGACCGGCAAGCCGATCGTCGTCGGCTACACCAAGAACGACATCGACATGTGGGCCGACGTCATGGCCCGCTCGATCCGTGCGGCCGGCGGCAAGCCGGGCATGATGGTGCACGTCGCCTATGGCTACGGCCTGTTCACCGGTGGCCTTGGCGCCCATTACGGCGCCGAGCGCCTCGGCTGCACGGTCGTTCCCATGTCGGGCGGCATGACCGAGCGGCAGGTTCAACTCATCAGCGACTTCCAGCCGGATATCATCATGGTGACGCCGAGCTACATGCTGGCGCTGCTCGACGGCTTCACCAGGGCCGGCATCGATCCGCGCTCGACCACGCTGAAATATGGCATCTTCGGCGCCGAGCCCTGGACCAACGCCATGCGTCAGGAGATCGAGCACGCTTTCGACATGCAGGCGACCGACATCTATGGCCTGTCCGAAGTGATCGGCCCAGGCGTCGCGCAGGAATGCGTCGACACCAAGGACGGCCTGCACATCTGGGAAGACCACTTCCTGCCGGAAATCATCAATCCGGAGACCGGCATGCCGGTCGAGGACGGCGAATATGGCGAGCTGGTCTTCACCTCGCTGACCAAGGAAGCCTTCCCGATCATCCGCTACCGCACGCGCGACCTGACACGCCTGTTGCCGGGCACGGCGCGTCCCGGCATGCGCCGCATGGAGAAGGTCACCGGCCGCTCCGACGACATGATCATCCTGCGCGGCGTCAACGTCTTCCCGAGCCAGATCGAGGAAGCGCTGCTCGCCACCGACTGGTGCGCCGGTCATTTCGTTATCGAGCTTTCCCGCGAAGGCCGCATGGACAAGATGACGGTGTTCACTGAGGCGCGCCAGGAACATTGGGACGGGGAAGGGCTGCAGGCCCATGCGCAGCGCCTGGCCAAGCACATCAAGGACACGATCGGCATCTCGACCGCCATCGCCATCCAGGCCCCGAACTCGGTGGTGCGCTCGGAAGGCAAGGCCAAGCGCGTCATCGACAAGCGGCCAAAGGACTAAAGCACACGACCTGATCGAAGCCCGAATTCATCGTCCGGGCCTTCGTTTATTGCCAAAGTCCTGTTCCGATCTTTTTTGTTTTCGCGCGGCGACCAAATTGGCCCGTCATGCCGGACTTGATCCGGCATCCAGTGCGCTCAAGTCCTTGAGCGCAGAAGACTCTTTCGCGCCGCAGACGCGGCGCGGCTGGACCCCGGATCAGGTCCGGGGTGACGGAAGGAGGGGAACGCTCGGCGAGGGCGACCAAACTGTCGGCGGGAAGAGTCCACCACACCGTTCGGGCTTCCTTACCGCGCGAGTGCGGCAAGTTTTCACAACCTCGCTTGCAAAAGCACAAAGACAGCCGACGCATTGCGTGCAATTTTGCCTGCGTGACGCACTTTTGGGGACGTGCGGCGCCAAGAAGCACAAGCCGGACATTCACCGGTGCGCATCGCAAGGAACCCCTTCGCGCGCGAAAGGCGTCTCATGCGTCGATGCCCTACGCTTTGCTTGCTTGGGGGCTGGGGGATGAAAGGCCGGTCGCTTCGAGCGCCGGCCTTTTTTGTATCTGCTCATAGCCTGTGGGCCCGACAGATCCGGTTCAACCTGCGGGTCGAAGACAGCGCGGCGGCGAGCATCGCCGCACTGCAAGCCATCACATCTGGTCGAAGTCGACGACCACGCGGGCGCTCTTGGGGTGCGCTTGGCAGGTCAGCACGAAGCCAGCCTCCACTTCCCACGGTTCTAGCGAGTAGTTGACCTCCATCGGCGCCGAGCCCTCGACCACCTTGGCCCGGCAGGTCGAGCACATGCCGCCCTTGCAGGCAAACGGCAGGTCCATGCCGGCGCGCAGGGCCGCATCGAGGATCGACTCGCCCTCGGCGACCGGCACCTCGCGGCGCTTGCCGTCGACGGTCAGGAGTGCCGTGTGCGCCGGCGGCGCATCCGGGGCAACTTTCACCGGCGCACGCGGACGGCCGTTGAAGACCGAGACGAAGCGTTCGGTGTGGATGCGATCCTCACCGATGCCGAGATCCTTCAGTGTCGTCTCCAGATCATCGATCATCCCGGTCGGCCCGCAGATGAAGACGTGGTCGACCATCTTCGCCGGCACCATAGAGGATAGCAGCACCCGTGCCTTCTCGCCGTCAAGACGGCCGTTCAGCACGGAAATATCCTGTTCCTCCTTGCTCAGCACGTGGAAAACGGCGAGACGGCCGAGGTAGCGGTCCTTGAGTTCCTCCAGCGCATTGCGGAACAGCATGTCGCCGGTCGAGCGGTTGCCGTAGAAGAGGAAGAAGTGGCTGTCGGGCTCCATTTCCAGCACGCCGCGCATGATCGACAGGATCGGCGTGATGCCGGAGCCGGCGGCAAAGCCCACGTGGATGCGGCCGTCGCCCGGCGCACTGGCAAGGCCGAAGCGTCCGGTCGGCGTCATCACCTCCATCTCGTCGCCGGCCTTCAGCCCGTCGTTCACCCAGTTGGAGAAGGTGCCGTCGTCGAGCCGCTTGATCGCGACCCGCAGGTCGCCGTCCTTCGGCCCCGAACAGATCGAGTAGGAGCGGCGCAGGTCCTCGCCGTCGATTACGGCGCGCAGGGTCAGGTACTGGCCCGGCTCGAAATGGTAGTCGCGCGACAGCTCTTCCGGCACGTCGAAGGCGACGGAGACGGCGTGATCGGTCTCGCGCGTCACGTCGGCAACGCGCAGCTTGTGGAAGCGCGGGGCGTGCTGCGGCGCCGAGGTCGGCGCATGGGTCTGGGCGACGGTCGTGGCTTGCTGGGAAACGGACATCCGGATCACCTCGTCAATGACATTTGAAATAATCGAAGGGCTCGCGGCAGTCCTGACACTGCCACAGAGCCTTGCAGGAGGTCGAGCCGAACTCGGCAAGCCGGGCGGTGCGGACCGAGCCGCAGCGAGGACATTCCACCTCGTCGGCGCCGAACAGGGCACCGCGGCCGGCGCGCTTTTCCGACGGCGGGGCGATGCCGTATTCCTTCAGCTTGCGCTTGCCGTCCTCGGTCATCCAGTCGGTCGTCCAGGCGGGCGAGAGAACCGTCGTCACTTTGACCCGGTCGAAGCCGGCCTTCTCCAGCGCCAGTTCCAGTTCCAGCGCAATCATGTTCATCGCCGGACAGCCGGAATAGGTCGGGGTTATGACGATTTCGAGCGCACCGTCCTCGGAAATCTTCAGGGAGCGCAGGACGCCGAGATCATCGATGGACAGGACCGGTATCTCCGGGTCCGACACGGTCGCGGCAACCGCGCGCGCCTGCGCCAGCAGCGCGGCAGTGTCCGCCGGCGGAAAAGGCGCCGGCATCGGCTGGCTTTCCCGCCCGGTCATCACCAGACCGCTCCAGGGATCGTATGCTGGACGTGCTGCAGGTCGGAGAGCAGGTGGCCCAGGTGTTCGCTGTGGATGCCGGTGCGCCCGCCCTTCTGCATCCAGCCGTCCTCAGGCGTGGTCAGCGTCGCCTCTTCAAGCACGGCCTTCACGTTCGCGCGCCATTGGTCGCGCAGGCTGGCAAGGTCGACGGCGATGCCGGCGTCCACCAGGCCCTTTTCGGAGGCGTCCATCTCGAACAGCTCGCCGGTATAGGCCCAGAGTTCGTCGAGTGCAGCGGCGATGCGGGCATGGCTTTCCGTCGTGCCATCGCCAAGCCGGATCACCCACTCGGCGGTGTGGCGCACGTGATAGGCCATTTCCTTTTCGCTCTTGGCGGCAACTGCGGCGAGCGTCTCGTCCTTGGACTTCATCATCGCGCGCCAATAGAGATCGGCGAAGCTGGCATAGAGGAACTGGCGCATGATCGTGCGGGCGAAATCGCCGTTCTGCTGCTCGACCAGAAGCGCATTGCGGTAGCCGCGGTCGTCCCGCCAATAGGCGAAGTCGTCCTCGGTCCGCCCCTCGCCTTCCGCCTCGCCGGCATAGGTGTAGAGCGAGCGCGCCTGGCCGATCAGGTCCAGTGCCATGTTGGCAAGCGCCATGTCCTCTTCCATCATCGGCGCGTGTCCGCACCATTCGGAAAGACGGTGGCCGAGAATCAGCGCGTCGTCGGCGCGACGCAGGGTATAGAGAACGAGCGGCGTTTCGTTGACGCGAATGGTCTTCGCCATGGGTTTCCTCCAGGTTCGTTCACCGGAGCGAACGATGAGCACTTACCTTCCGGTAGCGCGCCACCGGATCGTCATGCAGATGAAGCCAGCCGTAAGCTGAAGCTTACATATGGCCCACTTCTTCCGGCACGTCGTAGAACGTCGGGTGGCGGTAGATCTTCGAGGCGGTCGGCTCGAACATCATGTCCTTGTCGGCCGGGTCGGAGGCCGTGATCGCGTTCGACGGCACGACCCAGATCGACAGTCCCTCACCGCGGCGGGTGTAGATGTCACGGGCCGCCTGCAGGGCAAGCGTGGCGTCGGTGGCGTGCAGCGAGCCCACATGCTTGTGGGCCAGGCCGTTGCGCGAGCGGATGAAAACTTCCCAGAGCGGAAAAATGTCCTTCATGTCGGTACTCCTTAAGCCGCCTTGCGGGCTTGGCGTTTTTCGGCGTAGGCGAGGGCGGCTTCGCGCACCCAGGCGCCTTCCGCGTGCGCCTTGTTGCGGGCGGCAAGACGCTCGCGGTTGCAGGGGCCGTTGCCGGAAATCACCTGCTTGAACTCGTCCCAGTCGATCGTGCCATATTCCCAGTGGCCGGTTTCCTCGTTGAACTTGAGGTCCGGATCGGGAAGCGTCAGTCCGAGATACTGGGCCTGCGGCACGGTGGCGTCGACGAATTTCTGGCGCAGCTCGTCATTGGAGAAGCGCTTGATCTTCCAGCGGGTGGACTGGTCGGAATGCTGGCTTGCCGCGTCCGGCGGGCCGAACATCATCAGACACGGCCACCACCAGCGGTTCAGCGCGTCCTGTGCCATTTCCTTCTGTGCCTGATTGCCCTTCGACAGCGTCACCATGATCTCGTAGCCCTGGCGCTGGTGGAAGGATTCTTCCTTGCACACCCGGATCATCGCCCGCGAATAGGGGCCGTAGGAACAGCGACAGAGCGGGATCTGGTTCATGATCGCCGCACCGTCGACGAGCCAGCCGATGGCGCCCATATCGGCCCAGGTCAGCGTCGGATAGTTGAAGATCGAGGAATACTTCGCCTTGCCTGTCAGAAGCTGGTCGACCAGCTCCTCGCGCGAGACGCCAAGCGTTTCGGCGGCGGTGTAGAGATAGAGGCCATGACCGCATTCGTCCTGCACCTTGGCAAGCAGGGCCGCCTTGCGACGCAGTGACGGAGCGCGGGTGATCCAGTTGCCTTCCGGCAGCATGCCGACGATTTCGGAATGGGCGTGCTGGGAAATCTGGCGCGTCAGCGTCTTGCGATAGGCTGCCGGCATCCAGTCGTTCGGCTCGATGCGATCTTCGGCGTCGATGCGCGCCTGGAATTTTTCGAGCAGCGCCGCATCCTCGACCTGGCGCTCGCCGGCATCCGGATTGGCGTTGAGAGCTTGCGTGTACATGGCTTCCTCCATCGAATGGGGGCAATATATGTAACAGAAATCAATTCGACAACGATTTTTTGTAACACTTTGCGCTGCAACAAAGACACGTCGCCATCGGGCATTGAAAGTATTAGGTTTTATACGAACCGGTCGGTCATCGAGAGGCGCGCGGGCTTCAGCGGCCCGCCCTCATCCATGCCGTTCTGGTCAAGCCAGCGCTCCGATGCGACGGCAAGGTGGCGATAGAGCGCAGCGCAAAGCTGCCGGGCGGCCGTTCCCGGCCAATCCTCCGGTAGGATCGCCGCCGGCAGGCCCGGATCGCGCAGCACGATGCGGCGATATTCGTAGATCATCAGCACGCGCGCCGTGATCGCACCGAGGTCGGAGGGGTGCAGGCCATGCTCAAGCGCGGCCAGCAGCGGGCTGAAGTCGGCGATGAAATGACGGTAATGGTCGGCGAGCACGGCGAGCGGCCAGGCTCGATCGGCAAGCGCGCGCATGTCCGCCGCCGACCCTTGTGCTTGAAGGCACGGTTCTTCGCTTGCGATGTCGGGAACGGCCCAGCCGGAGGGAGCGATCCAGGTGCCCGGTATCGGGGTGCCGTAACCCGCCTCTTCCAGCGCCTTGCGCAGAACGTCGCGATCGGGGCCGGGTGCCGGCATCAGCACGGTGAAATGGCCATCCCAGTCGGCGACCTTCGGATTGTAGATGCGATTGGCCGCCTCCTGGAAGGTCTGGCGCCCCTTCTCGCCGAGCCGGTAGAAGCTGTTGCGGCCGACCTTGCTGCGTTCCAGCCAGCCGTCCGCCGCAAGTCGCGACATGGCGGTCCGCACCACGCCGTCGCTGATGTCGAGCCCCCTGAAGAACGCATTCAGCGTGCCGAGCCAGACCGAATCGCCGCGCGGCAGAAGCGCGTCGCCATAGAAAGTGATGATGATCGACCAGGTTCGGGAGGGCTGCGACTGCAGCCGCTCTAGCACCTGCGACAGTGCTTGGCGCAGGGCGGCGGTATCGGGCGGCTGCTTCTGGCTTTGCGTCGTCATCGACCGATCCGGCTGACCTTGTCGTTGCCCATTTCGGGCTGGGCGACCTGCGGCGCGCCGGTCAGGATCAGCGCCGTCACCATGTCGGCGTATTCCTCGCGCGTCAGGCCCTTGCCCTCGCGGAACCACAGGTAATGCCAATTCAGCATGCCGAACATCGACATCGTCAGCGGCTTGAGAAGCGGTCCCCGGCCGATCTCCGGCAGGGCATCGGCCAGTGCGTCGGACAGGCATACGACGAGTTGGCGCTCCATCGCCAGCAGCAGCTCACGCCGTTCGTCCGAAAGCAGCTTCAGGTTGGCAATCTGCACCTGATGCTCCGCATCCGCGTCGCGATAGGCGTCAAGCAGGGCCATCGCAATCGCCCGAACCCGCAGCTTCGGATCCTCGGTCGAGGCAGACGCCTGTCCCATCACCTCGACCAGCTCCTGCAGATGATCGTTCAGGATGTCGAAGAGCAGCGCCTCCTTGTCCGGGTAGTAGTGGTAGAGCAGCGCCTTTGATACGCCACAGGCTTCCGCGATCATGTTGATCGAGGTGCCGGGAAAGCCAAAGCGGGCGAACAGCTCCGCGGAGCGCTGCAAGATCGCCAGTCGCTTGGTGTCGTAGTCCTGGGCGCGGGTACGGGCCATGTGCACAAGTCCAATCGCTTGCCTACGCCGGAACCGACTCGCCGGCGCGGCGAATGATTATCCGATCGGTCTATCAATCGCTCCCGGCGGCGTAAAGTCGGCCCCGCGCCGCGATCGGCGGACCTCCCGGAAATCCGGGCGGAATTTTATAGATTGACCAATCGGTCGGTTAATTATATCGTACCTGTCGCAAATTGCAAACAGGCCCTGTCGCGCCCTTTGGCGCCCGCCACATGGATACTTTGGGAGGAGTTCCGATCATGACTTTCACGTCGACCCGTCGCGCGATTCTCGGCACTGTCGCGGCCGCTGCCCTTCTTGCTGCGGGCGCCGCGCCGGCCGCTGCCGCCGACCCGATCAAGATCGGCTCCGTCGTGTCCGCCACCGGTTCCACCGCCTTCCTCGGTGATCCCGAAGCCAAGACGCTGAAGCTCGTTGCAGAGCAGATCAATGCCAAGGGCGGCATTCTGGGCCGGCCGATCGAATTGATCCTCTATGACGACGGTGGCGACGCCAACAAGGCACGCACCTTCGCCACCCGTCTCGTCGAGGACGACGGCGTCGTTGCCATGGTCGGCGGCACCTCGACCGGTGCCACGATGGCGATGATCCCGGTCTTCGAGGATGCGGAAATTCCGTTCATCTCGCTCGCCGGCGCCATCGAGATCATCGACCCGGTCAATCCCTTCGTCTTCAAGACGCCGCACACCGACAAGACCGCCTGCATGAAGATCTTCGAGGACATGAAGGCGCGTGGCCTGACGAAGATCGGCATGATTTCCGGCACCGACGGCTTCGGCAAATCGATGCGCAACCAGTGCATGAACGTGATTGGCGACTACGGCATCGAGGTGCTGGTCGACGAGAGCTATGGCCCGACAGACGCCGACATGACGCCGCAGCTGAACAAGATCAAGAATACCGAGGGCGTCCAGGCTGTCGTCAACCCGGGCTTCGGCCAGGGCCCGGCGATCGTCACGCGCAACTACGCCCAGCTCGGCCTCACCGTACCGCTCTACCAGTCGCACGGCGTCGCTTCGAAGAGCTTCATCGAGCTGGCCGGCAAGGCGGCAGAAGGCGTGCGCTTGCCGGCGCCTGCGCTCCTGATCGCCGACAAGCTTGCCGACGACGACAAGCAGAAGCCGGTCGTTTCCGCCTACAAGCAGGCCTACGAGACCGCCACCGGCCAGCCGGTGTCCACCTTTGGCGGCTATGCCTATGATGGTCTTTCGCTGCTTGCAGCCGCAATCGAGAAGGCAGGCTCGGACGATCCGGCGGCGATCCGCGACGCGATCGAGGCGACGAACGGTTATGTCGGCGTGACCGGCATCTATACGATGTCGGCCGAAGACCATTTGGGACTCGGCACCGAATCCTTCCACCTGCTGCGCATCGAGAACGGCGACTGGGTGCCGGAGGCGGCTGCGAAGTAATTCGCGTCCCCTCCCTACCGCATTCCATCTTTCGACGAACGGGTCCGCGTGATGAGCGAGTTCTTGCAATTGTTGATTTCGGGCCTGACCGTGGGCGCAGTCTATGCGCTCGTCGCCCTCGGCTTCACCCTGATCTACAATGCTTCCGATGTAATCAACTTCGCTCAAGGCGACTTCGTCATGATCGGCGGCATGGGGACGGTGTTCCTCATGGCCGCCGGCCTGTCGCTGCCGATCGCGGCCCTGATCGCCGTGCTCGGCGCCGTCATTGTCGGTTTGCTCCTGCACCGGCTCGCAATCGAGCCGGCGCGCGGCGCTTCGCCCGTCACCCTCATCATGATCACGATCGGTGCCTCGATCTTCATCAGGGGCGCAGCACAGATTGTCTTCGACAAGCAGTTCCATACGCTGCCGGCCTTTTCCGGCGCCGATCCGATCAACATCGCCGGCGCTGCCATCCTGCCCCAGAGCCTCTGGGTGCTCGCCGGCGCGATCATTCTTTTCGTCGCGCTCTATCTATTTCTGACGCGAACGTTGACCGGCAAGGCGCTGATCGCCACCGCCGCCAACCGGCTCGCCGCCCGTCTCGTCGGCATCAACGTCCGCGTTATGCTGGGCCTCGCCTTCGGCTTGTCTGCGGCGATGGGCGCGCTTGCCGGCATCCTCGTCGCACCGATCACGCTGACCCGCTATGACATCGGCCTGATCTTCGCGCTCAAGGGCTTTGCCGCGGCCATGGTCGGCGGCATGGGCTCGCCGCAGGGTGCGCTGGTCGGCGGGTTGCTGATCGGCATTCTGGAGGCGTTCGGTGCCGGCTACATCAGCTCGGCCTACAAGGATGCGGTCGCATTCCTTGCCATCCTGCTGGTGCTGTTCGTCATGCCGCGTGGCCTGTTCGGCTCGAAGAGCGTGGAGCGCGTTTGATGTCGAAGTCGCTTCTCAAAAGCCGTTTCCTGCCGCTTGTCGTGCTTGCGGTCATCGTCGCGATCGTCCCGCTCGTCGCCCCGTCCGGCTTCTATCTGCGCGTTGCAGCCCTCGTCTGGACCTTTTCGCTCGCGGCAATGGGTCTGACCATCCTGATGGGCTACGCCGGACAGGTCAGTCTCGGCCACGCCGGCTTTCTCGGCATCGGCGCGTATTCGGTGGCGCTCGGACCCGAATATCTCGGCCTGCATTCGCTCGTCTCGGTCGCGCTTGGCGCGGTTCTCGCCGGCCTGATCGCCTGGATCGTCGGCAGGCCGATCCTGAAGCTGAAGGGCTACTATCTGGCGATCGCAACGCTCGGCTTCGGCATGATCGTTTCGCTCGTCATTACCGGCGAAAGCGACATCACTGGCGGGCCTGATGGCATGAAGGTCGCGCGCGCGACGCTGTTCGGTCTCAAGCTTTCAGGGGCGTCCACCTGGTATTGGGTCACGGCCGGCGTCATGCTCATCGGCGCCGCAATCGCCCTCAACATCGGCGCCAGCCCGACCGGCCGGGCGCTACGGGCGCTCCATGACAGCGAGGTCGCCGCCTCCGCCACCGGCATCGACGTCGCCTCGAAGAAGCTCAACGCCTTCGTGCTTGCCGCGATCTATGGCGCCGTCGCCGGCGGACTGATCGGCCTGATGAACGGCCTGGTGACGCCTGATATTGCCGGCTTCATGAACTCGATCGAGCTTGTCGCCATGGTCATCATCGGCGGGCTTGGCTCCGTTTTCGGCGCGGTGGTCGGCGCGGCCTTCCTGGTGGTGCTGCCGCAGGCGCTCACGGCCCTGCACGACTATGAGCAGATGGTGCTCGGCCTCCTGATCATGGTCTTCATGATCTTCCTGCCGGCCGGCATCGTGCCGGCCCTGCGCAAGATTTGGACGGAGCGCGCGGCATGAGCATTCTCCAGGTCGAAAACACCGGAATCTCCTTTGGCGGCCTCGTCGCGGTCGACAACGTCTCCTTCGCGGTCAAGCCGAGCGAGGTCTTCTCGATCATCGGCCCGAACGGCGCGGGCAAGACGACGCTGTTCAACATCGTCACCGGCGTCTACCAGACCGACCGCGGCGCCGTGACCCTTGATGGCGAAAAGGTCAGCGGCACGGCACCGCATCTGCTCGTCAAGCGCGGTATGGTGCGCACCTTCCAGAACCTGCAGATCTTCTTCCGCATGACGGCGCTGGAAAACGTCATGGTCGGGTTCCACCTGACGGAAAAGACCTCGTTCCTCGCTGATCTGCTCGGCCTGCCGGGCGTGACCCGCCAGAACCGCGCCACGCGGGACGCTGCAATGGCGCTGCTGGACCGCGTCGGTCTCGCCCGCTATGCGGACATGTCGGCCGGCTCCCTGCCCTACGGCGCACTGAAGCGCCTAGAGATCGCCCGCGCGCTCGCCTCCGAGCCGAAGGTGCTGCTGCTCGACGAGCCGGCCGCCGGCTGCAACGCCGTCGAAAGCGAAGCGATCGATAAACTGATCAGCGAGATTGCAGCGGGTGGCATCGCCGTCGTCCTGATCGAGCACGACATGAAGCTCGTCATGCGCATTTCTCACCGGATTCTCGTCCTCGCCGAGGGGAAGCGGCTTGCCGAAGGCACGCCCGAGGCGGTCAGAAGCGATCCGGCGGTCATCGCCGCCTATCTCGGGGAACATGGCGCAAGGGAGGCGGATCGTGCTCAAGGTTGAGGGACTGAATTCTGCCTACGGTCGCATCCGCGTCCTGCACGACGTGTCGCTGGAAATCGGTGACGGTGAGGTCGTGGCGATCGTCGGCTCGAACGGCGCCGGCAAGACGACACTCCTGCGCGCGCTCTCGGGCGTGCAGCCGATCCTTTCGGGCCGTATCGTCCTGGAAGGCAAGGAGATCCAGAAGCTCCCGCCGCACGAGCGCGTGGCCCGTGGCCTGGTGCAGTCGCCGGAAGGGCGTCAGATCTTCGGCCCGCTCAGCGTCGAGGATAATCTGCGGCTCGGTGCCTACCGCCGCGGCCGCGACCGCACCGAGGAGAGCCTTGCCGACATCTATGCCATGTTCCCGATCCTGGCCGAAAAGCGCGCACTGCCCGCTTCGGGGCTGTCGGGCGGCCAGCAGCAGATGCTGGCGATCGGACGAGCACTGATGGCAGAACCGAAACTCTTGCTGCTCGACGAGCCCTCGCTCGGCCTCTCACCGCTTTTGATCGACCAGATCCTTGCCGCCGTCACCAATCTGAAGGCGCGCGGCATGGCGATTCTGCTTGTGGAGCAGAATGCGTCCGCCGCGCTTGCGATCGCCGACCGCGGCTATGTCCTGGAAACCGGCGAGGTCGTACACTCCGGCGCGGCAAGCGCGCTGCTAATCGATCCGAAGGTCCAGGAAGCCTATCTCGGGCTTTAGCTGCGATGCGGCGGCGGATCCCTCAAATACCGTCGTCGGCGGCAATCAATAGAAGACGTGGATCGGCCAGGCCGTGTGGTATCGCCGCCGGGCTTGGGGAACCACTGGTTTCAGCAGCTCCAGCAGGCTTTTGTGATGCTTGGCCTCTGCCGAAGCATCAACGCTCGCCTCGGGTTCGCATTCCCCGGTTTCGGCCGGATGCGGCGAAAAATAGCCGAGCGTCATTCCACCCATATAGAACATGCGTCCACCTCGTGCCCGATCGTTAACGGCCAGTTACGATCATGGCAAAATCGTGGCGCAAGTCAATAGTCTATAGATTTAGTGCTGTACCCGCGGCCGCGACAGTCAGGACTGGCCGACGGCCTTCTTCTCCGGCACGTCGTCTTCGACAATACCGGCCACCCCGGGAGCCGCGACGAACTGCTCCAGCGTCATCGTGTCGAGAATGGCGGCGATCGCGTCGCGCACGTCCGTCATCGAGCGGCGGACCTGGCAGGTTTCGGGGTCCGCACAATCGTCGCAGGCCTCATAGGCGGTTCGGCTTGCGCAGCGAATCGGGGCCAACGGCCCGTCGAGAACGCGGATGGCATGGCCGATCCGGATCGCCGACGCCGGCTGCGACAGCGCATAGCCACCGCCCGGCCCCTTCTTCGAGCGCAGGATGCCGGCATTGCGCAGTTCGAGCAGGATCGTGTCGAGAAACTTCTTCGGAATGTTGTTGCGCAGCGCGATTTCGCTGACGAAAGCGGTTTCACCGGGGGCAAGCCGTGCCAGATCGACCAGGGCCTTCAGCCCGTACTTTCCCTTTTTCGTCAGCATGCCCGCCTGCTTTCCACCTGCAAATCGACATTCGGCGGGTCGCGCAGCCAGCGCGCCCGTTTCCAGGAGTCACCCGTGTGTTCGGGGGATGATCGTCAGCCACCCATCACGGATGATTCCGACGCATTTTAGGCGCCAAGTGCTAAAAACGTATAAAAAATATGTATTTTACCGCGTCTGCTTATGCAAGCCGCTAAGGCGTGTCGCGATCTATCAGATTATGTCCCGAATCGTTTCCGTTCGCGGGGAAGACCGCGGTGGAATGCGTCGCTCCCTGCGCGAATTCGCACGGAGCGTGACGCGACTACTGTGCATGCGTTAGCTCCGCACAGCCTCGTCGCGTGTAGAATCCGCCAGGTGCCGGCGGCGGAGTTCCGCCTGGACCTCGTCCTGAAAATCCAGCACCTGCAGGCGTATCTCCGCCTCGTTGCAGCCGAGTGCCAGGAGTTCGTCGGCAAGCTTGCGGCATTCGGAGCGCCAGTAGCGCTGGGCCGGTTCGCCGTGCAGCGCCTCGAGTTCGGCCGCGCAACGCCGCACGATGCCCGTCCTCCGGGCCATCGGAAACGGGATCGGTGCCCCGTGCGATGTCGGGCCGATGTTTGCGGATGTTGCGCTCATGTATGCTGTCCCCTCGTGTGCGTTGCATCCTGCATACGGGGCGCATGGTTAACGGCGGGTTTCCGAGTCGGCCCTCTTGTGCCAACATGAGCAGGTGCAATCTACAAAAGGGCTGCAGAAACATTCGCGGCGGTGGTGTCCTTCACGGCCTGCATCACCACGAATGTGGACGTATTGGAGACATTCGGCAGGCTTGAAATCTTTTCGCCCAGGACCTCGCGGTACTTGTGGATGTCGGAGGTGCGCACCTTGAGCAGATAGTCGAAGGAGCCTGCGATCATGTGGCACTCCTCGACCTCCTGGATGCGGCGGACGGCGTTGTTGAATGCCTCCAGCGCCTTCTCGCGGGTGTCGGAGAGTTTCACCTCGGCAAACGCGATGTGGTCCAGCCCGAGCTTGCGCAGATTGATCTCCGCATGGAAGCCGAGGATGAAGCCCTCGTCGATCAGCCGCTTCAGGCGTGCCTGGCAGGGAGTCTTTGACAAGCCGACCCGCTTGGACAACTCTGTCACCGAGATCCGGCCGTCTTGGCTGAGAACGTCGAGGATGCGAATGTCGAACTGATCCAAATCTTCGATGTTTTGCGTCTTTGCCATTCGTTATGCCTCCCAGGTGGTCGATAATCAGATCGATCGGCCTAAATTCCGCAAAAATCAAGTCAACATGATTTTTGCTTCGGTGCTACCATCCGGTTGCTGCGAAATGGCACGCCTGAAGGACAATCGGCGAGGCGGCGCGGCCAGACCGGACGACCGGCTGTAACGCCCCTTACCCACGAGCGCGCCACCATGACCCAGACCCCTTCCTTCCCGGAAAACGCCGGCCCCGCCGGTGAACGTCGTCCTTTTGCGGATTTCGCCCCGCCGGTTCGCCCGCAGGATCCGCTGCGCCAGGCGATCACAGCCGCCTATCGCCGCCCCGAGGCCGAATGCCTTGCCCCGTTGCTTGAGGCAGCGACGCTTTCGTCCGAACAGCGGGGCGCCGTCTCGGCCACCGCGCGCAAGCTGATCACGGCCCTTCGCGCCAAGCACAAGGGCACCGGTGTCGAGGGACTGGTGCAGGAATACTCGCTCTCCAGCCAGGAAGGCGTGGCGCTGATGTGCCTCGCCGAGGCGCTGCTGCGTATCCCCGATACCGCCACGCGTGATGCACTGATTCGCGACAAGATCGCCGATGGCGACTGGAAGTCCCATATCGGCGGCGGCCGCTCGCTCTTCGTCAATGCCGCAACCTGGGGTCTTGTCGTCACCGGCAAGCTGACTGGCACCGTCAACGACCGCAGCCTGTCGGCCGCCCTGACCCGCCTCATTGCCCGCTGCGGCGAGCCCGTCATCCGCCGCGGCGTCGACATGGCCATGCGCATGATGGGCGAGCAGTTCGTTACCGGCGAGACGATCGACGAGGCGCTCAACCGGGCCCGCACGCTGGAGCAGAAGGGTTTCCGCTATTCCTACGACATGCTTGGGGAGGCTGCGACGACGGCCGCCGATGCCGAGCGCTACTATCGCGACTACGAAAACGCCATCAATGCCATCGGCAGGGCGTCTGCCGGCCGCGGCATCTATGAGGGGCCGGGCATCTCGATCAAGCTGTCGGCCCTGCATCCGCGCTATTCGCGCGCGCAGGCCGATCGCGTCATGGAAGAGCTCCTGCCCAAGGTGAAGGCGCTGGCGCTGCTGTCGAAGACCTACAACATCGGTCTCAACATCGACGCGGAGGAAGCCGACCGGCTGGAGCTGTCGCTCGACCTGCTCGAAAACCTCTGCACCGATCCGGACCTTGCCGGCTGGGATGGCGTCGGCTTCGTCGTGCAGGCCTATGGCAAGCGCTGCCCGTTCGTGCTCGACTACATCATCGATCTTGCCCGCCGTTCCGGCCGCCGCATCATGGTGCGGCTCGTCAAGGGTGCCTACTGGGATGCCGAGATCAAGCGTGCGCAGGTCGATGGCCTCTCGGAATTCCCCGTCTATACCCGCAAGATCCACACCGACGTCTCCTATATCGCCTGCGCCAAGAAGCTGCTCGCGGCCACCGATGCGGTCTTCCCGCAGTTTGCCACCCACAATGCCCAGACGCTGGCGACGATCTACCAGCTCGCCGGCCCGGATTTCTCCGTCGGCAAGTACGAGTTCCAGTGCCTGCACGGCATGGGCGAGCCGCTCTATGACGAGGTTGTCGGCAGCGGCAATCTGAACCGGCCCTGCCGCATCTACGCTCCGGTCGGCACCCACGAGACGCTGCTTGCCTATCTCGTCCGCCGCCTGCTGGAGAACGGCGCGAACTCCTCCTTCGTCAACCGCATTGCCGACCCGGCCGTCTCGATCGACGACCTGATCGCCGATCCGGCAGAGGTCGTCCGCTCGATGGCTGTCGTTGGTGCGCGCCACGATCAGATCGCACTCCCGGCAAATCTCTATGGCGCACGGCTGAATTCCGCCGGCCTCGACCTCTCGAACGAGACCACGCTCGCCTCGCTCAGCGAAGCGCTCGAGGCAAGCGCCGCAATCGCCTGGAAAGCCGAGCCGCAGCTTGCCTCCGGAGCCGCGGGCGGCGAGACCCGCCCGGTCCTTAATCCCGGCGACCTGGGCGATGTTGTCGGTCAGGTCACCGAGGCCTCCGATGAAACGGCACGCAAGGCCGTGGCGCTGGCGGCTGCCGCTGCACCGCGCTGGGTAGCCGTGTCGCCTGCCGAACGCGCCGCCTGCCTGGAGCGTGCCGCCGACGCGATGCAGGCGCGCATGCCGACGCTGCTTGGCCTGATCGTCCGCGAGGCCGGCAAATCGCTGCCGAACGCGATTGCCGAAGTGCGCGAGGCGATCGACTTCCTGCGCTACTACGCCGAACAGACGCGCCGCACCCTCGGCCCGGCCCATGCGCCGCTCGGCCCGGTCGTCTGCATCAGCCCCTGGAACTTCCCGCTGGCGATCTTCATCGGCCAGGTCGCGGCAGCGCTGGTCACCGGCAACCCGGTGCTGGCAAAGCCCGCCGAGGAAACCCCGCTGATCGCAGCCGAGGGCGTTCGCCTGCTGCATGGAGCGGGCGTTCCAGCCGATGCGCTGCAGCTTCTGCCGGGCGACGGCCGCGTCGGCGCCGCCCTCGTCGGCGCCCCCGAGACCGCCGGCGTCATGTTCACCGGCTCGACCGAAGTCGCCCGCCTGATCCAGGCGCAGCTCGCTGGCCGCCTCTCGGCCGATGGCCGGCCGATCCCGCTGATCGCCGAAACCGGCGGCCAGAACGCCATGATCGTCGATTCGTCCGCGCTTGCCGAACAGGTCGTCTTCGATGTAATCGCGTCGGCCTTCGACAGCGCCGGCCAGCGCTGCTCGGCGCTGCGCGTGCTCTGCCTGCAGGAGGACGTCGCCGACCGCACGCTCACCATGCTCAAGGGAGCGCTGCACGAGCTGAACATCGGCCGCACCGACAAGCTTTCCGTCGACATCGGCCCGGTCATTACCGCCGAGGCCAAGGGCATCATCGAAGGGCACATCGATGGCATGCGCGGCAAGGGACGCAAGGTCGAGCAGATCAGCCTCGATGCGGAGACGGCGAAGGGCACCTTTGTCCCGCCGACAATCATCGAACTCGGCGGCATTTCCGAGCTGAAGCGCGAGGTCTTCGGTCCGGTCCTGCACGTCATCCGCTACAAGCGCGACGACCTCGACCGGTTGATCGACGATATCAATGCCACCGGCTACGGGCTGACCTTCGGCCTGCACACGCGTCTGGACGAGACGATCGCCCATGTCACGAGCCGGGTGAAGGCGGGCAACATCTATGTCAACCGCAACGTCATCGGCGCTGTTGTCGGCGTCCAGCCCTTCGGCGGTCGCGGCCTCTCCGGCACCGGCCCGAAGGCCGGCGGCCCGCTCTATCTCGGCCGCCTGGTCAAGACCGCGCCAATCCCGCCACAGCACAGCTCGGTCCACACCGATCCGGCACTGAGCGACTTCGCCAAGTGGCTTGGCCAGCGTGGCATGAACGCGCAGGCGCAGGCCGCCCGCGATACCGGCAGCGCGTCGGCGCTCGGCCTCGACATAGAGCTTCCGGGTCCGGTTGGTGAGCGCAATCTCTACGCGCTGCACCCGCGCGGTCAGGTGCTGCTGGTTCCGCAGACGGAAGCTGGCCTCTACAGCCAGATCGTTGCGGCCCTTGCGACCGGCAACCGCCCGGTGATCGACGCGGCTTGCGGCCTGCAGGGCGCCTTAAAGGATCTTCCCGCGAGCGTCGCTGCCCGTCTCGCCTGGTCGAACGACTGGGCCAAGAGCAGTCCCTTCGCCGGGGCGCTGGTGGAAGGCGATGCCGAGCGCATCCGCGCCGTCAACGAGAAGATCGCAACCCTGCCCGGCCCGCTCGTGCTGGTCCAGGCGTCGTCGACGGAGGCGATTACCGCCCGCAATGCGGACGCCTACTGCCTCAATTGGCTCTTGGAAGAGGTCTCCACCTCGATCAACACCACCGCCGCCGGCGGCAACGCCAGCCTGATGGCAATCGGCTGACCATGTGCTCGCAGCCCCGGACCTGCTCCGGGGCCAGCGCGACAGGAGAACGAAAACGAAAAATGGCGGCTCCGATATGAGGCCGCCATTTTCAGTCTGCTGACAACACCTTTCAACATCTCTTTATTTCTTCGAGCGACATCAAGGACTCCGTCTTGCCGGGCTTGACCCGGCATCCAGTGCGCGCAAGTCCTTGCGCGCAAAAACCTCTTTCGCGCCGCCGACGCAGCGCGGCTAGACGCCGGATCAAGTCCGGGGTGACGGAAAGGCTGTTTATGAAGATTGACGGTTTGTCACCAACCTGAATGGCGGCTCCGACATGGGGCGCCGCCATTTTCGTATCTTGATTGGAATCGTCTAGGAGCAGTCGCCTGCCCTAACCAAGCCTCAGACGTCGCTGGGCCGCAGCGGGGCGTATTCGGCAGCATCGACCGCGGTCGGCCGCCCGTCGAGTTTCAGCTCGCTGAAACGGGGTGCCGAGCGCGCGATGACCTTGCCACGCCGCATGACGACGAGGCGGTTGGCCTTCAGCCGCAACGCTTCCTGCGGATCGCGGGCCTGCAGGATCACGAGGTCGGCGTTGCAGCCCTTTTCGAGTCCGTAGCCTTCCAGCCCCATCGTCTTGGCCGAATTGACCGTCAGCGCGTCAAAAATCTTCCGCTTGTCCTCGATGCCGGCCATCTGCGCGACATGGATCGCCATGTGGCCAACCTCGAGCATGTCGCCCGAACCCATCGAGTACCAGGGATCCATCACGCAGTCGTGGCCGAAGGAGACGTTGAGGCCGGCCTCCATCAGCTCGCGCACCCGCGTCATGCCGCGACGCTTCGGATAGGTGTCATGCCGGCCCTGCAGCATGATGTTGATCAGCGGGTTCGGAATGACGTTGATCTTCGCTTCCGCCATCAGCGGGATGAGCTTGGAGACGTAGTAGTTGTCCATCGAGTGCATCGAGGTCAGGTGCGAGCCGGCAACGCGGCCCTGCAGCCCGTAGCGCACGGTTTCGGCCGCGAGCGTCTCGATGTGGCGCGACATCGGATCGTCGGTCTCGTCGCAATGCATGTCGACCGGTAGGCCACGATCGGCCGCGATCTTGCAGAGCGCGGATACGGAGGCGGCACCATCGGCCATGGTGCGCTCGAAATGCGGGATGCCGCCGACGATGTCGAGGCCCATGTCGAGAGCGCGGTTCAGCGATTCGACGCCACCCTCGGCGCGGTAGTAGCCGTCCTGCGGGAAGGCGACGAGCTGCAGGTCGATATAGGGGGCGACCTTTTCGCGCACTTCGATCAAAGCCTCGGCCGTGACCAGCGCCGGATCGCTCGTGTCGACATGGCTGCGGATGGCGAGCAGACCCTGGCTGACAGCCAGATCACAGTAACGCAGCGCGCGCTCGACCAGCGCCTCGCGCGTCAGCGTCGGGCGCAGTTCGCCCCAGAGCGCGATACCTTCCAGGAGCGTGCCGGACACGTTCATGCGCGGCAGGCCGAGCGACAGCGTCGCGTCCATGTGGAAATGCGGATCGACGAAGGGCGGCGTCACGAGGCGATTGCTGGCGTCGATCGTCTCTCCGGCCTCAGCCTGGATCCTCGGCCCGACCTCGACGATCTTCCCGCCTTTGACGCCAATATCGATGCCCTCGCGGCCGTCGGGGAGATTGGCATTCTTAATGAGGACGTCGAACATGGGGCACCTGTAGGAAGATGGGGACGGGAACTAGCGTTCGCCGCGCCGGTAGGGCTGCATCAGCGCCTGCGGCACGCGGGCGCGACGCGCCATGACGGCTAGGGCGACGATCGAGAGAATATAGGGCATCATCAGGAAGATCTGATAGGGCACGTCGCCGAGGACCGCCTGTAGCCGCAGCTGGAAGGCATCAAAAAAGGCGAAGAGCAGAGCGCCGAACAGTGCCCGTGCCGGCCGCCAGGAGGCGAAGACGACGAGTGCGATGCAGATCCAGCCGCGCCCCTGCACCATGGTGGGGAAGAAGCTGTTGAAGGCCGAAAGCGTCAGGAACGCCCCACCGACCGCCATCAGCGCGCTGCCCGCCATGATCGCCCCATAGCGCACCTTGATCGGGTCGACACCCTGCGCCTCGGCCGCATGTGGGTTTTCCCCGCTCATGCGCAGCGCCAGGCCGAGCGGCGTACGGTAGATGATGTAACCGAGCAGCAGCGCGATCACGATCGCAAGATAGGTTGGCGCGGTCTGGGTGAAAAGCGCCGGACCGACGAAGGGCAGGTCCGAAAGACCGGGGATCGCGATCGGCTGGAACGGCGTGACCGTCGGCGGCGTCGACGCAAGCGGCACCGTCAGGCGGAAGATGTAGTAGCTGAACGAGGAGGCAAACAGCGTGATGCCGAGCCCCGTCACATGTTGCGACAGGCCAAGGGTGACGGTCATCGACGCATGCAGCAGGCCGAACAGCGCGCCAGAAAGCGCAGCGACCAGCAGCCCTGTCCAGAGGTCGGCGCCGTTGAAGACGGCGAGCCAGCCGATCATCGCCCCGAAGGTCATGATCCCCTCGATGCCGAGGTTCAGCACGCCGGACCGTTCCGACAGCAGGGCACCCAGCGTGCCGAAGATCAGCGGTGTCGCGATCCGCAAGACCGCCGCCCACAGGCCGGCCGAGGCGATGATGTCGAACAGCGTGCTCATCGGCGGATCCTGTACTGGGTGAAGAAGATGGCGATGAGCATGGTCAGGAGCGACAGCGCGACGGTGACGTCGGCGAGGTAGGTCGGGATGCTCAGCGCCCGGCTCATGCCGTCGGCGCCGACGAACATGGTGGCGGTGAAAAGCGCGGCGGCAATCACGCCAAGCGGGTTGAGGTTGGCGAGCATGGCGACGATGATGCCGGCATAGCCGTAACCCGGCGAAAGATCGGTGGTCACGTAACCCTTGACCCCCATCACCTCGATTGCGCCGGCAAGCCCGGCGAGCCCGCCCGAAAGGCACGCGACCTTAATCAGCGTCTTGCCGAGCGGCACGCCGGCAAAGGCTGCACCTTCCGGATTGAGGCCTGCCGCACGAGACTGCAGGCCAAAGACGGTGCGCGATTGCAGGAAGTAGACCACCAGTGCGGTAACAACGGCCACCAGCAGGCCGATATGAAGGCGCGACCGCTCGATCAGCTTGGGCAACAGCGCGTGGTCGGCGACGGGCATGGACTGCGGCCAGCCGAAGGCGAGGGGATCTTTCAGCGGTCCCTCGATCATCATCGAAACGAAGAGGACCGCGACGAAGTTCAGCAACAAGCTCGTCACCACCTCGTCGACGGAAAAGCGCAGGCGCAGCCACAGCGGCACGAGCATCAGCAGGATCCCGGCCAGCGCGCCCGCTGCAAAAAGAAGCGGGATCAATACCGGTCCAGGCAACCCCGAAAGTGCACTCGACCCGAGCGCCGCCACCATGATTGCGCCGAGATAGAATTGCCCTTCAGCGCCAATGTTCCACAACCTTGCGCGGAAGGCGACAGCCGCCGCAAGCCCGGTCAACATCAGCGGCGTCGCCCGCGTCAGGGTCTCGGTCGCCGAAAGCCGCGTGCCGAAAGCGCCGGTCAGGATGCGGCCATAGGCCTCCAGCACCGGTGCGCCGGCCAGCGCGATCAGGATGCCCGCGAGCGCCAGCGCCGCCACGACCGCGAGGATCGGCGACAGGACGACCAGCAACAGCGGGCGGTGTTCGCGGCGTTCAAGACGCATGATGAGGTCCTTCGCTCGACGTCCAGTCGCCGGACATCATCAGGCCGAGCCGGCGCGGGTCGACGTCCTCGGCGGCGATCGGCGCGGAAAGCCGTCCCTTGACGATTGCCTGGATCCGGTCGGCAAGTCCGATCACTTCATCCAGGTCCTCGGAAATCAAAAGCACCGCCGTTCCCTTCCGGCGCGCTTCCAGGATACGGGCGTGGACGGCCGCGACGGCACCCTCGTCGAGGCCCCGGGTCGGCTGCGCGGCAATCAGGATGCGTGGCCGCCTGTAGAGGTTGCGCCCGAGGATCAGCTTCTGCATGTTGCCGCCGGACAGCAGGCGCGCACGGCTGGTCGGCGTGCCGCCGCGCACGTCGAAATCCTCGATGATCGTGGCGGCAAGCGCCTGGCCTGCCGCCCGGTTGACGAGGCCGCGCCTGGAAAAATGCGCCGTGTGGATCCGCTCCAGTACGGCATTTTCCCAGATCGCCATCTCGCCGATCGTGCCCTGCTTGTGGCGATCCTCGGGAATGCGGCCGATGCCGGCTTCGACCAGGTCGTGCACCTCCAGCGCCTGCACTGTTTCACCGAACAGCCGCATCTCCCCGCCGTTTGGCGCAGCCAGCCCGCTCATCAGTTGTGAAAGGGTCGCTTGCCCATTTCCGGAAACACCGATGATGCCGAGCGTCTCACCTTCGCGCAGGAAGAAATCGATTTCCTTCAGCCGGTCGATGCCACCGCTGGTCACCGTCACACGTGAGGCCTGGAACACGGTCTCGCCCGGTTCTGCAGGCTCGCGCGTCGGCCGTGTTACGCGATATCCGACCATCAGCTCGGCCAGTTCGGACTTGTTGGTTTCACTGACCATACACTCGGCCGCCACTTTGCCGCCGCGCAGGACGACGATACGGTCGGCGGCGGCCATCACCTCGTCGAGCTTGTGCGAGATGAAGATCAGCGACAGGCCCTGCCGTGCCATCTCCTTCAGCGTGGAAAACAGCCGCTCCGCCTCGATGTTCGTCAGAACGGCCGTCGGCTCGTCGAGGATCAGGATGCGGGCGTCGTTGTAGAGGGCCTTGAGGATCTCCACCCGCTGCTGCTCGCCGACGGACAGATCGCCGAGCCGCGCGTCCGGATCGACGCCGAGGCCGAAGCGTTCGGCAATCGCAAGCAGCTTGCGCCGTGCTGCGCCCTTGTTCGAGCGCAGCGACCAGAGCGATTCCGTGCCGGTCATCACGTTTTCCAGAACGGTCAAGTTCGGCGCCAGCGAAAAATGCTGGTGCACCATGCCGACTCCGGCCTTGATTGCTGCCCGCGGCCGCCCGTGCGGAAGCTCGTCCCCGTCGACGCGCACGGTGCCCTCGTCCGGCGTGTAATGGCCAAAGAGAATGCTCATCAGCGTCGTCTTGCCGGCGCCGTTCTCGCCGAGCAGCGCCAAAAGCTCGCCCTTGCGCAGGCTGATCGAGATGTCGTCGTTTGCGACGATCGGGCCGAAGCGCTTGCTGATGTGGGAAAGTTCGAGGACGGTTTCCATTGTCATGCTGCCAATCCCGCCACGGGAAAACGATGCCGCCAGCGCTCCTCGCGCTCGAGTTGGGCGGCGAGTGAAAGCAGCATTTTCTCGGACCCCATCGGCCCCATCAATTGCACCGGCAGCGGCAGTCCCTCCGCATCCTTGCCGAAGGGCAGCGTCAGCGCTGGAAAGCCCGAAATATTGGCAAGGCTCGCCAGCGGCGCAAACGCCGTCATCCGCTGCAGATGCAGATCGGTATCGGCATGGTCGGAGGGGAAGGACCCCACCGGCAGGGGAGCGGAAGAGAGCATCGGCATCAGCAAGCAGTCCAGGCTTTCGAACAGGGCCCAGGTTCGATGGCTCACATGCACCGCAGCGTCCAGCGATGTCCAGAGGGCGTTACCGGATATTTTTCGTCCGCGCTCGGCAAAGGCGCGCGTCAGCGGTTCAGCAAGGTCGAGATCGAGCGCCAACGCATTCGCCAGCCGGGCGAGATTGACCGCAACGATATCGGCAAAGACGGTACCGGAGATGGCGACGAGGTCCTCGAAGGCAGACCAGCGCAGCGGAAGGATCCGGTACCCGGCCTTCTCCAACGTTTTGGCTGCGTCCAATACCGCAACGCTTCGCGCCGGGTCCGTGGGATAGTCACGGCCGGTATCGGTCAGGACACCAATCCGCAGATTGGCTTCCGTAGAGCCGTGCGGCGCCGGGTCGGCAAAGGGACCTCGCGCCTTGCCGCAAACAGATTGAAAGATCCGTTGGGTGTCACGCACCGAGCGACAGACGGCGAGTTCGCTGGCGATTCCGCCGAGATGGTTGCCGAAATGCGGGCCGCCGGGGATGGCGCCTCGCGTGGGCTTCAGGCCGACGAGGCCGCAACAGGCGGCGGGCACGCGGGTCGAGCCGCCGGCGTCGGTGGCATGGGCGATCGCGACGATGCCGGCTGCGACGGCCGCCGCCGCGCCGCCCGACGAGCCGCCGGCGGTACGGGACGGATCGAGTGGATTGCGGCAGATGGGCCCGCGAGCTGGCTCGCTGGAGAGGGAAAGCCCGAATTCCGGGCTGGTCGTCAGGCCGAAGAGGGTGAAGCCCGCCTGGCGAAACCGGACGGCGAGGTTCGAATCCAGAGCAGGATCCAGCATTCCCTCCAGCACGCGCGATCCGGCCCGGACGGGAAAGCCGGCAAAGGGCCCGCCGAGATCCTTTGCCAATGTCGGCACACCACCGAAGGTCCTGGTTGCAAACTGGGCCGGATTGGTCGCTCTCTCCGCATCCAGCGTCGCAGCCGCTTCCCGGCCGCGCGCCGCATCCAGGTGGCAGATCGCGCCGAATGCCGTGTTGGCGGAAGCGGCTGAAAGCGCCGCCTCCATTGCTTCGCTGGCCGAAACAACACCGGAGCGGATCGCATCGGCCAGCGCCGACGCGTCCCCTTTTTCTACACTTGTGGTCTCCGGCGTTGACACGACCACTGCTTGCCGGCTTACTTCGGCTCGTCCATCATGATCGGCACTTCGAACTTGCCGGCCTTGATTTCGGCACGCTTGGCCTCCATCGCCGCTTCCGCGTCAGCAGGCGCCACGCCCTTGACGTAGACGATGTCGCTGCCGCCGTTCTTCATCAGGCCGAAGGCCGTGTAGCTCTTGCCAGCCGGCTTGCCGGCATTCACATCGGCCACGGCCGCGTCGAGGATCGGTCGGAAATACCACATCGCGTTGGCAAAGACGGTATCCGGATAACGCGGCGTATAGTCGAGCAGCGAACCGACCGCCTTGATGCCGCGCTCCTTGGCGGCGTCGGCGGTGCCGATGCGCTCGCCGAACAGGATGTCGGCGCCGGCGTCAATCTGGGCAAGACCCGCCTCGCGCGCCTTCGGCGGGTCGAAGAAGGTACCGATAAAGGAGACCAGGTGCTTGGCGTCAGGGTTCACTTCCTTCACGCCGGCCGCAAACGCGTTGATCAGCATGTTGACTTCCGGGATCGGGATCGCGCCGACCGAGCCGACAACGCCGGATTTCGTCATCTTGCCGGCCAGCATGCCGGCAAGATAGGCGCCGTCGTGGTTCCAGGTGCCGAAGACGCCGAAATTGTCGCCCGCGGCCTCGCCGCTCGAGCCCATCAGGAAGGCGGTGTCCGGGTAGTCCGCCGCCACCTGCCGTGCCTCGCGCTCCACCGCATAGGATTCGCCGACGATCAGCTTGTTGCCCTGCTCGGCATATTCGCGCATGGCGCGCGGATAGTCGGTGCCGGAAACGCCTTCCGAGAACGTGTACTCGATCACGCCGTCCTTCGCCGCCGCCTGCAGCGCCTCGTGCAGGCGCGAATTCCAGGCGTTTTCAACCGGCGATGCATGGATGCCTGCAACCTTCAGTGGCGCCTGCGCGCGCGCCTGCGGCAGGAACGCGCTGGCACCGAGAACGAGACCACCGGCAAGCATGGTACGACGTTTAATCAGGAGGCTGTTCGTCATGTTTCGTTCCCTTTCGATCGACCAAATGGTTCAAAAAGCAATAGGATTCGCACAAAAACGAGTCAAGCGCGGGACATGCACACGAAACGGTCATGAACCGCTTTCGCGCCGCAGCATGGCGGCTCGGGGCAGTTCGCGTTCAGGCTGTTGTCAGCATCGCCCGGCAGTTTCTGCCGCGGCGGAAGCGGACTGTCCGGAGCATAGGTTTATCCGCCGATGACGCGCGGATCGACAGGTAACCCGATGGCAACTTTGATGGACAGCGTGGCACAGAGCGGGCCTAGATTGCGACCGGCGATCGGCTCCATTTCCTTGAGCTTTGCAGTCGCGCTGTTTGTGCTGGCAACCGCGAACCAGAGCTTTTGGGCAAAGACGTCGATCTATTTCAGCGGAACGGTGGGGGCCAGGGCGGCTTTGGCGCTAGGGCTGGCTGCGCTTTTTTCCGTCATCTGCATCTCCTTATCCATGCGGTTCCTGACCAAGCCGCTGTTCATCTTTTTGGTTCTCACCAGTGCCGTCGCCTCCTGGTTCATGGACCGTTTCGGCGTGCTCCTGGATGTAGAGATGATCCGGAACGCTGCCGAGACGACCCGGGCGGAGGCAAGCAACCTGATCACGCCGGCCTTCGCCTGGCATATCTTTGCGCTCGGTCTCCTTCCCTCGATGCTGATCCTCTGGGTGCGGGTCGACCATCGGCCCTTTTTTGCCAAGGCCCGCCGGAACACTGCCTTCGTGGTGCCACTACTGCTGATCGCCGCGGTCGCAGCATCGATGCAGATGCGGCTGCTCATCACCACGAGCCGCGAGCATCGCGACTGGCTCGCAAGCCTCAATCCGGTCGCACCGATCGTCAACGTCATTCGCTATGCGGCAAGTAACGGCAATGAGAAGGACATCGTCGTAAAGACGCTTGGGGCCGATGCGCATGTGGTTTCCGACGCGGGGCGCAAGCCGCGGGTGCTGGTAGTCGTCGCCGGCGAGACCGCGCGTGCCGACAATTTCTCGCTCGGCGGCTATCCGCGCCCGACCAATCCGGAACTGACGGCGCGCGATATCACCTATTTTTCGCAAACGACAAGCTGCGGAACGGCAACGGCCGTGTCGCTGCCCTGCATGTTCTCCGTCTATGGCCGTGACGACTTTAGCCACCGCAAGGGCCTGGAGACCGAGAACCTTCTCGATGTCCTGTCCCATGCGGGGCTTGCGGCCGCGTGGTGGGACAACAACACCGGCAGCAAGGGTGTGGCCGACCGCGTGGCCTATCGCTACTTTCCGAACGAACCGGATCCGCGCTTTTGCACGGACGGCGAATGCCAGGATGGCATCCTGCTCGATCGCCTCGTGCCCTGGCTCGACGGCGTGAATAAGGACACTGTCCTCGTCATCCATCAGCTCGGTAGCCACGGCCCGTCCTACTTTGAGCGCTATCCGGAGGCCTACCGGCGGTTCAAGCCGGATTGCCGCACGCCGGAAATTGCCAACTGCACCGACGAGGAACTCATCAACGCCTACGACAACACCATCGCCTACACCGATCATGTCCTGTCGACGATCATCGATGAGCTGAAAAGGCGCGAGGACCGACTGGACGGGTCGATGATCTATATGTCGGATCACGGCGAGTCCCTTGGCGAAAGCGGTCTCTACCTGCATGGCGCACCCTACCTGATCGCGCCGAAGCAGCAGACGCATGTTCCATTCGTTCTTTGGCTCGGTGCCCGGGCCGGGACCTCTATGGACAAGGCCTGCCTGCAACAGCGCGCCAACGAGCCGGCGTCGCACGACAATCTGTTCCACACGGTGCTGGGATTGATGTCCGTGGCGACGACTGTCTACGATCCGGCGCTCGACGTGCTTTCAAGCTGTCGGCCTGCCCGCTCGAGCTGAAGGCGAACTGGACCACATGGACGACGGGACCGCGCCCGATATAGTCTGGGCCAGGATCATAGGGCGCGCTATGGTGCGTTTCGGGAAGGGCGCGGCGTGCGTGTACTGTTGATCGAAGATGATGCGATATTGGGCGAAGCCGTTCGCGACTACGTTGCCGCGGGCGGGCATGCGGTGGACTGGGCACGGAAGCTCGAGGACGCCAAGGTCGCCATCAAGGCGGTCAATTATGGCCTTGTCCTGCTGGACCTGCGCCTTCCCGATGGGAGCGGAATCGCGTTCCTGAAGGGGTTGCGCGAGGCGAACAACGGCACGCCGGTGATCATCCTGACAGCGCATGACCAGATCTCCGACCGAATCGAGGGGCTCAACAGCGGTGCGGACGACTATCTGGTGAAGCCTTTCAATCTTGGTGAGCTGTCCGCCAGGATGCTGGCGGTGGCACGCCGGTACGGCGGCAATGCGTCTCCCATGATACGCCTTGGCGATCTGGAGATCGGCCAGGCCGACCGCCGCATCGTCCGCAATGGCGGCGAAATCGCGCTGTCTGGCCGGGAATGGGCCGTGCTCGACGTGTTGCTCGCCCGTCCCGGCGCCATCGTTTCCAAGGGGCAGATCGAGGAAGCCCTCTACGCCTTCGGCTCGGAGATCGAAAGCAACACGGTGGAGGTCTATGTCAGCCGTGTGCGCAAGAAGGTCGGGCACGACTATATCCTGACCGTCCGCGGGGTCGGCTACCGGCTCGGTATGCAGGCATGAGGGAGCCAAGCATCACCCGTCGGCTGACGCTGTCGCTGGCTGCAGCGCTGACCGGTTTCTGGCTTCTCGCGACCGCGCTCGGCGTCATGGTCATGCAGGACGAGTTCAGCGAGATCTTCGACAGCGCGCTTCAAGAAACGGCGGAACGCTTGCTGGTGCTTGTCGTCGACGACATTGCGCAAAACGACGAAAGCGGAGCGAGTGACAACTACCATGTCGTGATACCCGCATCCGGCAGGGAATATCTGACCTACCAGTTGCGTAACGAGCGCGGCGATGTCCTCTTGCGCTCCCATGACGCGCCGATGACGCCGTTCGATGCGCCGCTGAAGAGCGGCTTCTGGCGTGACGCAACCTACCGCTTCTATACGGCGACACCCGCCGGCGACAGCGGGCTGTATCTGCAGGTCGCCGACGCGCTTGCCAACCGGCGCGAGGCGCTGATCGAAGGCGCCATGGCCCTTCTCCTGCCGGTGCTGTTGCTCGTCCCGGCCAGCATCGCGCTTGTCTGGTACATCGCGCGCCGGACGATCGCGCCCGTCGACACGCTGCGCCAGGCGATTGCCAGCAAGGACAGCGGCAACCTCACGGTGATCGCACGCGAGGGGATGCCGCGCGAACTGTTGCCGATCGTGCGCTCCGTCAACCTGCTGCTGAGCCGGCTGAAAGCCGCACTGGATGCGGAGCGGGAATTTACGGCCAACAGCGCCCATGAACTTAGGACGCCGATCGCCGGGGCGCTGGCGCAGACCCAGGTACTGATCGACGAGCTTGCGAGCGGCCCGAAAAAAGCCCGCGCACGCCAGGTCGAGACCTCGCTGACCAATCTCAGCCACCTGGCGGAAAAACTGCTGCAGCTGGCAAGGGCCGAGGCGGGGGTCGGCGCGGTGGAGACGCCGGTCGACCTGGCACGCGTGCTGGAACTGGTCGTCCTCGATTTCCAGCGTGATCCGGAGGTCGCTGGCCGGTTGCGATTCCACCGGGCCGAAGGCGCATCACTGCGGCGTCCGGCCAGCGAGGACGGCTTTGCGATTGCGTTGCGCAATCTGATCGAGAATGCGCTGGTCCACGGTTGCGCAGATGCGCCGGTGGACATCCGGCTTGAGCGGGACGGCACCGTGAGGATCATCAACGACGGGCATGTGCTCGCGGACTGGGAGCTGGAAATGATCCGCAAGCGCTTCGGCCGCGGCCGGACGTCGGCCTCCGGCTCGGGGCTTGGCATTTCCATCGCCGAGCGGCTGCTTACGCAGATGCATGCGCGGCTTGAGCTCCTGTCCCCGCCCGAAGGGCTGCCGGCGGGGCTGGAGGCGCGGATCCGGTTCGAACCGGATCCGCCTGTTGAAATCACTGCTCGGACAGCTTGATGTCCGGCGTGTACTCCTTGCCCTCGACTTCTTTCACGACTGCCTGGCCGCACTGCATCTGCTTCGTCTCGGCATTGTAGGCGTAAGTCGGCGACCCGTGCAGCGACCAGCCCTTGTTCAGCGCCAGTGTCACCTTGTGACAGAAGGAGGCGTCGTCGGGGCCGGCGAGGAAGCGGTAGACTTTCATGTGGTGCGTTCTTTCTTCGCGATGAGGTCGGCCTTGGCGAGCAGCCGCTTCGCCTGGTCGAGGTGGAGAAGTTCGACCATGCGGCCGTTGAGGTTGATGGCACCCTTGCCTTGGTTCTCCGGCAGCGCGAAGGCTGCGGCAACGGCGCGGGCCTCGGCGGCAGCCGCATCGGGGACGCCATAGGCGCGGTTGGCCGGTTCGATCTGGGCCGGATGGATCAGCATCTTGCCGTCAAAGCCCATCTGCCGACCCTGCTCGCATTCGGCGGCAAGCGGCTCGAGGTCGGTGAAGCCGTTGAAGACACTGTCGATCACGTCGAGGCCGGAAGCACGGGCGGCGACGATCGCCTGGATCAGCAGCGGCACGAGATAGGGCCGGCCGGGGACATCGGCGATGCCGGTGGCAAGGCGCAGGTCGTTAAGCCCGAGCACCAGGCAGTCGAGCCTGCCGCCGCTGGTCCGCCCGATCTCGGCGATTTCCGCAAGGTTCAGGATCGCGGCCGGCGTCTCGATCATCGCCCACAGGCGCGGGCCGTCGTCGGCCCCATGATCGCTCAGCCAGTCGGATACGGCGAGGATGTCCTGCGGCTCGGACACCTTTGGCAGCAACACCGCATCCGGTGCGCAGGCGAGAACCGCTTCCAGATCGTCCGGGCCATCGCTGCTGGAAAGGGCGTTGATGCGGATGATGCGTTCCTGACCCGACGTGCGATCCAGTCCGGCGAAGTGCTGCTTGAGCGCTTCACGCGCCTCGGTTTTCTTCTCCGGCGCGACCGAATCCTCCAGGTCGAAGATGACACCGTCGCAGGCGAGCGACGACGATTTCTCCAACGCGCGAACGTTGCTGGCGGGCACGCTCAGCAGCGACCGGCGCAGGCGGAGGGGGTGGCGATGGGTCAGTGTGTTCATGGCTGCTTTCTGCCTCGCTTTGCGACAATGGGCAAGCGTCCTCGCGCATCATGCGCTACTGCCACGGGTGCGACAGAGTGGTCCCAGATGGAGCCTTGTAATGAACACATTCACTGCCCACATTCGTCGCAGAGAAAGGGTCAATCATGCAAAGCATCCGCTCCATTTTCCTTGCTGCCATCGCAATCGTCATTGCCGCCGCGACCTTCGTCTTCGCCGCTTCGCTCGGCCTGGCGCTGGCCGGTATCGCTTCGGTCGTGATGCTCGGCAGCTGGGTCTCGGCCAGGCTGCAACCGGCGCCCGTGCGGGCCAAGGTCTATGCCCGCGCAAACAAGCCGGGGCAGCGCGAGCCGCGCGTCTGGAACGACGGCCGCGGTACGATCATCGACCTCTGACGGATTACGGGCCGCCGAGCGGTTCACATCGGCGCCCTGCAGGCATTCGTGTGGCCGGTCGATCTGCACGCAGCACAAGATTCTCCTTCATTTCCCGGCGAAACTGATCTAAACGCAGGCCCGGAACGATTAAGCATCGCAATCGAGGTTTACGTCATGGACAAGTTCGTCAAGCTGACCGGCGTCGCCGCGCCACTGCCCGTCGTCAATATCGACACGGACATGATCATCCCGAAGGACTACCTGAAGACCATCAAGCGCACCGGTCTCGGCACGGGTCTCTTCGCGGAGGCGCGCTTCAACGAGGACGGCTCGCCGAACCCGGATTTCGTGCTGAACAAGCCCGCCTACCAGAACGCTTCCATCCTGGTTGCCGGCGACAATTTCGGCTGCGGCTCGTCGCGCGAACACGCCCCCTGGGCGCTGCTCGACTTCGGCATCCGCTGCGTCATCTCGACCTCGTTCGCCGACATCTTCTATAACAACTGCTTCAAGAACGGCATCCTGCCGATCGTCGTCAGCCCCGAGAACCTCGAGAAGCTGATGGACGATGCCAGCCGCGGCTCGAACGCCGTGCTGACCGTCGATCTCGAGGCGCAGGAAATCACCGGTCCGGACGGCGGCCGTATCGCCTTCGAAATCGACGCCTTCCGCCGGCACTGCCTGCTGAACGGCCTCGACGATATCGGCCTGACCCTGGAAAAGTCGGCCGCGATCGACAGTTTCGAGAAGTCCACGGCTGCCACCCGTCCCTGGGCCTGAGGTCTGGCGCGATATGCGTAAGCTGATCTCCTCCGGATCCCCCTTCGAACGCACCGCCGGCTATTCGCGGGCGGTGGTTCAGGGCGACTGGTGCTTCGTTTCCGGCACGACTGGCTATGACTACGCCACGATGACGATGCCGGAGACGGTGGAGGAGCAGACGCGCAACTGCCTCTCGACGATCCGCAAGGCGATGGAAGAGGGCGGGTTCGCGCTCAGCGATGTCGTGCGCTGCCACTACTATGTTACCGATGCGTCCTTCGCCGACATCGTCTTCCCGATCCTGGGCGAAGCCTTCGGCGAGATCCGTCCCGCCGCGACGATGATCGTCTGCGATCTGATCAAGCCCGAGATGCTGATCGAGATCGAAGTCACGGCGCTGCGCCAGCGCTGAACCGAGAATACCCACTAACCTTGTCAAAGAGCCGGACATGCACGATCGCCCACGCGGCGGTTTTCCGCCCATGGCGACAAGCTTTACTTAGACGGGGCACTGAAAGCTGCCTCATCAAAGTACAATTGTGTAGCACCTCTCAGTGCCCTGTTCGGCGGTTTTTGCCCGCGAACTTGGTCCTCTGCTGCTCCCGCCGGTCAAGGGCGGGGCCATGTGTGCCACCCCACGGGCACGTCCGGTGCGCAACTCGGGAAAACCCGCCGTCACCAGAGGGGACCTGTCTCGCAAGCCCCCGATGCAGGGACGTACGGTCCCTTCCCTGCACCAGGCGCCGGTCCCGTCTCGCCGCGACGTCTCGCGGTGTATCCGTTGACGGGACGATGGGCATTCTCGCATTGGAGCGGCGCATGTGGACGTTCGATGGGCAAAAATCCGGAAAGCCTCAAGACACGGCCTTATGAGGGCTCTTGAAAAGTCAAACATAACAATTCGATAACCCACTCATGCATTTCGAACGGGTAGGCAAGACGGACAAGGTGCTGACCTGAATATCCCCGTTGCCGGGGCGCTTCGTCCGCTCCATGCCCCGCGCGGGCGCACTAACGAATTCGTCACTCGAAAAGCCTGCACGAAGTGCTATATGACAATAAAAGGAGTGCTCATGGCCCGCATCGACCAGACAGAAGAATGGCAAAACCGCCATGCCCCCTCGATCAGCACGTTCGAATCGCTGGCGATGGAAGCCTATAGTCATCTGCCGGAAGAGTTTCGCGCGCTGACCGGCAACCTGATCATCGAGATCGCCGACTTTCCGAGCGACGATGTGTTCGAGGACATGGCGCTGGAGACACCCTTCGACCTGCTCGGCCTGTTCGAGGGGCGCGGCATTTCCGAGCGTTTCACGATGGAAACGGGCGAGATGCCGAACCGCATCATGCTCTACCGCCGCCCGATCCTCGATTACTGGGCCGAGAACGAGGAAACGCTGGGCGACATCGTCACCCACGTGCTGATCCACGAGATCGGCCACCATTTCGGCCTCTCCGACGACGACATGGAACGGATCGAGGCCAGCGCGGATCTCGCGGCTGGGTAACCTGTCATTCGCCGGGCATCATCTTCTTGCCGGCGTATTGCTCGTCTGAGACGTGTTCCAGCCAGTCCACTGTGTTGCCGTCCAATGCTTCCTGCAGCGCGATATGGGTCATGGCCGCTTCGGGTGCGGCGCCATGCCAGTGTTTTTCGCCCGGCTCGAACCAGACGATGTCTCCGGCACGGATCACCCGCCGGGGGTGACCCCAGCTTTGCGCGAGCCCCCGACCCGCAGTGACAATCAATGTCTGGCCAAGCGGATGCGTGTGCCAGGCGGTCCTTGCGCCCGGTTCGAAGGTGACGCTGGCTGCGCGCAGGCGGGCGGGCGCCGGGGTTTCGATGATCGGATCCAGGCGGACTCGGCCGGTGAAATAGTCGGGTGAGGGGGTAACCGACGGACGGCTGCCGCAGGGCTCGATCATCATGGTACCTTCTCCTCCTTCGCTGCGGAACGGCAACGCGCCATCCTGCTACGGAAACGGTCGGACGGGAAGGCCGGGCGTGGTGACGCTGCTGGAGAAACCCGGACGTGGGAGGCGTCCGAGTTTCTGAAGGGATCTGGGCTAGGCGACGCCGGTCGGCGACGGGTTCGCCCACAACACGGTTTTCGGCTCGCGGCGGTCCAATGGACAGCCGTCGCAGATTATGGGCATCAGCCCCAGCCTGGCGGTGGGCGGCGCTGGAAGATGAGCGCATCGATCGCCGAACGGATCGCGGCGAGGACGGCCTGTATGTACTGATACATTTCAAGTCCTCCGACCTGGGTTCAGCCGGTTTCTCTTTTCCGGCTCTACACCACCTTGATCGCACAATGCGGAGGGTAAACCTGTTTCCGCGGTGACAGAGCCGCCGGAACGCCGCGCAAAAATCTTTCGCCGCGGCGATTTTCCTTGCATGGAAGTTGCGCTAAGAACCCCGCGAACCCGCCTATCCGCGAACCCGCCTATCCTCGGGCATTTCGACAAGGACAATCCCATGACTGTGCGCAACCTCCTCCTTCTGCCCGGCGACGGCATCGGCCCGGAAGCCATGGCGGAAGTCCGCAAGATCATCGCCTACATGAACGCCGAGAAGGGTGCCGGCTTCGTCACCGACGAAGGCCTCGTCGGCGGTTCGGCTTATGACGCCCATGGTGCCGCGATCTCGGAAGGCGACATGCAGAAGGCGCTTGACGCCGATGCGGTGCTGTTTGGTGCCGTCGGCGGCCCGAAGTGGGACGCTGTTCCTTACGAAGTGCGCCCCGAAGCCGGCCTGCTGCGCCTGCGCAAGGACCTTAAGCTGTTTGCCAACCTGCGCCCGGCGATCTGCTACCCGGCGCTTGCCAACGCCTCTTCGCTTAAGGCCGAGCTGGTCGAGGGCCTCGACATCCTGATCGTGCGCGAGCTGACCGGCGGCGTCTATTTCGGCGAGCCGAAGGAGATCATCGACCTCGGCAATGGCCAGAAGCGCGGCATCGACACGCAGGTCTACGATACCTACGAGATCGAGCGCATCGCCGGCGTCGCCTTCGAGCTGGCCCGCACCCGCAACAATCGCGTCTGCTCGATGGAAAAGCGCAACGTCATGAAGTCCGGCGTGTTGTGGAACCAGGTCGTGACCGAGACGCACAAGCGCGCCTATTCCGACGTGCAGCTCGAGCACATGCTCGCCGACGCCGGCGGCATGCAACTGGTTCGTGCGCCAAAACAGTTCGACGTGATCGTCACCGACAACCTGTTCGGCGACATGCTGTCTGACGTTGCCGCCATGCTGACCGGCTCGCTCGGCATGCTGCCGTCGGCCTCGCTCGGTGCGCCGGATCCGAAGACCGGCAAGCGCAAGGCGCTCTACGAGCCTGTGCACGGCTCCGCCCCCGACATTGCCGGCAAGGGCATCGCCAACCCGATCGCCATGATCGCCTCGTTCGCCATGTGCCTGCGCTACTCCTTCAACATGGTGAAGGAAGCGGACGACCTGGAAAAGGCGATCGCCAACGTTCTCGACCGCGGCATCCGCACCGGCGACATCATGGCCGAGGGCGCTACGCGGGTCGGCACGACCGAGATGGGCGATGCGATCCTTGCCGAGTTCAAGGCGCTTTCCGCCTGACCGGCGATAGACTTTCGAACCCCGTCGCCTCCGGACCGTTCCGGAGGCGTTTTTGTATGTGTCGACTTGAAATTCCAGCTGCTCCGCTCACATCGTCTAGCTCAGTCAAATGGGAGCACGCATGAAGCGACCAACCACATTCAGTGTCTGGATCATTGTCCTGACCGTGACGCTCGTCACGGCGCTGATCCCGCTCGATCCGTACCTGTCGCAGGCCGCGCAGCGATTGCCGGCCAGCATCGTGCACTTCAATAGCAGGATCACCGACTTCGGGAGGTTTCGCTGGATGATCTATGGTTCCGGTGGTCTCGCGATTGTTTCCCTGGTCGTGCATCGCGCAAGCCTCAGTGCGGAGTCGGCCGCGCGCGCAAGGACGGCCTGGCGGCTGTTTTCTTATTTCTTCGTGACGATTGCCGGCGCCAGTGCGCTTGTGAATTTACTCAAGGGGCTGGTCGGGCGGGCGCGTCCGGAACTCTTCGCCGAACTCGGCGCCTATAGCCTCTCGCCCTGGACGGGCAACAACCTGTTTCAAAGCTTTCCTTCCGGTCATTCGGCAGCCGTCGGTTCGTTCTTCGGTGCGTTCGCCATGCTGGCACCGAGATTCCGGCCGCTGTTCCTCGCCGGGGCTCTTTTGATCGGCGTTTCGCGCGTCATCGTCGGCGCACATTATCCGAGCGATGTCGCGGCCGGGCTTCTGGTTGGGCTCTGGTGTGCCGTGATGACGGCGTTCTTGTTTGCGCGCTGGAACATGCTGTTCCGGCTCGATGCCGCCGGCTGGCCGCAACCGAAGATGCTTGGCGAGGAGACGCGCCAGGTGTGACCTGCAGAAACGAAAACCGGCGCGTGTTGCCACGCGCCGGTTGCCATGAACCACTCGTTCGGGGGAGCTCAATCCATGGCGTTGATGTCGCGGTCCTTCGTTTCCGGCAGGAACAGGATGCCGATGACGAGGGTGATCGCCGCGAAGACGATCGGGTACCACAGGCCGTAGTAGATATCGCCCTGGGCCGCGCTCATTGCGAAGGCCGTGGCCGGCAGCAGGCCGCCGAACCAGCCGTTGCCGATGTGATAGGGCAGCGACATGCCGGTGTAGCGGATGCGGGTCGGGAACAGTTCGACGAGCAGGGCTGCGATCGGGCCGTAGACCATCGTCACGTAGATGACGAGGACGGTCAGGACGGCGATGATCTTGGTCCAGTTGACGGCGGCCGGATCGGCGACCATCGCGAAGGCACCGCCATTGGCAATGGTGAAGACTGCCATGTCGTTGACGCCGTTTGCCTCGTCTGCGGTCAGCAGCTTGGCGGCGACAAGGTCCGCACCCGTCATGGTCGTCTTCTCGCCGGCGCGGATGGCCGCGGCATCGAGGGCGAGTTCCGGGTTGGCGGCGACGAAGGCGTCGAGCTTTGCATCCGGAACCTTGGCGGCTGCGCGAACCAGCGGATAGCCGGCATCATGTAGCGCGATGTTGGTCTGCTTTTCGAAGGCGGCGGTCATGGCCTTGGCCTGGTCGCCGGCTGCGATGGCGTCGAAGCTGCTGATGACGGTCTCGCCGATCTTCACGGTTGCCGGCGTGCCGATCGCGGCCGTCGTCACGACGTCATAGGGCACCGAGTTCTTGGTGAGGAAGGCGGTTGCGATGTCGCACGAGGTGGTGAACTTCGCCGTACCGGTCGGGTTGAACTGGAACTTGCAGTCGCCGGGGGCTGCGGTGACGGTCGCGCGGACCGTTGCCTGTGCCTGTGCGAGCGCCGGGTTGCCGGCCCAGGTCAGTGCCTTGAACAGCGGGAAGTAGGTCAGGATGGCGAGCAGCAGGCCGGCCATGATGATCGGCTTGCGGCCGATCTTGTCCGACAGCCAGCCAAAGAAGACGAAGAAGCCGGTGCCGAGAATCAGCGAAGCGGCGACCATGATGTTGGCCGACTGGCTTTCGACCTTCAGCACGCCGGTCAGGAAGAACAGTGCGTAGAACTGGCCAGAGTACCAGACGACGGCCTGGCCGACGACGGCGCCGAACAGTGCGAGAAGCGCGATCTTGGCGTTCTTCCACTGGCCGAAGGCTTCCGAAAGCGGCGCCTTCGAGGTCTTGCCCTCTTCCTTCATCTTCTTGAAGGCCGGCGATTCGTTCATTTTCATGCGGATCCAGACGGACACGCCGAGAAGAACGACGGAGACCAGGAACGGAATGCGCCAGCCCCAGGCGGCGAAGGCTTCCTTGCCGAGGGCGAACTGGACGCCCAGGATGACGACGAGCGACAGGAACAAGCCGAGCGTCGCGGTCGTCTGGATCCAGGAGGTGAAGTAGCCGCGACGGCCGTGCGGCGCGTGCTCGGCCACGTAAGTGGCGGCACCGCCATATTCACCGCCGAGCGCCAGACCCTGCAGCATGCGCAGGACGAGCAGCAGGATCGGGGCGGCGATGCCGATCGAGGCGGCACCGGGCAGGAGGCCGACGAGGAAGGTCGACAGACCCATGATCAGGATCGTCACTAGGAAGGTGTACTTGCGGCCGACGAGGTCGCCGAGGCGGCCGAAGACGAGCGCGCCGAACGGACGGACCAGGAAGCCGGCGGCAAAGGCCAAAAGCGCGAAGATGTTGCGCGTGGCTTCCGGATAAGAGCTGAAGAAGGCCGCGCCGATGTAGACGGCGAGCGAACCGTAGAGATAGAAATCGTACCATTCAAAGACGGTACCGAGCGACGAGGCGAAGATGACTTTCTTCTCCTCTCCCGTCATCGGACGGGCTTTCGCACCGTCAGCAGTCGCGGTGTTGGCCATTGTGAAATCCTCCAATTCAAACGGCTTTCCAGAGCGCCCTTTTCGGTTGACCGCCGATCCTCCTCGGCTGGGCAAACATGGTGCGCATTCTTGCAAGATGGCAGAAAAGCGGCAGAGGCGCTGCTCGGCTTTGGGATTATGACTTTAGTCTAATGCCGATGCGTCAGATCGACGCGAACGTGATCAGCAAGTTGAGCGTTCTCGCCCCCGCGTCCCTTGACTCCGGGGGAAAATCGCTTAATAGCAGCCCCCGGAAAAGGACAACGTCCATGCTTTGCCGCGACTTCATTTTCGCTGACTGCAGCCTCCTGGCGGAAAACGCCGGGCAGGAACGGCGTTCGCCCGCTTCTTCCAAAACTGTGGCCAAAACGACGACGAAAACCGTCTGACGTCTCTGGCCCGCCGCTCTCTCCCCGGCAAGGCCGGGGACCAGAAACCCGCGCCGTGGCTGTCGGGTTTCCCCTCAAGGAACCGAGGAGAGGCAGAGAAAGAGAGCAAATACATGGGTTTCAAGATTGCAGTCGCCGGCGCTACCGGCAATGTCGGACGGGAAATGCTGAACATCCTGGTGGAGCGTGGCTTCCCGGCCGATGAGGTCGTGGCGCTCGCCTCCAGCCGCTCGGTCGGCACGGAAGTCTCCTACGGCGACAAAACGCTGAAGGTGCACAATCTCGAAACCTACGACTTCTCCGACACCGACATCTGCCTGATGTCCGCCGGCGGCGCGGTGTCGCTGAAGTACTCGCCGAAGATCGGCGCCCAGGGCTGCGTCGTCATCGACAACTCGTCGGCCTGGCGCTACGACGCCGAGGTGCCGCTGATCGTGCCGGAAGTGAACCCGGACGCGATCGCCGGCTTCACGAAGAAGAACATCATCGCCAACCCGAACTGCTCGACCGCGCAGCTCGTCGTCGCGCTGAAGCCGCTGCACGACCGCGCCACGATCAAGCGCGTCGTCGTCTCGACCTACCAGTCGGTGTCAGGTGCGGGCAAGGAAGGCATGGACGAGCTGTTCAACCAGACACGCGCCGTCTTCGTCGCCGACCCGATCGAGAGCAAGAAGTTCACCAAGCGCATCGCCTTCAACGTCATCCCGCACATCGACGTGTTCATGGAAGACGGCTACACGAAGGAAGAGTGGAAGGTGCTGGCCGAGACGAAGAAGATGCTCGACCCGAAGATCAAGGTCACCTGCACGGCCGTGCGCGTGCCCGTGTTCATCGGTCATTCGGAGTCGGTCAACATCGAGTTCGAAAAGGAAATCACCGCCGAGGAGGCGCGCGAGATCCTGCGCGAGGCGCCGGGTTGCCAGGTGATCGACAAGCACGAGAACGGCGGCTACATCACGCCTTACGAATCGGCTGGCGAGGACGCGACCTACATCTCGCGGATCCGTGAAGACGCGACGGTCGAGAACGGTCTCAACCTGTGGGTCGTCTCGGACAACCTGCGCAAGGGCGCCGCGCTGAACACCATTCAGATCGCCGAGTTGCTCGTCAACCGCGGACTGATCAAGGCGAAGAAGCAGGCAGCCTGAGCGCAATAGCGGAAGTACACGAAAATAAATGTCCCGCCTCCACCGTCAGACGGGTGCGGGACGTTTGCCTTGATCGAGACATCGGGGCGGGTTTGATGCCCGGCAATCGTCTGACGGCATTGGCATGTTGCGGTAGCAAAGCGATTCGAGATCTTGGAGTTGATTTGATGGGCTTGATGAAAAGGATGTTTCAGGGGTTGGCGGCGGTTGCACTGACGGCGGCCATCCCTGCGGTGGCGGCGGCCGCGCAATGCGGCAACAACGCAGCCGGTTTTCCTGCCTGGGTAGACGAGTTCAAGGGCGAAGCCGCCAGCAATGGCATCAGCCCGCGCACGCTCGACAGGGTCTTCGCCGAAGTCGGCTACAACAAGGCGACCATCCGCGCCGATCGTGGTCAGAAGAGCTTCAAGCTGTCGCTGGACCAGTTCATGCAGAAGCGTGGCGGACAGACGATCATCAACCGCGGCAAGGGATTGCGAAAGCAGAATGCCGCTCTGTTTGCCCGTATCGAGAGCCAGTACGGCGTCCCGGCCGGCCCCTTGATCGCAATCTGGGGCATGGAAACCGGCTTCGGCGGCTTCCTGGGCAAGGAGCACACGCTTTCGGCCGTGGCCACGCTCGCCTATGATTGCCGGCGTTCCGAGTATTTCACCAATCAGCTCTACGCGGCGCTGAACCTCGTGCAGAACGGCACGCTCAGCACGCAGGCGCGGGGTGCCGCCCATGGCGAGATCGGCCAGACGCAGTTCCTGCCCGTCAACGTCCTGAAATACGGTGTGGACGGCGATGGCGACGGCCACATCGATCTCGTCCGCTCAAAGGCAGACGCGCTCGCTTCGACCGCAAATTTCCTGCGCGGTCACGGCTGGAGCGCCGGCGCTGGCTATCAGCCGGGTGAGGCAAACTTCGCCGCAATCCAGGGCTGGAATGCAGCCAACGTCTATCAGCGGGCGATCGCCATCATCGCCGCGGAGATCGACGGCGAATGACGCCAACGGATCGCCAGTACTAGAGAAACGGCAAAGCACCGGGCTCGGGGCCTTGCCAATGCCTTTCTTGCCTCCTCAATTTTTTCGAATAGCTTCGATAAATCCGTCATGCCGGACCTGATCCGACATCCAGCGTACTCAAAGTATTGAGCGCAAAGACGCTTTCGCGCCGTGGACACGGCGCGGCGCGGCTGGACCCGGATTAAGTCCGGGGCGACGGAAGAGAGGCTGTTTTCGGTTAGGAACGTTTGTCAGCAGTCTGACCTGGCAACGCGTGGGGCGTTTTCACATTCCGGGCCGGCCGAAGTCGCCGGTCTTGGCATCCATGATCCAGAGTTCGCCGGTGGAGATGTCGAACCAGGCGCCGTGCAGGTTGAGCTTGCCGCGCTGTTCGAGAATCTGGACGCACGGGAACGTCCTGAGGTTGGCGATGGAGTTGCGGATCGAGACGCGTTCCAGCGCCCGCTGGCGCTCGGCCGCGGTCATCACGTCATTGCTCTGGATCTGTTCGGCTGACGGCTTCAGCAGGTTCATCCAGCGGCCGATGAAATCACCCGGTGACAGCGGCTCGGCATCCAGATCGAGCGCGGCCTTGATGCCCCCGCAGCGGCCATGGCCCATGACGACGATGTCGGAGACGCGCAGCGACTGAACGGCGAATTCGAGGGCGGCCGAGGTCGAATGATAGTGACCGTCCGGCTCGTAGGGCGGCATCAGATTGGCGACGTTGCGCACCACGAAGAGTTCGCCGGGGCCGCAATCGAAGATGGTTTCCGGGGCTGCGCGCGAATCGCAACAGGCAATCACCATCGTCTTCGGTTTCTGGCCGGTCTCGGCAAGCCCCTTGTAGCGCTGCTGCTGCTCGCTGAAGCGCCCTTCCATGAAGTTCTGGTAGCCGGTCAGAAGGTGGTCAGGAAAGCGATGCATCTGGTCGATACTCCCGTACGATGACGAATGAGTAGAAAGTGCGAAAATGCTCTATCGGGCATGGCCCGGGAGCGCAACCCTGACATTTTCATCGTCCGCACCCTTGTGCCGACACGACCGGCGTTCGCCTCCCGGCCGCTCACCGTGTTCGTTTCGCACCGGGATGGACGAGGCGGCGCATCTGCACCATGGCCATCGGCGTTGACAGGCTCGAAGCGTCCTGCTCGAGGGTCAGCTCGTCTGCACCGCGCTTGGAACTGCGTGCGACTATTTCGAAAACGCTGGCGGTGGCAAGGTGCAAGGCCCGCTCTTCAGGCAGGCCGTCGAGCAGCCGCGACAGGAAGAGTGCGGCGACGAGATCGCCCGTACCGTTCGGCGGATTGGGCACTTGCCGATGCTCGGCAAGCAACGCCGTGCGTCCGGACAGATAGAGATTTCCGGTGCTTCCCGCCATCATCGGTACGGCCGAGGTGACGAGCATGCGTGATGGTCCAAGCGACAATGCCGCCTCCATGATCGCGGCATTCGTCTCAAGCGGCGCTCCGGCAAGCCATGCGAGTTCGAAACGGTTCGGGGTCGCGACCGAGGCAAGCGGCAGGAGTTCGTCCCGTATCGCCTCGGCCGTGGCGAGCGGCACATAGAGGCCGCCCTCGTCGCCGCAAACGGGATCGCAGAGATAGTGGATGTCCGGGTTCTCGGTCTTGAGGGCGCGCACGAGGCGGGCAATCGAGGCCGCCTGCGCGGCATCGCCAATATAACCGGTCAGTACGGCCTTGATCTCACCACGCCATGGGGCCCGTATCAGGTCGTCGATGAGTGCATCGAAATCGGCTGCGTCGATTGCAACGCGCGTCGCCCGGCCATGTCCGGGATGCCAAGGAAGGATGACGGTGGGAACGGCCCAGACAGGATGGCCGAGCGTTTCCAGCGCGAAGACGACGGCACGGTTTCCTACCGTTCCGCGCACGACATGGCTCGATATGACAAGGACCGCGCCCTTTTCACCTTCGATCATTCGATGCTTCCCCGCGTCTGACTTGTCGATCATTTCCATTGGACCATGCATCGACGGTCTGCAAGAAAATGTTGTGCGGACGGTAAAATGCGCTCTCCGGCGGGCCGAAAACTGGGTTGGGATAGATTTCGGACAAAGCAGAAATGCGCGAAATCCGCGCTTTTTGACCGGATTTTTCAAGATTTTCCCGATTTTTTGCGGGATTTGCCGCCAGTTTTGGGTTTTATTGGACAAAATCGATTGAATTCAGCCGAATAGCGACAAAAACCTCGCGGGGAGAATTTCTCTTCTGATAGGCTCCTGACAACCATTTTGGGGGAGTTTCATGACAACGCGCAGCAGCAATACCAGGCGAGAGAAACAGATCGAAGCGGCAACGGTCGCCGCGGTGAAGCGAGGAGAGAAGTTCATCGATCCCGCGATCCTGTTCGGACGCGCCAGCAACGACGATCTCGACATCTATAGCGCCGAGATGCTGGCAGCGACCGCCGCTCACGCCTATTCCGAGATCTTTGCTTGGGATGGTTGCGAACCGCGCGTGACGGTCACCAATATCGCCGTCGCCTCGCAAGGAACGCCGGTCTCGATCCTGTCGGTGAGCGACCGTAACCAGCCCTTCCTGTACGACTCGGTGATGGGGGAGGTGACGAGCACGCACCGCGACATCCATCTCGCGGTCCACCCGATCCTGGTGATCGAACCGGACCAGGAGCCAAAACTCTTCTCTCCGGACGAGGCCAGTGATCCGATCCATCGCGTCAGCCACATCGAGATCCATCTCTCCGCCCTGGGCGCATCCGAGGCGGCAGGTCTGATCGAGCGTATCCGCCACGTGCTCTCCCAGGTGCATCTGGCTGTTGGCGACTGGAAGCCGATGATGGACACACTTGCGCTTGCCGTCGCGGAGATGGGGGCGAACGGGTCCACACGCCGTCAGGCCGACAAGGATGAGGCCATTGCCTTCCTGGACTGGCTGCGCGACAACAACTTCACCTTCCTCGGGATGCGCGAGTACACTTATAGCGGAAAGGGTGAAAAGGCCCTGGTCGAGCGCGGCACGGGCAAGGGGCTCGGCATCCTCTCCGATCCGGATGTGCGGGTGTTGCGGCTCGGCAAGGACGCCGTGACGACGACGCCCGAAATCCTCGCCTTCCTCGAGGGGCCCGAATTCCTGATCGTCACCAAGGCGAACGTGCGCTCGGTCGTCCACCGCCGCGCCTACATGGACTACATCGGCGTGAAGCGCTTCGATGCGGACGGCAACGTCACCGGTGAACTCCGGATCGTCGGCCTGTTCACATCCACGGCCTACACCCACGCCGCCTCGCAGATTCCGCTGCTGCGCTCCAAGGTCCAGGCGATCGTCGACCACTTCGGCTACGATCCGCAGAGCCATTCCGGCAAGATGCTGATCAACACGCTGGAAGCCTATCCGCGCGACGACCTCTTCCAAATCGATACAGGGCTGCTTGCGACGTTCTGCGAACAGATCAACGAGCTCGGCGATCGGCCGCGGATCCGCGTGCTGCCGCGCATCGATCATTTCGACCGCTTCGTCTCGGTCATCGTCTACGTGCCGCGCGAACAGTATGATTCGGACGTGCGCGAAAAGATCGGCGCGTACCTCAAGATGGTCTATGACGGGCGCGTCTCCGCCTACTATCCGGCCTTCCCCGAGGGCGGGCTGGCGCGCGTCCACTTCATCATCGGCCGCTCCGGCGGCAAGACGCCGCGCATCCCGCAGAAGAAGCTCGAACTGGCGATCCGCGACATCGCGACCCGCTGGAGCGACCGCTTCGAGGCGCTGGCCGGAGTCGATGCGACCAAGCTGATCGCACCCCAGGCCTATCAGGAGGCCTTCACCCCGGCGGAAGCCCACGCCGACCTTGGCATCTTCGAGGCGGCGACCGAGGCCGACCCGATCCACATCGCCTTCTACCGCAAGGCCGACAACACCGACACGAAGACGCTCGAGCTGAAGATCTTCCATGCGGGCGACGCCGTGTCGCTCTCCCGGCGCGTGCCGCTTCTGGAAAATCTCGGCTTCAACGTGGTGAGCGAGCAGACGCATGACATCGAGGTCGTGCAGGAGGACGGTTCGCGGCGCCTCGTCGTGCTGCACGACATGGAACTGCGCCATCGCGACGGGCTGGACATCAACCTGCCGAAGCTGGCAGGCGTTCTGAAGGAAGCCTTCCTGTCGGCCTGGCACGGCCGCACGGACGACGACACCTTCAATCGACTGGTGATGACGGCCGGCCTCGATGCGCGCGAGATCATGGTGGTGCGTGCCTATGCGCGCTACCTGCGACAGACCGGGATCGCCTATTCGCAGGACTATATCGCCGATACGCTGAACAAGTACCCACTCATCGCCGCCGACCTGTTCCAGCTATTTTCGACGCGATTTGACCCTGGTATTGCCGAGCGCAAGCGCGACAAGCGCGGGGGCGAACTCTCCACCAAGATCGAAGAAGCGCTGGCCGGCGTGCCAAGCCTCGATGAGGACCGGATCCTGCGCCGCTACATCAACGCGATCCAGTCGACGCTCCGGACGAACTACTTCCAGCGCGACGGCGAGGGCCAGCCGCTTGCCACCCTTGCCTTCAAACTCGACCCGCAAGCGCTCGAAGGTCTGCCGGACCCAAAACCCTTCCGCGAGATCTTCGTCTACGGGGCAGAGGTCGAGGGCGTGCATTTGCGCTACGGCCGCGTCGCCCGTGGTGGTCTGCGCTGGTCCGACCGCGCCCAGGACTACCGCACCGAGGTGCTAGGGCTGGTGAAGGCACAGCAGGTCAAGAACTCCGTGATCGTGCCGGTCGGCGCGAAGGGCGGCTTCTATCCGAAGCAGCTGCCGGTCGGCGGCAGCCGTGATGCCGTCTTCAACGCCGGCAAGGAAGCCTACAAGACCTTCATCCGCACTCTGCTTTCGGTGACCGACAACATCGAGGGGCAGGACGTCGTGCCGCCGCGCGACACCGTGCGGGTCGATGGTGACGATCCCTATTTCGTCGTCGCCGCCGACAAGGGTACGGCGACCTTCTCCGACACGGCGAATGGGCTTGCGCAGGAGGCCGGCTTCTGGCTGGACGACGCGTTCGCCTCCGGCGGTTCGGCCGGCTACGACCACAAGAAGATGGGCATCACCGCACGCGGTGCCTGGGAGACGGTGAAGCGGCATTTCCGCGAGATGGATATCGACATCCAGAAGACGCCGTTCTCGGTCGTCGGCGTCGGCGACATGTCGGGCGACGTCTTCGGCAACGGCATGCTCCTGTCGCGCAAGACGCGGCTGATCGCCGCCTTCGACCACCGCGACATCTTCATCGATCCGAGCCCGGATACCGAACTCTCCTTCGCCGAGCGCAAGCGCATGTTCGCGCTGCCGCGTTCGAGCTGGCAGGATTATGACCGCGCCGCCCTTTCCAAGGGTGCGATGATCATCCCGCGCACGGAAAAGTCGGTGACGTTGACGAGCGAGGCGATGGCCGCGATCGGCATCGACAAGCAGAAGGCGACGCCGTTCGAGATCATGACCGCGATCCTCAAGGCGCCGGTCGACCTCCTCTGGTTCGGCGGCATCGGCACCTATGTCCGCGCCGCCAGCGAAACGGATGCGGAAGTGGGCGACCGCGCCAACGACGCCATCCGCGTCACCGGCGAGGAGGTGCAGGCCAAGGTGATCGGCGAGGGCGCCAACCTCGGCGTCACCCAGCGCGGCCGCATCGCCTTCGGCTTGAAGGGTGGACGGTGCAATTCGGATGCGATCGACAACTCCGCCGGCGTCAACTCCTCCGACGTGGAGGTGAACATCAAGATCGCGCTCGCCTCGGCCATGCGCGAGGAGCGGCTGACCCGGCCGAAGCGCAACACGCTGCTGGCCTCGATGACCGACGAGGTCGCCCACCTCGTGCTGCGCAACAACTACCTGCAGTCGCTGGCGATCTCGCTCTGCGAACGGCAGGGCCAGGCGAACCGGACCGGACTGTCGCGGATGATGACGCGGCTGGAGGCGGCCGGACAGCTGAACCGCAAGGTCGAGATGCTGCCGAGCGACCAGGTGATGGACGAGCGCTATCGCGCCGGCAAGCCGCTGACGCGGCCGGAGATCGGCGTGCTTCTCTCCTATGCCAAGCTCGTGCTCTTCGACGAGATCCTCGACAGCGACCTGCCGGACGATCCCTATTTCGAGCCGACGCTCGTCGGATACTTCCCGGCGAAGATGCAGCGCACCTATGGGCAGGACATCCGTTCGCACCGGCTGCGTCGCGAGATCATCGCGACGATCCTGGCAAACGGCGTGATCAACCGCGGCGGGCCGGCCTTCGTCAGCCAGTTGACCGACGGCACCGGCTATTCGAGCGCCGACGTCGTCAAGGCGGCCATGCTCGCCTTTGAAGGCTACGAGCTGTTTCCGCTATACGCTGCCGCCGATGCGCTCGACAATGCGATTGCCGGTTCGGCGCAGAACGAGGTCTACGAGGATCTCGGCCGGATCTTCTCCAATGCCACGGCCCTTCTCTTGACCACCGGCGCCATCAACGCGCCGATGGAGACGGCCGTGCACAAGCTGAAGCAGGCCCTCAAGCAGCTACGGCCGCATCTTGCCGGGCTGATGCCCGAGGCCGCCCGCGAGGAACTGCGCCGCAAGGCGCTGTCCTTCGAGGACAAGGGCGTGCCCGAGCAGCTTGCGGGCGAGATCGCCGATTTGCTCGCCATGAGCTTCGTTCCGGAGATCATGCTGATTGCGACGCAAACCGCCGACAATCTCGTACGCACCGCGCAAACCTATGCCGGCATCAGCGAAACGCTCAACGTCGGGGCGCTTCTCGGTGCCGCCGGGCGCGTTCCGACGACGGACCTTTACGAGTCGCTCGCACTGGCCCGCAACCTTTCGGACATCGCCAATGCGCGGCGCGAACTCACCATGTCGGTGCTCGCCAAGCACAAGGGCGACAAGAACCCGCTTTCGGCCTGGCGCTCGGCCGACGCCGAGCGGCTGGGCATGGTGACGGGACGCCTGGGTGCGTTGACCGAGGCGGGAGAGGCGACGCTTGCGAAGATCTCCGTCGCCGCGGGCGTCCTGAGCGACCTTGCACACGGCCGGGCAAGGTGAGAAAGTCCCGCCGGGCGCTGTGGCGCCCGGCATCTCTTGCCGCTTGAGACGGTCCGATAGAACGACAGCCGGCTGATGATGAGCTGTTGACCTCAGGACTTGCGTCATCGCCGGCATCGGCTGCTCCAAGCGTGCGTCGGAGGGGCAATGACGGGAAGGCAAGATACGGGCGGGCGCCGGACAGGGCGGCTCGGCATCTGGGGCTGGATGCTGTTCGACTGGGCGGCCCAACCCTTCTTCACCGTCATCACCACCTTCATCTTCGGCCCCTACCTTGTCTCGCGGCTGGCGGCGGATCCGGTCGCCGGCCAGGCCGCCTGGAGCTACACGCTCACCATCTCCGGCATCATCATCGCAGTGCTGTCGCCCGTGCTCGGCGCGGTCGCGGACAGGACCGGCCGGCGCAAGCCCTGGATCGGCTTCTTCGCCGTTGTCCAGATCGTTTCTCTCTGGGCGCTCTGGTATGCTGCGCCCGGAACAGGTCTTTTCGTGTCCCTGACGATGATCGTGCTTGCGACCATCGCCGCCGAGTTTTCCATCGTCTTCAACGATTCGATGATGCCGCGACTGGTGAAGCCCGAGGAGGCGGGGCGGATCTCGAACCTTGCCTGGGGTCTCGGCTATCTCGGCGGCATGATCGTCCTGATCGGCGTAGTGCTGCTGCTGGCGGCCAATCCGGACACCGGCAGGACCACGCTCGGCATCGAGCCGCTGTTCGGGCTGGACGCGGCCAAAGGCGAGGACGCGCGGATCACCGGGCCGCTTTCGGCCGTCTGGTATCTCGTTTTCGTCCTGCCGATGTTCCTGTTCACGCCCGATGGCGGGCGCGGCATGAGGATCGGCCCCGCTGTGACGGCGGGGTTTGCGGACTTGCGCCATACGTTTGCGGAGCTGAAGGGCCGTCCCGGCATCGTCCGCTTCCTGATTGCCCGCATGATCTATCAGGATGGCGTCAACGGGTTGCTGGCGCTGGGTGGCACGTTCGCGGCCGGCATGTTTGCCTGGCAGACGATGGAGCTCGGCATCTACGGCATCATCCTCAACGTGGTGGCGATCGGCGGCTGCCTCTGGGCGAGCCGGCTCGACGGCCACTTCGGCTCGAAGGGCGTGGTGGTCGCAAGCCTCATATGCCTGACCATCGCGACCCTCGGCATCGTCTCGACGGCGCCGGGCCATACCCTGTTCGGGCTCATCCCGCTCTCTTCCGCCGATTCCGGCGGCCTGTTCGGCACGGCGGCGGAGAAGGCCTACATCGTCTACGGGCTGCTTGTCGGCATCGCCTTCGGCCCGGTGCAGGCGTCCGCCCGCTCCTATCTGGCGCGCAGCGTGGCGCCGGAGGAGGCCGGACGCTATTTCGGTCTCTACGCGCTGACCGGGCGGGCAACTTCGTTTGCCGCCCCGCTTTCCGTCGGCCTGATCACCAGCGCGACCGGTTCGGCAGCACTCGGCATGGGGGCGCTTGTCGCCTTCCTTGCCGTCGGACTGGTTCTCCTGCTGCCGGCGCCCTATCCGGCGCACGACCCGGCTACACGCGCGGCCGCATAACGGCTTCCGGTCGCGATATCCACAGCGGCCGTTGACATTCGCAACGGACTTGGTCAGTTTCCCCTCATTCCGAGGGGGGCATCCTACGATGCTGAGATGGCGGTGAGCCGGACCCTTGAACCTGATCCGGGTCATGCCGGCGTAGGAACGGAAAAACCGCCTTAGCCGGCGTCTCTTTCTATTCTCCGCTTCACCTGGATCTCCGTGATGATACGTCGGGAGATCGATCGATGATGCTTAGTTACCCCACCACTTCGAACAGGCTCCGGCTGTTATCAGCTGATCTGCAAGACCGCGCCGTCTGACACAAGATGCGGGCCCTACATGCGGGGCTGGCGCTGTCGGCACTCGTCACTCTGTGGCAGGCCGCGGTCTGGCTTTTTGATCCCCCCTCCTACCTGATTCCGTCGCCTATGGCGGTCGCAGCGGCATTGGCGCAGCGTCCCGGCCTTTTCGTCGAGCATGGTCTGGTGACGCTCGGAGAAATCCTGGCCGGGTTTCTGTCCGGCACCGTCTTTGGCATCGCCACGGCGTTCGGCCTGGCGGCACTGCCGCGGGTCGGCCAGCTCGTCTGGCCCATGGTTCTGATCCTGCAGGCCCTTCCCGTCTTCGTGCTGGCGCCGATCCTGGTGCTCTGGCTCGGCTTCGGCATGGCGTCGAAGGTGGCGATGACGACGATCATCATCTTCTTTCCGGTGGCGTCCGCCTTTGCCGACGGGCTGCGGCGCACCGATCGCGCAATCCTAGACGCGGTATCGCTGACGGCGGCGACTCACTGGCAGGCACTGGTCAGCATCCGCGCGCCGCTGGCCCTGCCCGGTCTCGTCTCGGGCCTTCGCGTCGCAGCCCCGCTCGCTCCGCTCGGCGCAGTGATCGGCGAATGGGTGGGCGCCTCTGCCGGGCTCGGCTTCGTCATGGTGCAGGCCAATGCCCGTATGCAGACCGACTCGGTCTTTGCCGCCATGGCTATGCTTGCTGTGCTGACCATCCTTTTGCGGATCGCCGTCGACCGCCTCACCGCCGGCCTCACCCCCTGGGTCGCCGAGACAGATCCCACCGCCTTCCCGTCCTTACGCAGGAGAACTCAACGATGAAAATACGCACCCTTTCCTTCGCGATCGTCGCCCTATCGGGGCTTCTAGCGGCCGCCCCGACGCAGGCGGCCGACAAGCTCACCGTTCTCCTCGAATGGTTCGTCAACCCGGATCACGCGCCGATGGTGATCGCCAAGGAGCGCGGTCTTTTCGCCGCGGCCGGGCTGGACGTCGAGCTTGTTCCGCCGGCGGATGCATCCGCGGTGCCGCGGCTCGTTGCGGCGAAACAGGCCGATATCGGCGTACATTACCAGCCCAATCTCTATCTCGACCATGCCGCCGGTTTACCGCTCGTGCGCTTCGGCACGCTGGTGGAAACCCCGCTCAACACGGTCACCGTGCTCGCCGATGGCCCGATCAGGAGCCTGAAGGACCTGAAGGGAAAGAAGGTCGGGTTTTCGGTCTCGGGCTTCGAGGATGCGATGCTGAAGCGCATGCTTGCCTCAGATGGGTTGAGCAATGACGACGTCGCGCTCATCAACGTCAACTTCTCGCTGTCGCCGTCGCTGATCGGCGGCAAGGTGGATGCCACGCTCGGCGGCTTTCGCAATTTCGAGCTGACGCAGATGCGGCTCGAAGGCCACGAGGGCCGCGCCTTCTTCCCGGAGGAGCATGGGGTTCCGGTTTACGACGAATTGATCTTCGTGACGCACAAGGACCTTGCCGCCGACGATCGCCTGCCGCGCTTCCTCGCGGCCGTCGAACAGGCGTCCGTGTATCTCACCAATCACCCGCAGGAGGCCTGGCAGCTCTTCATCAAGGCCCATCCCGACCTCGACGACGAACTGAACCGCCAGGCCTTCACCGACACGCTGCCGCGCTTTGCCAAGCGGCCGGCCGCGCTCGACCGGGGCCGGTACGAGCGGTTCGGCGCCTTCATGAAAGAGAGCGGCCTGATCGAAGAGGCGCCGGCGATCGAAGACGTCGCGATCGAGATCCGGTGATCGGCATGCGCGACCTTCCATCCCCGCAAATGGCGGCCCGGCTTCTTGCCCGCGTCAGGGAACAGCGCCCGCGCGTCCACTGCCTGATGAACACCGTGGTGCAGAAATTCACCGCCGACGGCATCACCGTCGTCGGCGGCATTCCCTCCATGACCTCTTCGCGTGAGGAGATCGCCGACTTCGTGGCGAAGGCGGATGCGCTGACCGTCAACCTCGGCACGCTAGATGCCGAGCGACGGACGGTGATCCTGCGCGCCGTCGAGGTCGCCAATGCCGGCAGAAAGCCCTGGATCCTCGACCCTGTTCATTGCGACTACTCGCCGTCACGTCTGGCGTTCGCCCGCGACCTGATCGCGCTTAAGCCGACGATCGTGCGCGGCAACCGGTCGGAAATGGAGCTGATTGGCGCGACCGCGGAAAGCCTGCGGATCCAGACAGGCCCCGTCGATTATCTGGCACAGGGAAGCGTGACGGTGCGCATCGCCAACGGCCATCGCTGGATGGCGGAGGTGACGGGCACCGGCTGTCTCTCGGGCGGTGTCATCGCCGCCTTCATGGCGGTGGAAGAGGCCCCGCTGAGCGCCGCTGCCTGCGCGCTCACTGTTACCGGCGTTGCCGCCGAATGCGCGGCAAATAATGCCGCCGGACCGGGCACGTTCGGCGTCGCGCTTCTCGATGCGCTCTCCGCGCTCGGTGAAAAAGAACTCGTTGCTCTTGCAAGGATCGAACATGACCAAGATTGACTACCGATTGAACGCGCTGGTCGATGCGGGGCTTACCGCTGTCGGCCCGCTTCCGCAGCTTGCGAACCTTGCGGCAAGCAATGGCGCGACGCTGATCCAGTATCGCGACAAGACAGCATCCACGCGCACGATGATCGAGACGGCGCGGGCCATCTGCGAAGCGCTTGCCGGCAGCGGCGTGCCGCTCGTCGTCAACGATCGGGTGGACGTGGCGCTTGCGGCCGGTGCGGACGGGGTGCATCTCGGCGCCGACGACATGGATGCCGAGACCGCGCGGCGGCTGCTGGGACCGAACGCGATCATCGGCCTGACGGTGAAGAACGCAGCGGACGCGGAGCGGGCCGGTCGGGCGCCCGTCGACTATGCCTGCATCGGCGGGGTGTTCGAGACACTGTCGAAGGTGAACCCCGATCCGCCGGTGGGCATAGAGGGGTTTGCCAGCTTGCGCGCGCAGCTTCGCGCCCTGAACCCGGCATTGCTCGTCGGCGCGATCGCCGGCATCGATCTCGACCGCATTCCGTCCGTCATCAATGCCGGGGCAGACGGAGTTGCCGTGATCTCGGCGATCTTCCGCGCTCCCGACATCGCGGCAGCGGCCCGCGCCTTGCGGGCGTCGGTCGATGCGGGGCTCGACGGGAGGGCGGCATGACGGCGATCGCGCTAACCATTGCCGGATCCGATAGCGGCGGCGGCGCCGGCATGCAGGCGGACATCAAGACCTTTTCGGCGCTCGGCGTTTACGGCGCGAGCGTCATCACCGCAATCACGGCGCAGAACACGAAAGGGGTGAGCGCCGTCGAGGACATCTCCGCGCCTGTCATTGCCGCCCAGATGGAGGCGATCTTCACCGACCTGAAGGTCGATGCCGTGAAGATTGGCGTGGTCTCGCGCGTCGAGACGATCGAAGTGATTGCCGACGGGCTGAGGCAGTTTGATATTCGGCCGGTCCTGGACCCGGTGATGATCGCCACCTCCGGTGACCGGCTGCTGCGAGAAGAAGCCATCGAGGCCCTGATCGGCGAACTCGTTCCCCTCGCCCGGATCGTGACGCCCAACCTGCCCGAGGCGGCGCTCTTGACAGGATCGCCGATCGCCACGGATCGGCCGGCGATGGTTCGACAGGCCGAAGCGATCATGCGGGCCGGCGCCGGCGCCGTTCTCGTCAAGGGCGGGCACAGCCGGAGCGCCGACAGCACCGACCTGTTCTTCGACGGCGAGGAGCTTCTGGAACTGCCCGCTCCGCGCATCGAGACCGAGAACGACCACGGCACGGGCTGCACGCTGGCAGCGGCGATTACCGCCAATCTCGCTAAGGGGTACTCGCTGAAGGAGGCGGTCGGTCGCGCCAAAACTTATCTGCACGAGGCGCTGTGGGCCGGGCGAAATCTACGGATCGGGCAGGGGCGGGGGCCAGTGCATCACTTTCATCGCTGGTGGCCGGCGTGACCAAACGGATCCTTGCGGCGATCGAAGGCGGGCTCGGCTTTCTGGCTGCGTCATTGCTGGCCGGGCTGCTGGCCCTCGTTCTGGTCGCCGTGGTCCTGCGCTATCTTTTCCATTTCGGCATCGTCGGCGGCGAAGAGCTAGCCATATGGATGCACGTGGCCCTGATCGCCGTCGGTGCGCCACTCGCCCTGAAGGGGCCGCTTGCGATGCGCCTCGACGTCTTCGTGCGATCGTTGCGCGGCTGCGGGCGGAGCGCGGCTGCGATCGGCGCGGATGCGTTCAGCGTGGTCGCGGCGCTGGTGCTGCTGTTCGGCGGCACCGAGATCATGACGATGCTCGGCGGCATTTCCCCGGCGCTGGGCCTGCCGGAATGGATCCGGTTCGGATTCCTTGGCGCCGGCGGCCTTCTGGTGCTTATCGTCCTTTTCCTGAATCGGCTCATTCAGGGGCACGGTTTTTCAGTGCTGCTGTCGTTTGGGATCGGCACCGCCGTCTATGCGGCCGTGCCGCTTCTGCCGATCGAGACGTCCTTGCCGGCGAGCCTTTTTCTTGCGCTGGTCGCCGGGCTCGGCCTGCTATTGGCAGCGCCGCTGCCGCACGCCTTTCTCGCCGCTGCCTATGTCGCGATTGCCTTCGGCGGCAGCCTGCCCGAGCCAGCGATCGTTTCGACTGCCGTCACCGGCATGTCGAAGTTCCTGCTCCTGGCCATTCCGTTCTTCCTGCTGGCCGGCGGGCTCCTCACCGCCTCCGGCGCCGCCGGCCGGCTGGTTCGCCTCGCCGAGACCCTGGTCGGGCACCGGCGGGCCGGGCTGGCCCAGACCACGCTGCTGACGAGCGTGCTCTTTTCCGGCGCGTCCGGCTCCTCGGTCGCCAATGCCGCCTTCGGTGCGTCCACGTTCTTTCCCGAACTGGTGCGCAACGGCTATGCACCGGAACGGGCCGGCGCGCTGATCGCCGCGACCTCGGTGCTCGACAACGTCATCCCCCCTTCGATCGCCTTCCTGCTGCTTGCCGCGGCGACCAACCTGTCGGTCGGCCCGCTGCTGGTGGGCGGCTTTTTTGCCGGCGGGCTGATGGCGCTCTGCCTGGCTGCAGCAATCCATCTGACATCGGCAGAAGCGGCAACGCGGGCGCCGGCCACCGCCCGCGAACGACGGCAGGCGGCGATCCTGGCGATGCCCGCACTTGGCCTCGGCGTCATCGTCGTGGCCGGCATCCGCTTTGGCATCGTGACGACGACGGAGGCGGCGGCCGTCGCTGCGGCCTACACGTTGATGCTTGCCGTCGTCGCAAAACGCGGAACGGTGCCGCTCTACGCGACCTTCCGACAGGCGGCGACCGAGACGGCGGCCATCGGCCTCTTGATCGGCACGGCCGGGCCCTTCGCCTTCCTGCTCGCCGTCGACGACATTGCCGGCCTCGTCTCCCAGGTCGTCAACACGCTCGGCGGCGGCGCGTTTGCCGTGCTGCTGCTGTCGAACGTCGTGCTGCTCGCTGCCGGGCTTGTACTGGACATTGGTGCGGCCATCCTGCTGCTGGGGCCGATCCTGTTGCCCGTGGCGATTTCAGCGGGGCTCGATCCGATCCAGTTTGGCGTCATCGTCGTCGTCAATCTGATGATCCACGGCCTGACGCCGCCGCTCGGCATCCTCGTTTTTGTCGTCGGCGGCGTGACCCGAGTGCCCGCTTCGGCGCTGTTTCGTGCCGTCGTGCCCTATCTCGCGGCCCTTCTCATTTCGCTCCTCATCCTCATCTCCTTCGTCCTGCTCTTCTGATCGGAACCTCCATGAAAATCCTCACGCGTCGTTCTCTCATCAAATTCGCAGCCATCGGCGCTCTCGCCGTTCCCGCCCTCGTGCGCCCGGTCCAGGCGCGTACAACAACGATCACGGTCGCCTCGCTGCTGGGCGAGGACAAGCCTGAGACGAAAATCTGGCGTCACATCTCAGAGCGGGTTGAGGCCAGGTTGCCGGGCCGCTTCCGCTTCAACGTCGTAACAAACGGGGCGCTCGGCGGCGAGAAGGAGGTGGCGGAAGGGGCGCGGCTCGGATCGGTCCAGGCCAGCCTTGCCACCGTTTCGGCGCTTTCGGGCTGGGTCCCGGAGGTCCAGATCCTCGACCTGCCATTTCTCTATCGCGACGCAGCCCACGTGCGGCGCGTCGTCGAAGGCCCGGTGGGCGAGGACATCAGGCGACGGCTGGCGGAGGAGAATTTCGTCGTCGGCGGCTTCATCGACTACGGCGCCCGCCATCTGCTCACCAAGGAGCCGGTCACCCGGCCGATGCAACTGAGGGGGAGAAAGATCCGCGTCATCCAGAGCCCGCTGCATACAACGCTCTGGAGCGCCTATGGCGCTGCACCGGTCGGTATTCCGATCACCGAGACCTACAATGCGCTGTCGACGGGCGTGGCGGATGCGATGGACCTGACGAAGTCGGCCTATGCGGGCTTCAAGCTCTACGAGGTCGTGCCCTTCCTGACCGAGACGGGGCACATCCGCGCTTCCGGGGTCGTGTATTTTGCGGCAAGCCTCTGGAACCGCCTGAACGAAGAAGAGAGGGCTGTTCTGGGTGAAGCCGCCGCCGAGGGTGCAGACCTTTTCAACCGACTGATCGTCGAGGACGAGCGCGCCTCGACGCAACTCGCGCTGGCGGGTGGCGGACAGGTGCTGAAAGCCGAAGCCTTCGAAGAATGGCAGGAGGGGGCGCACGCCGTTTGGCGGGAGTTTGCGCCGATCGTCGGTGGCGTGGAAAGGATCAGGGCGGTCGAACGCGCGTGACGGGCTTGCTTGAGCTTCGACGCCAGAGGGCCTGACCCTAGATCTCGACACTCCGGACGGTCACGGCAGCATCCGTCGAACGGCCAGATAGGGCTACTGCTGCGGTTACTCGTTCTGAAATGCAAACGTCAGTAAGAATGAAATCCAGAGTTTTGTTGCCCTCACGTAAGGCGACGTGCCGCCAGAAGTTAAATTTTGCCGGATCGAACCCAACCGTCAGCTGGCGCGCGTCGTAGGATAGGCCCCTGCCGAACGCCTTCAGTATCGCTTCCTTTCTGGTCCAAAGACGAAGGAGTGCATCGCCTTGCGGATCACTGCTGTCAAGGCGACGAATTTCCTCCGTCGACATGATTCCGCGCAGAATGTCGATGTCGATTTTCGTTGAAATATCCTCAACGTCGACGCCGATCGGCACGGAAATACTGACGGCGATGACTGCGATGCTATCTGAATGCGTCAGGCTGAAGTGGGGGCCGCCGTTAATTTCAGGACGTCCCCAGGCGTTTGTCTGAAAATATATTTCCGAAGGATGCCGTCCGGTGTGCCGGCCAAGGACGAGTCGCAGTGCTGCATGGGACACAACATAACGTTGCGTGAGCTGTGGTATGTGAAATTGCCGCGCACGCTGCTGTTCGGCTTCGGACAGCCAATCCCAGTGGCTAGGGGACCCTAGCTCTCGGTGGTTAAGCGCAATGGTGTAAAGGTCAATCATCTAGCTAATCATGCACATCCATTGCCTGAAGAAGTAGCTTACGTGCTTAGGCGAGCATACTGGCCTTGCCCTCCACTTACGACTGTGAAGGCAGCCAATCTCATCATTTCTTCACAGTCAAATCCGCTGGATTCCGTCTTATCGTAGTCAGATACTTCCGGGCTAGAACCGCCAAGGTTGTTGGGGCAAACTCTAAAGTCTATTGACGTGGTTGAGCGAAGATGAATCTGAGCGCCTTATTTTGTGGTGACGGTACCCTTCTCCTGCGTTGCGCCGAGTTTTTTCGGCAGGCCGGCGGGTCGATCGCGGGCATCCTGACGACCGACCCGCAGATTGTCGCCTGGGCTGAGGCGGAGGGGGTCAAATGGGCCCGGACGGCCGATGCGGTCGACGAAACCGAGAAGGCTGACTATCTCTTCAGCATTGCAAATCTGACCATCTTGCCCGCGTCCGCGCTGGCGCGCGCCCGGCGGATGGCGATCAATTTCCATGACGGACCCCTGCCGACCCGTGCCGGGTCGAATGTGCCGGCCTGGGCACTCCTCGAGGGGGCGGGCGAGCACGCGGTTACCTGGCACGAAATGACCGAGCGCGTCGACGCGGGGCGTGTGCTGAAAGAACGCCGCTTCCCGATTGGCGGAACCGATACGGCCTTCAGCCTCAACGCGCGCTGTTACGAAGCGGCGTTCGACAGCTTCTGCGAACTTATTTCCGACCTTGCCGATGATCGCCTTGCGCCCGTGGTGTCCATTGCGCCGCGCAAATGGTATGCGCGTTCGAAACGACCGGAAGCGCTTGGTACGCTTGATTTCAGCCGGCCGGCGCGGGAACTCTGCCAAATCGTGCGGGGTCTGAATTTCGGTGGCTATGCCAACCCGCTTGCGCTTGCCAAGCTGTGGACTGGTGGAACACTGCTGACGGTCGGGCGGTTGGAGATCATGCCTGCAACTGCAGGATCCGCAGGCGAGGTTCTTGCGGTCAACACCGACAGCGTGACGATCATGGCCGCTGACGCGCCCGTTCGGCTCAGCGTACTTAGCCAGTTGACCGGTGAAACAGTCGGGCCGAGTGCGGCCGGACTGATCGTAGGCATGCGCCTGCCGTCGCTGAACGATCCCGACACCCCGACACTATCGGAGGTGGGCAACGCCGAGCCGGAATGGGAAAGGACATTGCGCCGCGCCGCGCCTGCGCTGCCGCCCTATCCCCTGGCGCATGCGACCGCGGGGAGAGCGGTGCCGCTCGTCGCGGCTGTGACCAATATAGAGACGCTCGCGGCCGGCTGGCTCGCATGGGTCGCCGGCCTGACCGGCCAATCGGTGTTGTCGATCGCTTTCGTCGATTCAAAGCCGTCTGCTCCCTGGTTGTCGACCCTGCGACCGGTGACGTTGAACCTCGCTGACTGTGCGACGCCGACGGCGGCGACCAAGGCAATGCGGACGGCGAGGCACGACGCTTTCGCCCGTGCGCCGATGGCGATCGACCTGCCATTACGCATCGCCGACGCGGAGACACGCCGGGCGGCGTTGCGGTCGCTACGCGTGATCGTCAGCGAGGCACAGGAGGTGCCGCACGAGGCGGATATCGCCCTATCCCTGGATCCGCCCACGATAACCGCGCGCGCCGGCATCTTCGCGCCGGCCGTGCTGGCCGCGCTCGCGGCGGATTTCGCGACATTCTTCGGCGCGTTCGTCTCCCGCAGGGAGGCTTCGCTGTCGGAGTTGCCGCTTGGCGGTGTTGTTGCGTCTGTGCGGAACGAGTCGCTGCAATTGGACACCGGAACGATCCACCAGAGAATTGTGCAGGCCTGCCATGACACACCAGACGCTCCGGCGCTGGAAGCGGGGCCGGTCCGGCTGAGTTATGCGGAACTGGACATGCGTGCGTCGCGGCTTGCCGGAGTGCTTGCGGAACGCGGTGCACGGCCAGGCGTGATCGTCGGCCTCTGCCTGGAGCGCTCGGCCGACCTTGTCGTTGCCATGCTGGCGATCCTGAAAACGGGTGCCGCCTATCTGCCGCTCGACCCGGCCTATCCGGTCGAGCGTATCCGTTTCATGCTTTCGGATTCCGGTGCACCGCTGGTAGTGGCCAGCCGGGCAGCCGCGACGCGGCTGGCATTCGATCCGCGACAGGTGGTGTTTCCGGATGAGGCCGGTCCGGCCCTTGACGAGGCGCGAGGGACGCCGAACGACCTGGCCTATCTGATCTACACCTCCGGCTCCACCGGCCAGCCGAAGGGGGTCATGGTCGCCCATCGCAACGTGACTAACTTCTTTGCCGGCATGGATGCGGTCGTGCCGATGACGCGCAATGCGCGGCTGCTTGCCGTCACTTCGGTGTCATTCGACATTTCCGTACTCGAGATCCTCTGGAGCCTCGTCCGCGGCGCGACCGTGGTGCTGCAGGTGGACGGGGCCGGAAAAGGTGCGCTTCCCAGCTTCTCGCTGTTCTACTTTGCTTCCGAAGCGGCGGGCAGCGGTCACGAGGCCTACCGGCTGCTGCTCGAGGGCGCGCGCTTTGCAGACAAGAATGGTTTCGAGGCGATCTGGACGCCCGAACGACACTTCCATGCTTTCGGCGGGCTCTATCCAAATCCGGCGATCAGTTCGGCGGTGCTGGCGGGACTAACCAGGAACGTCAAGCTCCGGGCGGGGTCGACGGTGCTGCCGCTGCATCACCCGGTGCGCGCCGCCGAGGACTGGGCACTCGTCGACAACCTTTCGAACGGCCGCGCAGGCCTGGCACTCGCCTCCGGCTGGCAGCCGAACGATTTTCTCTTGCGCCCCGAAGCCTTCGCCGGCCGCAAGGAGATCATGCTCGAATCTATCGAGACGCTGCGGCGGCTCTGGCGGGGCGAAACACTGGAGTTTCCTGGCCATGACGGCAAGCCTGTCGCCATCCAGATCCATCCCCGGCCGGTCCAGAAGGACATGCCGTTGTGGCTGACCGCGGCGGGAAATCCGGAAACGTTCGTGGCTGCGGGACGGATGGGCTGCGGTGTACTGACCCATCTTCTGGGGCAGACGCTGGACGAAGTTGCGGAAAAGATCCGCCTGTACCGCATCGCCCGCGCCGAGGCAGGGCATGCCGGTCCGGGTCATGTAGTGCTCATGCTGCACACCTTTGTCGGTCAGGATGAGGCCTCCGTGATCGAGGCCGCGCGAAAGCCGATGAAAAGCTACCTGAAGAGCGCCGTGGACCTGGTCCGCCGGGCCGCCTGGACGTTTCCGACAATTGTCGAGCGCGCCGGCAAGGCCGGAATGACGCCCCAGGAAATGTTCGAGAAGGAGGATCTGTCGCCTTCCGACCTCGATGCGCTGCTCGAACACGCCTTTGATCGCTACTACCGCACCGCCGGCCTGTTCGGCACGCCCGAAAGCGCAAAGGAGATGGTGCGCAACGTGGCCGCCATCGGCGTGGACGAGATTGCCTGCCTCATCGACTTCGGCATTGACACGGATACGGCTCTGGCCAACCTGCCGAACATTCGCACCCTGATGAGCGGGCTGGAGATGGATGGCGGCATCACGCGCAGGGCCTCGGTGGCGGAAGACGTCGTGACCGGTGAAATAACGCATCTCCAGTGCACGCCGTCGATGGCGACCTATCTCGCCTCCGACGCAGTCGGCCGAAGGGCCCTGGAGCGCCTGGAGTGCCTGATGGTGGGGGGCGAGGCGCTGCCGCCCGACCTGGCGCGCAGCCTTCGGGCCGCCATGTCTGGTACCCTTCTGAACATGTACGGGCCGACGGAGACGACGATCTGGTCCTCGGTGGCCCGGCTCGACACGGTAGGTGAATGCGTTCCCCTGGGCGAACCGATCGCTGACACAGAATTGAGCATCCGTTCGCCTGCCGGCCTGTCGGTGCCGAACCTGGTCGAAGGCGAGCTTTGGATTGGCGGCGCTGGCCTGGCACGCGGCTACTGGCAGCGGCCCGATCTGACCACCCAACGCTTCGTCGAGACGTCCGAGGGCCGGTACTACCGAAGCGGCGATCTGGTTCGCCGCCATCAGGACGGGACGCTGGAATTCCTCGGCCGCATCGACGGGCAAGTCAAGATCCGCGGCCACCGCGTCGAGATCGGCGAGATCGAGGCCCTCTTGGCCGCCGACGACAGCGTAAGCCAAGCGGCCGTGAAGGCCGTGGAGTTCGGTCCCGGCGACACGCGTCTCGTCGCTTACGTCACGCCCGGCACAGCGCGCCCATCGATCACGGACCTGCGGGCGATGCTGGAGACGAAGCTTCCCGATTTCATGGTGCCCGCGCAAATCGTATTGCTCGACAGGATGCCGCTGACGCCGAACGGCAAGATCGACCGCAAGGCATTGCCTGTCCCATCGGCGCGATCGGAGCGCGGCAAAATGACGATGGCGGAGGGCGATCTCGAAACCGGAATTGCCGCGATCTGGCGCCATGCGCTCGGGCTGGACGAAGTCTCAGTCACCGAGAATTTCTTCGATCTCGGCGGGCATTCGCTGCTGGTCGTGCAGGTGCAGCGCCGGATGAAGGAGGAACTGGGTCGCGACGTGGCGATCACCGACCTGTTCCGCTTCCCGACCATACGCACAATTGCTGCACATCTGGCGGGTGCGCCGTCCGAAGCAGCCAACGCGGTCGACCGGGGTGCAGCAAGGGCCGCAGCGCGGCTTGCGCGGCTCGGCCGACGCTAAATAGGGACCGACGCGAAAGGAGGCTTAGTTTCGCGCATGGAGAGGAGCCTGCCGGACCACCGCATCGCGATCATCGGCCGCGCCGGGCGCTTTCCGTCGGCGCGAAACGTGGCAGAGTTCTGGTCGATGCTGGCGGCGGGGCGCGCCGCCGCGCAGCGTCTCAGTGACGCCGACATAGTTGCAGCAGGCGTCAGCCGCAAGCTGCTCGCCGATCCGGCCTATGTCCGCATGGCGCATGTCCTGCCCGACATGGAATGCTTTGATGCCGGGTTCTTCGGCTTCTCGCCGCGTGAGGCGGCGATCCTTGATCCGCAGCACCGCCATTTCCTCGAGTGCGGCTGGGAGGCGCTGGAGGACGCGGGCTACGTTCCGGAGCGGTTCGACGGCAGGATCGGCGTCTTTGCCGGCTCGGGCATGCAGGCCTATCTGCCCTTCAACCTGCTCTCCAATCCGGAACTGGTCGAAGAGATCGGCCTGTTCCTGTTGCGCCACACCGGCAACGACAAGGATTTCTTGCCCACCCGGCTGTCCTATCTTCTGAATCTCACCGGCCCCTCCGTCGCCATCCAGACTGCCTGCTCGACCTCGCTGGTGGCCGTGCACACGGCAATTGGTTCGCTCTTGAACATGGAATGCGACATGGCGATTGCGGGCGGGGTGACGATCGAGTTGCCGCACCGCACCGGCTATCGTTACGCAGAGGGCGAGATTCTCTCCCCAGACGGCATCTGCCGCGCCTTCGATGACGACAGCCGCGGCACCGTGTTCGGTTCGGGTGCTGCCCTTGTCGTTCTGCGCCGTTATGAAGACGCACTGGCGGGCGGCGACGACATCAAGGCCGTTATCCTGGCCAGCGCCGTCAACAATGACGGGGCCGGCAAGGCCAGCTACCTGGCACCCTCCGTCGACGGTCAGGCCGAGGCAGCAGCAGAAGCCCTGGCGCTGTCCGGAGTCGAGGCTTCGAGCCTCTCCTACATCGAGACGCACGGGACCGGTACGCCGATCGGCGATCCGATCGAGCTCGCCGCGTTGAAACAGGTCTATGGCACAGCCCCCACCGGCAGTATCGGCGTCGGCTCGGTGAAGACCAATATCGGCCACCTGGACACGGCAGCTGGCACCGCGAGCCTGATCAAGGTTGTGGAGGCGTTGCGGCATCGCCGTCTGCCCGCCAGCCTGAACTTCCGAAAACCCAATAGCCGCTTCGACTTTGCCGCCAGCCCTTTCCGCGTCGTGGCGGAAGGGCAGGACTGGCCAGAGACGGCAACCCCCCGCCGGGCCGCGGTCAATTCGTTGGGGGTCGGCGGCACCAACGCCCATGTGATCGTCGAAGAAGCGCCACGCCGTGAACCGGTCGCCGCAGCCTCGCAATGGCGGCTCTTCCCATTCTCCGCGCGCACGCCCGCTGCGCTGGAACGAATGCGCGAAAGCTGGAAGGGCTTCGTCGGTAACGGTGCCCCTGCGCCGGAGGACATCGCCTTCACGCTTCGGGAGGGGCGCAGGGAATTTTCGGAGCGGTTCGCCATCGCCGCCCGTACGTCCGATGACCTCAAAACCGCACTTGCCGCGAGGGCCACGCCGCTGCGTCGGCATGGCAAGGCTGGCGCGTCTCCGCCCCGGATCGTCTTCCTGTTTCCCGGCGGCGGAGCCCAGTATCCGGGCGCTGGTGCCGGGATGATGGCCGCTTCGCCGGTGTTTGCCAATGCGGTCGACCAATGCTTTGCCCTGCTGCCGCACACCGCGCCGGCAGACCTGCGACAGGTCATGTTCGGTGCAAAGCTTTCGGACACGGCAGCGCGTGAAAAGCTCGCTCGCTCCCGCTATGCCATCCCCGCACTGTTCATCCTCGAATATGCCTATTCGAAACTCTGGGAAAGCTGGGGTATCCGGCCCGACGCGATCGTTGCCCACAGTGTGGGCGAATATGCGGGCGCGGTGGCGGCAGGCGTGATCGATCTTTCGGACGCGCTTAGGATCGTGACCCTGCGCGGCAAGGTGATGGACGAGGCGCCGGCCGGCGCCATGACCGCCGTGCCGCTCGGCGAGATGCGGGTGCGCGAACTGATCGGCGACGTCCTCGACATCGCCGCCGTCAATTCCGAGCAGTCGACCGTCGTTTCCGGCCCGGTGAAGAATATCGAGGCGCTGGAGGCGCAGCTGGCAGGCAGCGAGCACGAGGCGCGGCGCATCCACATCGAGGTCGCCGCCCACTCGCGGCACCTGGACGACCAGCTCGAACGGTTCCGGGAGGGGATTGAAGGGATTACGTTCCGGCAGCCGACGACGCCGATGGTCTCCTCGCTACGCGGCAGCTGGGGGAATGGCCAGGACTTCGTTTCGGCCGACTACTGGGTCCGCCATCTGCGGCATACGGTGCGTTTCGCCGATGCGGTGTCCGCCGTGCTGGAAGCGCCGGACAGCGTCGTTATCGAGGTCGGGCCGGGACAGACCGTCGGGCCGCTCGTCGCGGCGGCGAAGACGAAGAACGCACCGCGCGCCATCCTGCCGTCTGCGCCGCGCCCGCGCGACGAGGAAGACGAGATGGGCGTCGCCGTCGCAGCGCTCGGCGGGCTCTGGGCCAATGGCGTGCCGCTTGATGCGGACCGCCTTTCCGGACGGGAAGGGCGGCGCGTGTCGCTGCCGACCTACCCGTTCGAGAAGGAGCGGCACTGGATCGAGCCCGGTCGCGGCAGGGTCGAGGAGGTCAAGGAGGATACCGCTCCTCCACTGGCACGCCTTGACGATCCCACCGACTGGGTCGAGGTGCTCGGCTGGACGGAGCGCCCACGATCCGCGACGGCTGCCGATCTGGCCGGCGACTGGCTGGTGCTGGCCGGGCGCGATGTGGCCTCCGTGGCGGTCCTGTCGCGACTTGCAGACGCCGGATCACGGTTGGTCGTTCTTCGCGCCGGGGATAGCTTCGCGTCCGTCGAAGGCGGGTTCACGCTGCGCCCCGACGCGCAGGAGGATTTCGATGCGCTCGCCTCTGCCATGCCGGTGGTTCCGCGGCGCGTGCTGGCGCTATGGGCGCTCGATCCCGACATCGCTGACCAGGCCTTTGCAGCATCCTACCTGCTCGCCCGCTTCCTGCAGCAGGCCGACCCCGAACCGGGCACGCGGCTTGTGCTGGCAACGACAGGATCAGCCGCCGTGGCTGCCGACGAGAAGCCGCAAAATCCTGCACTTGCGGCGCTTCTCGGCGTGGTAAGGGTTGCTCCCCGCGAGATCTCCGGCCTGAGTGCGGCTGTCGTCGATCTCGAGACGGCGCCGGGTGCAACTGCCGTCGCGGCGCTGCTGACGGAGGCGGCGGCGCCGGATGAGGCCGATCACGTAGCCCTGCGCGGCGAGCGCCGCTTCGTTCGCGACCGCATGCGCGTACCAGCCGCCCTGCCAGACGAACTGCCTGCCCGGTTGCGCCAGGGTGGCGTCTATCTCATCACCGGAGGCACGGGCGGCATCGGGCGCCTGCTCGCGCTGTGGCTGGCGGAGACTGCCGGGGCAAGGCTGGCACTCGTTTCCCGCTCGGCCAAGGAGGATGCGGCGCTGCGGGCGGGGATCGAGGCAAAGGGTGGTGCAGTCCTCTTCCTGCCGGCTGACGTTGCCGACGAGACGGCGATGGCGCAGGCGATCGACACGGTGAGGTCGCGCTTCGGCGCGCTGCATGGGGTTATCCATGCCGCCGGCCTGCTCGACGACGCCCCGCTCGTGGTGCAGCCGCTGGAAGCGGCGGTTGCCTTGATGCGGCCGAAACTCAAGGGGGCCAAGACGCTTCATAATCTCCTGCCGGAGGGAAGCATCGACTTGTTCGCCGTGATCTCTTCTTCCTCGGTCGTGATCGGCGGGGCCGGCCAGACCGCCTATGCGGCCGCCAATGCCGCACTCGAGGCGCTGGCCGCCTCCCGTCGCGACGGCTTCTCTATCGCCTGGGCAACCTGGAGGGATACGGGAATGGCGGCACAGGCTTATGGAGCCGGCGAAGCGCCTCAAGGCGATCGGTTGCTGGGCGCCCGTCACGACGAGCCTGATGGCAGCGTCCGTTTCGAGACGCGGATCGATCCGCAAGCCGATTGGCGCGTGTCAGAGCATGTGGTCGCGGGGCAGCCGGTCTTGTGCGGCACCGCTTACATCGAATTTGCGCAGGCGGCGGCCCGCGCCGTGCTTGGCGCGGATAACTTCGAGCTTGCGGCGCTGTCCTTCGTGCAGCCGATGACTTTTGGGGGGCTTCCGCGGCGGGTCGCGGTCCATCTCCAGCCGCGGACGGGTGGCTACGATCTTTCAATTGAAAGTACGGCCGGTCCGGCACAACACCCGGTCGAGCATATGCGGGCCCAGGTCGTCGCTGCCGAGTGCCTCGACGAGAGCCTGCCGAAGGTGCTCGACGTGACGCTGATGAAGGCGACCACCCTTGAGAGCGGACATGCGCCGCAGAAAGACGTGATTGCGTTCGGCCCGCGTTGGGATTGCAGCGAGGCGTTGCGGGCCGGAGACGGGGTGGCGGAGGGTGAGTTCAGACTTGCCAAACCGTTCGCGGCCGACCTTGGGACCCATCCGCTCCATCCCGCGCTACTGGACATGGCAATGACGGTGGGACTGGCAGCGGTGGCACGGCAAGACGGTCGTCTCTACGTCCCGATGTCAGTTGAGCGGATACGCGTTCTCCGGCCATTGCCTGCCGCCGTCACCAGTCGTGCCGTGCGGGTGGAAGGCGAGCCGGGTCGGTTTGCGGCCTTCGACGTGGCTATCTTCGACGACGCCGGTCGTTCGGTCGTTGTCCTTGAGCATCTGGCGCTGCGCGAGGTCGACCGCGATGCGCTCGGAGCAGGGGCCGGGCCGGCGGGACTGACGACGCAGTTGCTGGCAACGGGCATTCGCGCGGCCGAGGCGCCGGATCTCTTTGCCCGTGTCTTCGCGCATGCCGGCCGCCAGCTGGTCGTCTCACCGGTCTCGCTCGACCTTGTACGGCTGGCGCTGGCGGATGTCGCCGAGCCGCCACGCCAACGTACCTTGCGGCAGGGGGCCGGCGGGCCGATTGGAGATCCCGTGACGGCGCAACTGGCATTTATCTGGGGTGAAATTCTCGGCGTTTCCGAGGTCGGACCGGACGACGACTTCTTCGCGCTTGGCGGGCACTCCCTGAATGCGGTGCGAATGTTCGCGCGCATCCGCAAGGATTTCGACATCGCGCTTCCGCTTTCCACTCTGTTCGAGGCTTCGCGGCTGCGTGATCTGGCCGGTCGGCTGCGCGAACAGGTTTCGGGGCGGGAAGCGGCGCCATCAGCTGTGCCGCAGCCAACTTTGAATGAGGCGGTCGAGCCGTCCGTTCCGGCGGAGATCAGGCGAATCGCGATGACCGAGGGGCAGCGAGAGATCGCCGCGGCGATCGGGATCAATCCGGCTGCGTCGCTTTCCTACAATCTCTCCTTCAGCCTGCATCTCGATGGTGCGGTGGACGGATCGGTGCTGCGAACGGCACTTTCAGAGCTGGTCGCTCGCCACGACGGCCTGCGTGCCTCCTTCGATGTCGAGAATGCCTCCCTGACGATCTATCCGCATCGTGAATTGGCTTACGAGGAGCTCGATATCTCCGCTCTTGGCGCGCCGGAACAGAAAGCGCGGCGCGACGAATTGCACGGTGTTGCTGCCCGTGCGCCATTCGATCTGGTCAATGGACCGGTTTTGCGCGCCATGTTGCTGCGGCTCTCCGCATCGCGGAGCGAGCTGGTGCTGTTCGCTCATCATATCGCCTGCGACGGATGGTCGATGGGTGTGCTGCTGAGCGAGTTGGCGGTGCTCTACACCTCTGCCCTGAGGGGCGAAAAGGCCGCCCTGGCGCCACCGGCAAGCATCGCCGATCTGGTCGCCGCCGAGGCCGCATGGGGCGAAGGCCCGCAAGCCGCACGGCACAGGGCCTACTGGCTGGACAAGTATGCCGGGCCGCTTCCGGCGGTCGACCTGCCAACGGACAGACCGTACCCCATGGCGCGCGATACGACGGCAGATCGGGTCGAGACCAGCCTGGATCCGGCGCTGGAGCGGTCGCTGCGCGATCGGGCGCAGGAGGCCGGCACATCCTTGCGCAACCTCGTCTTCGCGGCCTTCCGCTACTACCTGTCGCGCCTGACGCGCTCCTCCGACGTGGTCATCGGATTGCCGGCTTCCGGTCAGCTCTCCCATGGGACCGAAGGGGCAGTCGGGCACGGCGTGAGCTTGCTGCCGATCCGTGGCTGGATCGACGCCGACATGACCATGGCGGAACTTTTGGCGCAGGCGCGACGTGACCTTCTGGGGGCGCTGGATCACCAGAATTACACCTATGGCGCCCTGATGCGCGACCTGCACCAGCCGCGGGACCCGTCACGGATCGCGCTCGTTCCCGTCGTCGTCAACATCGACAACCTCGCCGACCTTGGAGAGCTCCGCTTCGGCGAAGTTGCGGCGCGTCTGGAGGTCAATCCGACCGGGCATGAATACTTCGAACTATTCTTCAACCTGTTCGATGCCCCCGGTCGTGTGGAGTTTTCGTGGAACTATTCGACCGCCCTCTTCGATAGGGCGACGGTGACGCATCACGCGAGCAATTTCCGGCAGTTTCTCGATGCGATCGCCACCGCGCCCGAGGGAATGGCAGCGCGTGTCGGCCATCTGTTGCGCGGCGATGCGAGCCGTCCCGCAAGCGGCAGCCATGTCGATCCGGCCGCAACCGGGCCGCAATCCATCGTGGAGGTCTTCCGCGCCGCGGCGGTGCGGGCACCCGACCAGGTGGCGGTGCGCTACATGGATCAGGCCATGGACTATGCGACGCTGGATTCGCGTTCCGACGCATTGGCCGCGTTGCTGGCGTCGGAAGGGGTGCGCCAGGGCGATCTGGTCGGGATATCGTCGCAACGGTCGCTGTCCCTGCCGGTGGCCGTTCTGGGCGTGCTGAAGGCGGGGGCAGGCTATGTGCCGTTCGACACCGCGCTGCCGCCAGACCGGCTGCAATTCATGGCCTGCGATACAGGTATCAAGGTGTTGCTGGGCGACTGCGCCCCGGTTGCTGCGGCCGGGGTCAAGAGCGTTCGGACTGCGGATTTCCCGCTCGCCGCGACTCGTGCACCCGACCCACACATCACCGGTGATTCAATCGCCTATGTGATGTTCACGTCGGGCACGACCGGTGTGCCGAAGGGCGTGGTGCTGCCGCACCGTTCGGTGATACGGCTTCTGCGCGATACGGACTGGCTCCGGCTCGGCCCCAAGACCGTGACACTCCATTCCTCCGCCTTTGCCTTCGACACTTCGATCATCGATCTCTTCGCGGCTCTCCTTCATGGCGGCACGGTCGTGATTCCGCCGGATGGGGCGCTGTCGATTTCACAGCTGTCCGATGCGATCGAAAGCCATGGGGTGAACACGCTGTGGCTGACATCGGGACTGTTTCATGCAGTTGCGGACAGCCGGCCGGAGGCGTTTGCCCGGGTCGATCAGGTCATCGTCGGCGGCGACGTTGTTTCGCCCACCCATGTGGCGCAGGTCCTGTCGACTTGCCCGGGTGTGACCGTGATCAACGGCTACGGCCCGACCGAGAGCAATGTGACCAATGCTCATGCGGTGACAGCCGTGGACTTGAAGCGGGGGCTGCCGCTGCCGATCGGCAAGGCCATCCCCGGCACGCAGATCTACATCCTGGACGAGATGCTTCAGCCGGTGCCGACAGGGCTGATCGGTGAACTGTGCATTGCCGGTCGCGGCCTGGCACTCGGCTACTGGAACCGACGCGAGCTGACGGCGGAGAAATTCGTCACGGCGCCCTGGGATCCGGATCTCAGGCTGTATCGCTCCGGCGACCTGGCAATGGATCCCGGCGACGGGGTTTTGCGGTTCTTCGGCCGCGCCGACACGCAAGTGAAAGTGCGCGGCTTCCGCGTCGAGTTGACCGAAGTCGAAGGGGCCTTGGAAAGCCATCCGGCGATCCGCCAGGCGGTGGCCATAGCGACCGCGCCCGAAGGCCAAACCGACAAGGTGCTTGTCGCCTATTTCGTACCTGACGGTCCGGCGCCGACGTCCGACGCGCTTTCCGCGCACCTTGCCTCGATCCTGCCAGACTTCGCACGTCCGACCTTCTTCGTCCCGCTCGACGAGATCTCGCTCAATTCGAACGGCAAGGTCGATCGCAAGCGGTTGCCGCCGATCAGGCCTGCCGTGGTAACGGCAGCGCCATGCCAGTTGCCGCGCGGTGAAACCGAGGCAAGGCTTTCGCAGATCTGGTCGGATGTGCTCGGCCTGCGGCAGATCGGAGCGGAAGCGAACTTCTTTGCGCTCGGGGGGCATTCGCTGCTTGCCGTGCGGCTGTTCGACCGCATCAGGCGGGATTTCGGTCACGATCTGCCGATATCGACGCTGTTTCGCAACCAGACCGTGCGGGAACTCGCTGCCCTCCTGGATCGGGACGCCGCGTCCGCCGACGGGCCGGAAGCACCCTGGGATACGAGCACCGTCATAGATCCCGGCCCGGAGTCCGGCGGCCTGCCGTTCTTCGTCGTGGGCGGTGTCGGCGGCAATGTAAACAACCTGTTCGAGCTCGGTACCCTGATCGGGCGAAAGCGTCCGGCGATCGGTTTCCAGACCCGCGGCGTCCAGGGGCATACGCCACACGAAAGCATCGAGGCGATGGCTGCCGAGAACCTCCGCTATCTGCGCCGGCACCAGCCGGAGGGGCCTTATATCCTTGCGGGGTATTCCGGCGGCGCCTACACGGCGCTGGAAATGACGCGGCAGCTTGAGGCTCAGGGCGAGACGGTGCAGCGGCTGTTCGTCCTCGACACCTACGCGCCGGGTGTCGCAAGGGATTTTCGGCCGAGCATCACACTCAGCCTGCGCCAGCGTTTTGCAAACGAGTTCTCGCTTCTGCGCAACGAGGGGCTCGGCTATCTCTGGGCACGGGTCACGGCAACGTTGCACCCGTATCTCCTGAGAGGCCCGGTCCTGGCTCTGATGAAGCGGACAAACTTGCCGCTTTATCGGCAGCGGCAGGTGGAACGAAGCTGGATGGCGGCTGCTCGTACCTATGGCGGTGGACCGATCAAGGCCCCGGTCACGCTTTTTCGGACGCGTCCGTTGCATATGGTCCGGAAGCTGGCGCTGGAACAGGATCCGTCTCTGGGCTGGACGGGATTTGCTGATCCCGCCTGCTTTGACATGCCCTGGGTCCAGGGCGACCATCTCAGCATGCTGCGCGGTGAAAATGCGCGAAGCCTGGCTGCGTCCATCGAGGAACGGTTTTCGCGCTGACGCCCGCGGCGGTAGGCACCGTGTCCGGTCCTTTGCAGCCGTTTGAAGTCTGATTGCTTATCTTGTCGCTACGCGTAGCCGCTCGGTCAGGAAGTCCTCGATCGCCGGAAAGAGCCCGTGCGCCTGGAGATCGGCATGGCCGCCGCCCGCCAATTCGACATATTTCTTCGGCATGGGGGCAGCCTGATATAGAAGGCGCGCCCGTTCGACCGGTAGCGCCCGGTCAAGCTCACCGTGGATGAACAGCGTCGGCGCCTGGATGCCCTTGACGTGATCGACGACGTCGTAGCGCTCCGCCCACATCAACTCGCAAAAGGGAATGCCGAAATAGCGGTCCTGATAGTAGAGGCAGGTGCGCAATGGGGCGGCCTCGAGGATCACCGCGGCGAAGGGCCGGTTCGCGGCGAGGCGGCTGCCGACCCCAGCTCCCAGGCTGAAGCCATGCAGGACCCGTTGTTGCGGCGGGACGGTGTAGCCTATCAAGGCGTCCAACTGGTCGTACAACGAGCGTGCGTCACGTGCGAAATTCATCTCGCTCGGCTTGCCGGAGGTCGCGCCCGATCCGCGATACTCCATCATCACCACGCCATATCCCATTCCGATCAAAGAGGCGATCCGCCCCATCGAGGCGCCGATGTTCGACTGGTTGCCGTAGAAGCTGAGGATGACGGGGTTGCCTTCGACGGGCACTGAGATCCAAGCATGAATGGTTGCCCCATCCTCGGAGGCGAATTGTACTACCTTTACCGATGGCAGGCCGTACTTGGCCGGTACGGTGGGGGTGGGATCGAAGCTGTGGACGCCGTAGGTCTGAAAAGCCCAGATTCCGCCAGCGGTGGAGATGGCGGCCAATGCCAGGGCGGCAAGAAACACTTGCGCAGCGCTCATGCAATCTCCTTGCAACCGCGTGCTCTTAAAGAGCGTTCGGAACGCCTTTCTGACTTCGAAGAAGATACCGGCGGCCTGTCGATCGAACAACTCGGCCAAACGGTTGAAGTAACGTACAAATCAAGCCGCTACCGGTGGCGGAGCATCCCCTACCCGTCACCCCGCCCTTGAGCCGGGCTCCAGTCGCGCCGCGTCTGCGGCGCGAAAGCGCTTTTTGCGCTCAAGGACTTGAGCGCGCTGGATGCCGGATCAAGTCCGGCATGACGGACATACATGGACGCCGAAGGCCGCCATCGGGCGGCCCCATCTTTCTTGTGCCGTCGCCGCTGTCAGGCGAGCATCGATCCTGTCTCGACAAATCGCTGGTGCCAGGACAGGGCTTCGTTCAGCAGCGATGGCGACTGCATGCCGTAGGAGCCGCGCAGCGCCCGCTGGAAATAGTCGTCGAGGGCCGGGCGATAGTCCGGATGGGCGCAGGTGTCGAGGATCAGTCGCGCCCGCTGCTTGGGCGACAGGCCGCGCAGGTCGGCAAGGCCCTGTTCGGTGACGAGCACCTGAACATCCTGGTTGATGTGATCGACGTGGCTGGCCTGCGGGACGATCGCCGAGATCTTGCCGCCCTTGGCGGTCGACGGCGTCATGAATATCGAGACATAGGCGTTGCGGGCAAAGTCGCCCGAGCCGCCGATGCCGTTCTGGATCCGCGAGCCCATGATGTGGGTCGAGTTCACGTTGCCGTAGATGTCGGCCTCGATCAGGCCGTTCATGGCGACACAGCCGAGCCTGCGGATCAGTTCGGGATGGTTGCTGATCTCCTGCGGGCGCAGGATCATCTTCTCGCGGTAACGGGCCATGTCGGCGTTGAGGCGGGCAGCCGCTTCCGGGCTGAGCGAGAAGGCCGTGGCGGAGGCCATCCGCAGCTTGCCGGCGTCGAGCAGGTCGAGCATGCCGTCCTGGATCACTTCGGTGAAGGCTGTCATGTTCTCGAACGGGCTGTCGACGAGGCCGGTCAGCACGGCGTTGGCGATGTTGCCGACACCCGACTGGATCGGCAGCAGCGATGCCGGCAGCCGACCCTTCGCCACCTCATGGCGGAAGAATTCGAGCAGGTGCCCGGCAATGGCGCGGGCGGCATCGTCAGGCGGCGTGAAGGGCAGGTTGCGGTCCGGAGCGTCGGTCTCGACGATGGCGATGATCTTGTCCGGGTCGCAGCGGAAGGAGGTCTCGCCGATGCGGTCGTCGGCACGCACGAGCGGAATTGGGATACGGTGAGGTGGCAGGGCCGTGCCGTAGTAGATGTCGTGCATGCCGTCGAGATCGGCACTCTGCCAGCGGTTCAGCTCGAGGATGACCTTTTCGGCGCGGTCGAGCCAGGTCTTGTTGTTGCCGACCGAGGAGGAGGGGATCAGCGAACCGTCCGCGCGGATGCCGGACACCTCGATGATGGCCGTGTCGAGCGGCCCGAGGAAGCCTTGCCAGGCCATCGGTGCGACCTGGCTGAGATGCATGTCGAAATATTCCATCTCGCCGCGATTGATCTTCTCACGGGCGATCGGATCGGAATTGTAGGGGAGGCGGAACTCGATACCGTCGGCCTTGGCAAGCGCGCCGTCGAGCTCCGGCCCGGTCGAGGCGCCGGTCCAGACGCGCAGGCGGAAGGGGTTGCCGGCGGCATGCTCGGCTTCGATGCGGGCGGCTAGCGCCAGCGGCACCGTTTTCGGGTAGCCGGACCCGGTAAAGCCGCTCATGCCGACTGTCGTGCCGGACTCGATCAACGATGCCGCATCCTCGGCGCTCATCACCTTCGAGCGCAGCTTCTCAAAGCCAAGCCGTGACTGGTTCATTCTGTCTCTTCCCGTTCGTCCCGATGCCGACCCGCCCCGTTGACCGGTAAGGCCCAGGCTCGGCTACATTGCAGTGGTGAGTGTCCTAAATGCGACAGTGGGTATACCGCAAACAAATTAAAATATGACTTGAACATTCATGTTTATGGTCTATACCGCGGCAATTGATCTCCCACTTACCAATCGTCACCTATGTTTTCCCCCCGCCATCTTTATTCGATCGTCGCTTTTGGCGCAGTTCTCGGCCTGTGGTGGGCTGCAAGCGGGATGGGCTGGATCGGCCCCTTCCTTCTGCCGTCTCCCGACAAGGTGATGAAAACGATGGTCGAATTGGCGCAGTCGGGAGAGCTTTCCCGGCACACGCTGATCAGCCTGCAACGGGTTGGGGCGGGCTACCTGCTTGCGGTCGGACTGGCTCTTCTGCTTGCGCTCACCTTCTCCAAGAGCGCGATGACGCGCCAACTGCTCGATCCGCTTTTGGAGTTCATGCGGCAAATTCCACCATTGGCGCTGATGCCGCTCCTGATGCTCTGGCTGGGTATAGGGGAAGCGCAGAAGGTGGGCATCATCGTTCTGGCCTGCTTCTTTCCCATCTTTCTCGGCATGCGCAGCGGTATCGCCCAGGTCGATCCGAAGCTGATCGAAGTCGGCAAGGTCTGCGGCCTCTCCGACAGGGAGATCATGTGGCGGATCGTGCTGCCCTCGTCGCTGCCGTCGATCGTCGTCGGGCTGCGGATCGGGCTCGGCTACAGCTGGCGGGCGCTGGTCGGCGCGGAGCTGATCGCGTCCTCGGCCGGGCTTGGCTATCTGATCGTGGATGCCGAGAACCTGGCGCGCACCGACATCGTGCTGGCCGGCATTTTCGTGATCGGCGCGATCGGGATCCTCGCCGACCAGCTGCTGAAGATAGGCATCGTCCGGTCCGCACCGTGGCTCGCCACCAACCTTGAGACCGCCCGTGCTTGAGCTGCGCAACATCGGCCGCAGTTACCGCGTTGGCGAACGCGAGGTCGTGGCACTTCGCGACATCAGCGTCACGTTGCAGAATGGCAGCTTCACGACGGTCGTCGGCCGCAGTGGCTGCGGCAAGACCACGCTGCTGCGGATCCTCGCCGGCTTGACCGAGCCGAGCGGTGGAACGATCGTTCATGGCGCAGCGAGCGAGTGGAACGCCGGAGTCGTTTTCCAGGACGCACGGCTGATGCCCTGGCTCAACGTCTTCGACAACGTCGCCTTCGGAATCAGGGGCCGTCTCGATCGCCGTGAGATCGAGAAGCGGTGCCTGTCTGTGCTCGAACTCGTCGGTCTCTCAAATTTCCGGACTGCGCTGCCCGCGCAACTCTCCGGCGGCATGGCACAGCGCGTGGCGATCGCCCGGGCGCTGGTGATGGAGCCCGACCTGCTCCTGCTGGACGAACCGTTTGCCGCGCTCGACGCCTTTACCCGGCGCACGATGCAGACCGAGCTCGTCAATATCTGGCAGGAGCGGCGGCCGACGGTCGTTTTCGTCACGCACGACGTGGAGGAGGCCGTGCTGCTCGGGCAGACCGTCCTCGAACTCGATCAGGGACAACTGGTCGGGCACGACCGGATCGACGCTGCCTATCCCCGCGACCCGACCGATCCGGCCATCGCGCTTCATCGCCGGCGAATTCTGGAGCGCCTGCTTGCGCCGAAATCGACCGAAACCGACACCCCCACCCAAGACAGGAGACACCCATGAAATTCCTCACCGGCCTGGCGCTTGCCCTTTCGCTGGCGACCTCGGCTTTTGCCGCCGACAAGCCTGAAACCGTGCGCATCACCTATGTCTCGGCGCCCTTCAACGTGCCCTCGATCGTCATGCGGGAGAAGGGTTTCCTCGATGAGGCTTTTGCAGCACACGGCATCAAGGTTGAAAGCCCGGAGATCACCTCTGGCGCACAGCAGACCCAGGCGATCGCTGCCGGCGAAATCGACATCGCCAGCGTTCTCGGCGGCACTTCGGCAATCCTCGCGAAGGCCAACGGCGTTGACCTGAAGGTCATTGCCGCCTATGCGCGCTCGCCGAAGGCCTACTACCTGATGACGCGTGCGGATGGCCCTGCGGCTCTTGCCGACCTCAAGGGCAAGAAGATTGCCGGTCCCAAGGGAACCGTGCTGAATCAGCTTCTCGTCGCCGCGCTCGCCTCGCAGAAGCTGACGCTGGCCGATGTCGAGTACATCAACATGGATCTGCCGACGGCCCGTGCAGCCCTTCTTTCCGGTCAGGTCGACGTCGCCACGCTTGCAGGCAACAATGCGGTGATGGTCGAGCAGGCCGGTGGCAAGGCGCTGGTGGACGGCGAGGGCCTCATCAAGCCGACCACCGTCATCGGCGCACGCAGTACCTTCCTGGAAGAGCACCCGGACCTCGTGAAGGCCTATTTCGACGCGCACCGCAAGGCGCTCGAGTTCATCGCGGCGCACCCGCAGGAGGCACTCGATATCGCGGCCAAGGAGCAGAAGATCTCGGTCGAGGAAGCTGCCAAGCAGATGCCGCTCTACGACTTCACCCCGGTCATGACCGATGACGATATCGCCAACCTGACGGCCGATCAGACCTTCATGATCGATACCGGCATGTTGCCAACGGACAATGCCATCGACATCAAGGCCGATCTGGTCGCCCCGTCGGCCTTCGAAATCAAGTAATCAAAGTCAAGCATAGCCGGCACTGCCCGATCGTGGTGCCGGCCACATGATTTCAGGACATTCGAAATGAAACTATCGATCCTCGATCCGGTGCAGATCCCCGTCGGCCAGACCTCTGGCGAAGCGATGCGCGGGTCGATCGCACTGGCACAGACCGCCGAGCGGCTCGGGTATCACCGCTACTGGCTCGTCGAACATCACGACGTGCCGTATGAAGCAAACCCGGCACCCGAAGTGCTGGCGACCGCGCTCGCCTGTGCAACGAAGACGATCCGGATCGGCGTCGGCGGCCTGCTTCTGAACCACTACAGCCCGTACAAGTCGGCCGAGGCTATCCGCACGCTCGGAGTGCTCTTTCCGGGCCGAATCGATGTCGGCATCGGCCGGGCAACGGCGGGCGTGACGGCAGACACGGCACTGAAGCGCCATCGCCATATCGAGACACCCGACGACCACGACGACCAGACCGAGGAGTTCGTCGGCTGGATCGGCAACGACCTCCCCGAGACGTCTCCGTTTCGTTCGATCGGCATCATGCCGGACGAACCGGCCGGCCCGCTCCCCTGGGTGTTGATCGCGACCGAGGCGAGTGCGCTGCGCGCCGCACGCCTGGGGCTGCCGATGGCATGCAGCGCGTTCCACGTGCCCGAGAACGCCCCCGGCGCTTGGAGGGCCTACCACGAGAATTTCCGGCCGTCTCGGTTCGCGGTTGGTGTCGACCGGCCGACGGCCCTGCTCGCGATCCGGCTCATCATCGGCGAAACGCAGGCGGAAGCCGAGCGTCTTGCCATGCCGATGCGTGTCGCCTTCAAGCTGCGGCGGAAGGACAATATCATGCTGACGGAAATGCCAACGCCGGAGGAGGCGATCGCGATCATGGGCGAAGTGCTGCCAGCGGAAGACGCCGACTGGCCGGCCTATGTCGTCGGCTCGCCGGAGCGGGTGAAGGCCGTCGTCGAGCGGATGGCTCGAGATACGGGCGCAACCGAGATCATGGTGCAGGACGTATTGCACGACGCAGCGCTGCGTCATCGCAACTACGAACTCCTGGCGCGAACCTTCGGCCTGACGGCCCGATAGCCGCCAAGGCTAAGCGCTACGTCAGCTTACGCAAGGTCAGCGCAAGCCATGCCGCCTACCAGTCGCCGCAAGCAAACTGCATTGCGACGATGAAAGGACGACATGATGTCGATAGACGGAAGCCATGATGGCGAAGTGAGCGGCGAAGCTATTGCGCTTCTCCTCGAAGGCGGCGCGGGTGAGGTTCTGACAGACCTGCTCGTCAGCGCACTGAAGGATGCCTATCGCTTTCTCGCAGAAGACATGCCGGTCGATACCCGCCACTAACCCGATCGGGACGGCGCACTCGAGCAGTGCGCCGTCCTGGCAAAGCGAATGGCTTGCCAGCGCACGGCCTCAGCGCATCAACGCTTCAACGGACGCGGCAATCTGCAGAAGCATCTTGTCGGTGCCGTTGCGGCCGAACAGCATGAAACCCGCCGGATGTGCCAGTCCCGGCATCGGCAGGGTGATCGCCGTCAGGTCGAACTGGTTGCCGACCTGGTTGTTGCGCAAGAGCAGGTCCTCGACGTGGCGGTAGGTTTCCTCGTCCGACGAGACGGACGCGATGCTGGCGGCGAAGATCGGCGAGGTCGGCAGGGCAAGCACGTCGAAGGGTGCAAGGCGCGCGTCCATGGCTTGGGCGAGGCCATTTCGCGTTTCCAGCAAGGCAGCAAGATCGGCGTCGGAAACGAGCCGGCGGCGCCTCAGCGTGGTGGTGACGCGGAAATCCACCGGTGCGTGATCATCGTCCAGCCAGTCGGCGTGAATGCGGCTCGCCTCGATGCCGGCGATGGAGCCGATGCGGGTCGCTTCCGCAAGAGCCTCGAGAAGATCGTCGATGGAGCAGTTGGTCAGTTCGGCGCCGGCGTCTGCAAGGCGCGCGAGATTGGATTCGAACGCCGCTGCAATCTCGGGCTCCATGTCCTCGAACAGACGCCCACGCGGAGCACCGACCTTCAAGGCCTTGAGCGACCTGGCGGCGAGCGGTTCCGGCTTTTCGCCAGCCATGATCGCATCGGCAAGGGCACAAGCGGCGACGCTGTCGGCAAGCGGGCCGACCGAATCGAGACTGGGCGCCAGCGGGAAGGCGCCGTCGAGCGGAATGCGGCTTGCCGTCGGCTTGAAGCCGACCAGCCCGTTCAGGGCTGCCGGAATGCGGATGGAGCCGCCGGTATCCGAGCCGATCGCGATATCGCAGGTGCCTTCGGCGGCAGAAACCGCAGCCCCCGACGAAGAACCACCGGGAACGAGGTTTTCGTCCGTTGCGTTGCCCGGCACGGGGTAGTGCGGATTGAGCCCGACCGCAGTGAAGGCGAATTCTGTCATGTGCGTCTTGCCGATGATGACGGCGCCGGCTTCGCGCAGCCGGCGGACGATCGGGGCGTCGGCGGTTGCGGGCGGGTTGGAACGGCGGATGACCGAGCCGGCAAGTGTCGGCTCGCCCGCCACGTCGAAGAGGTCCTTGATCGAGACGATGCGGCCGTCGAGCGGGCCGATGGTTCTGCCTTCGCGCAGGCGGGCATCGGCCGCGTCGGCCTCGGCGCGCGCCGTTTGCGGATACAGCTTCACATAGGTGCGTTCGGTGTCCTTGCGCTCTTCGAGGCGGGAAAGGATTTTTTCGAGGCGGGTTCTGATCGGATTTTGAGACAAGTGCGGCCTGCTGAATCAATACATGAAACTGGGTGGTTTCATAGCAGACGAATCAGACAAATCCATCCACTGGTTCTTGCAGGTGCAGGCCGCGGCGTCTCGCTATTCCCCCTTGAAGGTCGGGGCGCGCTTCTCGACGAAGGCGGCCATCCCTTCCTTCTGGTCAGCCGTGGCAAAGAGCGCGTGGAACAGGCGGCGCTCGAACAGGATGCCTTCGCGCAAGCCACCCTCGAGGGCGCGGTCCACTGCCTCGCGTGCGGCAGTGGTTGCGGCCTTGCCATAGCCGGCTATGGTTTCGGCAGCCTTCAACGCTTCATCCATCAGCTTGTCGGCGGGAACGACGCGGGCGACGAGACCGCAGCGCTCGGCTTCCGTCGCATCCATCAGGCGCCCGGTCAGGATCAGGTCCATCGCCTTGGCCTTGCCGACCAGTTTCGTCAGGCGCTGCGAGCCGCCCATGCCGGGGATGACGCCGAGCTTGATTTCCGGCTGGCCGAACATCGCCGTGTCGGCGGCAAAGATCATGTCGCACATCATCGCCAGTTCGCAGCCACCGCCGAGCGCATAGCCGGACACGGCGGCGATCTTCGGCGTGCGGAGGGACGCGAACCGGTCCCAGGCGGCGAAGAAGTCGTCGTTGTACATTTCCGAGAACGACTTGTCGGCCATCTCCTTTATGTCGGCGCCGGCGGCGAAAGCCTTCTCAGAGCCGCGGATGACGAAGCAGCCGACGCCGGGATCGCGGTCGAGAGGCGCCAGTTCGTTGCCCATGGCGAGCATCACTTCCGCGTTCAAGGCATTGCGGGCCGCCGGCCGGTTCAGCGTTACGATAACGACGCGGCCCTGCCGCTCGACGATGATCGGTTGTTCCACCAGCTTCTCCCTTGGTCTTTCTATCGGGGGCTTGCCGCCTACTCGGCGCCCGATTCCGACTTATCGCGTAACATGTTGATGATGCCAGAGAAATCCTTCGTTCCGAATCCTTCGTCGGCGAACAGCTGGTAAAGACGCGTCGCCTTGGCGCCGAGCGGGGTCATGGCACCGGTCTCCTCCGCCGCTGCCTGCGACAGCTTCAGGTCCTTCAGCATCAGTTCGGCCGCAAACCCCGGCTCATAGGCGCGATTGGCCGGTGAGGTCGGCACCGGGCCGGGGACTGGGCAATAGGTGGTCAGCGACCAGCACTGGCCGGAAGAGACGGAGGCGACGTCGAAGAGCGCCTGGTGGGTCAGGCCGAGTCGTTCCCCGAGCACGAAGGCTTCGCCGACGGCGATCATGTTGATGCCGAGGATCATGTTGTTGCAGACCTTTGCCGCCTGTCCGGCGGATGCTGCGCCGCAATGGATGATCTTCTTGCCCATGGCCTCGAACAGCGGCTTTGCGCCGGCGAACACGTCCTCCTCGCCGCCGACCATGAAGGTGAGCGTACCGGCTGCGGCACCACCTGTGCCGCCTGATACCGGCGCGTCGAGGGAAGGGCAGCCCTTCGCAGCCGCCAGCGCGTGCGCCTTGCGGGCGCTTTCCATGTCGATCGTCGAGCAATCGATGAGAAGCGTGCCGGCCGGCACGGCGTCCACGAGTTCGCTCCAGACCGAAATCACGTGCTTGCCTGCCGGCAGCATGGTGATCACCGTTTCGGTGCCCGATACCGTTTCGGCGAGCGACGAACAGGTCTGGACGCCGTTCTGTCGCGCAAGCTCCAGAGATGGTGCGGCCAGATCGAACCCCTGGACGCGGTGGCCGGCCTTGACCAGGTTTGCCGCCATGGGGCCGCCCATGTGGCCGAGACCGATGAATGCTATGGAGCTCATGTGCGTTCTCCCTTCCTGGTCTTGTCAGCAAAAAGCGGTTCTTCTGTAGGCTCGAAGAAGCCGGCGACATTGCCTTCCGTTACTTCGGCGAGCGTCGCAGGGCGCCACTGCGGTTTGCGGTCCTTGTCGATGACGGCGGCGCGGACGCCCTCGTAGAAGTCGTGGCTGCGCAGCACCGCGAACGTGGCCGCGAATTCCCGCTCCAGGCAATCCTCCAGCGACGGGCTCTTGCGGCCAAGCCTGATCAGCCGCAGCGTTACCTTGAGGCTGAGCGGCGATTTCGTCCGCAATACGCCGAGCGTCCTTTCGGCGAAGGCGGAACTGTCCTTCTCCAGTGCCGAAAAAATGTCCTCGACGGTGTCGAAGGCAAACAGGCGGTCGATCGACGCCTGTTCCTGCGCTGCCTTGCCCGCCGGCGGCGCGTCCGCAAAGGCGGCGACGACGGCGGAAACATTTGCACGTGAGGCGGAGGCCGGCAGGTGGGACAGTTTTTCGATCAGTGCCGGCAGGCGGTCCGAAGGGACGTAGCTATCGGCCAGGCCGAACGCGATCGCGTCGCCGGCAGCAAGCTGCTCGCCGGTCAGCGCGGCATAGGTGCCGAGTTCACTTTGCTGGCGCGTGAGGAACCAGGAGGCGCCGATGTCGGGAAAGAAGCCGATGCCCGTCTCGGGCATGGCGAGCCGTGTGCGCTCGGTGACGATGCGGTGGCTGCCGTAGACCGACACGCCGACGCCACCGCCCATGACGATCCCGTCCATGATCGCGACATAGGGCTTGGCAAACCCGCCAAGCCGCGCGTTCATCCGGTACTCTTCGCGCCAGAAGATGGTCGGCTCGTCCGAGCCCGCCTTGCCGCCGTCATAGATCATGCGGATGTCGCCGCCAGCGCACAGCCCGCGCTCGCCCTCGCCGGTGATGAGCACCGCGGCGATTTGCGGATCGGCCTCGAAGGTATCGAGAGCGGCCTCGATGTCACGGACCATTGAGAGCGTAAGGCTGTTCAGCGCCTTTGGCCTGTTGAGCCGGATTCGACCGAGCGTGCTGGTGCGGCCGATCAGGGTCTGCGCTTCCTGGACGACATCGCTTTGCGTTGCGGGTTCAGATGTGGAGGGCATGGCCAAGTGCTTTCAATGCGGCTTCCTGCAGGCCTTCGCTGCGGGTCGGGTGGGCGTGGATGGTGCCGGCTATGTCCTCCAGCCGCGCGCCCATTTCCAATGCCAGCGAGAAGGCGCTCGACAGCTCGGAGACGCCGGCGCCGACCGCTTGCAGGCCGAGCAGCAGGTTTGTATCGGCCCGCGCCACTGCGCGCACGAAGCCGTCTTCCGATTGGGTGGTCATGGCGCGAGCGTTGGCATTGAAGGGGAAGAGGCCGACGCGGACCTCGTAGCCCTGCGCCCGCGCCTCGTCGGGCGACAGGCCGGCGGTGACGATCTCGGGATCGGTGAAGCAGACGGCGGGGATGGACCGCTTGTCCCAGACGCGCTTGCGGCCGGCGACGATCTCGGCGACCATTTCGCCCTGCGCCATGGCGCGGTGGGCGAGCATTGGTTCGCCGGTGACGTCGCCGATCGCATAGATGCCGCGCATCGAGGTTCGGCAGCGTTCGTCGATGCGGATGAAGCGCCCGGCGCGGTCGAGGTCGAGTTCGTCCAGCCCCCAGCCTTCGGTGCGCGGCTTGCGACCGACGGTGACGAGCACCTTGTCGGCGGCAAGGCGCTTCTCCTCGCCGACGGCTGTCTCGACGATCAGCACATTGTCTGCAAAGCCCTTCGCCTTGGCGCCGGTCAGAATGCGCACGCCGAGTTCGCTCAACCGCTTCGCCACCGGCTTGACCAGTTCGGCGTCGTATTGCGGCAGGATCTGCGGCATCGCCTCGACCACTGTGACCTCGGAGCCCATCTTGGCGAACGCGGTGCCGAGCTCCAGGCCGATATAACCACCGCCGACAACGACGAGCATCTTGGGAACGGCGCCCAGGGACAGCGCTTCGGTGGAGGAAATCACCGCTCCGCCGAAGGGCAACGTGGGAAGTTCGACCGGCTCGGAACCGGTGGCGATCACCACCGTTTCTGCGCGGATCAGCTGGGTTCCGGTCTCGGTCTCGACCTCCACCGTCTTGCCGTCGCGAAACCGCGCGGAACCGTGCACGATCTTGACCTTGGCCTTGCGCAACAGGCCGAGCACGCCGGCGTTGAGCCGGCCGACGATGCCGTCCTTCCAGCGCACCGTCTGGGCGAGGTCGAGCTTCGGCGCCTCGACGGTGATGCCGAGCGAATTGGGGCTCGTCATATGGCGAACCTTGTCGAATTCCTCGGCCGCGTGGATCAGTGCCTTGGAGGGAATGCAGCCGATGTTGAGGCAGGTGCCGCCGGCCTTGGTGGATTCGACGATGACGGTGTCGACGCCGAGCTGGCCGGCGCGGATGGCGCAGACATAGCCGCCGGGGCCGGCGCCGATGACGAGGAGCTTGCAGACGATCTCTTTCATGTCATCAGCCTTCGATGAAGATCAGTGCGGGCGTTTCGAGCAGGGCCTTGATCCGCTGGACGAAGACGGCGGCATCCCAACCGTCCACCACGCGGTGGTCGAAACTCGAAGACAGGTTCATGATCTTGCGCGGGATGAATTGGGTGCCGTCCCAGACCGGCCGCGTCATGATCTTGTTGACCCCGACGATCGCCACTTCCGGATGGTTGATGATCGGTGTCGTGACGATGCCGCCGAACGCGCCGAGCGAGGTGATGGTGATGGTCGAGCCGGACAGCTCCTCGCGCGCGGCGGTGCCGTTGCGGGCGGCATCGGCAAGGCGGGTCAGCTCGGCGGCGCTGTCCCAGATCGACCGCGCCTCGGCGTGGCGGACGACGGGAACGGTGAGGCCCGCCGGCGTCTGCGTGGCGATGCCGATATGTACGGCGCCGTGCCGGGTGATGATGCCGGCGTCGTCGTCGAAGGTGGCGTTGACACCCGGCTGCTCGGCGAGCGTCTTGACCAGCGCCCGCATTAGGAATGGCAGGATCGTCAGCTTCGGTTGGTCGGCCTTTTTGCCCGCGTTCATCGTCGCGCGCAGGTCCTCCAGATCGGTGACGTCCACCTCCTCGACATAGGTGATGTGGGGAATGCGCGAGGCGGCAAGCCGCATCTTCTCGGCGATGCGCCGGCGTAGCCCCGTGACCTTGATCTCTTCGGTCGCCGTCTTCCGGGCGAGGCCTGGGACGGAGACGGCCGGCTGCGCGCCGCGCGCCAGGAACTGGTCAAGATCATCGTGGGTGATGCGGCCGGCCGGGCCGGAACCGGCAACCTGCCGCAGGTCGACGCCGGCCTCCTGGGCGCGAAACCGAACCGCCGGCGAGGCGAGGGGTCTTTCGCCCGGTTCGTGGCGGACAGGGCGGGTTGCGGCCGGCTCCTCGCGGCGCGGCGCGGCTGGCGGTGGGGCGGGCTGTTCCGTCCGGGGCGCGCGCTCCAGCGGAATGACCTCGGCTGAAGCGGCCGGCGGAGCCGCTGATGTTTCGACCTCTGCGGCCACATCCGTCGCCGTGTCGGGAGCGGGCGCGTGGCCTTCGCCCTCGACCGCGATTCGCAGCAGCGGCGCCCTGACGGCGACCGTGTCGCCGACCTCGGCGCCGAGCCACAGCACGGTGCCGTTGACCGGGGAGGGGATCTCCACCGTCGCCTTGTCGGTCATGACAGCGGCGAGCACCATGTCTTCGCGCACCGGATCGCCGGGTTTGACGTGCCATTCCACGAGTTCGGCCTCGGCAACGCCTTCGCCCACATCCGGCATCTTGATGAGGAATTCGCCCATGCCTCAGGCCTCCATCACTTCTTGCAGGGCCCGGCCGACGCGTGCAGGCCCGGGGAAATAGTCCCATTCCTGCGCGTGCGGATAGGGCGTGTCCCAACCGGTGACGCGCACCACCGGCGCTTCGAGATTGTAGAAGCAATGCTCCTGCACGAGCGACACTATTTCGCCGCCGAAACCGGAGGTGAGCGTCGCCTCATGGACGACGACACAGCGGCCGGTCTTCTTCACCGACTGGACGATGGTGTCGAGGTCGAGCGGCAGGAGGCTGCGCAGGTCGATCACCTCGGCGTCGATCTCGGTCTCCTCGGCGGCGGCGAGCGCCACATGCACCATGGTGCCGTAGGCGACCACGGTGACGGCGTTGCCGGGCCGGCGGATCTCCGCCTTGCCGATCGGGATCGTGTAGTGGCCTTCCGGCACCTCGCCGAGATCGTGCTTCGACCAGGGCGTCACCGGCTTTTCGTGGTGACCGTCGAAGGGGCCGTTGTAGAGCCGCTTCGGCTCCAGGAACATCACCGGGTCCGGATCCTCGATCGCGGCGATCAGCAGGCCCTTGGCGTCGTAGGGGTTGGAGGGGACGACCACCTTCAGGCCGCAGACATGGGTGAACAGCGCCTCCGGGCTCTGGCTGTGCGTCTGGCCGCCGAAGATGCCGCCGCCGGTCGGCATGCGCACCACGATCGGGCAGGTGAAGTCGCCGTTCGAGCGGTAGCGGATGCGCGCGGCCTCCTGCGTGATCTGGTCATAGGCCGGATACATGTAGTCGGCGAACTGGATCTCGACGCAAGGTTTCAGGCCATAGGCCGCCATGCCGATCGCGGTGCCGAGAATGCCCGACTCGTTGATCGGTGCGTCGAAGCAGCGGGTCTTGCCGTACTTCGCCTGCAGCCCCTGCGTGGCGCGAAAGACGCCGCCGAAGTAGCCGACATCCTCGCCGAACACGACGACGTCGTCATCGCGCCCCATCGAGACATCCATGGCGCTGCGCACGGCCTCGATCATTGTCATTCTTGCCATATCAGTACCCTGCCTTCTGCCGCTGGCGGCGGATATGGGCGGGCATTTCCGCATAGACGCCCTCGAAGATGTCGCGAACGGACGGCTTGCCGCCGGCATGCAGGGTGCCGTGGCTTTCGGCCTGCTTCTGCGCCTGGATCACCTCGTCGAGGATCTCGGCCTCGGCCTGGGCGTGGCGTTCCTCCGACCAGACGCCCCGCATGATCAGGTGCTTCTTCAGCCGCAGCACCGGATCGCCGAGCGGCCAGGCCTCCGATTCGGTCTTCGGCCGGTAGGCGCTCGGATCGTCCGAGGTCGAGTGCGCGCCGACACGGTAGGTGACGTATTCGATCAGCGTCGGGCCCATGTTGCGGCGGGCACGTTCGGCCGCCCATTTCGCCACCGCATAGACGGCGAGGTAATCGTTGCCGTCGACGCGCAGCGCGGGAATTCCGAAACCTAGTCCTCGGGCGGCAAAGGTGCCCGACCCACCGCGGGCGATGCCCTGGAAGGTGGATATGGCCCACTGGTTGTTGACGATGTTGAGGATGACCGGCGCCTTGTAGGTCGAGGCGAAGACGAGGGCCGAGTGGAAGTCGGATTCGGCGGTGGAACCGTCACCGATCCAGGCGGCGGCGATCTTCGTGTCGTTCTTGATGGCCGACGCCATCGCCCAGCCGACCGCCTGCACATATTGGGTGGCGAGGTTGCCGGAGATGGTGAAGAAGCCGTGCTCCTTCGACGAGTACATGATCGGCAGCTGGCGGCCGCGCAATGGATCTGCCTCGTTCGAGTAGATCTGGTTCATCATCTCGACCATCGGGTAGTCGTCGGCGATCAACAGCCCCGCCTGCCGGTAGGTCGGAAAATTCATGTCGCCCTTGTTCAACGCCTTGCGGAAGGCGCAGCTGACCGCCTCCTCGCCGAGATGCTGCATGTAGAAGGACGTCTTGCCCTGCCGCTGCGCCATCAGCATGCGAGTGTCGAAGGCGCGCAACTTCATCATGTTGCGCAGGCCCGCCAGAAGCTCCTCATCCGACAGCAGCCCCGCCCAGGGGCCGACCGCCTCGCCGTCGCGGTTGAGCACGCGAATGATCGAATAGGCGAGATCGCGGATTTCTTCCGGTGCCACGTCGATCGTCGGTCGCGGCACCGATCCGGCTTTCGGAATCTTGACGTTGGAGAAATCCGGCTGGCCGCCGGGCCGGACTGCCGGCTCGGGGACATGCAGGCTCAGGTGCGGGACCTCGTTCATGCGGTGTCATACCTCCCATGTCGGCGACCGCGTCCGTTGCTCCTCACGAACGGTGCGGTCACCACTATCCTACAAATTGCGTGCGATGACGATGCGCTGGACGTCGCTCGTTCCCTCGTAGATCTGGCAGATGCGGACGTCGCGGTAGATGCGTTCGACCGGATAGTCCGCCATGTAGCCATAGCCGCCGTGAATCTGGATCGCATCCGAGCAGACCTTCTCGGCCATCTCGGAGGCAAACAGCTTCGCCATCGAGGCCTCCGTCAGGCAGGGTTGCCCCTCCTCCTTCAACTGAGCCGCATGCAGCACCATCTGGCGCGCGACCTCGATCTGCGTCGCCATGTCGGCGAGCCGGAAGGCGACGGCCTGATGATCGATGATCGGCGTGCCGAAGGCCGAGCGTTCCCGGGCGTAGTCGCGCGCCGCCTCGAAGGCCGCGCGGGCCATGCCGACGGATTGTGCGGCAATGCCGATGCGCCCGCCCTCCAGGTTCGACAGCGCGATCCGGTAACCCTCGCCCTCCGCCCCGAGCCGGAGGTCGGCAGGGATGCGCATCTCGTTGAAGGCGATCTGGCAGGTGTCGGAGGAGTGAAGCCCCAGCTTATGCTCGACCCGCACGACCTCGTAGCCTTGCGTGTCGGTCGGCACGATGAAGGCGGAAATGCCCTTCTTGCCGGCGTCGGGATCGGTCACGGCAAAGACGATGATGACGTTGCCGTTCTTGCCCGAGGTGATGAACTGCTTGGCGCCGTCGATGACGTAATGATCGCCGTCGCGCCGGGCGCGGGTCTTCAGGTTCGAGGCGTCGGAGCCGGCCTGCGGTTCGGTCAGCGCAAAGCCGCCGATCCATTCGCCGGATGCCAACTTCGGCAGGAAACGCTGCTTCTGCTCCTCGGTGCCGTATTTCAGGATCGGCACGCAGCCGACCGAACTGTGCACGCTCATGATGGTGGAGCAGGGACCGTCGCCGGCGGCGATCTCCTCCAATGCAACGGCATAGGCAATCGTGCCCGTTTCCGAGCCACCATAGGCTTCCGGCACCAGCATGCCGAGAAAGCCGAGTTCGCCCATTTCCTTCAGTTCCTCGCGGGGGAAACGGCTCTTCTCGTCGCGTTCCGCTGCATCCGGCGCCAGTCGCTCGCGGGCAAAGTCGCGCGCCATGTCGCGGATCTGGATCTGCTGTTCGTTCAGGATCATGCGTCGGTCTCCTCTGGAAAACCGTTCAGTGCAGTTCGACGGCGAGCGCCGTTGCCTCGCCGCCGCCGATGCAGAGCGTCGCCATGCCGCGCTTCATTCCATACCGCTCCAAGGCCGACAGCAGTGTGACGAGCACGCGCGCCCCGGAGGCGCCGATCGGGTGGCCGAGCGCGCAGGCGCCGCCATGGACGTTCACCTTGTCGTGCGGCAGGTCGAGGTCGCGCATGGCGGCCATGGCGACGACGGCGAAGGCCTCGTTGATCTCGAACAGGTCGACGTCCTTGAGATTCCAGCCGGTACGTTCGCTGAGCTTGCTCAAGGCGCCGATCGGGGCGGTGGCAAAGAGGTTGGGCGCCTGGGAATGGGTGGCATGGCCGACGATGGTGGCCAGCGGATCGATACCCTCGCGTTCGGCCTGCGAGCGCCGCATCAGTACCAGCGCTGCTGCGCCGTCCGAAATCGACGACGAGTTCGCAGCGGTCACCGTTCCGTTCTCGCGGAAGGCCGGTTTCAGCGTCGGGATTTTTTCCAGCTTCGCCTTGCCCGGCTGTTCGTCACGGCTGACGACCATCTCGGAGCGTCCCATCTTCACGGTAACCGGCGTGATCTCGGCGTCGAATGCGCCAGTCTCGATTGCTCTCTGGGCGCGGGTCAACGACGTCACGGCGTAGTCGTCCTGCGCCGGACGGGTGAACTGGTAGGCCTCGGCGCAATCCTCGGCGAAGGTGCCCATTAGGCGCCCCCTGTCATAGGCGTCCTCCAGCCCGTCGAGGAACATGTGGTCGATGACGCGGCCATGACCGAGACGGTAGCCGCCGCGGGCGCGGTCGAGCAGGTAGGGTGCGTTCGTCATGCTTTCCATGCCGCCGGCGACGGCGATCGAAGCACTGCCGGCGGCGATGAGATCGTGGACCATCATTACCGCCTTCATGCCGGAGCCGCACATCTTGTTGACGGTCGTCGCCCCGGTCGCAAACGGCAGGCCGGCGCCGATCGCGGCCTGGCGGGCCGGCGCCTGGCCTTGTCCGGCGGGCAGGACGCAGCCGAACACCACCTCTTCCACGGTCTCGAGGCTGACGCCGCTGCGATCCAGCGCCGCACGGATGGCGGCGGCGCCGAGTTCCGGTGCCGTGGCATCCTTCAGGTCGCCCTGGAACCCGCCCATGGCGGTACGGGCCGAGCCGACGATGACGATCGGATCCTGTTGCGTCATATGAAATCTCCCGAAACGATGTCTGGCTTAGCGTGGCGCCATGCGCAGTGCGCCGTCGAGGCGGATGACTTCGCCATTCAGCATGATGTTTTCGCAGATGTGGCGGACCAGTGCGGCGAACTCCGCCGGCTTGCCGAGGCGTGGCGGGAAGGGCACGCTCTTGCCGAGCGAATCCTGCACTTCCTGCGGCATGCCAGCCATCATCGGCGTCTCGAAGATGCCGGGTGCGATGGTGACGACACGGATGCCGGAGCGCGCCAGTTCACGGGCGATCGGCAGCGTCATGGCCGCGACCCCGCCCTTCGACGCCGCATAGGCGGCCTGGCCGATCTGGCCGTCGAACGCTGCCACCGAAGCCGTGTTGACGATCACGCCGCGCTCACCTTCCGCGCCCGGCTCTTCCCTGGCGATTGCCGCGGCGGCAAGCCGGGTCATGTTGAAGGTGCCGATCAGGTTAATCCCGATCGTGCGGGCAAAGCTCTCCAGTTTGTGGGGACCATCGCGGCCGATCACCTTTTCGCCAGGCGCCACGCCCGCGCAATTCACCAGCCCGTGCAAATGGCCGAAACGCTCCAGCGCCATGTCGACGGCAGCCTGGCCGTCCTTCTCCTGCGTCACGTCGGTGCGCATGAAGGCGGCGTTGCTTCCGAGGTCGCCGACGATCTTCGCACCCGCTTCCGCGTTGACGTCGGCGATCACGACGTTTGCACCCTCGCCAGCCAGCATGCGCGCGACGGCGGCGCCGAGGCCCGAGCCGCCACCGGTGACGAGAAAGGTCTTTCCACGGATCAGCATGCCCAACCTCCCCAGGCGCGCTCGCGATCTGCATGGTAGCGTCGATGCGTCATGCAGTCCTCCCAGCGCCGCATTCCACCGACAGGAGCGACTTGCCCCTGTCCATCTTGCCCGACTGTATGTCGGTGCGGTATTGCAAGCGATGACCGAAGTGTCTCGAACTATCGGCCACTTTTACCATAATCTGCGGGGCATGACGATGACGGAAACCGGGCGGCGGATGATCTCGCCCTCCTTCGTGGAAGAGGCGCTTGATTGCCTGAGGCGGCACGGCAAGGCGCCCGAGAAGGTGCTGGCAGCCATCGGGCTGCCGCCGGTGATTGCGGCGCCGATTTCCGCCGAAAGCTACGGTGCGCTCTGGCTTGCGATCGCAGCCGAAATCGATGACGAGTTCTTCGGCATGGGTGGCCGGCCGATGCGGCGCGGCAGCTTCACGCTGCTCTGCCACTGCATCCTGCACGCAAAGACACTGGAACAGGCTCTGCGCCGGGCCCTGCGGTTTCTCGATGTCGTGCTGGAAGATCCCAGCGGTCAACTCGAGGTGTCCGACGGGCTGGCGCAGATCGTGCTTTCGGATCGGGCCGAGGTGCGCTCGGCCTTCGCCTACCGCATGTACTGGATCCTGTTGCATGGAATCACCTGCTGGCTTGTCGGCCGGCGCATTCCGATCCGCATGGTCGATTTCCGCTGCGCCGAGCCGCGGCAGGGCGCCGACTACCGCTTGTTCTTCGGCGCGCCGGTCCGCTTTTCCCAGCCGGTGAGCCGGCTGGCCTTCGATGCGGCGGTGCTGAAGCTACCTGTTGCCCGCAATGAGCAGGCGTTGAAGCAGTTTCTGCGCGGTGCCCCGGCCAATATCCTCGTGCGCTACCGCTATGACGCGGGTCTGGCGGCCAGTGTGCGCAAGAGGCTCCGGCAAGTGCCGCCGGCGTCATGGGCTGGTTTCGAGGACTTGGCTGCGCAATTGCGGATGTCGCCTTCGACGCTGCGCCATCGCCTGCAGGCCGAGGGCCAGAGCTATGCGGACATCAAGGATGAGATCCGTCGCGACCTTGCGATCGAATTGCTGCAGACGAGTTCCCTCGGGGTCGGTGAAATCGCGGTTCGGCTCGGTTTCTCGGAGCCAAGCGCCTTTCACCGCGCCTTTCGCAAGTGGACGGCCAAGAGTCCGGCCGTGTTTCGTCGCGAGACAATTGCGGTGGTGGACGGCCACCTGCCGCAGCAGCGGTAGACGATCGGCAACGCGGCGCTGGCGAACTACTCCCGGGCCGCGCCGGCTGCCTCGCCGGCGACAGGGAAGCGCATCGTGATCCGAGTGCCCTTGCGTTTCACCGCCGGGCTTTCGGCCGTGATCCGGCCGCCCATCGCCTCCACGAAGCCCTTGGAGATCGGTAGCCCGAGGCCGGCACCGGACGGTCGGCCATCCACGTGGCCGCGGCGATAGAATTTCTCGAAAACGAGATCGAGATCGGCCGGCTTTATGCCCTTTCCGAGGTCGGTGACTGAGATGACGATCTCGTCTCCCTCCTTGCGGGCATAGAGGCTGATCGGCTCGTCGCCGCCGTAGCGGCTGGCGTTGTCAAGCAGGTTGAAGAGCACCTGGCCGAACAAAGCGGCATCGCCGATCATCGTCGGCATATGCGGAGCGATGCTTGTTTCGAAGATATGACCGGGAAATTGCTTTCTGGCCCGCTCGATGGCGGTGCGCGAAATGTCGCCGACATCAATCCGGTCGCGCCTTGCATTGAGGGTCCCAGTCTCGATTCGGGTCATATCGGCCAGATTGGTGGCGAAGCGACTGAGCCGACCGCTTTCCGTTTCGATCGACTGCAGAAGACCCTCGCGCCCTTCCGCCGTCATGCCGTCTCCCGGATCCCTCAAGCCCTTGATGGCGCTCGCGATCGTGGCAACCGGTGCTTTCAGGTCGTGCGTGATCGACGACAGAAGGGTCGTGCGCAGACGCTCGCCCTCAAGCCTGGCCGCTTGAAGGAGGCTCTCGCGGGAGAGCCTGGCCCGGTCGATTGCGATTGCGGTCTGGTCGAGGATGGCCGAAAGGGCCCGCTCGCCATTGGGATCGAGATCCCCTGCGGCCATCCCGATCCCGCAGACACCGACGACGCCGTGCGGGCTGGTCAGCGGCCGAAACTGGAACGTGCTGCTCGGCAGGGTGGTGGTTCCGTGACCGGCCATTTCCTGCTTGTCCAGCGCCCATCGGGCGGCCGCCATGTCGGTGACATCGAGTTCGGTATCGGGCGGCCAGGCGGCGGAGAGCCTAAGCTCGCCCTTTTCCGGCAAGAGCAGCGTCGCATTGCGCTTCAGGCTGGCCTGCAGTTGGGACACCGATGCCCATAGGACATCGTCAACCTTTGCGGTGCCGGACAGCTTCCGGGAGAAATCGTAGAGCGCTTGCAGGGTGCCGGCCCGGCCATAGGCTGCTTTCGCCTGTTCACGAATGCGCGACGCCAGGCTGCCGGCCACAAGGGCCGCGGCAAGGAAGACGACGAGGGCGAAGATCGCATGCGGCTTTGCGATCGAAAGCGTGTGCAGCGGATCGATGAAGAAGTAGTTGTAGGCGAACAGCGAGAGGAATGCGGCGGCGAATGCCGAAAGATATCCCTCAAGCGCTGCAGCGACCAGCACAGCCATCAGGAACAGCAGGCCGAGGTTCGGCAGTTCGACGAGGGCCGTGATCCCCCTGCCGATCAGGGTTGCGGTGACAACCGCCGCGCAGGCAATGCCAAGCGGCTGCAACGTCGCGCGCACCGACAGAGGTCTGATCACACGCCTGTCGGTGCGCGTTTCCTCCGCGGTATCGGCCGTTATGAGGTGCACGGCGATACCGGCAGCCTCTTCCGTCAGCGCATCCGCCAGTGACCGGCGGAAAAGCCGTTTCCACGCCGGTTGGTGGTGGGCGCCGATGACGATCTGGGTCGCGTGCTCGCGCCGGGCCAGTTTGAGGATTTCAGCAACGAAGTCCGTTCCAATCACCCGACGCGTCTCCGCCCCAAGCTGTTCGGCAAGCCGGAAGGTCGTGTCGATCTGGCGAACGGCGGCGCTATCCCCGGTCTCCCGGTCGGCGCGCTCGATGCAGATCACGGTCCAGGGCGCGTTGAGGCTCGAAGCCAGCCGGCTTGCCGTGCGCACCACCTTTTCCGATAGCTTGTCCGGACCGACGCAGACGAGCAGGCGCTCTGACGCCGCCCAGGATCCTTCGATGGCGTTCTGCTTCAGATAGTCGACCATCTGATCGTCGACGCGCTCGGCGGTGCGGCGCAGCGCCAGCTCGCGCAGGGCGGTCAGATTGCCGAGCCGGAAGAAGCTGTCGACCGCTCGCTTGGCGTTGTCGGGGAGATAGACCTTGCCCTCGTGCAGCCGTTTGATGAGATCGGCGGGCGGCAGATCGACGAGGATCACCTCGTCTGCCTTGTAGAACAGGCCGTCGGGCACGCGTTCGCGCACGGTTACACCGGTGATCTGGGCAATGACATCAGACAGGCTCTCGAGGTGCTGGATGTTCATTGCCGTCCAGACGTCGATGCCGGCAGCAATCAGTTCCTCGATATCCTGGTAGCGCTTGGGGTGGCGGCAGGCGTCCGGATTGCTGTGGGCCAGTTCGTCGACAATGATCGTCTTCGGACGGCGTGCCAGGGCGGCATCGAGGTCGAATTCGGATAGGATGTAGCCCTTGTAGTCCACCTTCCGACGCGGCAGTACCTCCAGCCCGTCCAGCAGCGCTTCCGTCTCCTTTCGGCCGTGTGTCTCGACCAGTCCGACGATAACTTCCGCGCCCTCGGCCCGCATCTGCTGAGCGCGTGCCAGCATGGCATAGGTCTTGCCGACACCGGGGGCGGCACCCAGAAAGATGGTGAGCTTTCCGCGGCCGTCTTCGCCGGCAAGGGCCAGGAGCGCATCCGGATCAGGGCGCCGTTTCATCTCTCGATCGGTATCCGCCATGGCTGGCCTCGGGTTTCTTCGTTTCCACGCCGGCTAGCATTTTGCCGGGCACGGTCTGCGTTCCCATGGGGCGGCTCAGCGAACCATTGGAATGCAGGCCGCGCTCTTTCGCAAGCCGCTGTTTGGGCGGGGCTTCATATTTATTCACGGGCTCCCGATCAAGCCTTCAAGGCGATGATTGCACGCCCCGCCGTCATGTCGGTGATCATGCGTATGATCGCCGCAGCCTCCGCTTCCGGCAGAGCAACGACAAATTCGGCACCGGTCGCAAGGAAAGTCTCGGCCTCGATGCGGACGTCGCTCAACGCGGCGAGCCGTGACTTGACGAGGGCAAGATCGGAGAAGACGCAGGTCACGCGGGCTTCGACCCGTGCGACGAGTTCCGTTTTGGCCATCGCGCGAAGGCACGCCGCTGCGGCTCCGCCATAGGCCCGTATCAGGCCGCCGCTGCCAAGCAGGATGCCGCCGAACCAACGAGTGACGACGACCGCGACGCCATCCAGAGCCTGCCCGTCGATCGCCTGCAGGATCGGCTTGCCGCCTGTTCCGCTCGGTTCGCCGTCGTCGCTGAAACGATAAACCTGGCCCAGGCGCCAGGCGAAGCAATTGTGGTTCGCGGCGGGATCGGAATGGTCGGCAATGAAGTCCTTCGCAGCCTGTTCGCTGACGATCGGGCCCGCAAACGCGATGAAGCGGCTCTTCTTGATGTCCTGCTCGAAGGTGCCGGTTGTCTGCAATGTGAACATGGCTCAACCTGCGATGGTCGATTGACTTGAGAGTGCGAAAACTGTGGGACGCGGTGCGCGAGCGGTCGACATGCGGCCTTGTCGCAGAAGATCGTCCATCTCGCCAGCCCTTGCCTCTTTCCTGTCATTGGATGTCGCGAACCGATGCGACACCTTTTGCAGCGCGGCATAGCTTTCGCTCATATACGGGCCCCGTAGAAGGCCCTTGCAAAATCGACGGGCGGTTGAGATATCAGCCCTCCGCCGAAACAGCCGGTACGCAGTGCCGGCCGGCCGCGCCAGGGCCGTTGCGGCGCAGCATCGATAGCGAGAGTGGAACCGATGAAGAGCTATGTACTGACAGTTTCGTGCCAATCGACCCGCGGCATCGTCGCCGCCATCACCACCTATCTCGCCGAGAAGGGCTGCTACATCACCGACAGCTCGCAGTTCGACGATCTCGAGACCGGGCTGTTCTTCATGCGGCTGAGCTTCATCAGCCAGGAAGGCGCGTCCGAGGGCGAGATCAGGGAGGGCTTCCAGCCGGTCGCCAAGACGTTCGCCATGGACTGGCAGATCCACGATTCCGAGGAGCGCATGAAGGTGCTCTTGATGGTCTCGCGCTTCGGTCACTGCCTGAACGACCTGCTCTACCGCTGGAAGATCGGTGCGCTGCCGATCGACATCGTCGGCGTCGTTTCCAACCATTTCGACTACCAGAAGGTCGTCGTCAACCACGACATTCCCTTCCACCACATCAAGGTGACGAAGGAAAACAAGCCGCAGGCCGAGGCGCGGCTGATGGAGATCGTCGAGCAGTCGGACGCCGACCTGATCGTGCTCGCCCGCTACATGCAGGTGCTGTCCGATGCGGTGTGCAAGAAGATGTCGGGCAAGATCATCAACATCCATCACTCCTTCCTGCCGTCGTTCAAGGGCGCCAATCCCTACAAGCAGGCCTATGAGCGCGGCGTGAAGCTGATCGGCGCCACCGCCCATTACGTCACCGAGGATCTCGACGAGGGTCCGATTATCGAGCAGGACATCGCCCGCATCACCCATGCGCAGAGCGCCGACGATTACGTGTCGATCGGCCGCGACGTGGAGAGCCAGGTGCTGGCGCGCGCGGTGCACGCGCACATCCATCACCGCGTCTTCATGAACGGTAACCGCACGATCGTCTTCCCGCCAAGCCCGGGCTCCTACAAGTCCGAGCGGATGGGCTGAGCGACGGAAGTATCTCTGAACGAAAGAGGCCGGCGGAGTTTTCCGCCGGCCTCTTTTATTTGGCCTGTTCTAGGCTCAGAGCCCGAAGGCGTCCTTGAACTGGTACCACCAGGAGCCTATCGTCGAGTACTGCGCGCGGAACATGCGCCCGCCGGGGAAGGGGATCCAGGGCAGCTTCTCGAACTGGCTGAAGCGGCTGGCGTCGCCGTGGATCGCCTCGCTCAGGATCTTGCCGAACAGGTGCGAGCCGGTGACGCCGTGGCCGCTGTAGCCGTGGGCGAAATAGGTGTTCTTGCCGATCTTGCCCATCTGCGGCACGCGCGAGAAGGACAGGGCGAAATTGCCGCTCCAGGCATAGTCGATCTTCACGCCCTTCAGCGAGGGGAAGACTTTTTCCATGTTGGGACGGATCTTCGCCCGCACGTCGGCCGGGTCGGTGCCGCCGTAGACTGTACCACCGCCGAAGATCAGGCGCTTGTCGGCGGAAAGCCTGAAATAGTCGAGGATGTAGCGTACGTCCTCGACGCACATGTCGTTCGGGATCAGCGCATCGGCGCGCGCGCCGAGCGGTTCGGTCGCGACCATCTGGGTAGAGACCGGCATGACGCGGGAAACGAGCTTCGGCACGACATGGCCCAGATAGGCGTTGCCGCAGAGCACAGCGATCTTGGCGGTCACGCGGCCCTTGGCGGTATGGATGACCGGCTTTTCCGCCTCATGTTCGACCTTCGTCACCGGCGACTGTTCGTAGACGACGCCACCAAGCGATTCCAGCGCTTTGGCTTCGCCAAGCACGAGGTTCAGCGGGTGCATATGGCCGCCGGTCGTGTCCAGCATGCCGCCGACATAGGCATCGGTGTTGACGAGCTTGCGGATCGCCTCCTTGTCGAGGAGCTGATGGTCGTCCATGCCATAGCTCTTCCACAGCGCCTTCTTGTGCTCCAGCTCGCGCATGTGGGCGGCGGTGTAGGCAGCGTAGATGTTGCCATCCTTCAGATCGCAGTCGATGCCGTACTGGTTGACGATGCGGCGGATGATCTTGCCGCCCTCCTGCACGAGCGAACCGACGAAGGCCCCGGCTGAGTCGCCGTAGCGGCGCTTGATCGTGTCGAGGCTGGCGTTGAGGCCGTTGACGACCTGGCCGCCGTTGCGGCCCGAGGCGCCCCAACCGATGCCGGCGCCCTCGACGACGACGACCTTGTAGCCTTTCTCGGCGAGGTGGATTGCGGTCGACATGCCCGAATAGCCGGCGCCGAGGACTGCGACGTCGGCCTCGACGGCGCCTTCCAGTACCCTCGGCGTGCGGATGATGTTGCGGGAGGCGGCGTAGTAGCTATCGGGATAGCTGCCGTCGCCGGCATAGGACTTTGCGTTGTTTGCCATCAGACGATTTCCAGATAAGCGCTGAATTCGAAGTCGGTGACCTGTTCGGCGAAGCCGGCGAGCTCCTGCCGCTTGCAGGCGATCAACATGGAGCGGAGATCGGGGTCGAAGATCTCCGAGACGATCGAGCCGTTTTCGAAGGCGGTGACGGCTGAGCCCCATTCGCTGGGAATGCGCGGCGCCTTGGTCTGGTAGGCGCGGCCCGTAACCGGCGCAGGCGGCTCCCACTTGTTGCGGATGCCCATCAGTGCGGCGCCGAGGATGCCGGCCATGACGAGGTAGGGGTTGGCGTCGGCGCCGGCGACGCGGTGCTCGATGCGGCGCGCCGAAGGCTTGCCGCCCGGAATGCGGATGGCCGCGGTGCGGTTCTCATAACCCCAGGTGATGGAGGTGGGCGCATGGGTGTCGGGGCGCAGGCGGCGGTAGGAGTTGAAGTGCGGGGCAAAGAGCAGTGTCGTCTCGGCCATGCCGCGCGTCAGCCCGGCGACCGCATGGCGCATGATATCGGAACCCTGCTCGGTGCCGTCGTCGAAGACGTTGCGGCCATCCTCGTCGATCAGGCTGAAATGCATGTGCATGCCGCTGCCGGAGCGCAGACCGTAGGGCTTGGCCATGAAGGTGGCAGCCAGGCCGTGCTTGCGCGCCACGCCCTTGATGATGCGTTTGAAGAACAGTGCGTCATCGGCGGCCTTCAGCGGGTCGTCGGAATGCACAAGGTTGATCTCGAACTGACCGATGCCGTTTTCCGCCACGGCGGAGTCGGCCGGCACGTTCTGCCGCTCGCATTCGGCATAGACATCCGAGAAGAACTGGCCGAAGTCGTCGAGTTCGTCGATCGAAAGGATCGCATCGGAATCCAGCCGCTTGCCGGTATAGGGCGAGATCGGCGGCTCGGCATGGTCCGGTTCCGGATCGATGAGATAGAATTCCATTTCGGAGGCCACGACCGGACGCAGGCCCAGGTCATGGTATTGGCGCACGATATGGGCCAGCGCCTGGCGCGGATCGGCCAGGAACGGCTCGCCCGTTTCCTTGAACAGCCAGAGCGGCACGACCGCGCTCGGCTTCAGCGTCCAGTTCACCGGTAGCGCGCCGCGCCCGGTTGGACTGCAGATGCCGTCCATGTCGCCGCTGGCAAAGACGTGCGAGGAGCCGACGATGTCTTCGCCCCATACGTCGACGCCCACGATCGACAGCGGCATGCGGATCCCGCCATCAAGGACCTTCTTTGCCTGGTTCACCGGCACGCGCTTGCCGCGCAGGATGCCGTTCAGGTCGCAGACGACCGCCTGGATGCTCTCGACCGACTCCGCGTTGGTGAGCCAATCGTTCCCCTCAGTTTCAGACATTGTTTTTTCCATATCACATATTGATTTTTGTGATCACATTTTTAATATATGCACACTTTCTTGTTGCCGGTCAAGCTGGTAAGACCGGGACGAGAAGGACGCGGCTCCGCAACTGGCCGCGTCCTTTGCCGGTCAGGAGGGAACGTTGGGAGCATTGAAGCTGCAGCCGCTAGTGCGGCCGGACGGAATGACCACGCATGAATATGCGCACCGGCGGCTGCGCCAGGCGATTATGGTCGGCTCCATCCGCCCGGGTGAGGCCCTGACGATTCGCGGCATCGCCGAAGCGATGGAAAGCAGTCCCACTCCGGTTCGCGAAGCCTTGCGCCGCCTGTCCTCGGAAGGGGCGCTGAAGGTGCTCGACAACCGGCGCATCATGGTGCCGAGGATGACGGCCGATCGCTTCGGCGAACTGATCGCCCTTCGCACCGTCCTTGAGCAGCACGCAGCCCGGCGCGCCGTCGACCATATCACCGAAAAGCAGATCGATCGGCTGGTGGAGATCGACAAGGCGCAGGACGAGGCCATCGCCCGCAAGGACAGTGCCACCGCCCTTCTGTTGTTGAACCAGGAATTTCATCGCACGCTCTACACGGCCAATCCCGACCAGATCATCATGCCGATGGTCGAGAGTGTCTGGCTGCAGCTCGGTCCCTTCCTCGGCATTGCCATGGAGTATGTGGAGCAGCTCTATTTCGTCGACCGCCACCGGGAGGCGATCGCGGCGCTGCGCAAGCGCGACGAGGATGGTGTCGCCGCCGCGATCGGAGCCGATATCCGGGAAGGTATCGGTGGCTTCGAGCGCGCCGCGATCGAAAACCTGCTGCGGCTTGCGGGGCAATAGCTCCGCTCATCGACGCCCGGCAATGCCAGGCGCGTTTGGGTTGGACGGGCGCAGTGCGCCTTGGCATGATCTTTTGAAGGTCGTTGCAAGCTTGGGCGAAGCGAGCTGATCGCATCGCCGGCAATTGCAGAGAAAGGATCGATCGCCATGTCGTTTCCCTTGTTCAATCTCGCCGGCAGACGGGCCTTGGTCACCGGCTCCGGGCAGGGCATCGGGTTTGCCATTGCGGAGGGACTGGCCGCGCACGGGGCGAGCGTGGTGCTCAACGGCCGTTCGGCCGAGAAGCTTGCCGGCGCCGTCCAAGTGTTGCGTGACAAGGGATATCTGGCACAGGCAGCGCCCTTCGATGTCACCGACGGTGCGGCGGCGGCGCAGATGGTGGCGCTGATCGAGGCGGAGACGGGGCCGGTCGACATCCTCGTCAACAACGCCGGCATGCAGTTTCGTGCGCCGCTGGAGGACTTTCCGGTCGAGAAGTGGGACGAGCTTCTACGCACCAATGTATCGAGCGTCTTCCATGTCTCCCGCGCCGTCGCCCGTCACATGATAGAACGCGGGCGGGGCAAGATCATCAACATCGCCTCGGCGCAGAGCGAACTGGCTCGCCCGGGCATCGCTCCCTATACCGCGACCAAGGGCGCCGTGCGCAATCTCACGCGCGGCATGTGTGCCGACTGGGCGAGGCACGGGCTGCAGATCAACGCCATCGCACCCGGCTATTTCAAGACGCCGCTCAACAAGGCGCTGGTCGAGGACCCGGAATTTTCCGCCTGGCTGGAGAAGCGAACGCCGGCAGGGCGCTGGGGCGAGGTCGGCGAGCTTGTCGGCGCCGCCGTCTTCCTTGCTTCGGACGCATCCTCCTTCGTCAACGGCCACACGCTCTATGTCGATGGCGGCATCACCACGTCGGTTTGACGAAGTAATCCTGCTGTGAACGTCTTGCGTCCTCATCCCGCCGGGTGCATTGATCCTTGCAACGAAAGCGAGACCTTGAGGCGAAGTACATGAAAACGGATGTCATCGTTCTGGGCGCGGGCGTCGTCGGCATTTCGACGGCGATCCATCTGGCGCGGCGGGGAAAATCGGTCGTTCTAGTCGACCGGCGTGGCCCTGCAGAGGAGACATCCTACGGAAATGCCGGGTTGATCCAGCGCGAAGGCGTCTACCCCTACGGCTTTCCGCACGATTTCGGCGCACTGTTCCGCTACGCCCTGAACAACACGATCGATGCGCACTACCACCTGTCCGCGCTGCCCGGCCTTGTGCCGTTTCTCGCCCGCTACTGGTGGCATTCCGGCTTCCGGCAACACCAGAGCATCGCTCATATGTATGCACCGCTGATCGAGCATTCGATCAGCGAGCACGCCGACCTGATCAACGCCTCCGGCGCCGGCGATCTGGTCCGCAAGGACGGCTGGATTAAAGTGTTCCGCACCGAGAAGGCACGCGATGCGGCCTATGCGGAAGCAGAACAGTGGTCGGCAAAGTTCGGGGTCAATCACCAGAAGCTGACAGCTGCCGAGATGAAACAGGTCGAGCCGGATATCCGGGCAGAACTCACCGGCGGCCTGCGCTGGACCGACCCCTGGTCGATCCTTGATCCGGGCGGACTGTTGAAGGCTTACGTCAAGTATTTCCAGTCGCTGGGCGGTACGCTGGTCGCGGGCGATGCTGCAACGATCGAGCATGTCCTGGAGGGTGAAGGCTGGCGAATCGCGACGCCGGAGGGGCCGCTGGAGGGCCGCGACGTCGTCGTTGCGCTTGGACCCTGGGCGGACACCGTGACGCGGAAGCTCGGCTATCACTTCCCGCTCGCGGTCAAGCGCGGCTACCACATGCACTATGGTGCGGCTGAAGGTGCCAAGCTGAACAACTGGGTTCTCGACGCCGAGCGCGGCTATTTCCTCGCGCCGATGAACCGTGGCGTCCGACTGACGACCGGTGCGGAATTCGCCAAGCGCGACGCCCGCAAGACGCCGGTCCAGCTTCGTCGCGCCGAGAAGGTCGCGCGCGAATTCTTCCCGCTCGCCGAGCGCCGGGACGAGGAGCCCTGGATGGGGGCGCGGCCCTGCACGCCGGACATGATGCCGATCATCGGCAAGGCGCCGCGTCACGCCGGCCTGTGGTTCGCCTTCGGCCATGCCCATCACGGCATGACGCTCGGACCGATCACCGGACGTGTGCTGGCGGAAAAGATGCTGGGCGAACGCACCGTCCTCAACATCGGCCCCTACCGGCCCGAGCGCTTCCTGGCCTGATCCAGGCCGGAGCAAGTCTGGCAAAAGTTGCGGTGCAGCTTTGTGCACGGAACCGCGTTGAAGTGCGATTCCGCAGCTTCGAGAGCGACGGAAACGCCCTAACGGCTGATCCGCGTCGACAAGATGATCGAGGAGAGCGTGCGCTCCACGCCCTCGATTGCGCCGATGCGGTCGATCAGATGGTCGAGTTCGGCGATGGACGCCGCAGCCACGATGGCAATCAGGTCGAAGGTCCCCGAGACGGAGTGCAGCGCGCGCACCTCCGCAATGGCGTGCAGCTCGGTCGTGATACGCGAAAGCGTCTTCGGCGCGATCGTGATCAGCACATGCGCCTTCACCATTCCGCCTTCGTACTCGTCCGACAGGCGCACGCCATAACCGGTGATCACTCCATCCCGCTCCAGCCGTTCGATCTTGGCCTGCACGGTCGTGCGCGACAGGCCGAGCTTGCGCGCGATCGTTGCTGTCTGCTCCCGGGCGTTTTCACTGAGGATGGCGAGGAGCTCGCGATCCTTTGCGTTTAACGTCATTATGCTCATTAAAGTCGTCATATTGCCGATATCGATGATGCAATATGCCAGATCCGAAGCTATGAATCGACAGAAATCGGCGAGAAAATGCCCTGGTCAGTTTATCGCTTTCAGGGGAAGCAACATGAAAGAAATCGTCGTCATCGGCGCGGGCAAGATCGGTTCCACCATTGCGCGGCTGCTCGCGCACAGCGGGGACTACAAGGTCACCGTCGCCGACCGTTCCGCCGAACAGCTCACGGCCATCGAAGAGCACAAGGCCGTCATCACCGCCGTCGTCGACATCGCCGACAGCAAGGCACTGGTCGAGCTGCTGAAGGGCAAGTTCGCCGTTCTCAGCGCTGCCCCCTATCACCTGACCGTCGCGATCGCCGAAGCTGCGGCTGCCGCCGGCATCCATTACCTCGACCTCACCGAAGACGTCGAATCCACCCGCGCCGTCAAGCGCATCGCCGCCAAGGCCGAGACCGCCTTCATCCCGCAGTGCGGCCTGGCACCGGGCTTCATCTCCATCTGCGCCAATGACCTCGCCAGCCGCTTCGACACGCTGGAGAGCGTGCGCATGCGCGTCGGCGCCCTGCCGCAGTACCCGTCGAACGCGCTCAACTACAACCTCACCTGGAGCACGGACGGCGTCATCAACGAGTACATCGAGCCCTGCGAGGCGATCGTTGAAGGCTCGCTGATCGAAGTCCCGGCCCTGGAAGAGCGCGAAGAATTCTCGCTCGACGGCGTCACCTATGAAGCCTTCAACACTTCCGGTGGCCTCGGCACGCTGTGCGAGACGCTGGAAGGCAAGGTTCGCACGCTGAACTACAAGACGATCCGCTATCCGGGCCACGCCGCGATCATGAAGGCGCTGCTCAACGACCTCGGCCTGCGTCACCGCCGCGAAGTGCTGAAGGACATCTTCGAGAACGCGCTGCCGACCACCACCCAGGACGTCGTGATCATCTTCGTCACCGTCTCGGGCCGCAAGGACGGCCGCCTGATCCAGGAAACCTACGCCAACAAGGTCTACAGCGCCGTCATCGCCGGGCAGATGCACTCGGCGATCCAGATCACTACGGCAGGCTCGATCTGCGCAGTGCTCGACATGCTGGCTGACGGCTCGCTACGCGCCAAGGGCTTCGTCAAGCAGGAAGAAATCGGCCTCGACGCCTTCCTCGCCAACCGCTTCGGCCACTATTACGCACAGGACCAGCACGGCGCCCGCGCGGCGAGCTGAGCCATCGCATCACCACAGCCGCATAGCCACTAAACATGGTGAGCGCCGCTGTAACCACTTCACCCACGCAAATGAATTTTTGCGTGGGTTTTTTGTGGCAAAGTACGAAAGGAAGCGGCTAATCGGGCAACCGCGACCACCATCCTCACATTGAAGCGTGCTATAAAGGCCAAGCCACAGACCGCACATGTCAACCGGGATACGGAATTGAAAAACACCAGAGACAATGAACTCGTCGATCGGCGCAGTGCCGCAGCCAATGCAAAAGCTGCTCTACTTGAAGCCTATCGTGCCGCAAAGACTGCCGCAGAACCGACCCAGCAAGCCCGTCAGGCAGAGCGCCAGGCTATCGCCGCGGCCAGGGAAGAACGGCGCGCCAATCGGGAGCGGGTAAAGATCGAGGAGCGGGAGCGTCTACAGGCCGAGGCGGCAGAGCGCGAGGCCGCGATCGCGGCCGCCGCGAGAGCCGACATCGAAGCACGCGAGGCGGCCGAGAAAGACCGAATTGCCCGTGTGATAGAGGACGAGGCCGCTCGCAAGGCCGAACGCGATCGGCGTTACGCCAATCGCAAAGCGAGACAAAAATAGCCGTCTCTCGGTTCCCCGTTAGCACAAGGCCAAATGGCTGTGCCCCGACTTGCTCGGGGCATTTTCGTTTGCGACTGATCTGACCGTGCGATCCGGCTTGGGATTTTTTGGCACGCTCTGTATTGTCCTGCCCGAGAGGCAGGCGCGGTGAGGGACGAGATGCATAGCGGTGGTTGCCTGTGCGGCTGGATCAGATTCGAGGCGATAGGCCCGGCCGAAAGGCCGCACACCTGCTCTTGCAAGATGTGCCAACGACACACCGGTGCGCTGACAGCCGCGTGGGTCGAGTTTCCGCGTGACCGCGTGCGGTGGACCGGACCTGGGGGAGAGCCGTCAACCTTCAGATCATCAGCCTATTCCAGCCGTGCCTTCTGCGGAAAATGCGGAAGCTCGATCGGTGCAGTCGACGAGGACCCGACGATCGCACTCCTTGTTGGCGGCTTTGATGAAGCAGATGGCGATGGGCTGATGCCGGCGTATCACTCCTTCGAAGACGGGCGACCACTATGGTGGTGCGTCGGCGTGAAGGACGGAGCGGCCTAAGCGGTTTCAGCCCGTTCAGAAATGAAGTCTGCAAACCACGATACGAAATCTCCTGACCGCTTACGGGCGGAGGTGCGAAAGGCGGACGAGCGGCGCTCATCCGCCTGACTGGCATCAGGCGAGCTTAGCGCAGGCCTCGGCGATGCGCTTCAGCGCTTCCGTCAGCTCCGCCTCCGACGTTGCGTAGGAGATGCGGAAGTAGGGCGACAGACCGAAGGCGGAGCCCGGGACGACGGCGACGTGGGCGACTTCCAAGAGATAGTCGGTGAAGTCGGCGTCGGTCTCGATCAGCTTGCCTGCGGGCGTCTTCTTGCCGAGCACACCGCTGCAACCGGAGAAGGTGTAGAAGGCGCCTTCAGGGGTACGGCAGTCGAGGCCGGGGATGGCGTTCAGGGCCGAAACGACGAGGTCGCGGCGGTGCTTGAAGCTCGCCTGACGATCCTTCAGGAAGCCCTGCGGGCCGTTGAGCGCTTCCACGGAAGCCGCCTGGCTGACGGAGGAGGGGCAGGACGTCGCCTGACTCTGGATCACCGCCATCGCCTTGATCAGTGCCTTCGGGCCACCGGCATAGCCTATGCGCCAGCCGGTCATTGCATAGGCCTTGGAGACGCCGTTGATCGTCAGCGCCCGTTCCTTCAGCTTAGGCTCAATTGCAACCGGCGTGACGAACTTGAAGCCGTCATAGACGATGTGCTCGTACATGTCGTCGACCATCAGCCAGACATGCGGATGTTTCAGCAGCACGTCGAGCAGTGGGCGATAGTCCGCCTCGCTATAGGCGGCACCGGAGGGGTTCGACGGCGAGTTTAGGAGCACCCAGCGGGTCTTCGGGGTGATCGCCCTTTCGAGTTGATCAGCCTTCAGGCGGAAGCCGGCCTCGGCATCGCAGGGGATCAGCACCGGCACGCCGCCGCAGATCTCGACGATGTCGGAATAGGAGGTCCAGTAGGGCGTGGGGATGATCACCTCGTCGCCGGGGTTCACGCTCGCCATGAAGGCGTTGAACAGTATCTGCTTGGCGCCGGTGGCGACGGTGACCTCGTCGAGGGCGTAGTCGATGCCGTTCTCGCGGCGGAATTTTTCCGCGATCGCCTTCTTCAGCTCGGGCGTGCCGTCAAGTGCGGTGTACTTCGTCTCACCGCGGTCGATCGCGGCCTTGGCCGCCTGCTTGACGTTGTCGGGGGTGTCGAAATCAGGCTCGCCGGCACCGAGGATGATGACCGGCAGGCCCTCACGCTTCATCGCCGCGGCACGCGCGCCGATCTGCAGGATCTTGGAAACGCCGATCGAGGCGATCCGCGAGGCGGGCTTGAAGCCCGCCTCCTCAATCTTGGTCGCAATCGTCATCGGCGATTACTCGATATCGAACGAGACGCCCTGTGCCAGCGGCAGGGCCTTCGAGTAGTTCACCGTGTTCGTGGCGCGGCGCATGTAAGCCTTCCAGGCGTCCGAGCCGGACTCACGGCCACCGCCGGTTTCCTTCTCACCGCCGAACGCGCCGCCGATTTCCGCGCCCGAGGTGCCGATGTTGACGTTGGCGATGCCGCAGTCCGAACCGTCAGCGGAAAGGAAGCGCTCGGCTTCCTGCACATTCAGCGTGAAGATCGAGGACGACAGGCCAGCTGCAACTGCGTTGTGCTCCTCAAGCGCCTTGTCGAAGTCGGAGTACTTCATGACGTAGAGGATCGGTGCGAAGGTTTCTTCGAGAACCGGGCCGCACTGCTTCGGCATTTCGACGATCGCCGGCTTGACGTAGTAGGCGGTGTCCTTGCCGGCTTCCGTCACGCGGTTGCCGCCGACGACCTTGCCGCCTTCGGCCTTGGCCGCTTCCAGCGCCTTCTGCATGTTGTCAAAGGCCTGCCTGTCGACCAGGGGGCCGACGAGAGCAGACGTTTCCAGCGGGTTTCCGACGGAGACGCTCTCATAGGCCTTCTTCAGGCGCGGTACGAGCTGGTCGTAGACGCTGTCGTGCACGAACAGGCGGCGAAGCGTGGTGCAGCGCTGGCCGGCAGTGCCCATGGCACCGAAGGCGATGGCACGCAGGGCCATGTCGAGGTCGGCCGACGGGCAGACAATGCCGGCATTGTTGCCGCCGAGCTCGAGGATCGAGCGGGCAAAGCGCTTTGCCAGACGCGGGCCGACTTCCTTGCCCATGCGGGTGGAGCCGGTGGCCGAAACGAGCGCGACCTTCGGGTTGTCGACGAGGACTTCACCGATGGCGCGGTCGCCGATCAGGACCTGGCTGAGGTTCTTCGGCGCGTCGCCGAAGCGGGCGATGGCGCGCTCGAGGATCGCCTGAGAGGCAAGAGCGGTGAGCGGGGTCTTTTCCGACGGCTTCCAGACGACCGAGTTGCCGCAGACAAGCGCGAGTGCCGTGTTCCACGCCCAGACGGCGACGGGGAAGTTGAAGGCGGAGATGACGCCGACGACGCCCAGCGGATGCCAGGTTTCCATCATGCGGTGGCCGGGGCGCTCGGTGGCGATCGTCAGGCCGTAGAGCTGGCGGGAAAGGCCGACTGCGAAGTCGCAGATGTCGATCATTTCCTGCACCTCGCCAAGGCCTTCGGAGGTGATCTTGCCGGCCTCGATCGAGACGAGACGGCCGAGGTCAGCCTTGGCGGCGCGCAGTTCCTCGCCGAACAGACGCACGAGTTCGCCGCGCTTCGGTGCGGGAACGAGGCGCCAGTCCGTGAATGCTTCATGTGCGGCGTCGATGACCTTGTTGGTATCGGCGGCCGAGACGGTCTTCAGCTTGGCGATCTCTTCGCCGCTGACCGGGCTGTAGGAGGCCATGTCGCCACCCTGCCAGGCGGAGGCCGAGACACCGAGCTTGTCGAGAAGCTTTGCGGTTTCCTGTTTCACATCGACGTTGGTCATGGTCCTGTTCTCCATTCTAACTTTGAAGTTCGCGGGCGGCGAAAGCCGCCGATCTCGTCAAAAGGTTACGCTGCCGAGCGGGCCCGGCGAGGTGATCTCCTTCAGCCCCGCAGCGAGCCTGCGGATCGCCTCGGGCGTGTAGCGGTCGTAGAAGACCTGGTTCTTGCGGCCTATCGCATGCTCGGCACTGTAGCTTCCGTCAAACGTTTCGACAGCAACGGAAAAGACCCATTCGCGCAAACGCGCCTCGAACGCGCCATCCGCGACACGCGGATCATCGGTGGGAACGACCAGATTGAAGTGTACGCCCCCGTCGCCGATATGGCCGAAGTCGCAGATCGTCACACCTTCAAAGTGCTTTGGCATCTCGACCTTCATATGGTCGAGGAAGCGCATGATGTCACCACGGCGGAAGGAAAGATCAAACGCGATCAATCGCCCGCTATGCTTCACGCCTTCCGACAGCGCATGCCGCAGCGCCCACATCTCGTGCGGCGGTCCGACGAAAGCGTCGGCGAGCGGAGCGCTCTCGCTTTCCCATATCGCGGCCAGCACCTCTTCGAGCACAGCATCGAGCGGCTGCTCGCCATCACGCGGCGGGGAAGTGCGGGAGATTTCGGCGAGGATGACGAAGTCCGGCACGATGCCGCGTTCGAACGGATTGCGCAGAGAGGGTACATGCGCGAGCGCGGCCGACACGGCATTGCCCGACATGCCCTCGAAGGCGGAAAGGTAGCTGCCAAGCGCCTCTTCCATCGCCACCAGCAGGTCCGGCACGCGGTCCGGCGACGAGGGGACGAGGAAGGCGGTTGCCGTCTGGCGTGGCAGAGGTTCGAGATTGAGCACGCATTCGGTGACGATGCCGAAGGCGCCCGAGGTGCCGATGAAAACCTGCTTCCAGTCGACGCCGGTGTTGTTCTTGCGCAGACCGGAGCCGAGGTCGAGCACCGTGCCCCGCGCATCGGCGAGCACCACCTTCAGGCCCAGCGTGTTGCGGCGTACGTCGCCGTAGCGCAGGAAGCGCGAGCCGCCGGTGTTCGTCGCGATCATGCCGCCGAGACGCGGATCGGCGCCGAGATCGATCGGGAAGAACAGGCCAGCCTCGTCCAGCCACTGGTTGACCTCGGAGAGCCGAAGTCCGGCGCCAGCCGTCAGCGTCCGGTTGACCCGGTCAAGCTCGAAGAGCGCCGTCAGGCGATCGAGGCTGAGCACGCCCTGATCGCCGCTTGCGTCCGGGGTCGCGCCGGAAACGAGCCCGGTATTGCCGGACTGTGGTACGAGCGCAATGCCGTTTCTGACGCAATAGGCGACGACGGCAGAGACTTCTTCCGTGGATACCGGACGCGCGACGAAAGCGGCGCGCCCCTGGTCGTAGCGCGCGCCGGTCTCATAAGCCGCCATGTCGTTGCGCTCGGTGAGAAGACCTTTCTCCCCGAGCAGCGAACGCAGCGCTTCGATATGCGTGTTGTCGATCATCAGCCGCCCGTCACTCCGCAGCAACGGCCATGTTGGTCGTGCCGAGGCACTTTTCAATAGACGTCCGTTCGATGCCCGCATAGTGGGCAAACTCATCGAGCACCTTGGCGCCGAGATCGCGCTCGAACATGACCTGGTTCGGGCTCGCGACAAATTCCTGCGTCGCATCGTCGCCGAGGTTCGACTGGAAGATGCCGGCGGCGGAAACGGGGAGGAAGTCCTCGTAGACGATCGGGTCGAACTGCATATGGCCGTCGGTGATCAGTGTCTCGATGTCCGTAGCGGTAGCGGTTGCCGTGCGGCCCTTCTCGGTCAGCGAAAAGGCAAAGTAGCCGAGGCCCTGCTTGCGGATTTCATTCCAGTCGTCCGGGAACGCCTTGAATACCTTCTCAAGCGCTGCTTCGTATTCTGCCGCGTTCGAACCATCCGCTGCCGGACGAACGACCGCACGGGTGTCGTTCAGGAGCTTGTCATAGAGCGCGCGGCCCTTCGGCGTCAGCGCGATGCCGCGCTGCTCGATCTCACCGAAGCGGGCGGTGTGCGAACCGGCCTTCCAGTCGCCGCTGTCGCCGATGAAGGAGACAGCCTCCTCCAGCGCCTTGAACGAGGTCTGGCGCAGGAGAATTGGGCATTCGCGGGTCGGCGGTCCTTCGACGACGGCCTTGGGTGCGATCCCTTCCTCCGGCATCAATGCCTGCACCTTGTCGATGTCGAGGGTGCGCGGGGTGAGGTGGTTGATGTGCGGCCCCTTGAAGGAGACGACGTCGGCGATCAGGCGGTGCGCGTCGTGCAGGCGCTTGTACATGCCGGCACTGACGATGGCGTGATCGTGCCAGCGGAAGGTTTCGAGCACTTCGCGAACGAATTCGGCGGCGTCATCTGCTTCCAGTCCGCCATCCTTTTCGGCCTTCTCGACCAGCTCGATGGCGCGAACGGTGAAGATCTGTCGTGAGGCGAGGACGGCCGCAGCTTCATTGCGCAAGGTCTCGTCAGCGATCAGGTCGAGGCGCAGCAGCGAGGTGAAGATGCGGAACGGGTTGCGCTTTAGTGCCGCATCGCCGACCGGCCGGAAGGCGGTCGAATGCACAGGAACGCCGGCGGTCGACAGATCATAGTAGCCGACCGGATACATGCCCATGACTGCGAAGGCGCGGCGCATCATCGACAGTTCTTCGGGCGAGCCGAGGCGGATCGCACCGTGACGCTCCTCGGAGATGCGATCAAGCGAATCTGTCGCAGCGAGACGCGCCTGCAAATGCGGGTCGGCGGCGAGCGTATCGTCGTTCACGCGGGCGACCAGCGACATCAGCGTACCGTAGGCCGGTACTTCGTCGCGATACATCGCGGACATGGCGGCAGAGAAATCCGAACGGATTGCGTCGGCGGAAACATACGATTTTGCGTTCATGGCGGTCAGACTCGTCTCATTTTGCGCAATTCCGGAGGGAAAACCGCTTCACACTTTTCCTGGAATTGCTCTACAAGGGTTAGGAGGACCCGTTCATTCTTAAAATGGATCATAGCGGACCGAACCTGCGAGCGATCGCGCATGTTTTGACTAGGTTGATGCGAGAGTCGAATGAAGTTGAGCCGCAGGCTGATACCGGATGTGACGACGCTGCAGGCCTTCGAGTGCGCCGCGCGCCACGGCAGCTTCACCCAGGCTGCCAACGAGCTGAACCTCACCCAGAGCGCCGTCAGCCGCCAGATCAAAGATCTGGAGGAACAACTCGGCGTGCTGCTGTTCGAGCGCGTGCGCCAGCGCGTCGTGCTGTCGGAGGACGGGCGCCGTTTCCTGCCGGAAGTCCGAAAGCTACTGCACCAGACGGAAGAGACGATGCTGCGCGCCATGTCGGCGGCACGCTCCGACCACAGCCTGACGATCGCCACGCTGCCGACCTTCGGTAGCCGCTGGCTGACGCCGCGCATTGCCGCTTTCCTGGAGCAGTATCCCGGGACGATCATCAACGTTGCCTCGCGCTCAGCACCCTTCGACTTCGATGAGGAGAGCTTCGATCTCGCCATCCACTACGGCCAGCCCGTCTGGGCGCGGGCCAATTGCTCCTATCTTTGCAGCGAGGTGATCCTGCCGGCAGCGAACCCCGAGCTGATGCGCAAATGGCAATTGGAGGATCCGAAGGACCTGGAGACGGCGCCGCTCCTGCATCTCGCGACCCGGCCAAAACTCTGGGCGCAGTGGTTCGAGCTGAACGGCGGGGCGACCGAGACCGCCTATCGCGGACATCGCTTCGATCAATTCTCGATGGTGATCGAGGCGGCGGTCGCGGGCCTCGGCTTCGCGCTCCTGCCGCGCTACCTGATCGAACAGGAATTGGCGAGCGGCCGTCTCTCCGTTGTGTTCGACCGGCCGATGCAGACAGACAACAGCTACTATCTCGTCGTGCCGGAAGGAAAACTCGAGAATTCACTGAGCCAGGCTTTCCGCAGCTGGATCGCGACGCAGGTCCCTTGAAAGGCAGGTGAAGGGCAGGCGGAAGCCGCTCATTCGCAGAGAGAATGATCCGGTGTCGAATCAGCACTTTCCTCCTTGTCCGCGATGGGGGAATGTGGCGGCATCGGAAATCCCTCCCACTTTCCATTGAAGAAGACGCCAATGCAGAATGATCCCCGTTCCCACGGACTGTGGGAAATGACCGCCCCATCCGCTCCCGTGACGCAGACCCTTTCCGGCACCGCTGAAGCGGACGTGGTGATCGTCGGCGGCGGCTTCACCGGACTGTCCGCGGCGCTGCATCTCGCGGAACGGGGAACGAAGGTGGTACTGCTCGAAGGCAAGGAAATCGGCTTCGGCGGCTCGGGTCGCAACGTCGGTCTCGTCAATGCCGGCATGTGGACGATGCCGGACGAACTGCCGGGCGTCCTCGGCCAGCTCTACGGCGACCGGCTGCTCGAACTTCTCGGCAATGCGCCGCGGCTTGTATTCGAACTCGTGCAGAAGCACGCGATCGAATGCGAGATCAATCCTGTCGGTACGCTGCATTGCGCGATCGGCAAATCTGGGCTCGAGGAGCTTCAGCAGCGCGCCGAACAATGGGGACGGCGCGGCGCACCGGTGACGTTGCTCGATGCCGCCGAGACGGCGCGGCGCGTCGGCACGAATGCCTATGCCGGTTCGCTCCTCGACATGCGCGCCGGGACGATCCAGCCGCTCGCCTATGTGCGCGGGCTGGCGAAGGCGGCGATTGCGGCCGGCGCGAAGGTTTACACGGCGAGCCCGGTGACCGGTGCCGAACGCTCCGGCAAGCGCTGGACGGTGAAAACCGATAAGGGCGCCGTGACCGCCGATTGGGTCATCGTTGCCACGAATGCCTACACGGTCGCACCGTGGGCGGAAGTCCGCGCCGAGCTCGTCCACCTTCCCTATTTCAACTTCGCCACCAAACCACTCTCTCCGGAACTGCAGAAGAAGATCGTGCCGGGGCGCGAAGGTGTGTGGGACACGGCGGAAATCCTGTCCTCCTATCGTTACGATCAGCGCGGCCGGCTCGTCTTCGGCAGTGTGGGCGCATTGCGCGGAACCGGCGCTGCGATCCACAAGGCCTGGGCACGGCGCGCTCTGAAGAAGCTGTTCCCGGAAATCGGCGACATTGGCTTCGAGGCCGAGTGGTACGGCAAGATCGGTATGACCACCGACAACCTGCCGCGCTTCCACAGACTGGCGGACAACGTGATCGGCTTTTCCGGCTACAACGGTCGCGGTATCGCGCCGGGCACGGTGTTCGGCAAGGTTCTGGCGCGGCACATCGCTGGCGAGATCTCAGAGAAGGACCTGCCGTTGCCGGTGACCGATCCGGTGGCGCAGTCGTTCCGACCGGTTCGCGAGGGCTACTACGAGGTCGGCGCCCAGCTTGCGCATCTGGTTCAGGCGCGGATCTGACGGACAATTCGTCGCTTAAATTGTAAGACCCCGCGCAGCCTGCAAAGCGCGGGCTCTTGTTGAAAAAGCCCTGCTCCGCCTTTCATCTTTGCGAGCAGCGTAAATTGGCCCATCATGCCGGACTTGATCCGGCATCCAGCGCGCTCAAGTCCTTGAGCGCAAAAGACTCTTTCGCGCCGCAGACGCGGCGCGGGGCTGGACCCCGGATCAAGTCCGGGGTGACGGTAGGAGGGGATGCTCCGCCAGGGGGAACCAGTCTTTCGATCGCCTGAGCCCGCGCACCATGCAATGCGCCGGTCTTTCGCCCTCTCAGCGCGTCCGCAGGCGTGGCAGGAAAACGGTGAGGATGCCGAGCAGCGGCAGGTAGGAGCAGACGCGGTAGACGAAGTCGATGCCGTGGGTATCGGCAAAGACACCGAGTGCTGCTGCGCCGAGGCCACCGGCGCCGAAGGCGAAGCCGAAGAAGACACCGGCGATCATCCCGACGCGCCCCGGTACCAGCTCCTGGGCGAAGACGACGATGGCCGAGAAGGCAGAGGAAAAGATCAGCCCGATCATCACGCTCAACACGCCCGTCCAGAACAGGTTGGCGTATGGCAAAAGCAGCGCGAAGGGGATGACGCCGAGGATCGAAAACCAGATGACGAAGCGCGAGCCGAAGCGGTCGCCGATCGGGCCGCCGAGGAAGACGCCGGCTGCGGATGCACCGAGGAATAAAAACAGCATCAGCTGGGCTTCCTGCACCGACAGGCCGAAGCGGCTGATCGTATAGAAGGTGAAGTAGCTGCCGATCGACGATAGGTAGACGTTCTTCGTCGCCGTCAGCAGGACCAGGACGGCAAACGCCCATGCGACGCGGCCGCGCGGCAATGGCAGATCCCGGCTGATGGCGGGGCGGCTGGCCATGCGCAGCCGCTCGGCGGCATACCAGCGACCGACCCAGGTCAGGATGACCATGCCAAGCAGGGCCGCAGCCGAGAACCAGGCGACGCTGGTCTGGCCGAAGGGCAGCACGATGAAGGCGGCCAGCAACGGTCCGATCGCTGTGCCCGCATTGCCGCCGACCTGAAACAGCGATTGAGCCAGACCGTGGCGGCCACCGGAGGCGGCCCGCGCGATGCGGGAGGATTCCGGATGGAACACTGCCGAGCCGAAGCCGATCAGGCAGGCACCGAGGACAAGAACCGGGAACGAATGCGCATAGGCTAGGAAGAACAGGCCGAAGAAGGTGCTGGTCATGCCGAGCGGCAGCGAGAATGGCATCGGCCACCGGTCCGTCACTATGCCGACCACCGGCTGGAGCAGCGACGCGGTCACCTGGAAGGCCATGGTCAAGAGGCCGATCTGGACGAAGTCGAGCGCGTAGTTGTCTTTCAATAGCGGATAGAGCGACGTCAGCAACGACTGCATGATGTCGTTCAGCATGTGGCAGACGCTGACCGCGACGATGATGGAGAAACTGGTGCGCGCGGCATGTGCCGGCGCGACGGAGACTGCCGTCGACATGCTGGACCCTCAATTGACCTGCGCAGAATTGATGTCTGCCAAGCTCCCATAGCGCAGATTGTCTTCTGCCTGCTTTTGTGCTGAGGTCCAGTTCTTTCGCAAGTGGGCCAAAATGGACAAGCTGACCCCCATATTGCTGTCGAACCTCAACGACGCGCATGTTCGCAATCTCTCCTGGATGGAGCAGTCGAACGCGGACGTGCTCGTGCACAGCAACGAGATCCCGCACGGCTATGTCGTGCCACTGCACAGCCACCGCCGCACGCAGGTGCTTTGCGTCTTCGCCGGCGTCGTTCTGGTCGCCACCGCACGCGGGCGGTGGATGATCCCGCCCGGCCACGCGCTGGTGATCCCGCGCGGACTGGAGCATTCGGTGGAGATGTACAGCGATGTCAGCATGCGCTCGATCTACATCCTTGCGCCCAGCGGCTGCGCGGCGTCGGAGGTGCCCGTAGTGCTGGAGGTCACCGATCTCGCGCATCATCTCCTGGCGGAGGCGATCCGGCTGCAGGGGATAGACGGCGATCCGCATCGCGCCGAACTGGTGATGGCGCTGCTCGTTGACGAAATCGGCCGGCTCGAGCAGCAGCCGCTGGGCCTACCGTTTCCGGCCAGCGGGCGGCTGGCCAGCCTCTGCCGGGGATTTCTCGACCGGCCCGTGCCCAGCGCCAAGATCGATGACTGGGCGCGGCAGCTGAACATGAGCCGCCGCTCGTTCACGCGGTTCTTTCGCGAGGAGACCGGGGTCAGTTTTTCCACCTGGCGGCAACTGGCCTGCATCTTTGCCTGCCTGCCGCGGCTGGCGAATGGCGAGGCGGTGACGACGGTGGCACTGGAGGTGGGATACGAGAGCGTTCCGGCCTTCACCACCATGTTCAAGCGCATGCTCGGCTCCTCGCCGCGGCACTATTTCAAGGCGCGCCAGACAGCCACCTGAGGCGGCCGCCTGAGGCCACGTCTCAAAAAGACATGCCGACGCCGCTAATCAGGCACTGTTCTTGGGCGCACTTTGGGAATAGGAAGGACGGGCGGGACCCCTATCGGGACGCAACCGGGAGCGCTGGCCGCACGGGGGAGTGGACGTGTCGAGAACCATTTTGATCATCGGGATCGGCGCAGGCAATCCCGAGCACATGACAGTTCAGGCGATCAACGCCCTGAACCGGGCCGACGTGCTGCTCATTCCGATCAAGGGCGAGGAGAAATCCTTTCTCGCCGACATGCGCCGCGACATCTGCGAGCGCTACCTCACCAATCCGGACACGCGGATCCATGACTATGCCGTGCCGACGCGCCGCGCCGACGGCAGCTATGACGACGGCGTACACGACTGGCACCATGCCATCGCAAAAATCTATGAAGACCTGATCCTCGAAGTCTCCGCTGAAAGGGATACGATCGGCCTGCTCGTCTGGGGCGATCCGATGCTCTACGACAGCACGCTGCGCATCGTCGAGCATGTGCGCGCCAACGGCCGCATCGCCTTCGAGCTTGAGGTCATTCCCGGTATCACCAGCATCCAGGCGCTCTGCGCCAGCCAGAAAATCACCTTGAACAGGATAGGCTTGCCGGTGGAAATCACCACCGGCCGGCGTCTCTCGCAAGGCTGGCCGGAGGGAACGGACGACGTGGTCGTCATGCTCGACGGCGTCGAGGCCTTTCGGTCGGTAACCGATCGTGACGCCCAGATCTATTGGGGCGCCTATCTCGGCACGGAGCTGGAAATCACGCTTTCCGGTCGCCTCGGGGATATTTCGGAAACGATCGCCGAAACACGAAGCCGCGCGCGGGAAGCAAATGGCTGGATCATGGATACCTACCTGATTCGCCGCTCACGCGGGCCGGAGACGGAGGGCGAGACCTAATGGCGACCGTTTATGCTGCGTCCGGTATCGGCCGCGGAGCTCCCACCCCGGCGGCTGCCTCCCTCCGGCGTGGGGCCTGCCCCTCGATCGCCGCCCCCATGCGCACCGGCGACGGATTGCTGGTACGCCTGCGCCCGACGCGCATAGGCCTGTCTCCTTCGGACTATATGGCTATCGCCCGGCTGGCAGCAGAGCACGGAAACGGCCTGATCGAAGTGACGGCGCGGGGAAACCTGCAGATCCGTGGCCTGCGCGAGGAGACGGTGTCGAAGCTCGCTGCAGGACTTGCCGAGGCAGGGATCGATTTGCTGCGGGGCGTCGCGGTGGAGACGCCGCCGTTGTCCGGTATCGATCCGAATGAGATCGTAGACGCCGAGCCGTTCGCTGCTGCCATTCGTGCGGCCATCGCCGGGCACCTGCCGCCGCTTCTTCTCGCCCCAAAACTATCGATCGTCGTAAATGGTGGTGGAAGGCTCGACCTTTCGGACATAGTCGCCGATATCCGCCTCGATGCGGGCCGCGCAACGGATGGATTGTTCTGGCGTGTCTCGGTTGGCGGCGACGCACGCTCGGCGCGCGAAGTGGCGGTCCTCGCGAATGGCGATGCCATTGGCGCCGTCTTGACCGTGATAGAAGCCCTGCATGACCTTGGTTCCAGTGCCCGTGGTCGCGATCTCGATGCGAACATTCTGCGGCAGCAACTCCGGTTGCCGACATGTTCAGGCACGATCTTGGACATATCGACCCCGCCCCCTCCATTGTCGCCCATCGGGCGCCACGCGCTCGGTGAGGGCGTCGCCCTCGGTATCGGTCTTGCCTACGGTCAGACGAGTGCGGTGCATCTCGGAACTCTGATGCAGGGCCTGGAAGCACTGGGTGCTAGGGAAGTGCGGCTCTCACCACATAGGTCGCTGCTCGTGCTCGGACTTGCGGTGGGGATGATGGAGCCGGCTGTGGCGCTCGCCGGGCGCGAGGGTTTCTGGACGCGTGCCGACGAGCCCGGAAACGCGATTGCCGTCTGTGCGGGTGCGAGCGGCTGCGCAGCGGGACATTTCGATACCAAGGCAGCGGCCGACCTGCTGGTGGCGCAAGCGCCCGATCTGCTGGACGGATCGCTGACGGTCCACATTTCCGGCTGCGCCAAGGGATGTGCGCATCCGCAAGCCGCCGCATTGACGCTGGTTGGCCAGGCGGGCGGCGTCGCGCTGACGATCGATGCCCGGGCCGGCGATGAAACGGTGGCAACGGTGACGGACAATGCTCTCGGCGCGGCCTTTTCGCGTGTCGCCGCAATTATTCAACAGGAAAGACAACACGGAGAGGCGGCGCGGCAAACGTTCGAGCGGATCGGTGCATCCGCGGTCGCCAAGGCATACCAGCAGGGATCGCAATGACAGACTACGACTACATAAAGGATGGCAATGCCATCTACGAAAAATCCTTTGCCATCATCCGCGCGGAGGCCGATCTGAGCCAGTTTTCCGAGGACGAGGCGGATGTTGCCGTGCGGATGATCCACGCCTGCGGTCTGGTGGAGGCGGCGGACAAGATCGTCTTTTCGCCCGATTTCGTCGCCGCTGGCCGTGTGGCGCTTAGGGCCGGTGCGCCGATCTTCTGCGACGCCGAGATGGTGGCGCGCGGGGTGACGGCGGCCCGGCTGCCCGCTTCCAACGAGGTGATTTGCACGCTGCGCGATCCGCGTACGCCTGAACTTGCGACCGAGATCGGCAATTCGCGCTCGGCGGCGGCGATCCGGCTCTGGCTCGAGCGGATGGCCGGTTCGATCGTCGCGATCGGCAACGCCCCGACGGCGCTGTTCTATCTGCTCGAACTTCTGCGCGACGGCGCGCCGAAGCCGGCGGCGATCCTCGGCATGCCGGTTGGTTTTGTCGGGGCGGCGGAATCGAAGGAGGCGCTGGCGGAAAATTCCTATAGCGTGCCCTTCGCCATCGTTCGCGGCCGCCTGGGCGGCAGCGCCATGACGGCTGCGGCCCTGAATTCGCTGGCGAGGGCGGGCCTGTGAGCGCGGCGCAGATGGGACGTCTTTACGGCGTGGGAACCGGCCCGGGCGATCCGGAACTGCTGACGCTCAAAGCGGTGCGCGCGCTTGGTGAAGCTGATGTGCTCGCCTTCTTCGCCAAGGCCGGCCGCTCCGGCAACGGTCGGAAGATCGTCGAGGGGCTTTTGAAGCCGGACATGGTTGAATTGCCGCTCTACTATCCGGTGACGACGGAGATCGACAAGGAACACGACGACTACAAGCGCCAGATCACCGCCTTCTACGACGCCTCGGCCGCTGCGGTTGCGGCGCATCTGGCCGCCGGTCGCACGGTTGCTATCCTCTCCGAAGGCGATCCGATGTTCTACGGCTCCTACATGCACCTGCATGTACGGCTTGCGGACCGGTTCCCGACCGAAGTGATCCCCGGCATCACCGCCATGTCCGGCTGCTGGTCGCTTTCCGGCCTGCCGATCGTGCAGGGCGACGACGTGCTTTCCGTGCTGCCGGGCACGATGGTAGAAGAGGAACTGTCGCGCCGGCTGGGGGACACCCAGGCGGCGGTCATCATGAAGGTCGGTCGCAACCTGCCGAAGATCCGCCGGGCCCTGTCGTCCGCCGGGCGGCTTGCCGAGGCGATCTATGTCGAGCGCGGCACGATGGCCGAAAGCAAATCGATCCGTCTCTCCGAAAAGCTCGATGATACGGCACCCTATTTCTCGCTCGTGCTCGTTCCCGGCTGGAGCGGCAGGCCATGAGCGGTACGCTTTACGTAATCGGGACAGGGCCGGGCAATCCGGACCAGATGACGCCGGAAGCGCTGAAGGCCGTGGAAGCCTCGACCGAGTTCTTCGGCTATTTTCCTTACATCGACCGCCTGTCGCTGAGGCCGGACCAGATCAAGGTCGCCTCCGACAATCGCGAAGAGCTGAACCGGGCGCAGGCAGCGCTTTCGCGCGCCGCAGCAGGCATCAACGTCTGCGTCGTCTCTGGTGGTGATCCGGGTGTCTTCGCCATGGCCGCGGCGGTCTGCGAGGCGATCGATGCGGGGCCGGCGGAATGGCGAAACATCGATCTTGTGGTCGTCCCAGGTGTCACAGCCATGCTTGCGGTCGCAGCCCGCATTGGTGCGCCGCTCGGTCATGATTTCTGCGCGATTTCGCTGTCCGACAATCTAAAACCCTGGGCGGTGATCGAGAGGCGGCTGCGGCTGGTGGCCGAGGCGGGGCTGGTGATCGCTCTCTACAATCCGATCAGCAAGGCGCGGCCGTGGCAGCTCGGCAAGGCGTTCGAGATCCTGCGCGACGTGCTGCCGGCGGAAACGCCTGTCATCTTCGGCCGGGCCGCCGGAAGGCCGGACGAGCGCATGCTGGTCATGCCGCTCGGCGGGGCAGACGCGGAACGCGCCGACATGGCGACCTGCGTCATCATCGGTTCGCCGCAGACGCGCGTCATTGCGCGCGAGGGCAAGGCTGATCTCGTCTATACGCCACGCTTCCTGCCGCCGGAGGCGACATGATCGATCAGCCGCAGCGCCTCCTCGACCGTCTCTGCCGTGCTGACGCGGCCATTTCGCGCGCGATCGACCATGAGCACGGGGAGGCCGAGGGCGCGGGCCGCGGCGATCTTGGCGTAGGTGGCTTCGCCGCCGCTGTTCTTGGAAACAACCACATCGATTTGGTGTCCGCGCAGCACCGCGATTTCGCCTTCGACGGAAAAGGGACCGCGGGCGAGGAGATACTCGACCGAGGGCGCGGTCAGGGGCGGGTCGACCGGGTCGACGCTGCGGACGAGGTAGTGGTGCTGCGGAGCGGCGTTGAAGTGATGGGCCTCCTGCCGGCCGATGGCGAGAAAGACGCGACGTGGCTCCGCGCCAAGCGCTGCGACGGCGTCGTTGACTGTGGCGACGGGCGTCCAGCGGTCGCCTTCGACGGGTTGCCATCCGGTCCGTTCGAGCCGGATCAGCGGTGTTGCGGAATGCTCCGCCGCGCGTTCGGCATTGGCGGAAATCTGCCGGGCGAACGGATGCGTCGCATCGATCAGCAGGTCTACTCGATTGGTTGCAAGATAGTCGGCCAGCCCTTCCGCGCCGCCGAAGCCGCCGGTACGGATTGGGACCGGCTGGGGTGCGGGATCGATCGTCCGGCCGGCGAGCGACAGGGTCACGTCGAGATCGTCACGCGCGCCAAGCCGGTGCGCCAGTTCGCGCGCTTCCGTCGTGCCGCCCAGAATGAGGATGCGTCTCTTGTCCACGCCTGATTCGTCCCTTGATTCCACTGCATCTCCGCCCTGGCTTACTATCGTCGGGATCGGCGAGGATGGTTTAGCCGGTCTCGGCGAGGCGGCCAAGGCGGCAATCGCCAAGGCAGAGATCGTCTTCGGCGGCCTGCGGCATCTGGAACTCGCCGCTCCAGCCATCCGCGGCGAAAGACATGCCTGGCTCAGCCCCTTCGAACGATCGGTGGAAGCCGTCCTTGCGGCGCGGGGCCAGCCGGTGGTGGTGCTCGCCTCGGGCGATCCTTTTTTCTACGGCGTTGGCGTGGCGCTCTCGCGGAAAATTCAGCGAACGGAAATGACGGTGTTCCCCGCGCCCTCCTCCTTCAGCCTTGCCGCCTCGAGGATGGGATGGGCGCTGCAGGAGACGGCCTGCGTCTCGCTGCACGGCCGCCCGATCGACCTGATCCGGCCGCATCTGCATCCCGGCAGTCGCATCCTCGCCTTGACCTCCGACAGCGACGGTCCGGGCGCGCTTGCGGCATTGCTGGCACAAGCCGGATTCGGTGCGTCGACCCTGACGGTTCTGGAAGCGCTCGGCGGGGCCCGCGAAAGAGTGAGCACGCACCGGGCGGATCGATTCGCGCTCGAAAGTGTCGACATGCTCAATGTCTGTGCGGTCGAGGTCGTCGCCGGCGATTCGACGCGGGTCTTGCCGTTTGCCTCGGGGCTGGATGACGCGTTGTTCGAGCACGACGGCCAGATCACCAAGCGCGAGGTGCGGGCGCTGACGCTTTCCGCGCTCGCGCCACGGCGTGGCGAACTGCTCTGGGATATCGGCGCTGGCTCCGGCTCGATCGGCATCGAATGGATGCTGGCCGATCCGTCGCTGCGGGCGATCGCGATCGAGGCAGTGCCGGAGCGGGCCGCGCGCATCCGTCGCAACACGGCCCTCTTCGGCGTGCCGACTTTGGCGGTGGTCGGGGGCAATGCGCCGGGCGCGCTGGCGGGACTCGCTGCGCCCGATGCCATCTTCATCGGCGGCGGCGGCAGCGAGGATGGCGTGTTCGACGCTGCAATCGCCGCTCTGAAGCCCGGTGGCCGCCTCGTTGCCAATGCGGTGACGACAGAGATGGAGGCGGTGCTGATTGCGGCGCATGCGGGTCTCGGCGGCTCGCTGATCAGAATAGACATCGCCCGTGCTGCACCGGTCGGCCGGATGACGGGCTGGCGTCCGGCCATGCCGGTGACCCAATGGAGCTGGATAAAGCCGGCTAAGGAACTAGAGGAACTAGCATGACCGTCCATTTTATCGGCGCCGGGCCTGGTGCGGCCGACCTGATCACCGTACGCGGGCGCGACCTGATCGGCCGCTGCCCCGTCTGCCTCTATGCCGGCTCGATCGTCTCGCCGGAGCTGCTGCAATACTGCCCGCCTGGTGCACGCATCATCGATACCGCGCCGATGTCGCTCGACGAGATCGAGGCGGAATATGTGCGGGCGGCGGAGGCGGGCGAGGACGTGGCGCGGCTGCATTCCGGTGACCTGTCGGTGTGGAGCGCGGTCGCCGAGCAGATCCGCCGGCTGGAGAAGCACGACATTGCGTATACGCTGACGCCCGGCGTTCCGTCTTTTGCCGCGGCTGCCGCAGCCCTCAAGCGTGAGCTGACGATCCCGGCCGTGGCGCAGAGCCTCGTGCTGACCCGGGTTTCTGGCCGTGCCTCGCCGATGCCGAATCGGGAAACGCTGCAGGGCTTCGGAGCCACGGGCGCGACGCTTGCGATCCATCTGGCGATCCACGCACTGGATCAAGTGGTGGCCGAACTGACGCCGCTCTATGGCGCCGACTGCCCCGTGGCGATCGTCGTCAAGGCGTCCTGGCCGGACGAGCGGGTCGTGCGCGGTACCCTCTCGGACATTGCTGCCAAGATCGCCGAGGAGCCGATCGAGCGCACGGCGCTGATCTTCGTCGGACAGACGCTTGCGGCGGAGGATTTTCGCGAAAGCTCGCTCTACGATCCCGCCTACCAGCGGCGTTTTCGCGGACGGGGCGAATGAGACGCTGACGCAGCTCAGCGCGCCTGCACCTTCGCCATTTCCTCGAAGGCGAGAGACGCCTTGGAACGATGGCGCTCGCGATGGCGCAGCAGCAGGAATTCGCGCTCCGGCAGGGTGAAATCGAGCTTCACCAGCCGGCCGGCGTCGATGTCCGGCTGCACGATCAATTCGGACAATGCGCCGAGAAACGGCCCGGTTCGCACCGCGGCGCGCACCGCCTCATTAGACGGTAGCGCCAGTTCCACCGTGAGCTCGCCCGGTTTGGCGTCGAGCGCGGAGGTGAGGACGGAGCGGGTGCCTGATCCCGCCTCACGCAGGACCCATCGCGCCGCCAGCAGATCATCCCGTTCGATGTCGTGCCGCTGTGCCAGCGGATGGTCGGGCCGTGCAACGATGACGAGGCGATCGCGGGCAACCACCTGTTGGGACAGCAGGACGCTATCAATCGCACCTTCCACGAGGCCGATTTCCGCCGCTCCATCGATTACGGCCGCGGCGACGAGCTCGGTGTTGGCGGCCGTCACGCGCAGTTCCAGGCCCGGGTGCTTCGAATGCAACTGCATCAGCACCGGCGGCAGCCAGTAGCTGGCGATGGTCTGGCTGGCATGCAGGCTCAGTGAGCCTCGCCTGAGATCACCGACCTCGGCAAGGAACAGTTCCGCCTCCTTCGCCCGCGTCACGGTTGCCTTTGCTTCGGTCAGGAAAGCCCGGCCCGTTTCCGTCAGCTCGATCCGACGCCCGGTTCGATGGAACAGGGCCACCGAGTACCGGTCCTCGAGCGTTCGGACGGCGGAGCTGACGGCGGAAGGGGTGAGGTGCAGAGCGAGCGCCGCCTGGGTGAGATGCTCGCGTTCGGCGACGGCGATGAAGATTCGAAGCTGTTCCAGGGTCATGGCGATCATTCAATGAAATCGAATGAAACGTACCTTATTTGTCGATGGATTGCACAATAAATTTCTATCATTAAAGGTGCATGAGCAAAGTCATTCCATTCCGCACCCATGCCCCCGGTATCCTTTTATCGCTGGCCGTTGCCGGCCTCGCGCTCCTTGGCGACTTCGCCGAGCGGTTCCTCGTCGGTGAAGCCTGGCTCGAGGCGCTGGTGCTGGCGATTCTTCTCGGCGCGGCTATCCGACTGCTTCTTCCGCGCCCTGCTTCCTTCGACCCCGGTATCGAATTCAGCGCCAAATATTTCCTTGAGATCGCCATCGTCCTGCTTGGTGCAGGTGTCAGTGCGGCCGCGCTGGCATCAATCGGACCGGCCATGCTCGGCGCAATCGCGTTCGTCGTCTTCTGCGTCCTTGCTGCAAGCTACGGCATCGGGCGCCTGCTCGGTCTGCCGAAGCGGATGGCCGTGCTGGTCGCCTGCGGCAACTCGATCTGCGGCAATTCGGCGATCGCCGCGGCTGCGCCGGTCATCCATGCCCAGTCCGACGATGTGGCGTCGTCGGTCGCGTTCACGGCGGTTCTCGGCGTGCTTACGGTTCTGCTCCTGCCGCTGCTCGTGCCGGTCCTCGACCTTTCGAGCACCAACTACGGCATTCTGGCAGGCATGACTGTCTATGCCGTGCCGCAGGTCTTTGCCGCCACGGTGCCGGTGTCGGCCGTAAGCGCGCAGGTGGGCATGCTGGTCAAGCTTGTGCGGGTGTTGATGCTTGGCCCCGTCGTAGTGACGCTTTCGCTGATCGCTGCCAGCCGAGCAGGAGCGGCCGGTTGCCGCCCGCCGCTTTACAGGCTCGTGCCGTGGTTCATCGTCGGCTTCTTGCTGATGCTTGCCGCACGGTCTGCGGGCCTGATCGGCGAACCGGTGGCGATGGCCATGAATGTGGCGTCGGGCGGGCTGACGGTGGTCGCCATGGCTGCCCTTGGGCTTGGTGTGGATATCCGCAAGGTCATGCAGGCGGGCATGCGGGTCAGCGCCACCGTCATCCTGTCGCTAATAGTGCTGCTTGCCGCAAGCTACGCGATGATCCTGCTGCTGCAGGTCACCGCGCCTTGACGGGAAGTACATGACGGAACCTACTCGGCGGCTTCGGCGACCGGTCCTGGCACATAGTTCAACACCGGTCCCAGCCAACGTTCGACATCGGATACGGCCATGCCCTTGCGGGCGGCATAGTCCTGCACCTGGTCGCGCTCGACCTTGGCGACGCCGAAGTAGTAGCTCTCGGGCGAGGCGATGTAGAGGCCGGAGACGGAGGAGCCCGGCCACATCGCCATGCTCTCGGTCAGACTGACACCGATCTCGTTTTCCGCATCGAGCAGCCGGAACAGCGTCACCTTCTCCGTATGGTCCGGCTGGGCGGGGTAGCCCGGAGCAGGACGGATGCCGGCATAGGGTTCGCCGATCAGGTCCTGCGGCGTGAAAGTTTCCTCCGGCGCATAGGCCCAGAGTTCCTTGCGGATATATTCATGCATCCGCTCGGCAAAAGCCTCGGCGAAGCGGTCGGCCAGCGCCTTCACCAGGATCGAAGAGTAATCGTCGTTGGCGCGTTCGAAGCGTTCGGCGATGGCGATTTCGCCGATGCCGGCCGTAACCACGAAGCCGCCGAGATAGTCCTGTTTGCCGCTATCCACCGGCGAGACGAAATCGGACAGCGCCAGGTTCGGGCGCCCGTCGCGCTTGGATAGCTGCTGGCGCAGGGTGAAGAAGGTCGCAAGTTCCGCAGATCTCGTTTCATCGGTGAACAGGCGGATGTCGTCGCCGACCGCATTGGCCGGCCAGAAGCCGACGACGGCCTTCGGCGTGAACCATTTCTCAGTGATGATCTTTTCCAGCATCGCCTGCGCATCTGCAAACAGCTGGCGGGCGGCCTCGCCCTGCTTCTCGTCTTCGAGGATCCTCGGATAGACACCCTTCAGTTCCCAGGTCTGGAAGAACGGCGTCCAGTCGATGTAGCGGGCGAGTTCGGCCAGATCCCAGTCCTGCCACACGCGGGTACCAAGGAAGGACGGCGTCTTCGGCCGGTAGGCGGGCCAGTCGGGCTTGAAGGCGTTGTCGCGGGCCCGTGCCAGCGGCAGGCGCTGCTTTTCGGCTTCGGCCCGCATGTGGGCGTCGGCGACCTTGCGGTATTCAGCCTGAAGTGTCTCTACGTATCCAGCCTTGTGCTCGGGTGAAAGAAGGCTGGAGACGACCCCGACTGCGCGGCTGGCGTCGGTGACGTAGACGGTCTGGCCGCGGTCGTAGCGAGGATCGATCTTGACTGCCGTGTGCACGCGGCTTGTGGTGGCGCCACCGATCAGGAGCGGAATGTCGAAGCCCTCGCGCTCCATTTCGCTTGCCACATGCGCCATTTCGTCCAGCGAGGGCGTGATCAGGCCGGACAGGCCGATGATGTCGACGTTTTCGGCGCGTGCGGTTTCGAGGATCTTCGCAGATGGCACCATGACGCCGAGGTCGATGATCTCGTAGTTGTTGCAGGCGAGCACGACGCCGACGATGTTCTTGCCGATGTCGTGCACGTCGCCCTTCACCGTCGCCATCAGGATCTTGCCGGCGCTTTCGCGGCTCGCGCCGCCATTTGCGAGCTTCTCCGCTTCCATGTAGGGGAGCAGAACGGCGACCGCCTGCTTCATCACGCGCGCCGACTTGACCACCTGCGGTAGGAACATTTTTCCCGCGCCGAAGAGATCGCCGACGACGTTCATGCCGGCCATCAGCGGGCCCTCGATCACGTGCAGCGGCCGCTCGGCGGAAAGGCGCGCCTCTTCCGTGTCGGCTTCGATGAACTCGGTGATGCCGTTGACGAGCGCATGCTCCATCCGCTTTTCGACAGGCCATTCGCGCCAGGCGAGGTCCTTCTCCTTCGCTTCCTTGCCAGCCGCGCCCTTGAAGCGCTCGGCGATCTCCAGAAGCTGTTCCGTCGCCGTCCCGCCGGCCTTCGGAACGCGGTTCAGCACCACGTCCTCGCAGGCTTCGCGCAGGTCCGGTTCGATCGTGTCGTAGACGGCGAGCTGGCCGGCATTGACGATGCCCATGTCCATGCCCGCGTGGATCGCGTGGTAGAGGAACACGGCGTGCATCGCCTCGCGGACAGGTTCGTTGCCGCGGAAGGAGAAAGAGAGATTGGAGACGCCGCCGGAGACATGCACATGCGGCAGGGTCGTCACGATCTGGCGCGTCGCCTCGATGAAGTCTACGCCGTAGTTGTCGTGTTCCTCGATGCCGGTCGCGACCGCGAAGATGTTCGGGTCGAAGATGATGTCCTCGGGCGGGAAGCCGGCCTGTTCCGTCAGGATCTTGTAGGCGCGGGCGCAGATTTCGACCTTGCGCTGCTTCGTATCGGCCTGGCCCTTCTCGTCGAAGGCCATCACGACGACGGCGGCGCCATAGCCGCGCACGAGGCGGGCGTGATGCAGGAAGGCTTCCTCGCCTTCCTTCAGCGAGATCGAATTGACCAGAGGCTTGCCCTGGACGCATTTCAGGCCGGCCTCGATCACTTCCCATTTGGATGAGTCGATCATGATCGGCACGCGGGCGATGTCCGGCTCGGCGGCAATGAGGTTCAGGTACTCCGTCATCGCCTTGGCGGAATCGATCAGGCCCTCGTCCATGTTGATGTCGATGACCTGGGCGCCATTCGCCACCTGATCACGGGCGATGTCGAGCGCCGCTGCATAGTCGCCTGATGTGATCAGCTTGCGGAACTTGGCCGAGCCGGTGACGTTGGTGCGCTCGCCGACGTTGACGAAGGGGATGTCCTTCGTCAGCGTGAAAGGTTCGAGCCCGGAAAGCCGCATGTGGCGGGGAATGTCCGGGATCGCCCGCGGTTTGTGGCGGGCGGCCGCGCCGGCTATCGCCTTGATGTGGGCCGGCGTTGAGCCGCAGCAGCCGCCGACGATGTTGACGAGGCCGTCGCGCATGAAGCCTTCGATCTGCTCGGCCATCTGCTCCGGCGTCTCGTCATACTTGCCAAACGCGTTCGGCAGGCCGGCGTTTGGATAGGCGCAGACAAAGGTGCCGGCGACGGAAGAAATTTCGTCGAGGTGGGCGCGCATCGCATTGGCGCCGAGTGCACAGTTGAGGCCGATGGAGAAGGGCTCGGCATGGCGCACCGAGTTCCAAAAGGCTTCCGGGGTCTGACCGGAGAGGGTGCGGCCGGACAGGTCGGTGATCGTGCCGGAGATCATGATCGGCAGCACGATGCCTTTCTCGGCGAATATCTCCTTGGTAGCGAAGATCGCGGCCTTGGCGTTCAGCGTGTCGAAGATCGTCTCGATCAGGATGATGTCGGCGCCGCCGTCGATGAGGCCGCGCAGCTGCTCGGCATAGGCGATGCGAAGATCGTCGAAGGTGACGGCGCGATAGCCCGGATTGTTGACATCCGGCGAGATCGAGGCGGTGCGGTTTGTCGGACCGAGCGCGCCGGCGACGAAGCGGCGCCTGCCATCCTTCTCCTGTGCCCGCAAGCCGGCGCGGCGCGCCAGCCGGGCGCCGTCGCGATTCAGCTCATAAACCATGTCCTCCATGCCGTAATCGGCCTGGGCGATCGTGGTGGAAGAAAACGTGTTGGTCTCGAGGATGTCGGCGCCCGCCATCGCATAACGATAATGAATGTCCTCGATCGCGGCCGGCTGCGTAAGCGTCAGAAGGTCGTTGTTGCCCTGCTGGTGGCAGGCACAATCGCCGAATCGGCTGCCGCGGAAATCCGTCTCGACCAGGCCGAGCGTCTGGATTTCCGTGCCCATGGCGCCGTCGAGAACGAGAATGCGTTCCCTCGCTGCAGCATGAAGCGCCTCGGCTATGTCTTTGCCAGTGCGGGGTTGAAGTTCGGGACCAAAGAGGTCGTCGAGGTTGGCCGATGCCATGGCAAAGCCCTCCGATGCAGAATGTCTGCATCGGAGATCACATAAGGATATCTTTATGTCAATATGTCTTTATGTAGTAATTCTAGTGTGGCCTCCCGGTCTGCCCCGCCAGCGTGGCGAAGAGGGAACGCAGGCGCACGATATCGGGATCGCGATCCGCGTAGCGTGCGAGCTTGCTGAGCTCTTTCAAGGCTTCGATCGGAAGGTCAGCCTCGCGTGGCTGCCAAAGCAGCCAGGAGACGAACACCGATTCCGGTCGCCCGGATTCGGAAGGGTTGGATTCGATGGTGGCTAGCATGACTTCCCCAATGCAATTGGGGGATGACCGGACGCACGCAAGCTGGAGTTCCGCCTTTTGCGGAGCAAGCGCACCCGTGGGACACCCCGCCCATGGACGTTACAAGTTCATCAGGGCAGGTCTCCTGGCTTGCGGGTCGGTGCGGCTGTCTTGCCTTCCCGGCACGATTTTGTGCCAGTGGCGTGGGCGACAGCAGCTCGCCGCTTACAGTTGCGGGGGCAGCGCCGGTCTTGACGTCCTTGCGGGACATTCGCACCGGCTTCCCTCTTAGCTTCCGGATCGAAGACGATTCGAAAGAACCCTGATGGGGGCAAATGGCCAGTTCCGGGCGATTGTGTCAACGCATCGATTTCAGTCTCGACAGGAAAAACGAAGCGCCGTGAAACCGACATTCACTGGTTGCGTTCAGGTCCCGTTCAGCGCCGATCGATTAGGCGGTAGGCTGGATATCCACGGCCATCAATTCTCGGAGGGTGTTGCCCTTGCGTTCCAGTCTTGTTGCAACAACCTGTCTTTGCGGCTAGAAAATGCTGTTTTCATGCACAGCGCGGCCGCGATGCACGTTTGCGTGTCGCTTGATCCATCTCGCACCCTTGAGGCGTGCGGCCTTACGTTTGTCGGCCCCTCGGGATTGGCGATGCGGAGTAGACGCATGATGGCGTCATGGTTCACGGCGGAACGCAAATGAAATCCGTTCGCCGAAGTCGATCCGCGGTCCGATGATTGCCGGATACATCAACGTTGCTCGAACCTAGAAACAAGCAAATGCCCCTGCACAATAGACCTCAGTCTTCGTCGCGCGAGACGGAATCCAAGCAGATCGACTACAACGATTCGATCCGGGATACCTATTTCACCCTCGAAGAGCTGAGTGCCTGCGGAGAAGACCTGGCACGTGATGGGGCAAGCGCCCTGCCGGGCTTCAAGCCGTTCGAGTTTCGCGCCCGACAAAAGGAAAACGAGCGGGAGATCTTCCGGGTCTATCAGACGATCGCCCGCGACGTCGAAGCCGGCGCCACCATTACGCCGGCGGCCGAGTGGCTGCTCGACAACTATTATGTTGTCGAGGAAGCAATCCAGGAAGTGCGCCGCGATTTTCCGCGCCGCTTCTACCGCCAGCTGCCGACGATGAAAGTCGGCGACGTCGAGATCCCCCGCACCATGGCGCTGGGCTGGCTCTATGTCGCCCACACCCACAGCAGCGTCTCGCGCGAAAGCCTGACGGCGATCGTCGAGGGCTTCCAGAAGGTCGAAGCCCTCAAGATCGGCGAGCTTTGGGCTCTGCCATCCATCGTCCGGTTCATCCTCGTCGAAAACCTGCGCCGCATTTCGAGCCGCGTCGAGCGGTCGCGCGGCATGCGCCGCAAGGCGAACGAGGTTGCCGATGAGCTGATCCGGCAGAACGATCCGGAGAAGAGCGTCATCATACTGCGCGGGATCGAAGACCTCGTCGCCGACAACACCTTTGTCGCGCAACTCCTGTACCGCCTGCGTGACGGCCTTCAGGCGTCCGGCGCTGCGATCCAGTGGCTGGAAAGACAGATCGAGGCGCGCGGCAGCGATCTGGAGGAAGTGCTCGTCGCCGAGCAGAACCGCCTGTCGTCGGGCAACGCCACGATGAGCAACCTCATCAAGAGCCTGCGGGCGATCGACGACACGGAATGGCCGGTCTGGGTCGAGAGCGTCAGCCGGCTGGACGCGGCCCTTCGCGAAGGGTCGGACTACACCGATCTCGATTTCGGTTCGCGCAATGCCTATCGCGACACCATCGAAAAACTTGCCCGGCGCTCCGGCAGGACGGAACTGGAGGTGACGCAGACCGCGCTCGCGATGACCGCCGAGGACATGGCCGCCGGCAATATCGCCGGTGCCCATGAGGCCAATGTCGGCTCCTACCTGGTCGGCGCAAAGCGCAAGCTGCTGGAAGAGCGCATCGGCTATCGCCCGTCGATCGTGCAATACCTGGTCCGCTTCACGCGGGCACTCGGCTGGTTCTCGATCGCGGGACCGGTGACGATCCTGACGCTCCTGGCGATGATCGGGGTCTACTATTTCCTCGGCCAGATGGACATTCCCGACGGCGCCTGGCTGATCATGCTGATCCTTTTCGCGCTGCCGGCATCGGAAGGGGCCGTTGGCCTCTTCAATACGCTGGTCACCCTCGTGGTGAAGCCGTCACGCCTGGTCGGTTACGAGTTCCGCGAAGGTATTCCGGAAGAGGCGCGCACGCTCGTGGCGGTCCCCTGCCTCATCTCCAAGCGCGACCACGTCGATGAACTGGTCCGCAACCTCGAGGTCCACTACCTCGCCAACCCGCGCGGCGAGATCTACTTCGCGCTGGTCAGCGACTGGGTCGACAGCAAGGTGGAGGAGACACCGGAGGACCTGGAAGTCCTCGAATATGCCAAGCGCGAAATCGCGCAGCTCTCGGCACGCTACGCCTATGATGGCCGCACGCGTTTCTATCTCCTGCATCGCCGCCGGCTGTTCAACCCGCAAGAGGGTGTCTGGATGGGCTGGGAGCGCAAGCGCGGCAAGCTGCATGAGCTGAACTTGCTTTTGCGCGGCGACGGCGACACGAGCTTCCTGCCCGGCGCCAACGTAGTGCCAGCAAACGTGCAGTACGTGCTGACGCTTGATTCCGACACGCGCCTGATGCGCGATGCGGCGACCAAGCTCGTCGGCAAGCTTTTCCATCCGATCAACCGCCCGCTGATCGATCCGCAAACCCAAAAGGTCGTCGCTGGCTACGGCATCCTGCAGCCGCGCGTCTCGCCGTCCTTGACGACCGGGGACGAAGCCTCGACCTTCCAGCGCATCTTCTCGGCCAATCGCGGCGTCGATCCGTATGTCTTCACCGTGTCCGACGTCTATCAGGACCTCACTGGCGAGGGCACCTTCACCGGCAAGGGCCTGTATCATGTCGATGCTTTCGAGGCGGCGCTGAAAGGGCGCATTGAAGAAAACACCATCCTCTCGCATGATCTTCTCGAGGGATCCTACGCACGATGCGCACTGGTGACCGATGTTGAGTTCGTCGAAGACTTTCCGATCCGCTACGAAGTCGAGACCTCGCGGCAACACCGTTGGGCGCGCGGCGACTGGCAGCTTCTGCCTTACATCTTCAAACCGTCGAGCGACGTCTCCATGCTTGGACGCTGGAAGATGTACGACAACCTGCGCCGTTGCCTTATTCCGGTTGGCTGGCTCGTGGCCTCGGTCATGGGCTGGTACTACATGGAGCCGCGCCAGGCCCTGATCTGGCAGCTCGTCTTGATCTTCCTGCTGTTCGTCGCGCCGACGCTCTCGCTGTTCACAGGTGCAGTCCCGCGCCGCAGTGACATCGTTGCCCGGGCCCATCTGCAGACCATACTTTCGGACATTCGCGCGGCGAATGCCCAGGTGGCGCTTCGCATCGTCTTCATCGCCGATCAGGCCGCCCTCATGGCCGACGCCACGGTTCGATCGCTGTTTCGCCTGCTCTTCAGCCGCAAGCACATGCTTGAGTGGCGGACGGCGGCGCAGGTTCACAGCTCGGGTGGCGGCGGCATCCTGTCCTACTACATCGACATGTGGCAGGCCCCGGTGCTGGCTGCGATCTCCGTCGCGCTTGCCCTGTTTTCCGACACCGGGCTGCCGTTCATCGCGATCCCGTTTGCGCTCATCTGGGCGCTTTCGCCGGCGGTTGCGTGGTATGTCAGCCAGACGGCGGAAGCCGAAGACCTTCTGGTCGCTCCGGACGACGTGGTGGCCGAACTGCGCAAGATCGCCCGCCGCACCTGGCGTTATTTCGAAGAATTTGTCACCGCCGAGCAGCACTTTCTGCCGCCGGACAACTTCCAGGAGACGCCGCATCCGGTTCTGGCCGAGCGCACCTCGCCGACCAACATCGGCGTCTATCTGCTCTCGGTGATTTCTGCTCGCGACTTCGGGTGGATCGGCTTCGAGGAAACCGTGCGGCGCCTGGAGGAAACCGTCTCCACCATCGACGGCATGCCGAAGTTCCGCGGCCATCTCTATAACTGGTACCGCACCAACACGCTGGAGACGCTCGGGCCACGCTATGTCTCTGCCGTCGACAGCGGCAACCTCGCCGGCCACCTGATCGCGGTGTCATCGCTTTGCCGGGAATGGGCAGAGGCGCCGTCTGCGCACCTGCACGGCAGCCTCGACGGTATCGGCGATGTCGCCTCGATCCTGTCGGAGACGCTTGCCGACCTGCCGGACGATCGCAAGACGGTCCGGCCGCTGCGCCGACTGATCGAGGAGCGCATCTCCGGCTTCCACAACGCGCTCGCCGCCGTCAAGCGCGAGCACGAATTCGCCTCGATCCGCGTCATCAACCTCGCGGTGCTGGCGCGCGACGTCAACAAGCTGATCGCCAACCTCGACCACGAGATCAAGAGCGCCCAGAGCGGCGAAGTGATCAAGTGGGCGAATGCGCTGGTTGCCACCTGCGAGGCGCACATTGCCGACAGCGTGTTCGACCTCGGCAGCATCGAGGCGTTGCGCCAGCGTCTCATCGTGCTGCGTGATCGCACGCGCGACATCGCGTTCTCGATGGATTTCGGCTTCCTCTTCCGTCCCGAGCGCCGCCTGCTTTCGATCGGCTACCGCGTCGAGACGAACGAGCTCGACGAGGCCTGCTACGACCTTCTGGCGTCTGAGGCCCGCCTCACCAGCCTGTTTGCGATTGCCAAGGGCGATCTTGCGACCGAGCATTGGTACAAGCTCGGCCGTCCGATCGTGCCGATCGGCTCGCGCGGCGCGCTGGTCTCGTGGTCCGGATCGATGTTCGAGTACCTGATGCCGCCGCTCGTCATGCAGGAGCCGCAGGGCGGCATCCTCAATCAGACGAACAACCTGATCGTCAAGGAACAGCAGAATCACGGCAAGCGGCTTGGTACGCCCTGGGGCATCTCGGAAGCGGCCTTCAACGCCCGCGACCACGATATGAACTACCAGTATACCAACTTCGGCGTGCCTACGCTCGGGCTGAAGCGTGGCCTTGGCCAGAACGCGGTGATTGCCCCCTACGCGTCGCTGCTTGCTGCACAGTATGCGCCGAAGGCGGCACTGGAAAACCTGGAAGAACTGCGCAAGCTCGGTGCACTCGGCGTCTACGGCTTCCACGACGCGGTGGACTTCACCCCGACGCGCGTGCCGGAAGGCAAGCGCTGCGCGGTCGTGCGCAACTACATGGCGCACCATCACGGCATGTCGATTGCGGCTGTCGCCAACGTCGTCTTCAACGGCGCGCTGCGGGCACGGTTCCATTCCGATCCAGTGATCGAGGCGGCCGAGCTGTTGTTGCAGGAGAAGGCGCCGCGCGACATCCCGATCATCAACACCAAGCGGGAGCCGGAGACGGTCGGCAGCACACAGGCTGATCTGCTTCGTCCGGAAGTGCGCGTGATCGAGGACCCGATGAACGAGGATCGCGAGGTCGCGTTCCTTTCCAACGGGCACTACTCGGTGATGCTGACGGCGACCGGTTCGGGCTATTCGCACTGGAACGGCCAGTCGGTGACCCGCTTCAAGCCCAACCCGGCGGAGGACCGCTGGGGCACCTTCATCTTCCTGCGCGACACCGCCACCAACGAATGGTGGTCGGCGACGGTCGAGCCCAAGCGGGCCGACGGCGAGGAAGTCAAGGCGCAGTTCAGCGACGACAAGGCGGAGTTCTTCAAGACTGTCGGCACGCTTTCCAGTGAAGTCGAGTGCATCGTCGCCACTGAGCATGACGCGGAGGGGCGTCGTCTGACGCTGCTGAACACCGGTTTTGAGGACCGCTTCATCGAAGTGACGTCCTATGCCGAGCCAGTGGTCACGACGGACGATGTCGACAGCGCTCACCCGCTGTTTGCGCGAATGTTCCTCAAGACCGAGATCGGCCGCCGCGGCGACGTCATCCGTGTCCTGCGAAACAAGCGTGGTCCGCATGAGCCGGACATGTGCGTGGCGCACCTGATCGTCGACAACGCCGGCTCGCGACGGACCGAGGTCGAGACGGATCGGCGCAATTTCATCGGCAGAAGCCGAAGCCTTGCCACGGCGGCCGCCTTCGACGCCGGCGCACAGCTGTCCGGTGCCGACGGTTTCACGCTTGATCCGGTCATGGCATTGCGTCGTGTCGTGCGCGTGCCGGCGGGCAAGAAGGTCAAGGTGATCTTCTGGACGGTCGCAGCACCGAGCCGCGAGGAACTGGACCGGGCCATCGACCGCTACCGGCACCCGGATGCATTCAACCACGAACTCATCCACGCATGGACGCGCTCGCAGGTACATCTGCGGCATATCGGCGTGACCTCGCAGGAAGCTGCAAGCTTCCAGGCGCTGGGCCGCTATCTCGTCTATCCCGACATGCACCTGCGGGCGGACGCCGCAACCGTGCAGGCCGGGCTGGCTCCGCAATCGGCGCTGTGGCCGCTTGCCATTTCCGGCGACTTCCCGATCTACGTTTTGCGCATCAATGACGACGCCGATCTCGAAATCGCCCGCGAAGCCCTGCGCGCGCAGGAATACCTGCGGCATCGGGGCGTGCTGGCGGACCTCGTCATCCTCAATGAGAAGGCCTCGTCCTACGCGCAGGACATGCAGCACACGATCGACCAGATGTGCGAGAACCTGCGGATGCGGGGCCAGTCCGATGGCATGCGCCAGCACATCTTCGCCGTTCGTCGCGACCTGATGGAGGTCTCGACCTGGCAGGCGCTGCTGGCGACAGCGCGCGCCGTCTTCCACGCCCGCAACGGTACGCTTTCCGACCAGATCGAGCGGGCGGTGTCACTGTTTGCGACGCCTGCTCCGTCCGAGCCGACCGAGGTCCGGCATTCCTCCCCGGCGCCAAAGGTCTTGCGGACGCCGGAGCCGGTTCAGATCGAGGCCGGCGATCTGGCCTTCTGGAACGGTTATGGCGGGTTCAACGTCGAACGCCGCGAGTATGCGGTGAAGCTCAGGGGCGGCGAAGGAACGCCGCAGCCGTGGATCAACGTGATTGCCAATGAGCGCTTCGGCTTCCATGTGGCTGCCGAGGGCGGCGCGTACACTTGGAGCCGTAACTCGCGCGACTATCAGCTGACGCATTGGACAAACGATCCGGTGATCAACCGTCCGAGCGAGGCCTTCTATGTGAAGGATCGTGATAGCGGTACTGTCGTCGTGCCTTTCGCCGGTCTTTCACGCGATCCCTCGGTGCTGTTCGAGACCTGGCACGGGCTCGGCTATTCGGCCTTCCGCAGCGCCTCCGACGGCCTTGAGCTCGATCTGGTGCAGACAGTGGATGCGGAACGCCCTGTCAAGTACTCGCGCCTGATCATCCGCAACAGGGGCACGGCCACGCGCAACCTGTCCGTCTACGGTTATGTGGAGTGGGTTCTCGGCAACAACCCGGTCAAGACTGCCCCGTTCGTGCTCTGCAGTCAGGACGAGGAGACGGGCGCCATCTTCGCCACCAACCCTTACAGCCTGGACTATTCCGGCCGCGTTTCGTTCTTTGCCATGAATGCGAAGCCTGCAGGCGCGACCGCGAGCCGGCGCGAATTCATCGGCCAGGAGGGGGACATCGTCCTTCCCGGCGCGCTCGCCAGCGGTGTCGCACTTTCCGGCACGATGGAAAGCCTCGGGGCGCCCTGCGCGGCTCTGATGAGCGACCTCGAGCTTGCGTCGGGTGAAGAGCACGAGATCTTGTTCGTGCTCGGTGATTGCGACGACGCGGAGACTGCCGGCGCTCTCGCCAGGGAGGCTTCCGCGGCGACGTTCGACACTGCGCTGGAGAAGGTTCGCACCTTCTGGAGCGACTTCACCGGAATTCTGCAGGTCGATACCCCGGATCAGGCCCTGAATGTGATGGTCAATACCTGGCTGCCCTATCAGAGCCTCGGATGCCGCCTGATTGCCCGTGCCGCCTTCTACCAGGCAAGCGGAGCCTTCGGATTCCGCGACCAGTTGCAGGATACTCTGGCCTTCCTGACGCATCGTCCGGAACTTGCTCGCAAGCAAATCCTGAATGCGGCCTCCCGCCAGTTCAACGAAGGCGACGTCCAGCACTGGTGGCTGCCGGAAACCGGCGCCGGCGTGCGAACGGCGATCTCGGACGACGTCGTCTGGCTTGCCTATGCGGTTCTGCAGTATTGCCGATCGACCGGGAGCCACGACATCCTGGATGAAAAGCTCACTTTCATCGAGGGACCGCCGCTGGCGGAGGGCCAACACGATGCGTTCTTCAAGCCCGGCCGCTCCGTCGAAGCCGTCGATCTCTACGAGCACTGCGCGCTCGCGCTCGATCTTGCGATCCAGCGGACCGGCGACAACGGCCTTCCGCTGATCCTTGGCGGCGACTGGAACGACGGGATGAACCGGGTTGGTGAAGCGGGAAGAGGCACGAGCGTCTGGCTCGGCTGGCTCCTCGCCGGCACGCTGCGGGCGTTTGCCGCGATTGCGCGCGAACGCGGCGACGCTACCCGCGCCCGCAAGTGGCTTGCGCATCTCGAAACGCTCAAGGTGGCGCTGGAATCGGCCGGATGGGACGGCGCATACTATCGCCGCGGATACTTCGACGACGGAAGCCCGCTTGGTGCCGAAGGCAATAGCGAGTGCCGGATCGATTCGATTGCCCAGTCCTGGAGCACAATGTCCGGCGAGGGCGACAAGGAGCGGGCACGGCTTGCCATGGACGCCGTCCTGGCGGAGTTGGTGGACGAGGAGGCGGGCATCATCAAGCTGTTCACGCCGCCCTTCGAGAACGGCGCGCACGATCCCGGTTACATCAAGGCCTATCCGCCGGGTGTTCGCGAGAATGGCGGACAATACACCCATGCCTCGACCTGGGTCGTGATGGCGCTGGCGATGCAGGGCCGGGCGGATGACGCCTGGACCTGCCTGAGGATGCTCAATCCCGTCAACCACTCCTCGACGCGCGAGGCGATCGATACCTATCGGGTCGAACCCTATGTCGTCGCGGCCGACGTCTACGGCGAAGACAACCGCAAGGGCAGAGGCGGCTGGACCTGGTACACCGGTTCTGCAGGCTGGCTCTATCGTGCGGCCGTCGAAGGTATTCTCGGTATCCGGAAGGAGGACGGCAGCCTTGTCGTCACGCCGAACCTGCCGTCCGACTGGCCGGGCTTTTCCGCCGTGGTCAGGCTCGATGGGGCCGATCACCACGTTCAAGTCGAGAGAACGGCAGATGGCAAGGTTATCGCGCGGATAGACGAGGCGCCCGTTCCGGCACAAGAGGTCGAGGTCACGGCGTGACCCCGCGCAATGCCCCTTTGGATGCCATGTAATCCGGAGGGGCGCGTGCGGCGGCTATGCTGCGCCAGCGGACGTCCCACATTTTGCTATCGACTCGCGTCTGAATTGATACAATCTCCCGCCGCAGCGGGAGAGGTAACCATGGGCGTCAAAGTTACCGCAACGCGTTCCCTTGACATGACTGCGTTCGATTTCAGCAGCCTGGCGTACGCCACACCGGCTAGTTTCACCGGCACAACCTATCAACTGTCGTATTCGGGCGGCGTACGCGATGTCTTCAAGGGCACGGGTTTCAGGTACAACGCCGACCATGTCCCGATCGCGGGAACGGTAAACAGCTGACCGAGTACGTTGGATCCTCGCGGTATTTCGCAATCGAAGGTGCGAGTATCACGGCCAAGAGCATCTTGAAAGCAGCATCCACTTCATCGCGCTCGGACGACGCCGACATCCTCATCACCGCCATGAAGGGCAACGATACGATTCTCGGCAGCAATTAGGATGATTTCCTTTTCGGCGCCGGCGGCAACGATCTCATCAAGGGAAACGGCGGCCGAGACTGGCTCCATTCCGGCCCCGGCGCCGACGATATGTATGGCGGCCGCGGCGCCGATGTTTTTGCATTCACGCACAAGGCGCACAGCACGGTATCCGCAAGCGGCCGCGACACCATTTTCGACTTTACGTCGGCTGACAAGATCGACCTGTCGGTCATCGACGCCAAGTCGAACGCTTCGGGAAACGACGCCTTCAGCTTCATCGCGACTAAGGGCTTTCCAGGCAAGGCCGGCGAGTTGCGCTACAAGAAGACGTCTTCCGACACCTATGTTTATGGCGACATCGATGGCGACAAGTCGGCCGATTTTGCGATTCACCTCGCTGACGCGATAACGGTGAAGTCGGGTTGCTTCTTCCTGTAAGCATCGAGGCGTGTCGCCCCTCGGCCCGGCCAGCCGCAAACGCAAACCGCCGCGCTTGCAGTTGAAGCGCGGCGGCAAAAGGGATCGATCGGGACTGCGATCAGGCGGCGGTGTGGCTCTTGCGGACGTCCTCGTCGGTGAGGATGCCGCTGGCCCGCAGCAGCGCGGCAAACCTGCCGTTGCTCTGGCTGAGATCATGGAAGGTGCCCATCTCGGCGATGCGGCCATGGTCGAGGAAGAGCACCATGTCGGCTTCGCGAACCGTGGATAGGCGGTGGGCGATGATGAAGGTCGTGCGGTTCTTGCGGAGATTGTCGATCGCCGCCTTGACGCGTGCCTCGGTCTCGACGTCGAGCGCGCTGGTCGCTTCGTCCAGCACCAGGATCGGCGCGTCCTTGAGGATGGCGCGGGCAATGGCGATGCGCTGGCGCTCGCCGCCCGAAAGACGGTTGCCGCGCTCGCCGACGTGCGTGTCGTAGCCGTTTTGGCGCGACCGGATGAAATCGTCGGCCGCCGCCGCTTCCGCGGCCTCCATCACCTCCTCCAGCGTCGCGCCGTCGCGGCCGAGCCGGATATTGTCCGAGATCGAGCGGTTCAGAAGTCCGGCATCCTGGAAGACCGTTGCGATCGAGCGGCGCAGCGACTTGCGCGTGACAGTCGAGATATCGACACCGTCAATCAGGATCTGCCCCTGCTGCGGGTCATAAACGCGCTGGAGCAGGTTGACGAGCGTGGTCTTGCCAGCACCGGTCGGGCCGACGATCGCAACCGTCTGGCCGGCTTCGGCCGTGAACGAGATGTCGCGCACGCCCTGGGTCGCATTGGCGAAGTCAAAGCTGATATTGCGGAATTCGACCTTGCCGCGCACATCGGTGAGTTCACCGGCGTCGGAGGACTCTTCGCGGTCCTTCACGGCGTCCTCGAGCGAGAAGAAGTCTACCAGCTTGGCGCGGGCCTCGAAGATTTGCGTGGCAAACTGCTTCATCTGGTCCAGACGACCGATCAAGAGGCCGGCGAAGCCAATGAAGGCGATGACATCACCGACGCGCAGTTCGCCGCGCTGAACGAGAATCGTGCCGATGACGAGGATCGTCATCATGGAGATGGTCGACGCGATGCGGTTCAGCGCGCTTGCCAGCGCCCACCAGTCGAGCACGGGAAACTGGGCATTGATCAGTTGTTGTGCGAACTGCTTCAACTGCTTGGTTTCGGCCTCGATGCGGTTGTAGCTGTGCACGACAGAGACGTTGCCGATCGCATCGGAGACGTGGGAAAACACGGTGTGATAGTGCCCCTCGACGGAAGCCTGGCCATCGCGCGTCCGGCTCATCACCACCTTGCCGATGAAGACATAGGCTGCACCCAGCACGACCAGAACCAGCGACAGGCGATAGTCCATGGCAAATGCGGTCGGCACCAGCAGCACGAGCGCCACCGCCGTTGCCAGATGCGTGCGCATGAACTCCAGCCATAGCCCGAACAGCGTTTCGCAGGCGCGCAGAAGCGTATGCAGTGCGTTGGAGGTGCCGCGCTGGCTGTGCCAGGAAAGCGGCATGGAAATGATGCGGCCGAAGGCTTCGGTCAAAAGGCTCGCCCTGCGGCCATGCGCCAAGCGGTCGGCCTCGCGTGCCACCAGGACGAAGGCGATCGTGTTGAATACACCGAAGCCGGCCCACATCAGAAGCATCGGCGTCACGGCGCCCTTGTTCGATATGGCGTCGATGATCTTGCCGAACAGGATCGGCTCGGCGATCGCGATTACGGCCAGAACGACGTTGGCAACGACGATAGAGGACACGCGAAGTTTATAGACGGACAGATAGCTGAGCGCCCGCGTGTAAACCTGAAACAACGACACTTCGAAACCCTTTCGCGGTCCTGCATTGTGCGCAACGACACCCTTACTTCGGACGCGCGCGACGCGGTATGGCCCCAGTCCCTCGATCGGCAGTTACGCCGGGGACATTTCCAGCGATTTCGCGATGCTATTTGTTTGTCGATGAATGGACGCTGAACGGTCCGTTGCCAAATCGGTTTAACTTGCTAAACCGGGTGCAGCGGACGTTTTGTCTGGCGTAGCTCGCACGGCGAGCAAACTATTATGAAGAAAATTGTATTGGAGGGGCCGCGTGGTCGGTCGATTTGAGAATGAACATAAACCTGCTTGTTCAGTTCATCGGATTGCTCGATGAACTTTCTTGCCGTGAAGAAATCATTGCGGAGTTTGAAAGGCTGATAGATCACTACGGCTTCGATTATTATGGCGTGATCCGGCAACCCGGACCGCACGACGATCCGATGAGCCTTGTTTTGTCCGGGCGCTGGCCGGAGCGTTGGCCAGAGATCTATATTCGCAAGAAATACATCATCGTCGATCCAACGATCCTCTATCTCAACCATGCCCGGGCCGCCTTTCGGTGGCGCGATACTATCGCAGCCTTTCGATCCGCCCCGCATCGAACCCGCATGGAGCGTATGATGGTTGATGCCCGCAACAATGGCTTGGAAGACGGATACATCTTTCCGGTTCATGCCCGGCGCGGTTTGGTCGGCAATATCACGGTTGGCGGCAAGGCAGTGGATCTCCACCCCGCCGAGTTGGGCCTTTTCGACAGTGTGGCGAAGACCCTGTTCTGGAAGCTGGAAAATGCCGGCGGGAAGGAGAAGGCCGATGCGCAGGTTCACCTTACGCGGCGCGAGATGGAGGCGCTCCGTTATCTCGCCGACGGCATGACCTCGCACGAGATTGCCCGCGTGCTCTCGATCTCGAACCATACGGTTGACTGGTACATGAACGGAATCCAGGCGAAACTGAACGCGAAGAACCGCCATCATGCGGTCGCGCTATCCTTCCGGCTTGGTCTGATTTCTTGACCGTTGCTCATTTTTGGAGCGCTGCCTCCAATTTCGGCTTGCATTTTCGACGCGCTGATATTTCTCTTCGCAACCGCAGCAATTCTGCGTTTCAAGTCTATGAGGAGTATCGACTTGCCCATCTCGAAGATTCTTGTCGCCAACCGTTCCGAAATTGCCATCCGCGTGTTCCGCGCGGCCAATGAACTTGGGCTTAAAACGGTAGCGATATGGGCCGAGGAGGACAAGTTGGCACTGCACCGCTTCAAGGCGGATGAAAGCTACCAGGTCGGCCGCGGGCCGCATCTTGCCCGTGATCTCGGCCCGATCGAGAGCTATCTGTCGATCGACGAGGTCATCCGGGTGGCAAAGCTCTCCGGGGCGGACGCCATCCATCCGGGATACGGGCTTTTGTCGGAAAGCCCGGAATTCGCCGAGGCGTGCGCTACAGCCGGCATTACCTTCATCGGGCCTAAGCCGGAGACGATGCGCCAGCTCGGCAACAAGGTGGCTGCGCGCAACCTCGCGATCTCGATCGGCGTGCCGGTCGTGCCGGCGACCGACCCGTTACCGGATGATCCGGCGGAGATTGCACGGCTCGCCGATGAAATCGGTTACCCGGTCATGCTCAAGGCCTCCTGGGGCGGCGGCGGGCGCGGCATGCGTGCGATCCGCGATCCGAAGGATTTGATCCGCGAGGTGACCGAGGCCAAGCGCGAGGCGAAGGCGGCATTCGGCAAGGATGAGGTCTACCTGGAAAAGCTGGTCGAACGGGCAAGGCATGTCGAAAGCCAAGTCCTCGGCGATACACATGGAAATGTCGTGCACCTGTTCGAGCGCGACTGCTCGATCCAGCGACGCAATCAAAAGGTGGTCGAGCGCGCGCCGGCGCCCTATCTTGCCGAGGCACAGCGGCAGGAACTGGCCGCCTACTCGCTCAAGATCGCCAAGGCGACCAACTATGTCGGCGCCGGCACGGTCGAGTATCTGATGGACGCCGACACCGGCAAGTTCTACTTCATCGAGGTCAACCCGCGCATCCAGGTCGAGCACACCGTCACCGAGGAAGTGACCGGCATCGACATCGTCAAGGCGCAGATCCACATTCTCGACGGCTTTGCCATCGGCACCCCTGAATCCGGCGTGCCGGCGCAGAAGGACATCCGTCTCAACGGCCACGCCCTGCAATGCCGCATCACCACCGAGGACCCCGAGCAGAACTTCATTCCCGACTATGGCCGCATCACCGCCTATCGCGGCGCCACCGGCTTCGGCATCCGCCTTGATGGCGGCACGGCCTATTCGGGGGCGGTGATCACCCGCTACTACGACCCGCTGCTGGAGAAGGTCACGGCCTGGGCGCCGACGGCGGAAGAGGCGATCCGGCGCATGAACCGGGCCCTGCGCGAGTTCCGCATCCGCGGCGTGGCCACCAACCTGACGTTCCTTGAGGCCATCATCGGCCACCCGAAATTCCACGACAATAGCTACACCACCCGCTTCATCGATACGACGCCGGAATTGTTCTATCAGGTTCGCCGGCAGGATCGCGCGACGAAGCTTCTGACCTATCTCGCCGACGTCACCGTCAACGGTCATCCGGAAGCCAAGGGGCGGCCGAAGCCGTCGGAGGAGATCGCACGTCCCGTCGTGCCCTATTCCGAGGGGTCGATCGCCTCCGGTACCAAGCAGAAGCTGGAAGAACTCGGCCCGCGGCGACTTGCCGAATGGGTGCGTGCGCAGCCCCAGGTGCTCTTGACCGACACGACGATGCGTGACGGGCACCAGTCGCTGCTGGCGACCCGCATGCGCACCTACGACATCGCCCGCATCGCCGAGACCTATGCGCGCACGTTGCCGCAGCTCTTCTCACTGGAGTGCTGGGGCGGGGCGACTTTCGATGTTGCGATGCGCTTCCTCACCGAAGATCCCTGGGAGCGCCTGGCGATGGTGCGCGAGGGCGCGCCGAACCTGCTCCTGCAGATGCTTTTGCGCGGTGCCAACGGCGTCGGCTACAAGAACTACCCAGACAATGTGGTGAAGTACTTCGTACGCCAGGCGGCGAAGGGCGGCATCGATGTGTTTCGTGTATTCGACTGCCTGAACTGGGTGGAGAACATGCGCGTCTCGATGGATGCGGTCGCCGAGGAAAACAAGATCTGCGAAGCGGCGATCTGCTATACCGGCGACATTCTCAACGCCGCCCGGCCGAAATACGACCTGAAGTACTACACCGCCCTTGCCGCCGAACTGGAGAAGGCCGGTGCGCACATGATCGCAGTGAAGGACATGGCGGGGCTTTTGAAGCCCGCCGCGGCCCGCATTGTATTCAAGGCGCTGCGGGAGGCCACGGATCTGCCGATCCATTTCCATACCCACGACACCTCGGGCATTGCCGCGGCGACTGTGCTGGCAGCCGTCGAATCCGGCGTCGACGTCGTCGACGCGGCGATGGACGCACTGTCCGGCAACACCTCGCAGCCCTGCCTCGGCTCGATCGTCGAGGCGCTTTCCGGTTCGGAGCGCGATTCGGGCCTGGATCCGGAATGGATCCGCCGCATCTCCTTCTACTGGGAGGCGGTGCGTCATCAGTATGCGGCCTTCGAGAGCGACCTGAAGGGGCCGGCCTCGGAAGTCTACCTGCACGAGATGCCCGGCGGCCAGTTCACCAACCTCAAGGAGCAGGCCCGCTCGCTGGGGCTTGAGACCCGCTGGCACGAGGTGGCCCAGGCCTATGCCGATGCCAACCGCATGTTCGGTGACATCGTCAAGGTGACGCCGTCATCGAAGGTGGTGGGCGACATGGCGTTGATGATGGTCAGCCAGGACCTGACGGTCGCCGATGTCGAGAACCCGGCCAAGGACGTCTCGTTCCCCGATTCGGTCATTTCGATGCTGCGGGGCGATCTCGGCCAGCCCCCGGGCGGCTGGCCACAGGCGCTGCAGAAGAAGGTGCTGAAGGGCGAAGCCGCCTACACGGTGCGCCCCGGCTCGCTGCTTGCAGATGCCGATCTCGACGTCGAGCGTAAGGCGATCGAGACCAAGCTTGAACGCAAGGTCAACGACTTCGAGTTCGCCTCCTACCTGATGTATCCCAAGGTGTTCACCGACTATGCGCTGGCCGCCGACACCTATGGCCCCGTCAGCGTCTTGCCGACCCATTCCTATTTCTACGGCATGGCTCCGGGCGAGGAGCTGTTCGCTGACATCGAGAAGGGCAAGACGCTCGTCATCCTCAACCAGACGCAGGGCGACGTCGACGAGAAGGGCATGGTCAAGGTGTTCTTCGAATTGAATGGCCAGCCGCGGCCGATCAAGGTGCCCGACCGCAACCGGGGTGCTTCCGCTGCTGTGCGCCGCAAGGCGGATACGGGCAATCTGCTGCAGCTCGGTGCGCCGATGCCGGGCGTCGTCTCGACGGTAGCCGTCTCCGCGGGCCAACCGGTCAAGGCCGGCGATGTCCTCCTGTCGATCGAGGCGATGAAGATGGAAACCGCGCTGCATGCCGAAAAGGACGGTGTGGTCGCCGAAGTCCTCGTGCGTGCTGGTGACCAGATCGACGCCAAGGATCTTCTGGTCGTGTTCGGATGATTTGACCCTCGGGACAGCCATGCGGTTGTCCCGAACTGCCCTATGAAACATGCGAGAAGACGTTGATCTGATGGTCGCGTCGTCTCGCAAGCCAATGGTCCCGCGCAAATGAACTGCACCCTTCGCGACGCTGACTTCGACGATCTTCCCGCCATCACCGAGATCTATCGCGAATCCGTGCTGCACGGCGTCGCCAGCTATGAGATCGAGCCGCCTCCGCTTGAAGAGATGCGCACGCGCTTCTCAGCGATCACAGCAGACGGCTATCCCTATATCGTTGCCACCGATTCGTCGGACCGGATTGTGGGCTATGCCTACGCGTCGGCGTTCCGCACGCGGCCAGCCTATCGCTGGCTGGTCGAGGATTCGATCTATCTGGCGCCGGAGGCGAGGGCGCAAGGCGTCGGTAAGGCGTTGCTTGCCGAACTGATCAAGCGCTGCACGGCGCTCGGTTTCCGCCAGATGGTCGCCGTGATCGGCGGCGCGCATCCGGCCTCGGTCGCCGTGCACCGCTCAGCCGGGTTCGAGCATGGCGGTCTGATGAAGGCGACCGGTTTCAAGCACGGTCACTGGCTCGATACGGTGATCATGCAGCTTGCGCTTGGCGAGGGTGCGTCGAGCGCTCCCGCGCCCGACGCCTATCCGGCCACCATGCGGCAATGAGAAGCGCTAGCTCTTTATGAGCTTCAATGCCTTGTCGAAGACCCTCAGAACCTGTGCCAGGTCATGTCCGCGCTTCAGGATCATCCCGTGGGCGTTGAGCACGCTGTAGGCGCCCTGCTTGGCGGCGAGCTTGGGGTTCTTCTCGACCCGGTAGAGTGCCATCTCGCCGGAGCGCTTGAAGATCGAAAAGACCGCCTTCTCCAGGGTGTGGTCGATCGCATAGTCGCGCCACTCGCCTTCTCCGACCATACGGCCGTAGATTCTGAGGATCGCGTCTAGTTCCCTGCGATGAAAGGTGACCGGGATGGGGTCTTTGCCATTGCGGTACTCCCGGAGGTCGACGATCACGTTCGACCCCTGGGCTCCGCTCTCTCCCGGCGACAAATCCGGTTGATCAGTCATCGAGTCTCCGCTTCGACTGCGACAAGTCGATGACAGTGTGCCCTACCTGAACAGAAAATCAAGCATAGAAGCGGTGCCGAGGGGATGCGGCAGCGCGCAACCTGCGTCGGGCAACAAGAGGCAGTCTTGCCTCCGCGACATCGTACGAATCACCTGCCTAACACTGGCGACTTAGGTCCTAAGGCGCATCGATCTCCAGTATGAAGCTGTCTTGCGCCCCATGCGCGATGGCTGGCAATTGGTTTCAATCAGGCCGCGCGCTCAGGCCCCGGCGTTAACCAGTACGGCAAAGCAAAAATCAAGGTTGCCCCATTTCAGACAAAACCGCGCCTAAATTTTCGAGGAAAGTCACGACGCTGCCCCGCAGCCGGACCGCTTTGCATGTGCGGGAAATCGGTCGGCCACTGGGGGCGTGCGTCGAAGCTGTTCCTGTATTCCGTTGCCGGAAGCTTCGTCAAGGTCCGGTCCGGCGTGTCTTCGAACCCTCAAGCCCCAGCCCCTCGAAGAACCCGGTCCGGACCACTCCTGCTCTCAAGCAAGATCAGTAGTTTCGGCAAGATCAACGGCGATTTGCGGTTTCCGATGGCATTGCGCCAGTGGTTATGACGGCCGCCCCGAGTATTGCGCCGGGCGTGTCGGCGGTCTTCATTCGTTGAAGCAAAATGGCGCAACCGCCGTTGCTTTTCCGTTTCAGCATATCGGCCGGCAGTACCAGGCTGGTTTCCTTGCCTTCCCACATGCCGATGGTTTCCATGTTCGTGACTGCGTGCCAGTAGTCGACCCGCCTGCCACGGTTGTCGCCTTCCTCGATGTCGACGGATTGCTCGCCATCGAAATAGGCCACGATGACATTCGCCTTGCCCTGGCCGTTGCCGATATTGATTCGAAGTTCGTCCTGGACGATGTCGGCAGATACCTTGACCGAGAGCCCGCGTCCCTCTGCACTCAATTCTTCGAGCTGATTGCGGATCTGGGCGATGTTGCCGCCGTTGACATGTTCACGTCCGTTGATGACCGCTTGCGGCGTGTAGACGCTGCCGCGGCCGAACATGCGTGCATAGGCATACTGACGATCGGTATTCTCCTTGGATGACATCGTGTCTGTCCAGCCGAGGTAGTTCCAATAATCGACATGGTAGGCCAGCGCCACGACATTGCCCTCGCGGATCAGGGTCTCCAGCGCCTTGTCGGCCTTCGGGCAGGACGAGCAACCCTGACTGGTGAAGAGCTCGACCACGCCCTTGGGGGTCTCGATGTCGCCGGCGAAGGCGCTGACGCCTGCAGCGAAAGTCGCAAGCAGGCTCGAAAGACAACCAAGGATGACCAGTCTGGGCATGAGCAATTCCGGGGAATGCGGGCGAACCGCCACTTGTCGGGCACCGTCATACCTGCTTGCCCGGTCAACAGGAAGTCACGATGGAGTGAAAGTCATACGATTGGATATTATCACATGAAATAAAAATGCCGGGGCATCGCCCCGGCATCATATTGGCTGAAGATTCAGTCGAAATCAGGCAGCGAGATCGCGCAGAACCGTCTGCAGGATGCCGCCGTTGTTCATGTAGGTCACTTCATCCAGCGTATCGATGCGGCAAAGGAGGGGAACCTCCTTCACCGAGCCGTCGGAGTAGGTGATCTTTGCGATCTTCTTCTCGCGCGGCTTGATCTCACCTTCGAGACCGTCGATCTCGACGAGCTCGTCACCCTTGAGGTTGAGGCTCGCCCAGGTCGTGCCTTCCTCGAAGACGAAGGGCACGACGCCCATGCCGACCAGGTTCGAGCGGTGGATGCGCTCGAAGGACTGGGCGATCACGGCCTTGACGCCGAGAAGGTTGGTGCCCTTGGCCGCCCAGTCGCGCGACGAGCCGTTTCCGTATTCGACGCCGGCGAAGATGACGAGCGGAACGCCTTCTTCCTTGTACTTCATCGCGGCATCGTAGATCGACATCTCTTCCTTCGACGGATAGTGGATGGTGTAGCCACCCTCCTTGCCGTTCGGGCCGAGCATGTGGTTGCGGATACGGATGTTGGCGAACGTGCCGCGCATCATCACCTCATGGTTGCCGCGACGCGTGCCGTACTGGTTGAAGTCGGCAACGCCGACGCCATTGTCCAGAAGGTAGGCACCGGCCGGCGAGGCGGCCTTGATCGAACCGGCCGGCGAGATGTGGTCGGTGGTGATCTTGTCGCCGAAGAGGCCGAGGACGCGCGCGCCCTTGATGTTCTTCAGGCCCGAGCCCTTCTTGCCCATGCCGACGAAGTAGGGCGGGTTCTGCACATAGGTCGACTTGTCGTCCCAGGCATAGGTCTGGCCGGCCGGAACCTGCACCGCCTGCCAGTTGGCGTCGCCCTTGAACACGTCGGCGTACTTGGACGCGTAGAGCTCGCGGGTGACGTACTTCATGATGAAGTCCTGGATCTCCTGCGAGGTCGGCCAGATGTCCTTCAGGTAGACTGGCTTGCCGTCCTTGTCCTCGCCGATCGGCTCCTTGGTCAGGTCCTTCTGCACCGTGCCGGCGAGCGCGTAGGCAACGACCAGCGGCGGGGAGGCCAGGTAGTTGGCCTGGACGTCCGGCGAGATACGGCCTTCGAAGTTGCGGTTGCCCGACAGAACGCCGGCCGTGATCAGCCCCTTGTCGTTGATCGTCTTGGAGATCGGTCCCGGCAGCGGGCCGGAGTTGCCGATGCAGGTCGTGCAGCCGAAGCCGACCAGGTTGAAGCCAAGCTTGTCGAGATCGGCCTGCAGGCCGGACTTCGCCAGATACTCGCCGACGACCTGCGATCCAGGTGCGAGCGAGGTCTTCACCCACGGCTTGGTCTTCAGGCCCTTGGCGACGGCGTTGCGGGCGAGCAGGCCGGCTGCGATCAGCACCGAAGGGTTGGACGTGTTGGTGCACGACGTGATTGCGGCGATGGCGACATCACCGTGGCCGAGATCGAAGTCGGTGCCTTCGACGGCGTAGCGGTTGGAAAGCTGGCCCGGCTTCTTGTAGTCGTTCTCGAGGGCGGTCGCGAAGTTTGGTGCGATCGTTTCGAGCGGCAGGCGGCCTTCGGGACGCTTCGGGCCGGCCATCGAGGGAACAACGTCGCCGAGATCGAGCTCGAGCGTGTCGGTGAAGACGAGGTCGGAGCCGTCACCTTCGCGCCACATGCCCTGGGCCTTCGAATAGGCTTCGACGAGAGCGATACGGCTCTCTTCGCGGCCCGACATGGTGAGGTAGTTGACGGTTTCGCCGTCGACCGGGAAGAAGCCGCAGGTTGCGCCATATTCCGGGCCCATGTTGCCGATGGTGGCGCGGTCGGCGAGCGTCATGTTGTCGAGGCCGGGGCCGAAGAATTCGACGAACTTGGAAACGACGCCCTTCTTGCGCAGCATCTGCACGACGGTGAGCACGAGGTCGGTGGCGGTGACGCCTTCCTTCAGCTTGCCGGTCAGCTTGAAGCCGATGACCTCAGGCAGCAGCATGGAGACCGGCTGGCCGAGCATTGCGGCTTCGGCTTCGATACCGCCCACACCCCAGCCGAGAACGCCAAGGCCGTTGATCATGGTGGTGTGGCTGTCGGTGCCGACGCAGGTATCCGGATAGGCGATGGTCTCGCCGTCCTCTTCCTTGGTCCAGACGGTCTGGCCGAGGTATTCGAGGTTGACCTGGTGACAGATGCCGGTGCCGGGCGGAACGACGCGGAAGTTCTTGAACGCCTGCTGGCCCCACTTGAGGAAGCGGTAGCGCTCGCCGTTGCGCTCGTATTCGAGCTCGACGTTGCGGGCGAAAGCGGTCGCCGTGCCGAATTCGTCGACGATGACAGAGTGGTCGATAACGAGGTCGACGGGCACGAGCGGATTGATCTTCTCCGGATCGCCGCCGAGCGCCTTGATGCCGTCGCGCATGGCCGCGAGGTCGACGACGGCCGGAACGCCGGTGAAGTCCTGCATCAGCACGCGTGCGGGGCGGTAAGCGATTTCGCTTTCGACGAGGCCCTTGTTGGAAAGCCAGGCGGCGACGCTTTCAATGTCCTTCTTCGTGACCGAGCGGCCGTCCTCGTTGCGCAGCAGGTTCTCAAGCAGCACCTTCATCGAATAGGGGAGCTTGGAGACGCCCGGAAGGCCGTTCGCTTCCGCCTTGGGAAGGCTGTAATAAACATAGTCGACGCCGTCGACAGTGAGGGTCGAACGACAGTTGAAGCTGTCAAGGGACTTGGACACTGGATACCCCGTTCCGTCTGATCGCCAAATGTTGACGTACGAACGCCCTCGCGCTTGAGAAGCGCGAATTGGGATGCGGGTGCGGCCATTTCCGCAGTCCGTACGCGGAAATCATTCCGTGTTCGGCGCTAGGATGAAAATCACGCCGACCGCTGGCGTGTTGCGGGCCTTATAGATAATTTCTAAGGAACGATCCAGAGTACCCGTCCGCGGATCGGGATAATTTTTTTGCATTGCGACCAAGGTCGTAAAGGGAAAGTGAAAAACGATGCGCCTCGTTGCCGAGGGCCTGAGTGCGAAGCGAGGCGAAGACCTGATATTTCAGGATATTTCCTTCGAAGTCGAGGCCGGAAAAGCCCTTGTCGTGAAGGGGCCGAACGGCTCCGGCAAATCGACGCTCCTGCGCGTTGTCGCCGGACTCCTGCCGCACGAATCAGGCAAAGTCCGGTTGAGCGATCAAGGGACGCAGAGCCCCGAGGCCGTCGCTGCCGCCTGCCACTATCTTGGCCATCGCAATGCGATGAAGCGTGAACTGACCGTCGAGGAGAACCTGCGCTTCTGGAGGGCTTTTTTGGGTGATTCGGCTGGCGGCAACGGGATGGGTATAGAGCAAGCGGCAGACGCAGTCGGACTTGGTGGCATCGTGCATCTGCCTTTCGGCTATCTCTCCGCCGGCCAGCAGCGCCGAATGGCGATGGCCAAGCTCCTTGTTGCCTGGCGGCCGGTGTGGATCCTCGACGAGCCGACGGCAGCACTCGATACCGCAGCGGAGATGATGTTCGCAGGCCTGGTCAAGGAGCACCTCAAGCGCGGCGGACTGGCGCTTGCAGCAACGCACCAGCCGCTCGGGCTTGGTGAAATGACGGAACTGCACATGAAGGGCTTTGCTGGTGTATCCGCGGAGGCGTGGGCATGAGTGCGCTTCTTCTTCGCGACCTGAAGCTGTCCGTGCGTGCCGGGGGCGGCGCGATGATCGGGGTGCTGTTCTTCATGACCGTCGTCGCCGTCATCCCTTTTGGAGTCGGGCCGGACCTGAATCTTCTGGCTCGCATCGGTCCGGCGATCCTTTGGATCGGCGCGCTGCTCGCCTCCCTGCTCGGGCTCGACAGGCTGTTCCAGGCCGAACGCGAGGATGGCTCGCTCGACCTCCTCCTGATGCAGGATACGCCACTCGTGCTGACGGTCATGATGAAGTGCATGGCGCACTGGCTTGCCACCGGCTTGCCGCTTGTCATCGCCTCGCCGCTGCTGTCGCTCTTCATGAACATGGACGTTCCCGCCATCGGCGCCACGATGCTGACGCTGCTCGTCGGCACGCCGGCGCTCACCTTCATCGGGGCTGCCGGCGCTGCGATTGCCGTCGCCCTGCCGCGGGGTGGGCTGCTGGTGTCGATCCTTGTTTTGCCGCTTGCAATTCCGGTCCTGATCTTCGGTGTCAGTGCCGTCTATGCGGCGGTGCAGGATCCAGCACCATTCCTGCCGCCCTTCCTGATCCTGACGGCCTTGACGCTCGTCTTTGCCGTCATCGGCCCGGTCGCCGCGGCCGCGGCACTTCGCGCATCGACGGATTGACGCAAATGTGATTGATGCCTGTCAATTGAAGCCGAGGGGTGAAAGCGTTAAAAGGCGCATATGAGCGAACAGAGCCTGGCCATCCGCAAATTTTCCGATCTAGCCAACCCGACGCGGTTTCTCGCGTTGAGCAGCACTTTGTGGCCGTGGATGGCGGCTGCGACCGCTGCGCTCTTCGCTGCCGGCCTGTATCTCTCCTTCACCACGGTAGGCGACTACCAGCAGGGCGACACGGTGCGGATCATGTATATCCACGTGCCTGCCGCCTGGCTTTCGATGATGTGCTACTCGGTGATGGCGATGTCGGCGCTCGGCACGCTCGTCTGGCGCCACCCGCTTGCCGACGTTTCGGCCAAGACGGCAGCGCCGATCGGCGCCTGTTTCACCTTCATCGCACTCCTTACCGGTTCGCTCTGGGGCAAGCCGATGTGGGGCACCTGGTGGGTATGGGACGCGCGGCTGACGTCGGTCTTTGTGCTGTTCCTGATGTATCTGGGGCTCATCGCGTTGAACCGTTCCATGGACGATCCGGCGCGTGCCGCCCGGGTCGGCGCTATCCTGATCCTGGTCGGCTTCGTCAACATTCCGATCATAAAATTCTCGGTCGAGTGGTGGAACACACTGCATCAGCCGGCAAGCGTCATCCGGCTCGATGGTCCGACGATCGACTCGGAATTCCTGCGCCCGCTACTCGTCATGGCGTTTGCGTTCACGCTTCTGTTTTTTACGCTGCACATTTTGGCGATGCGCAACGAAATCCTGCGTCGCCGCGTGTCGACATTGCGCAGGCTGGCGGCGCGCAGCGCCGGCACCGAACGCCAGGAGGCTCGCCGATGACACATTCCGCTTACGTCCTGTCGGCCTATCTTGCCACGGCCGCGACCGTTGCCGGGCTTGTCCTCTGGGTCTGGCTCGATGGACGCGCGCGCCGAAAGGAACTCGCTGTCCTTGAGGCGGCTGGCATTCGCCGCCGCTCCGCAGTGGAGACGAAATGAACCAACCCACCGATGAAAGACCCGCCGGGTCGCGCACGCGCATCCTGCTTGCGCTGACACCACTGGTTATTTTTGCAACGCTCGCCGCGATCTTCTTCCTGCAGTTGAGTTCGGGACGCGACATCTCCGAAATCCCTTCCGCGCTGATCGGCACCAAGGCCCCGTTCCACGACCTTGCGCCCCTGGAGGGCGCGACCCGCAACGGGGCGCCGATACCGGCGCTGACCGCCGAGGCGGCCAAGGGCAAGCTCACGCTCGTCAATTTCTGGGCATCCTGGTGTGTGCCGTGCCGGCAGGAACATCCGATCATCCTGGCCTTGTCGCAAGATCCGCGGTTGACGGTGCTCGGCGTCAATTACAAGGATGGAACCGAGAACGCGTTGCGCTTCCTTGGCGAACTCGGCAATCCCTATGCGGCGATCGGCATCGATCCGAACGGCAAGATGGCGATCGACTGGGGCGTCTACGGCATTCCGGAGTCCTACCTCGTCGGGCCTGATGGCACGATCCTCTACAAGAAGGTCGGCCCCTTTGATGAAAAGAGCCTCAAGGAGGGGCTCTATCCAGCAATCGAGAAGGCGCTTGGTGCGCCGGCGCCGGCTGGGTGATACTTTTTCCTCCACGCCTCACACACCGTCATGCCGGGCTTGACCCGGCATCCAGCGGCGTCGCGTCTGCGGCACGAGAAGACTAACTGAGCCACTCTGTGAGGAAGAGAGCCTTCCTTCGCCGCGCGGGCGCGCGGCCTCTGGATCGCGGCTCAATGCCGGGATGACGAAAGAGAGACAGTCCCCCTTAAGGCGCCTTGCTCTCTTCCGGCTGCTCGACCGAGTACTTCATGATCAGCGGCATCTGGGAGAGCGTGAAGAGGATGGTGATCGGCATCGTGCCCCAGACCTTGAAGGCCACCCAGAAGTCGGTGGAGAAGCTGCGCCAGACGACTTCGTTCAGGACGGCGAGGACGAAAAAGAACAGGCCCCAGCGCAGCGTCAGCTTGCGCCAGCCTTCCTCCGTCAGCCTGAAGGCCGCGTTGAAGACGTAGCCGAGCAGCGGCTTACCGAAGGCGAGTCCGCTGAGCAGGATGGCGCCGAACAGCGTGTTGACGATCGTCGGCTTCATCTTGATGAAGGTGTCGTTCTGCAGATAGAGCGTCAGCGCACCGAAGACGAAGACGACGATGCCGGAGACGAGCGGCATCATCGGCAGGGTGTGCGTCAGGACCCAGGACACGATCAGCGCGGCGGCGGTCGCCGCCATGAACAGGCCGGTGGCGATAAAGATCGGCCCGCCAAGTTCAGCAAGCGCGGGGAAGTGCCCAGCAAGCCACGCGCCGCGCGAATTGGCGAAGAAGAAGACGACGAGCGGGCCGAGTTCGAGGACCAGCTTGAGAAGCGGGCTCACCTTGGGCTTGCCGGCATCGTCCAGCGTTTCGATGATCCTGTCGTTCATGCCTCAACCCCTGCAATCGCCTGCGCGAAATCCTTGGCCTCGAAGGGCTCGAGGTCGTCGATGCCTTCGCCGACGCCGATGAAATAGACCGGCAGCTTGTGCTTGGCGGCGATCGCCACAAGAATGCCGCCGCGAGCCGTACCGTCCAATTTTGTCATGATCAGGCCGCTGACGCCGGCGACGTTGCGGAAAATTTCCACCTGGTTCATCGCGTTCTGTCCGGTCGTGGCGTCGAGCGTCTGCAAAACGGTGTGCGGCGCATCCGGATCGAGCTTGCCGAGCACGCGGACGATCTTCTCCAGCTCCGCCATCAGTTCCGTCTTGTTCTGCAGCCGGCCGGCGGTGTCGATGATTAGGACGTCGCTCTTCTTCTCTTTCGCCTGCTCGTAGGCCTCGTAGGCAAGGCCGGCGGCATCCGCCCCGAGCTTGGAAGAGACGATGTCGGAGCCGGTGCGTTCGGCCCAGATGTGGAGCTGCTCGATGGCAGCGGCCCGGAAGGTATCACCGGCAGCCATCATCACCTTCAGACCGGCGCCGGAAAGTTTTGCCGCGAGCTTGCCGATCGTCGTAGTCTTGCCGGTGCCATTGACGCCGACGACGAGGATCACGTGCGGCTTGTGCGTCAGGTCGAGCTCCAGCGGCTTGGCCACCGGCTCCAGAACCTTGGTGATCTCGCCGGCCATGATGCGCCCCACGTCCTCGCCGGTGACCTCCTTGCCGTAGCGCTCGGAGGCGAGCGTGTCGGTGATGCGAAGCGCGGTCTCGACGCCGAGATCGGCCTGGATCAACAGATCTTCGAGGTCTTGCAGGGTCGCGTCATCGAGCTTGCGCTTGGTGAAGAGGCTGGTGATCTGGCCAGTAAGATGCGCCGAGGTACGTGCGAGACCCGCCCGCAAGCGCTGGAACCAGCTCCGCTTCGGTGCGGGCTGGGGCACCTTTTCTGCCTTCGGTTGCTGATCGGCGGTGGAAAAGCCCTTGGGAAGGACCGGCGCCGGTCTGGCTTCCTCGTCGGTCTCAACTGCTTCCTTTTTCACCTTGGCCGGTTTCTTCTTCGGTGCGGGCAGGGGCGGAGTGATGACTTCGGGGCTGTCGAGCGAGGTGACTTCCGCGATTGTCACGGTCTCTTCGGCGAGCGCTTCGTCGGAAACCTCTTCGACCGGGAGGCCGCCGAGAGCAGCTTCGCTGGCCGCAAGCTCCTCATGGGCATGTTCCACCCCGCCCATCCCGATGTTGATGAGCTCGGCGGTCCGCGTGGTCTCTGTCTCGGGCGACAGGTGGGCGAGGTTGTCGATGACGGGCGCAGTATCGATCGTTTCCTCTGCATCCGCACCAGGAGTCTCGGTGGCCTTGCCAGGCGCTGTCCCGCCTTCCTCTCTTCCGAACGACAACGGATGGTCGATCGGTGGCAGGGGATAGATATCGGAAGGCGGCTCGACGCGATGGTGGTCCGCCTCCGGATTGGCGGCTTCCGCTTCCTCCAGGAGCAGGTCACGCTCCTCGCTTGCGGTTTCTCCCACTGAATGCGGCGCGTCGACCAACTCCTCTGCGATAGGAGCCGCCTGTTCCTCGCTCACAGTCTCCTCTGGCGTTTGCGCCGTGGGAACGGTGTCCTTGCCGAAGGAGAAGATCTTCTTGATGAAGCCGAGGGCCATGAATGAAATCCGCTAGTTGCGAAATGATACGGGGTCTAACTGCGCGGTCAGATGCCTGCCATTGTGGCCGGTGACTGTCACCGGCACAAGGTCGCGCGGCGCAAGGCCGGCTGCGTCGACCAGCGTGAAGTTTTCCGTATGCGCCAGTCCGTTGTTTTCGACAAGGATCATTTGCCGGGTTCCGACCATCGAGGCGAGATGCGACAGCTGGAGGCGATTGCCTGTCTCTCGAAGGCGAGCCGCTCGTTCCTTGACGATCGCGCGATCAACCTGTGGCATGCGGGCCGCCGGCGTGCCGGGGCGCGGGCTATAGGGAAAGACGTGCAGATGGGCGATGCCGCATTCTTCGGCGAGGTTGGCGCTTTGCGCGGCCATGTCCTCGGTTTCCGTCGGGAAGCCGGCGATCATGTCCGCGCCGAAGCTGATTTCCGGTCGCAACCGTCGCGCCTCGCGGCAGAAGGAGATGGCGTCATCGCGCGAATGGCGGCGCTTCATGCGCTTCAGGATCAGGTCGTCGCCATGCTGCAGCGACAGGTGCAAGTGCGGCATGAACCGCGGCTCGTCGGCAATCAGGTCCCACAGGTGCTGGTCAGCCTCGATGCCGTCGATCGAGGAGAGGCGCAACCGCAAGATCTCCGGCACCTGCTTCAACAGGGTCTTGGCCAGAATTCCAAGGGAGGGATGGCCGGGAAGATCTGCTCCATAGCTCGTCGCGTCGACGCCGGTCAGCACGATCTCGCTGTAGCCGCCTTCAACGAGCCTGCGCGCCTGGTCGACGATCGCGCCCATCGGCACGGAGCGGGAGTTGCCGCGGCCAAAGGGAATGACGCAGAAGGTGCAGCGATGGTCGCAGCCGTTCTGCACCTGGATGAAAGCGCGCACGTGCCCATCTATGGATTTGACCATCTGCGGTGCGGTCGCCCGCACGCTCATGATGTCGTTGACGCGCACCTTCTCTTCCGCCGAAACGCCGAAATCCGGCAGAGATCGGTAGGAGGCGCTTTTCAGCTTCTCCTCGTTGCCCAGCACCGCATCCACCTCGGGCATTTCGGCAAAGGTTTCCGTTTCGGTTTGCGCAGCGCAACCGGTGACGATGATGCGGGCGTAAGGATTGTCGCGGCGGGCACGGCGGATCGCCTGCCGCGCCTGGCGTACCGCCTCGCCGGTCACGGCACAGGTGTTGACGAGAATGGCGTTGTTCAGCCCCGCCTTCTCGGCTTCGCCTCGCATTACTTCGGATTCATAAGTATTGAGGCGGCAGCCGAAGGTTATGACCTCGACGCCGCTCAAAGCGCGGCCGCCCCATCGTCGGCCGTTTTCGCATCACGCTGCCAGCTTCCCGTCGAGGGATCGAGTGTGCCGGACCATTCCCATTCGGCCGGGCCGGTCATGACGACGTGATCGTCGCTCTCGCGCCATTCGATGGTGAGTATGCCTGGAGGATTGGCTGAAGCAACATGGACGTCGACCTTGCGCCCGGTGCGCCCCGTGCGGGCAGCGCTGACGGCGGCGGCGCAGGCAGCCGAGCCGCAGGCGAGCGTCAGACCCGCACCGCGCTCCCAGGTGCGCGTCGTCATCGCGGAACGCGAGGTCACCTGCGCCAGTGTGATGTTGGCGCGCTCGGGGAAGATCGGATGGTTTTCCAGAAGCGGCCCGAACCGCGCGAGGTCGTAGGACATCACGTCGCGATCGACCCAGAAGACAGCGTGCGGATTGCCCATCGACATGGCGGATGGGGAGTGCAGCACCGGATCGTCGATCGGCCCGATTTGCAGCTCAATGCGACGTGTGTCGTGGAATTCTTCGGCAAGCGGAATCCTGTCCCAGTCGAAGACGGGCTTGCCCATGTCGACCGAGATCGTGCCGTCCTCATGCTCGAGCGCGTTCAGGATGCCGGCCACGGTCTGGAAGGTGAAGACCTTCTTGCCGGTCTCGGCGGCGAGCGCCTGCACGACGCAGCGCGTGCCGTTGCCGCAGGCCTGTGCCTTGGTGCCGTCGCAGTTGAGGATGTCGATGAAGGCATCGGTGCCGTCGATCTTCGGATCGTGGACCGCCATGATCTGGTCGAAGGCGGTGGCGGAATCGGCGGCCAGCACGATCGCGGCCTCCGGCGTCACGCAATCCGCACGGCCACGCATGTCCACGACCAGGATCTTGTTGCCCAGTCCGTTCATCTTGGCGAATGCGACCTTGCTGTCCGTCGCATGTATCATGGCGTGCCTACTCCGTTTCGGCCCGTATATGGCGGAAAAGCGCGGAGATTACCAGTGGTCCCGCGGGTAGCGCATGAGCTCCGGTTGCGAACGTACAGTCAGCCACCCTTTACTTCGGAAGACTTCATGCGGCCACTCACTTGAAGTGACGTCGAAGGTGGCGGCCGTGCCTCAAAATGCGCTGGGATGAGGACTGTCATGGAGCGGCATTTTCCAGCGCCCCGGAACTATTATGAAGTATAGCAATATTTACTAAGTATATCATTAAATTTTTATCGATATCGTCTTTTCGATTTTGAGGATCGGGGACTCTATGAAAACGATACGCCAGAAGATGATCGCCGTCGGTGTTGTGGTTCTTGCACTGGCTGGAGGCGCTTCCGGCGCCGGCCTTTGGGAATCGGGGCGGCTGTCTCGCAACATCGAGGATGTGCTGCACGATGCGCAGGCGCTGCGCAATCAGATGCAGGCCGACATGATGCATGACGCGCTCCGGGCCGATGCGCTTGCCGCCCTTCTTGCGCAGGATCCGTCGAGCGGCCTCGATGCACAGGCCGTCGCTGCGGATCTCGCAGAACACGCGGCTGTCTTCCGGGAAATGATTGCAGCGAACGAAGCGCTGGTCGTCGATCCGCAAGCCGCTGCAGTCCTCAAGGACCTCGATGAGCCATTGGCGCGCTACATCAATGGCGCTGAGGCGCTTGTGGGGGCCGCGGCGTCAGACCGCGCAGCGGCGCTTGCCGCACTTCCCGACTTCATGGAGCAGTTTTCCGTGCTCGAGGAGGCGATGGAAAAGGCAGGCGATGCCATCCAGGCGGTGTCGACGCGCACGCAGGCCGATAGCGAGGCGATTTCTGCCATCACTCAACCGGCTTTGAAGGCGGTATTTGTCCTCTCCATCGTTTTTGCGCTCGGCTTGATCGTTGCGATGAGCCGGCTCGTGACGCTGCCGATCCGCCGTATGTCGGCCGATATGCAGCGTCTGGCAGATGGGGATACGACGATCGAAGTGGCTGGCGTCGGGCGCCGTGACGAGATCGGACAGATGGCGGCTGCCGTTGCGGTGTTCCGCAATGCGGCAATCGAGAACCGGCGTCTGGAAAAGGAAGCGGAAGCGGCGCGTCAGCAGGCGGAAAGCGAACGCTCGCGTTTGGCTGATGAGGCCGAGGCAGCCGCGCAGGCCCGCCTGCGCGAGGCCACGGCCGAACTTGCTGTCGGGCTGCGCCGATTGGCGGAAGGCGATCTCGCCTTCGATCTTCAGACCCGGCTCGGTGCGGATTTCGAACCCTTGCGCCACGACCTCAATAGCGCGGTCGACAAGCTTGGCACGGCACTGACGACGGTAACTCACACAATTGGGCGCGTCGACAAGGGGGCATCGGCCATCTTCGACAACATGCAGGAGTTGTCGCAGCGCACCGAGCGCCAGGCGTCCACGCTGGAAGAGACGGCCGCGGCCCTTGAGCAGTTGACGGTCAACGTGTCTACGTCTGCGAACCGAGCAGCCGAAGCGCGGACGGTTGCGATTGCGGCCAATGAAAGCGCCAAGAGCTCCGGCGCGGTCGTGGCTGATGCCGTGCAGGCGATGGGCCGCATCGAGGAATCCTCAAACCGAATCTCCAACATCATCGGCGTCATCGACGAGATCGCCTTCCAGACCAATCTTTTGGCGCTCAATGCGGGCGTCGAGGCCGCTCGCGCCGGGGAGGCCGGTCGTGGTTTTGCCGTCGTCGCCCAGGAGGTGCGTGAGCTGGCGCAGCGTTCGGCGACCGCGGCAAGAGAAATCAAGGATCTCATCCGCAATGCCAGTGCCGAGGTCGACAATGGGGTCGGGCTCGTCAGCAAGACCGGCGAGGCGCTGCAGACGATCGAAGAGCACATCGTGACCATCAATGCCCACATGGAGGCAATCGCAACCTCGTCGCGTGAACAGTCGAGCGGGCTTTCGGAAATCAACACGGCCATCGCCCAGCTTGATGAAGTCACGCAACGCAACGCGGCCATGGCTGCCGAAGGCAATGCCGACAGTGCGCGACTTGTCGAAGAGGCAGGCGAGCTTCGCGAGGCGATCGGTCGCTTCCGCACAGTCGCGTCGGAAACTGCTGTAGATTCGCGTCCTTCCAGGGCGGCCTGACGCTCGCGCGGGGGCGGGTTGACTTGACTCGTCGGCCCATTTCCTGTTTAAGCCCCACCATCTGCGACAAGTAAAGACACTTGAAGCCGCCGACCGGGACCCGAGAAGGTATAAAGAGATCCCGGAGGTCAACACCCGACAGCGCGATGCGCCCTCGGGTGGTTTTTGGCTTTGCGTCTTGTTTTTGGCGCGGATAGCACCGACGTTTCCGTCTCGGACGGAAACCAGAAGGACGAAGCAATGTTTGAAACACTCCAGGACCGCCTTGGCTCCATTCTAAATGGATTGACGGGCCGTGGCGCGCTTTCCGAGGCGGATGTCTCGGCGGCGCTGCGCGAGGTCCGTCGTGCGCTGCTCGAAGCGGACGTGGCGTTGGAAGTGGTGCGCTCCTTCACTGATGCGGTGCGGGAAAAGGCCGTCGGCGCAGAAATCCTCAAAAGCATCAAGCCCGGCCAGATGGTCGTCAAGCTCGTGCATGACGAACTGGTCAACATGCTCGGCGCCGAGGGCGTATCGATCGATCTCAATGCGGCGGCTCCCGTCGTCATCATGATGGTCGGTCTGCAGGGCTCCGGTAAGACGACCACATCGGGCAAGATCGCCAACCGGCTGAAGACGCGCGACAAGAAAAAGGTTCTGATGGCCTCGCTCGACACGCGCCGTCCGGCCGCGCAAGAGCAGCTTCGCCAGTTGGGCGTCCAGACCGGCATCGACACGCTGCCTGTTATCGCCGGCCAGTCACCCACCGATATTGCGGCGCGCGCCGTACAGGCTGCCAAGCTTGGTGGTCATGACGTCGTCATCCTCGACACCGCCGGCCGTACCCATATCGACGAGCCGCTGATGATCGAAATGGCGGAGATCAAGCGGAAATCCAATCCGCACGAGATCCTGCTCGTCGCCGACGCGCTGACCGGTCAGGACGCCGTCAACCTCGCCCGCAATTTTGACGATCGCGTCGGCATCACCGGCCTCGTGCTCACCCGTATGGACGGCGACGGCCGCGGCGGTGCGGCCCTTTCGATGCGCGCCGTCACCGGCAAGCCGATCAAGCTGATCGGTGTCGGCGAGAAGATGGGCGAGCTGGAGGAATTTCATCCCCGCCGCGTCGCCGACCGCATCCTCGGCATGGGCGACATCGTCTCGCTCGTCGAAAAGGCGGCGGAGAATATCGATGCCGAGAAGGCGGCCGCGATGGCCGCCAAGATGGCCAAGGGCAAATTCGACCTGAACGACCTCGCCGACCAGTTGCGCCAGATGCAGAAGATGGGCGGCATGGGCGGCATCATGGGGCTGATGCCCGGCATGGCCGGCATGAAGGACAAGATGTCTGCGGCCGGCCTCGACGACAAGCTCTTCGGTCGCCAGATCGCCATCATCAACTCGATGACCAAGGCCGAACGCGCCAATCCGGACCTGCTCAAGCATTCGCGCAAGAAGCGCATCGCCGCCGGCTCCGGCACCGATGCCGCCGACATCAACAAGCTTCTGAAGATGCACCGCCAGATGGCGGACATGATGAAGATGATGGGCGGCAAGAAGGGCGGTGGCATGATGAAGCAGATGATGGGCGGCCTGGCCAATAAGATGGGTCTGGGCGGCCTCGGCGGCGGCATGCCCGATCTGTCGAGCATGGATCCCAAGCAACTTGAAGCGTTAGCCAAGCAGGCGGAAGCCGCCGGCCTGAAGCCGGGCGGCGGAATGCCGGGCCTTGGCGGCGGCGGTCTTCCGGGTCTTGGCGGGGCGAAGCTGCCCGGCCTTGGCGGGTTCCCGGGCCTTCCCGGCCTGCCGAAGAAGAAGTGAGGTAGCGGCGATGATCGATCCGGAAATCAAGAAGCAGTTGGCCGAATACCGCCAGTCGATCGACAACATCGATGCTGCCCTGGTCCACATCCTGGCCGAGCGCTTTCGCTGCACCAAGGCGGTCGGCGTTCTCAAGGCCACCCACGATTTGCCGCCGGCCGATCCGGCGCGCGAGGAATACCAGATCGAACGCCTCCGCCGCCTGGCGAAGGACGCCAATCTGGATCCGGATTTCGCGGAGAAGTTCCTGAACTTCATCATCCGCGAGGTGATCCGGCATCATGAAGCCATCGCCGCCGATTACAGCGGCTCGAACAATCAGCATACCGCTTGAAAGAAGCGGCCAGTCATATCCCGAAGGAGAAATGAAATGTCCCTGAAGATCCGTCTCGCCCGTGGTGGTTCCAAGAAGCGCCCGTACTACCAGATCGTCGTTGCTGATGCGCGTAGCCCGCGCGACGGCCGCTTCCTCGACCGCGTTGGTGCCTGGAATCCGATGCTTGCCAAGGACGACGCCAAGCGCGTTGAGCTCAATGAAGAGCGCATCAAGGAATGGCTCGCCAAGGGCGCCCAGCCGACCGACCGCGTCCTGCGCTTCCTGAACGAAGCCGGCCTTGCCAAGCGTGACGCCCGCAACAACCCGGAAAAGGCAAAGCCGGGCAAGAAGGCGCTGGAGCGCGTTGCCGAGAAGAAGCAGAAGGCTGAAGACGCCGCTGCTGCCGCTGCCGCCGAGTAAATTTCGGGCAGTTTGGTTTCTGGCGGGCGGCGTGTCTCATGCCGCCCGTTTTCGTTTGAAGCCTCGCTCCGTGGCGCGTACCTTCGCATCACTACGGAAACATCCTTCATCTGCGTACGGTCCTTCCTCTGAAGATGAATCGACGCAACTGGACCGGATTCATGAGTAAATTGGAAAACCCCGTATTGGTGGGCACGGTCGGCGCTGCGCAGGGCTTGCGCGGCGAGGTCCGCGTCAAGGCGTACACGCACGATCCGGCCTCGCTCGGCGACTACGGAAACCTCCACAGTGAGGATGGCCGGGTGTTCGAGGTGCTGGAGATCCGCGAGGCGAAGAACATGGCCGTGGTCCGGTTCCGCGGCATCAACGACCGCAACGCCGCCGAGGCCCTGAAGGGGCTGGACCTCTTCATCGAGCGCGACAAGCTGCCGGATGAGGAGCTTGATGACGACGAGTTCTTCTACGCCGATCTCGAAGGCCTCGAGGCAGTCGATGCGACAGGTCGCAGTCATGGCACGGTCACCGGTATCTTCGATTTCGGCGCTGGCGACCTTCTAGAACTGAAGGGGCCGGGAAAGCGGCCGGTGCTAATTCCCTTTTCCGAGGCTGCCGTCGTGGAGATCGACTTCGAAAATGGTCGCCTGCTGATCGATCCGGTCGCTGCCGGCATCGAGGGTGGCGACGAGGACGGTCCGGGCAGCCGGCGCCGCCGCCCGCCGCAGGAAGGGGAATGACGTGGCATTCCGCGCCACCATCCTGACGCTCTACCCGGAAATGTTCCCGGGCTTTCTCGGCCAGTCGCTGTCGGGCAAGGCGCTTTCACGCGATGACTGGTCATTGGAAACCGTGCAGATCCGCGATTTCGCCACCGATCGCCACCGCACGGTCGACGACACCCCAGCCGGTGGTGGCGCGGGTATGGTGCTAAAGCCCGATGTGTTGGCGCGTGCCATCGATCATGCCGCGCCGGAGAGCGACACACGCCCCCGTCTGCTGATGAGCCCGCGGGGGCGACCGCTGACGCAGGAGCGCGTTCGCGAGCTGGCTGCCGGCGAGGGTGTGGTCATTGTCTGCGGCCGCTTCGAGGGTGTTGACCAGCGCGTGATCGATGGGCGCGGCCTCGAGGAGGTCTCGATCGGCGACTATATCCTTTCGGGTGGCGAGCCGGCGGCGATGATCCTGCTCGATGCGATTGTGCGAATTCGGCCCGGCGTGATGGGCAATGCGCTTTCCGGCGTGCACGAGAGCTTCGAGGGCGGCCTTCTGGAACATCCGCACTATACCCGCCCGCAAGTCTGGGAAGGACGGGAGGTCCCTGCCGTGCTCGCTTCCGGCCATCACGGCGAGATCGAGAAATGGCGCATGGCGGAGGCGCGCAGGCTGACTGAGGAACGTCGTCCGGACCTTTTGGCCACTCAGCCCGTGGCGAAGTAGTAGATCGTCAGCATTCCCCCGACAGCCACGACCAACGCCCGGATCACGTTCTGTGGCACGCGGCGGGCTACCCAGACGCCGGAATAGCCACCGATCGCACCGGCCGGGATCATTACCGCAGCCTGTGGCCAAGCGACCACGTCGCCACTGGTAAAGACGATGATCGCAACGGCGGCGATCAGCATGGCGAGAAAATTCTTCAGAGCATTGAGCTTGTGATAGTCGCCGCCCTTGGAAAGGCCGAGGACGGCAAGCGTCATGATCCCCTGGCCCGCACCGAAAAAGCCTCCATAGATCGAGGTGGCGAACTGGCCGAAGAGGCCGAGCGGTCCGAGCGGCTGCTCGGCATGCAAGTGCTTCGGCCGCAGCAGCGGACCGGCTGCGAAGATCGCGGTCGCGACAAGCAGCAGCCAGGGCACCAGCGCGCGAAAACCGGGGTTCGACATGGAGATCAACAGCAGCGAGCCCCCGACGCCGCCGATCAGCGAGAGAACGCCGACCTTGAGTGCTTCCTTCCAATCGGAACGGATTTCGCGCCAGTAGGCCATGGCCGACGTGACGTAGCCGGGGAACTGCGTGATCGAGGAGGTGGCGTTGGCGACGATCGGCGGCAGGCCGATCAACGTCATGGCGCCGAAAGTGAGAAAGGTGCCGCCGCCTGCAATCGCATTGACGACACCAGACAGAAATCCGGCAACGAACAGGAACGCGGCATCGACAAACGACATACTACCCCCTCGGGCGACCTCCCCCGGCCGCCAGCTGACGGATCGGCTGATATCGTTGGTAAAGGCGCTCGGCAATCCCTGCTATCGGAAAAGGCGCTTTCTCGCTTTGGCGGGGATGACAAGCGCTGTCGATTGGTGTATTGGCCGGCACGGTTTTGGGATAATCCCGGAAAGCCGCAAAGCAAAGAATGGCGAATCCGCTCCTGTCCGGCAACGGACAAATCTCCGAGATCTTAATCGAAGGGGAGAAGGTCGAGCGCTCTGGCTGTTTCAGAAGAACGTAAAGGTTAGACCGATGAACATCATCCAGCAGCTCGAGGCCGAACAGGCCGCCAAGATCGAAGCCAAGCGCAAGCTTCCGGAATTCTCCCCGGGCGACACCCTGCGCGTCAATGTCCGCGTGACGGAAGGCAGCCGTACCCGCGTTCAGGCCTACGAAGGCGTTTGCATCGCCCGTTCCGGCGGCGGCATCAACGAGAGCTTCACCGTCCGCAAGATTTCCTACGGCGAAGGCGTCGAGCGCGTATTCCCCATTTATTCCCCGATCGTCGAGAGCGTGGAAGTCGTTCGCCGCGGTAAGGTTCGCCGCGCGAAGCTCTACTATCTGCGTGATCGTCGCGGCAAGTCGGCTCGTATCGTCGAGAACACCGGTACCCGCGCCCGCAAGCTGAACGACGCCGAGCGCGCGGCGATTGCCGAGGAAAAGGCACGTCTGGAAGCCGAGAAGGTAGCAGCCGCTCAGGCGCTCGCCGCTGAAAAGGCAGCAGCAGAAGCCGCCGAAGCTGCAAAGGCAGCGGAAACCGCAGCCGAATAAGGGTTGCGAACAGATATTTGAAAAAGCCGTCGGGAGCGATCCCGGCGGCTTTTTCGTGTTGCCGGGACAATTGTCCTTAAAGGGTCGAATTTTTGGTCGCTGTGTCTAGCAATCACCCATGGTCGAACGGCAACCGTTGCGGACAGGAATTATCTGATGCACCCGAAATCTGGCATGATCTCGCTTGCCAGCGCCGATCGATCTATGACAGGTTTCGCTCGCCACAATTCAGGAGAATTCCTATGCTGTTCCGCCGCACCGTTCTCGCCGGGCTCTCCGCCCTTGCTCTGATGCCGCTGACTGCTGCCGCAGCCGACCTGCCCGATCTCGGAGGAAAGACGGTCGTTGTCGTCACCGAGAACGCCTATCCGCCGCTGCAGTTCGTTGACCCGAAGACTGGTGAGCAGATCGGCTGGGAATACGATGCGATGAACGAGATCGCCAAGCGCTTGAACTTCAAGGTCGAGTACCAGAACACCAGCTGGGACGCGATGATCCAGGCGGTTCATGACGGTCAGTACCAGATCGGCATGACGGGCATCACCATCAAGGACGATCGCAAGGAAAAGGTCGATTTCTCCGATCCCTATATGCGTTCACAGCAGTTCATGCTGGTGCGCGCCGACGAGAACCGCTTCACCGACGCCAAGACCTTCGGTGCCTTTGCTGACGGTCTGATCGCTGCGCAGCCCGGCACCTCGCCCTTCTACACGGCCGTCTACGAAATTCTTGATGGGAACGAGCAGAACCCGCGCATCAAGCTGTTCGAGACCTTCGGGGCAACGGTGCAGGCGCTCAAGGCTGGTGATGTCGATCTGGTTCTCACCGACAGCGTCGCAGCCAAGGGCTATGTCGATGCCTCCGAAGGCAAGCTGAAGGTCATCGGCGAGCCGCTCGGCACCGAGGATTTCGGCTTCATCTATCCGAAGGGCTCCGACCTTGTTGCACCGATCAACGCCGCGATCGCCGCGCTGAAGGCGGATGGTACGCTGGACGCGCTGAACAAGAAGTGGTTCCTCGACTACAAGATGGGGCAGTAAGCGCTACCGATGCCATCCGCATCTCCCCGTCCGGGAACAACGCAGGGCGACTATCCTTGGTGGTTGGTCGCCCTTGTCGCGATCGGCCTTGCCATCGCCGTCGTCATCGCGGCCAACGATATCTACGCCCAGGTCTTCGGCGTCATCCTGAAAGGCCTGTGGGTCACGATCTTTGTCACCATCGTCGGCTTTACGCTCGCCACGCTTTTGGGGCTCGGCGTGGCGTTGCTCGGCCTCTCCGATAGTAAATTGCTGCGCCAGATCGCCCGCTTCTACACCGAGGTGATCCGTGGTGTGCCGATCCTGGTGCTGCTCTTCTACATCGCCTTTGTCGGCGCGCCGGCCTTCGTCGCACTGGCGAATTTCATCATCGCGCCGCTCGTCGCTGCCGGTTACATGGAGCCGCTTCTCGTGCGCGACGTGTCGCTGATGTGGCGGGCGATCATCGCGCTGATGATCGGCTATTCCGCCTTCATTGGCGAGGTCTTTCGCGCTGGCATCCAGTCGGTGGACAAGGGACAGATCGAGGCGGCCAAGGCGCTGGGCCTGTCGCGCTATCAGCGCTTCCGTCTCGTGGTCTTTCCGCAGGCGATCCGGGTGATCCTGCCGCCGCTCGGCAACGATTTCGTCGCCATGGTCAAGGATTCCTCGCTCGTCTCCGTTCTCGGCGTCTCCGATATCACGCAGATGGCGAAGGTTTACGCTTCCGGTTCGTTCCGCTTCTTCGAGACCTATTCGATCGTCGCCTATGTCTATTTGATCCTGACGATCGGGCTCTCGCTGGCACTGCGCGGACTGGAGAGGCGGCTGCGCCGGGGCGTCGAGCGCTAACACCGGCGAATCTCACCGATTGCCGGGCGATCGAAAAATTGCTATGTGCGGCGCATGGAATCCAAGTTCGCATGCATTGGTGCGCATATCGTCGTACTGCAGGACCACAAGCGCCTGCCGGTACGTTTCTTCGCGCGTGTGTGCGGGGCGCTCACGAGCCGCCTAGCCTGATCCGTAACGGATCCTAGCGGCTCCTGCCGCAAATCGCTTTCCATTTCCATCGCATCAACCGGATGAAGAGCCATGAGCGCACCGCGTACCCTCTACGACAAGATCTGGGACGACCACGTCGTCAACACGCAGGAAGACGGCACCTGTCTTCTCTACATCGACCGTCACCTGGTTCATGAGGTGACGAGCCCGCAGGCCTTCGAAGGTCTGCGGATGGCCGGCCGCAAGGTCCGTCACCCCGAGAAGACGCTTGCCGTCGTCGACCACAACGTGCCGACCTCGCCGGATCGCAAGCACGGTATCAAGAACGAGGAAAGCCGCATCCAGGTCGAGGCGCTCGCCAAGAACGCGGCCGATTTCGGCGTCGAGTACTACTCCGAGAACGACATCCGCCAGGGTATCGTGCACATCGTCGGCCCCGAGCAGGGCTTTACGCTGCCGGGCATGACGATCGTCTGCGGCGACAGTCACACCTCGACGCACGGCGCTTTCGGCGCCTTGGCGCACGGCATCGGCACGTCAGAGGTCGAGCACGTGCTCGCCACCCAGACGCTGATCCAGAAGAAGGCGAAGAACATGCTGGTGCGCGTCGACGGCCAGCTGCCGCCGCATGTCACCTCCAAGGACATCATCCTTGCCATCATCGGTGAGATCGGCACGGCCGGTGGTACCGGCTACGTCATCGAGTTCGCCGGCGAAGCGATCCGCTCGCTGTCGATGGAAGGCCGCATGACGATCTGCAACATGACGATCGAAGGCGGCGCCCGCGCCGGCCTGATCGCGCCGGATGAGACAACCTTCGCCTATGTGAAGGACAAGCCGCGCGCGCCGAAGGGCAAGGCCTGGGACATGGCGCTCGACTACTGGAAGACGCTGCACACCGATGAAGGCGCGCACTATGACCGCGTCGTCGTGCTCGACGCCGCCAACCTGCCGCCGATCGTCTCCTGGGGCTCTTCGCCGGAAGACGTTGTCTCGGTGCAGGGCACCGTGCCGAACCCGGACGAGATTGCCGACGAGACGAAGCGGGCGTCGAAGTGGCGCGCGCTCGACTATATGGGCCTGAAGCCGGGCACCAAGATCACCGACATCGCGATCGACCGCGTCTTCATCGGCTCCTGCACCAACGGCCGAATCGAAGACCTGCGCGAAGTTGCCAAGGTGGTCGAGGGCAAAAAGGTGGCCTCCACCGTTTCCGCCATGATCGTCCCGGGCTCCGGCCTGGTGAAGGAGCAGGCGGAGGCCGAAGGCCTCGACAGGATCTTCAAGGCTGCCGGTTTCGACTGGCGCGAGCCGGGCTGTTCCATGTGCCTTGCCATGAACGACGACCGGCTGAAGCCAGGCGAGCGCTGCGCTTCGACCTCGAACCGCAACTTCGAGGGTCGCCAGGGCTTCAAGGGCCGCACGCACCTCGTTTCGCCGGCGATGGCGGCGGCTGCGGCCGTGTCGGGCCATTTTGTTGATATTCGCGAATTCAACTGAGTTGGCTGCGGCGAGACTTTAGGTCCGCCGACCATCGAAGACTGACTGAGGGCCGTCCGGCGAGGATGGCCCTCTTGCATTCCGGTCGGGTTGATTGTCGAATCCGAAAGGTTCGGAGAAGCGTAACATGACCAGCCGCCGCCTTATCCTGCTCCGTCATGCGAAATCCGCCTGGCCGGACGGCGTCGCCGATCAGAAACGGCCGCTGGCCCCGCGCGGGCAGAAGGCGGCGCCTGTCATGGGGGCTTACCTGGCAAGGGAGCGCCTCGTGCCCGACCTCGTTCTGGTCTCAACGGCCCGCCGCACGCAGGACACCTGGAACTTGATGGCGCCCGATCTACCAAAGGGAATTGAGCGACGTGATATCGCGGCAATCTACGAGGCACCCCCGAACCGGCTGCTGGACGTGGTTCGAGACACGGATGCGGACGTGCGTTGTCTCATGCTGGTCGGTCATAATCCCGGACTGCAGCAACTGGCACTCGCGCTCGTCGGTGCTGGCGAAGCGGATGCGATCCACCGGCTGGGCGAGAAATATCCGACGGCGGGGCTGGTCGTTTTCGATTTCTCGCTTGAACTGTGGTCCGATCTGCATGCCGGAACCGGCACGCTCGAGCGCTTTGTGACGCCGAAACGGCTCGTCTGAAGGTTCAGATGGCCGGAAGGGCATGCACTCCTTCCGGCCTTTCGATGTCGAGATCGAGCGATCAGAAGTCAGCCGTCATCGGGTCGGGACCGATCCGGTGGTCCTGACTGTCGAGGGTATCGATGGCGGCAAGATCCTCGGCGTCCAGCTTGAAATCGAACACCTTGAAGTTCTCCGCGATCCGCGACGGCGTCACCGATTTCGGGATCACCACCAGGCCATTGTCGATATGCCAGCGGATGATCGTCTGCGCCGGAGTACGGCCGTGCTTGCGGGCGATCCGGCCAATCACCGGATTGTCGAGCAGCATGCCTTGGCCGAGCGGGCTCCAGGATTCGGTGACGATGCGCTGCTTCTCCTGAAAGGCGCGTGCCGCCTTCTGCTGGAAATCGGGATGAAGCTCGATCTGATTGATCACGGGCGCCTCGCCGGTCTCGGCAACGATCATCTCGATATGCTCCGGATAGAAGTTGGAAACGCCGATCGAGCGCGCCCGGCCTTCCGTCTTCAGACGGACGAAGGCTTTCCAGGTGTCGACGTAGAGGTGGCGCTTGGGTGCCGGCCAATGGATCAGATAGAGATCGACATAGTCGGTGCCGAGCCGCTTCAGGCTCTCGTCAAAGGCCTTCAGGGTCGAATCGAAACCCTGATTGTCATTCCAGAGCTTGGTGGTCAGGTAGATGTCCTTGCGGTCGACGCCAGAGGTACGGATGCCCTCGCCAACGCCCTCCTCGTTCTCGTAGATCGCTGCGGTGTCGATATGTCGATAGCCGGCGGCTAGCGCGGTGCGCACCGTTGGTGCGGCGATGTTGTCGGGCGTGCGCCAGACGCCAAGGCCCACCTGGGGGATGCTGTTGCCGTCACTGAGTGTGATTGTCGGAGTGTTGCTCACGAAAGGTCTCCATGAAGGAATGCGTGATGAAAGGGTGGCTGCCAGGTTTGAAGGTCGCCACCTGGCGTGGCGCGACCCAGCAGATATAGGCCGTGAGTGCGTGGTTTCCACCTCGAGGGACGCCGCTTTGCAAGCGCCTTGTCGCCCGTCTCAAGCGACGCGCAGTCTGCTACCCCGCCGTAACAGCGGCAGAAGTCGCATCATGTCGCGTGCCTTTACCGCGACGCAGCCTGCCGTCGGTTCGTAGCCTGGCCTGATCAGGTGAAAGAAGATGGCCGATCCGCGGTTTCTGCGCCGGGAGGTGATGTTCCAATCGAGGACGAGGCAAACGTCGTAGAGGCCGTCGCTACGGCGCATCTCCTCGTGACTGGCCTTGAAAGGCGTGCGAACCAGCTGGTTATAGGACGGGCTTTCCGGCGCATCGCACCAGAGCATGCCAGAGCGGATCCGCTGCATCGGCAGGGCGGTTGTCAGTCCCAGCATTCGGTCGCCGCGCCAGAAGCCGTGCAACACCCGCATCGACGCAATCGGGGTGGCGCCGTCGCCTTCGCGCTTCAGGGCAGTGGTGCCGCTGCGGCCGATTGCAGCCGGAATGCGCAGCGTTCCGAATTGCAAGATGGCGCGGCTCTTTTTCGCAGGTGCACGCCGAACCACGATTGTGCCGTGTTTTTCTGATGCTGTCTTTGCTATCCGTCTCATAACGCGGCCCGTAGGTGCTCATGCTGTTTTGTCAGGTCCGCCAATTCCAGCATAAGCACAAGCTCGACCGCGGACCTCGGACTTACTTACAGTCGCGGCGGGGTTGTCAAAAGGACAATTTTGCTTAGGCTCAATTCGAATACCGGAAGGAAAGAAATGACATCGCGAACGATCCTCATTGTCGATGACGACAAAGACTTGCGCGAGACGCTGGTCGAGCAGCTTGCGCTCTATGAGGAGTTCACGATCCTTGAGGAGATCACAGCCGCAAAGGGTATCCAGGCCGCGCGCTCCGGTCAGGTCGATCTCCTGATCATGGATGTCGGCTTGCCCGATATGGATGGCCGTGAGGCCGTCAAGCTGCTGCGCAAGGGCGGCTTCAAGGCACCGATCATCATGCTGACGGGGCATGACACCGATTCCGATACCATTCTTGGACTCGAGGCGGGCGCGAACGACTATGTGACCAAGCCTTTCCGCTTCGCCGTTCTTCTCGCGCGCATTCGCGCGCAACTGCGCCAACATGAAAGCAGCGAGGACGCTACCTTCACGGTGGGGCCGTATACATTCAAGCCCGGCCAGAAGCTCCTGACGATGGACAACGGACAGAAGATCCGTCTGACCGAAAAGGAGGCAGCGATCATCCGCTATCTCTATCGGGCTGACCAGAAGGTGGTGACGCGCGATGTCTTGCTGGAAGAGGTGTGGGGTTACAACTCCGGTGTGACGACCCATACGCTCGAAACCCATGTCTATCGGCTGCGCCAGAAGATCGAACGCGATCCGTCCAATGCCGAGATCCTGGTGACCGAAAACGGCGGCTACAAGATCGTTCCCTGATCCTTCCGCGCACCGCTGGACGGGGGAGGGGGTTGTCGGCTATTGGACTGGTCAATAGTTCGATGCAGGCTTTGCGTCTCGTGGAGCCTCGACAGCATGCCGGAGGCCCCGTTTGGCTCTCAGTGACGATATCAGGCTTTTCGCGCAGGTTCCGCTGTTTGCCGGTCTTTCGGAAGACAAGCTGCGGCTGATGGCGTTTGGCGCCGAGCGCAGGCGCATCGTCGAGGGGCAGACGCTGTTTCGCGAAGGGACATCCGCCGATTGCGGCTTCGTGGTCGCTTCGGGCACCTTCCGTCTGTTTTCCACGGCCCGCGATGGTTCGGTGCAGGAAGAGGGGACCGCCGGCCGCGGATCGCTTCTGTCGGAACTCGCGATGATCTCCGTCGTCGAGCGGAAGTTCACCGCAACGGCGACGGAAGACAGCGAGGTCATTCGCATCAACCGTCCGCTGTTTCGGCGGATGCTGGAGGAATATCCCGACGTGGCGATGCTGGTGCAGGAACGGATCCGCGCCAATCTCGAAGCGATGATCAGAGGTGCGAAGGGCATGGCCGGCCGCTTCGCCTGAATCCCTCTCGCCTAGAGATCGAACGTCGCGATGACCGGCACATGGTCGGAGGGGCGTTCCCACCCGCGCGCTTCGCGCAATACCGCAATTTCGGATAAGTGTGAATCCAGATCGGCCGATGACCAGATATGATCGAGGCGCCGGCCGCGGTCTGCCGCATTCCAATCCTGGGCACGATAGCTCCACCAGGTGTAGAGCTTCTGGTCAGCAGGGATCTTGCGGCGCATGAGGTCGACCCAGGCCCCGTTCGTCATCACTTCCGTGAGGCCTTCGACCTCGACCGGCGTGTGGCTGACGATCTTCAGCAGTTGCTTGTGCGACCAGACGTCGTGCTCCAGCGGAGCGATGTTGAGGTCGCCGACCAGGATGGAGGAAATGCCGGCTTCCGCTTCCGCGTGCAGCAGCTTCATTTCCTCGATGAAATCGAGCTTGTGGCCGAACTTCGGGTTGATGGTGCGATCCGGTTCGTCGCCGCCCGCCGGCACATAAAAATTGTGCAGGCGGATCGATTTTTCGCCATGCCGGAAGACGACCGATACATGCCGGGCATCGCCGACGCCGCAATAGTCGCGCCGCTCGACGAGTTCGGTCAGGGGAAGCCGGGAGATCGTCGCGACCCCGTGGTAGCCTTTCTGGCCGTGCATGACGATGTGCTCGTAGCCCAGCGCCTTCAGCGGCTTTGACGGAAACTGGTCGTTCGGGCACTTGGTTTCCTGGAGGCACAGGATATCCGGCGCATGGGTCTTGAGGAAATGCTCGACGAGGCCGATCCGCAGCCGAACGGAGTTGATATTCCAGGTTGCGATCGAAAGGGGCATGCGCGTGTCCTCGTATTCCCGGCTTAAGGTTTGCCAGGTACTTAGACGGGTCTTGCGCAGAAGAAAACAGCCGCAGCGGCGAAACCTCTGCGGCTTTTCATACCTTGGTGGATGGAGGCGTTACCGCCCGTGGATCTCGTCAAAGGGGATCTTGAAGATCTTCGCATCGAGCTGCACACCTGTCTTGACGTTGAAGATCATGACGGAGGTGTCCTTGCCCTGCGCATCCCGGATCGTCCACTGGCGCAGGTCGTAGGTCTTTGGGTCGAACATCATGGTGATGGTGGAAGTGCCAAACATGTTCCGGTCGCCGAGCACGATCGTGGTGAGGTCGGATTCCTCCCTCACGCCGCGCACCATCCGTGCCGACAGATCGATCCTGTTGCCCAGCAGCAGCTTCAGCGGTGTCTTGGAGAGCGGGTAGACGTCCCAGGTCTTGAGCTTACGGTTCCCGATCACCACCGTGCGGCCATCGGAAATGACGCGCATCGGCGAAGGATCCTCGTAGTTGAAGCGGATCTTGCCCGGGCGGCTGATATAGAACTTGCCGCCGGTCTGCTCGCCGCGGGGGCCGAACTGCACGAACTCGCCCATCATCGTCTTCACAGAGGAGAAATGATCGGCGATGCGTTGAGCCGTACCGGAAGCCTGGGCAGCAGCCGGGCTCGGCGCCAGGACAGACGGGCCGGTGGCGAGCAACAGCGCCGTCAGACCGACGAAGCCGCGTCGTGTGATGTCGGTGCCAGCCGAGGCTTTGTGGTCGTTGCTCATCGTGATCTCCTTCATGTCGCTCTCATGTACGCCAAGTACGGCGCCATCAAGGCGCGATCGCTGGCGCCGGTTCGCGTTCAGGGCGAGAAAGCGCGCTTGCGCTACCGGCTCGTGATTTCGTCTTCCATCGGAACCAGGATCTCGCGCTTGCCCGCGTGGTTTGCCGGTCCGATGAGGCCCTCCTGCTCCATCCGCTCGATGAGCGAGGCCGCACGATTATAGCCGATACCGAGCCTGCGTTGGATATAGGATGTCGAGGCCTTGCCATCACGCAAGACCACGGCCACGGCCTGGTCGTAGGGATCGTCCGAATCTTCCAGGTTGGACGTACCGGCCGGGCCGCCGCCTTCCATGTCCTCGTCGTCGTCCTCGGTGATGGCGTCGAGATACTGCGGTGCGCCCTGCGTCTTCAGATGCGCGACGACGGCCTCGACCTCGTTGTCGGAGACGAAGGGGCCATGGACGCGCTGGATGCGGCCGCCGCCGGCCATGTAGAGCATGTCGCCCATACCGAGCAGCTGCTCGGCGCCCTGTTCGCCGAGGATCGTGCGGCTGTCGATCTTGGAGGTGACCTGGAAGGAGATACGGGTCGGGAAGTTGGCCTTGATCGTGCCGGTGATCACGTCGACTGAAGGGCGCTGGGTGGCCATGATGACGTGGATGCCGGCGGCGCGGGCCATCTGCGCCAGACGCTGCACGGCGCCTTCGATGTCCTTGCCAGCGACCATCATCAGGTCGGCCATTTCGTCGATGATGACGACGATGTAGGGCATCGGCTGCAGGTCGAATTCTTCCGTTTCGTACATCGCCTCGCCGGTCTGGCGGTCGAAGCCGGTCTGGACGGTGCGGGTGATCGCCTCGCCCTTGGCAAGCGCCTGCTCGACGCGGCTGTTGAAGCCGTCGATGTTGCGCACGCCGATCTTCGACATCTTCTTGTAGCGCTCCTCCATCTCGCGGACGGTCCACTTCAGCGCCACGACCGCCTTCTTCGGATCGGTGACGACTGGGGAGAGCAGGTGCGGAATGCCGTCGTAGACGGAGAGTTCCAGCATCTTTGGATCGATCATGATCAGGCGACACTGTTCCGGCTTCAGGCGATACAGAATCGACAGGATCATCGTGTTGATCGCCACCGACTTGCCCGAGCCGGTCGTGCCGGCGACGAGCAGGTGGGGCATCTTGGCGATGTCGGAGATAACAGGTTCACCGCCGATGGTCTTGCCGAGCGCCATGGCGAGCTTGGCCTTGCTGGTCTCGAAGTCGCGGCTTGCCAAGAGTTCACGCAGGTACACCGTCTCACGGCTCTGGTTCGGCAGCTCGATGCCGATCGCGTTGCGGCCGGGCACCACGGCGACGCGGGCGGCAATCGCACTCATCGAGCGGGCGATGTCGTCGGCAAGGCCAATGACGCGCGACGATTTGATGCCGGGCGCGGGTTCCAGTTCGTAGAGGGTAACAACCGGGCCGGGGCGCACATGGATGATCTCGCCCTTGACGCCGAAGTCTTCAAGCACGCCCTCAAGCATACGGGCGTTCTGCTCCAGTACATCGGCCGAGAGCGAGGCGTCACGGGCAACGTTCCTCGGTTCGGCAAGCAGGTGCAGCGACGGAAGCTGGAAGCCGCCGGGGCCAGCGAACGAAGATTGCGCCTCCCGCTCGACCCGCTGGCCGGCTTTGGGCTTCGGTGCGGCGGCGGCAATACGCGAACGCAGGCCGGCAGGTGCGGCCGGTGCCGCGCGCGGCGCCCAGTCGTCGTCATCCGGCAGGATGCCGGCGGGGCGGGGGAGGTCGTCGCCGTCGTCGTCCAGCATTCCCTCGTCATCGAAGTCCGAGATCGGCGGCGGTGAAACGGCACGTCGGGCGCTCCCTTCCAAGGGCGGCTCGACCCGGTCTGACAGGCGTGGCGCGACCTTGGCGCGCGAGGGCTCGTTGAGGGTGCCGAACTCATCGTCGTTGAAGTCGTAAGGCTGTTCGACAGCGCGGGAGTGGGTCTTGCTGCGGCCGGGCAAGCCGAACAGTCGGCGTGCGCGGGCCTGGCTGGTGTACCAGGCATGGGTCAGCGCGCCGGCCACGACCATCAGCGGCCCTTCTGCCTCATCCTCTTCCTCGGCATCGCTGACCGTTCGGGTCCGCTCCACCGGTGCCGGTGCGGGAACCTCGTCCTCGTCCAAGGGGTCGTTGCCAATGAGTCCGGCGCTGAAGATGAGCAGCCAGCTAGCGGGAATCGCCAGAAAAGCGCCCAAAACGCTCGCCAGGGTGCCTGTCGGATAGGCGCCGGTGAACAGCGCCGGAAAACGTAGGATCATGTCGCCGAAAACGCCGCCCAGACCGTTTGGCAGCGGCCAGGTGATCGGTGCCGGAATGCAGCTGAGGGCCGCAGAGGCGAGGACGGCGCCCAGGAACCACGAACCGAACCGTTTCACGATGCGCGAGAGCCGCCTGTTCTTGATGAGGGCCAAGGCCCAGGCGACGACGGGAAGCAGGGCAACGACGCTGGCGAGCCCGAAGAACTGCATGAAGATATCGGCGAATGCCGCGCCGCCATAGCCGAGCGCGTTCGTCGGTTCGCCGCCGGAAGCGTAGGAGAAGCTCGGATCGGAGACGTTCCAGGTGGAGAGTGCCGCGATGGCGAGCGCGAGTGCCATGAACAGGCCGAAACCCAGCAAGGCCCGTACCTGCCGCCAGAGAAAGGCGGATAGGACGAACCGCTCAGGTCGGTTGTCCAGCATTGCCGATGTGCTTCTCGCCATGTGTTTCAGCCTGTCGCGCGATCATTCCGGATGTGGTCTTCCCGCCGTGCTCGGGAGTGTGGACGATGTGCGACCCTAATGGGTCAAGCGTTAATGGCATGTTAACCATGGCTCGAAGTGCAGTTTTTTCGCGGGTAATTTGCGGCATGGTTACGCAAAAAAGCCCGGACCAGAGGCCCGGGCGAGGCGCGGCATATTCATATATGGCCGCGACGGGAAGTTCGGCGACGGAACCTCGTGCCGTCGCATGTTCTGTCTTAGGCGTGGTAGGCGGCTTCCCCATGAGAGGACAGGTCGAGACCTTCGCGCTCGGCTTCGACCGACACGCGCAGGCCGACGATCACATCCACCACCTTGTAGAGGATCGCCGATACGACACCACACCAGACGATGGTGATCACGACGGCCGTCAGCTGGGTCATGAACTGCGAGGCGATCGAGAAATCCTCCCCGCCGGTACCGCCGAGCCACGGTGCTGTGAAGATGCCGGTTCCGAGCGCGCCGATGAAGCCACCGACGCCGTGGATGCCGAAGACATCTGCGGTATCGTCATAGCCGAACTTGTTCTTCACCACGGCGACGAAGAAATAGCAGATCGGCGAGACGAGAAGACCGAGCACGATCGCGCCCATCGGGCCGACCGAGCCTGCGGCTGGGGTGATGACCACGAGGCCGGCGATCATGCCGGAAGCACTGCCGAGCAGCGATGCCTTGCCGCGGGTGAAGCTTTCCACCAGCGACCAGGCGAGGATCGCGGCTGCCGTTGCGACGAAGGTGTTGACGGTTGCGAGCACTGCGCCGCCCGAGGCCTCAAGGTTGGAGCCGGCGTTGAAGCCGAACCAGCCGAACCACAGCATCGCAGCGCCGACAAGCGTCAGCGTCATGGAGTGCGGCGCCATCATGTCCTTGCCGAAGCCCGTGCGCTTGCCGACCATGATCGCGCCGATGAGGCCTGCCACGCCAGCGTTGATGTGAACGACGGTGCCGCCGGCAAAGTCAAGCGCGCCCATGTTGAAGATCAGGCCGTTGCCGTCCCAGACCATGTGGGCGATCGGGAAGTAGACGAAGGTGGCCCAGAGCAGGGTGAAAAGGAGGACGGCCGAGAACTTGATGCGCTCGGCAAAGGCGCCGATGATCAGGGCCGGGGTCAGCGCCGCAAACGTCATCTGGAACAGCATGAAGATGTATTCCGGAATGACGACGCCCTCGGAGAAGGTTGCAGCCGTGCTGTCGACCGAAACGCCCGACAGGAAGATCTTGGCGAAACCGCCGAAATAGGGGCTGGTCGAGCCGCCGAAGGCGAACGAGTAGCCGTAAGTGACCCAGACGATCATCATCATGGCGCCGATGACCGTGCACTGCATCAGGACCGACAGCATGTTCTTGGCACGCACCAGGCCACCGTAAAACAGGGCCAGGCCCGGGATCAGCATGAAGAAGACGAGCAGGGTGGACAGGAACATGAACGCGGTATCGGCCTTGTCCGGAACCGGTGCGGCCGCGGCAGCTTCGGTGGCTGCGGGTGCCGCTTCCTGCGCAAGGGCCACGACAGGGGCGAAAAGTGCCGCAGATGCAATGCCCAGGCGGGCAGCGATGCTGGAAAAAGTATGCGATGACATAAGGGAGCTCCCTGATCTGCGGTTCTTACAGCGCTTCGGAATCGGTTTCGCCCGTGCGGATGCGCACGGCATGGTCGATCGAGTAGACGAAGATCTTTCCGTCGCCGATCTGGCCGGTCTTTGCGGCTGATGCGATTGCTTCGACGGCCTTGTCGACCGTTTCGGTCGAAACGGCGATCTCGATCTTCAGCTTGGGGAGAAAGCTCACGGCATATTCGGTGCCGCGATAGATTTCCGTGTGTCCCTTCTGGCGGCCGTAACCCTTCACTTCGGTCACGGTCAGGCCCTGGATGCCGACGGCGGTGAGGGCTTCGCGCACCTCATCGAGCTTGAACGGCTTGATAATGGCCATCACAATTTTCATCTGGTTCCCATTCTTCGTGTTCGCCCACGGCCGAGGCCGTTCAAAGCTGCCGCAAGCGTGTTGCTTCGGCCGCTGGGCGATACACATTCAAGGAGCGTGCCAGATTCGAGTGGCTATGCTAACCTATTGTGAAGTAATTATTTTTCGCACAGGAAACAGGGGCTGTCGGCGAAGCGTCACCGATTCAGCCTAAAAATTAGGCGGTGCAAATATATTGCACCTGAATTAATCAGCCGCCTTTTTCCGGATCAGTCCCTCCTGCGCCACCGAGGCGATGAGTTCACCGGATCGGTTGAAAAGGCTACCACGGGTGAGGCCGCGCGCCCCGGACGCCGAAGGGCTGTCCTGGGCATAGAGCAGCCAGTCGTCAAGCGTGCAGGGGCGATGGAACCACATGGCATGATCGAGGCTCGCAACCTGCAGCGTTCGGTCGAACACGGAGGTCCCATGCGCAAAAAGTGCGGTGTCGAGCAGCGTCATGTCGGAGAGGTAGCCGAGGACGGCCGCCTGAAGGTCGCGGGCATCCGGAACTGGTCCGGTGGCGCGCACCCAGACGTTTTGGGTCGGGAGCAGCTTCTCGGGAGAGAGGTAGTGCGTCAGCTCGACCGGCCTCAGCTCGATCGGTCGTGGCCGTTCCCAATATTCGCGGATGTTCTTCGGCGCCTGGGCGAGGAAGCGTTCGCGGATCTGCTCCTCGACAAGCAGTTCCTCCGGCGGGGGCACGTCCGGCATCGGGCACTGGTGGTCGAAGCCGGCCTCATCGATGTGGAAGGAGGCGGTCATGAAGAAGATCGGCTTGCCGTGCTGGATGGCGATGACCCGGCGCGTCGTGAACGTCGCGCCGTCGCGAACGCGGTCGACGTCGTAGAGGATCGGTATCGCCGGATCGCCGGGACGGACGAAGTAAGCGTGAAGCGAATGGATGAACCGGTCGTTGTCGACGGTGCGGCAAGCCGCCACCAGCGCCTGCGCGATAACCTGTCCGCCAAATACACGCTGCCAGCCCACCTGCGGGCTTCGCCCCCTGAAGAGGTTCACCTCGAGCGGTTCGAGGTCCAGGGTCGAAAGCAACTCCTCCATCGGCGAACGGGTTTCGACCAGACGCGACATTTGGGCATTCTCCCACGGTAGGAAACGATGGCTTCGTCCTCTATATAGACTGCTCGGGTTGCTCAAGGGGGCAGGGAGAAACGCATGATCGACGTTCTAGTGGCCGGTGGCGGATATGTCGGGCTGTCACTGGCCGTGGCGCTGAAGACGGCAGCGCCGCATCTCAAGGTGGAACTTGTCGACGGCGCGCCGGCTGAAGCCTGGGAGCGCGACGAGCGGGCATCCGCACTCGTTGCCGCCGCACGCAATCTGCTCAGCGTGCTCGGCGTCTGGGACCAGATCGCGCCGGAAGCAGAACCGATCCGGCGGATGGTGATCACCGATTCGCGCATAGCCGACCCCGTCCGTCCGGTGTTTCTCACCTTCGAAGGAACCGGCTCCGCAGACGACAGCTCACCGTTTGCCCATATGGTCCCGAACCGTGCCGTGACCGGCAGCCTGCTCGCCGCAGCCGAGCGGATCGGCCTGCCGATCCACTGGGCGACGTCGGCGGTCGACTTCTCTACCGATGCGCATGCGACGGAGGTTCGCCTCTCCAACGGCGAGACGCGACAGACGCGTCTTCTGGTCGCCTGCGATGGCGTGCGCTCGAAGCTGCGTGACATCGCCGGCATAAAGACCGTGCGCTTCGATTATGGCCAGTCTGGCATCGTGACGATGGTGGAGCACGAGCGGCCGCACGAGGGAACCGCTGAGGAGCATTTCCTCCCCTCCGGCCCGTTTGCAACGCTGCCAATGACCGGCAACCGTTCCTCGCTCGTCTGGACCGAGCGGACGGAGGATGCCGAGCGCCTCATCGCCAGCGACGACCTAGTCTTCGAGGAGGAACTGGAGCGCCGGTTCGGGCACAAGCTTGGAGCGCTCAAGGTCGTCGGGGGCCGCAGGGCCTTCCCGCTCGGCCTGACCCTGGCCCGCTCGTTTGTTGCGCCGCGCTTTGCGCTCGCCGGCGATGCCGCGCACGGGATCCATCCAATCTCGGGGCAGGGCTTGAACCTCGGCTTCAAGGACGTTGCGGCGCTGGCTGAGACGATCGTGGAGGCCGATCGCCTGGGGCTCGATATCGGCTCGCTCGCGGTACTGGAGCGCTACGAGACGTGGCGACGCTTCGACACGTTCCGCATGGGCGTGACCACGGATGTGCTGACCCGGTTGTTCTCCAATGACATCACACCGGTGCGCGTGGCGCGCGATCTCGGGCTTGGGATCGTCGATCGCCTTCCGGGCCTGAAGTCGTACTTCATCCGCCAGGCCGAGGGACTTTCGGGCGCCAACCAGCCGCGCATGCTGGTCGGCGAGCCGATCTGAGGCTGTGCTCCGCCGCGTAGCGAATGCTCAGTCCTTCAGTTCGCGCGCCTCCGAGACGAGCATGATCGGGATGCCGTCGCGCACCGGATAGGCGAGCTTGGCCCGTTCCGATACCAGTTCGCCAGCCTCCGCATTCCACGTCAACCTGCCTTTCGTCAGCGGGCAGACGAGCAGTTCCAGAAGTTTTGGGTCGACGTGGTGGGTCTTGTTGTCCATCAGATGACCTATTGGAGCCGTGTGTCGACGTCGCCGAAATTGCGCGCCAGCACGATCTCGGTAATCGCGATCAGCGTCTCGGCGCGGGTCTTCAGATCGGGCGCCTCGAGCAATGCCTGCTTTTCGGCAGGGCCATAGGGCGACATCATCGACATGGAGTTGACGAGCGTCGTGTTGCTGGCGCGTTCGACGCTCTCCCAGTCCGCCTCCAGCTTGTTGGCGTCGAGATAGGCGCGGAAGGCGGAGAGCAACGCCTCGCGGTCGACGCCGCGTTCGTCATCGGCGCCGGAAAGGTCGCTGATAAAAGGGGCGATCTTGAAGCAGCGGTAGGCCTTGGCCGTGCGCGCCTCGCTGATCAACCGATAGCGACACACTCCGGTCAGTGAGGCAATGTAGCGCCCGTCGCCGGTTTCGGCGAAGGAGGTGATCCGCCCTATGCAGCCGACCCGGCAGAGCGCCGGTGTCTCGGACGACGGATCCGATTCCACGTGATCGCCGAAGACCGGTTGCACCATGCCAATCAGGCGGCTGCCCGCCAGTGCATCGTCAAACATGGAAAGATAGCGTGGTTCGAAGATGTTGAGTGGTAGCTGTCCGCCCGGCAAAAGCAGGGCGCCCGTGAGCGGAAACACCGGAATCGTCCCCGGCAAGTCGTCCGGCTTCAGATAACGTGCATTTCCGACGTGCATTTCATCGCCTTCCCGTTGCATTCGGTGGCGTCCGAACTGGAAGTTTCAGACGCCGCGATGCTCATGAAATGGGGTTCGTGGCGAATTTCTCAAGATGTGCCGGGGCCGAACGATCAGGAAAACAGGATCGACGAAAGCTTGCGTCGGGCCGCGATCGTGGCCGGGTCCTTGGGTCCCCACACCTCGAAGAACTGGAGAAGCTCGCGTCGGGCCGCATCGTCCTCGAACGACCGGTCGCGCTTCAAAATCATGAGCAGGTGATCTGCGGCCGCCTGACGATCGCCTTCGACGTTACGGATCTTGGCGAGTTTCAGACGGGCGGCGTGGTCATCCGGGTCGGCGGCGAGCGCGTGCTCCAGCGCCTGCGGATCGCCGAGCTTGCGCGCCTCCTCGATCTGGTCGAGTTGCTTGAGCACGGCTGTGATGGTCGGGTCCTTCGCCATTTCCTCGGTAGCAGAGGCAAGCGTCTGACGGGCGTTGTCGTGCTGGCCGGCGGCAATCATGCACTGGGCCATCCCGGCGAGGGCTGCGGCGTTGTCGGGGTCTGCCTGCAGGATCGCGCCGAAGAGGTCGGCTGCACCGGCGACATCGTTCTGGTCGAGAAGCGTCTTTGCCTCGATCAGAACCGCCTCGATCTCCGCCTTCTGATCGGCTCCCGCGGGGCCGGCGATCTTGTCGATGAAGGCGTGCACCTGGCTCTCCGGCAATGCGCCCATGAAGCCGTCGGCCGGACGGCCGTCGACAAAGGCGATCACGGCGGGGATCGACTGAATGCCGAGCTGGCCCGCGATCGAAGGATGATCATCGATGTTCATCTTGACGAGTTTCACGCGACCGGCGGCTTCCTTCACCACCTTCTCGATGATTGGCGTCAACTGCTTGCAGGGACCGCACCAGGGCGCCCAGAAATCGACGAGTACCGGTTGCTGCCGCGATGCCTCGATGACGTCCTTGGCGAAGTTCGCCGTCGTCGTGTCCTTGATCAGGTCCGCCTCGGTTGCGCCGCCATAGTTGACCGCGGCGTTCATCTGTCCGCCAAACGATGTCGCATAGGGATTGTCGCTCATCATTGTCTCCTCGCGGACCGTCGCCCGGTTTCAATCGAATTTCGTCAGAAGATCGTATGTCAGGCAGTCATTTTCAAGACAAGCGGCTCGTGGCCGGTCGCCTCGATGAAACGAAGTAGGTCCTTCGACCCGATCGACGTGGTCGCATCGTTCCTCAAGGGGTGTGCGTTGATGATGTCGTAGGCCATCAGATCTTCGTCGATGATCACCTTCACGTTCGCGCCCGTGTCGTTGATGGCGCCAAAGGCAGTGACAGAGCCCGGAATGACGCCAAGATATTCCATCAGTTTCTCGGGTTTGCCGAAGGAAACGCGGCTCGCCGCACCTATGACGCCATGGATCGTCTTCAGATCGACGGCGGCGTTCTCCTCGACCGTCAGGAGGAAATAGTTGTCCTTCTTGTCCTTGAGAAAGAGGTTCTTCGTGTGGCCACCGGGAATTTCGTCACGCAGCGCCACCGATTCGGCAACGGTGAAAACCGGCTCATGGTTCTTCGTCGTATGCTTGATGCCCAGGCTGTCGAGGAAGGCGAAAAGCTCTTCTTCGGTCTTTGGCCTCTGTACGTCCCGCTGCATATCCATGTTTGATCCCGCTGGTGTCCGCCGTTGTCATGTTGCCCGGCCCCGCAGCCTTTCGCAGGACCGGTTGGCTTGTAGCGTTGCTTAAGATGTATTGCGGGGCGAGGCAACGGGCGTCGTCGCGTAGCCGGGCCGCGCCAGTGCGCGGCTTTTCAGGCTTTCCACGGCTCAATCGAAAATTTCTGGAAAATCCTGCGATTTCCCTGTTGCATTTGAAAAACGCTTAGGCCATATACCGCCCGTCGCCGCAACGCAGCGACCTTCGGCCACCGACTACCCCAGGCCGTCGACGATGAGCGGGTGTAGCTCAGGGGTAGAGCACAACCTTGCCAAGGTTGGGGTCGAGCGTTCGAATCGCTTCACCCGCTCCATTCTTCCAAGTCCTTCGAAGCCTCGGTTCGCCGGGGCTTTTGTGTTTTCCACGGTGGCGAAGGCGCGCGCGCCACTCCGGGCGACGCCTCGTGAGCGTCGTCCCCGCTGTCCTGTACGAGCAACGTGGATTCGTCAGGCTCTTCCCCGCGCCCGCAAAAATCTCCTGTGTGAAATTTGAGTTTGTCAAATATTACAGTGATTTAACTATTCATTGTGACTTTTGCGCGGTTAGCCTGCCGACCGGATCAACAACATCAAGACAAAGACATGATTGCGGTTCTCAAGCGCTATGCGACGCCATTGATCACAGGTTTGTTTCTCGTCTCGCTCGTTTCGGGCGTTGCGATCTTTTTTCATATCGGCAACGCCACCTTCCACGCGATGCATGAATGGCTGAGCATGGTGCTGATCGCGCCGTTCGTTTTGCATGTGTGGAAGAACTGGCGCCCGATGACGGGTTATTTCGGACGGCGACCCATGACGGTCGCGCTTCTGATATCGTTGGCGGCGGCGGTTCCATTCGCATGGCCAGGTGGAGAGGGGCGTTCGGGCGGCCCGCCGCAGTTTGCCCTCGCCCGGGTGGTTCTGCAGAACTCGCCAGAGAAGCTGGCACCCCTGTTGGGTGATACGACCGATGGCCTCCTCGCAAGGCTCAACCAGCGAGGCTTTGCCGTGGCCGCGGACGTGCCATTGTCCGAGATTGCGGAACGATCGGGTAAGAACGAGTTCGAACTGGTTCAGGCACTGCTTGCCCAGGAACGTTGACGCTCTGCCGTCTTGATGTCGATCGCCCTTCATTGTCGGCGCCGCAGCTCCCTCTTGGTCGCTGCAAGGAGTTGCCAAGGGCGACGGGCTCGTTACCATGGAGGCCATAGTGGTGGAGCGTTTGTCGGCCGCGCCGGCGTGCGGGCACGTTCCGGCGGGCGAAAGGGAGGCTCATGGGCGCGTATGTCGAAATCGTCGAAATGGCGGCACGCGACGGCCTGCAGAACGAGAAGCGCATCATTCCGGCGGCGGAAAAAATCGCGCTGATCGACAGGCTGTCCGCCTGCGGCTTTGGCCGTATCGAGGCGACCAGCTTCGTCAGCCCGAAATGGGTGCCGCAACTGGCCGATGGTGCGCAGGTCATGGCGGGTATCGCAAGGCGTCCTGGCGCACGATACGCCGCATTGGTGCCGAACATGATCGGCTACGAAGCGGCGAGGGCGGCCGGCGCCGACGAGGTGGCAATTTTCGTCTCGGCATCCGAGGGCTTCTCCCGCGCCAACATCAATTGCTCGATTGCCGAGAGCCTCGACCGGCTGAAGCCCGTAGCCGATCGGGCCCGCACCGATGGTCTGCCGTTGCGCGGCTATGTCAGTTGCGTCGTGGTGTGCCCTTATGACGGGCCGACACCGCCCGGCGCCGTTGCCGGCGTTACGGAGAAGCTGCTGGCGCTCGGCTGCCACGAAGTGAGCCTCGGCGATACGACCGGCCGGGGGACGCCAGATGAAGTCGCCGCCATGCTGAGCGCCGTTCTCGGCGTCGCACCGCCCGAACAGCTTGCTGGCCACTATCACGATACCGGCGGGCGGGCGCTCGACAACATCCGCGTCAGTCTCGATCTCGGGCTGAGGGTGTTCGATGCCTCGGTGGGTGGCCTCGGCGGCTGCCCGTTCGCTCCGGGCGCGAAAGGCAACGTCGATACGCTTGCGGTCGCCGGGATGCTGGAGGCAATGGATTACAGCACCGGCCTGGACATGACGCGTCTGGCGGATGCGGCAGCATTTGCCCGTGAACTTGTCCTGAGGCCGGAAGCGGAGACCAAGCCATGAAGTTCGAGACAATTTCCATTGCGGCGGACAGCCGCGGCGTGGCGACGCTGATGCTGGCCCGGCCCGAACAGCACAATGCGCTATCCGCGCGGATGATCGCCGAATTGACGCAGGCAGCTTCGCAACTCGGCGACGATCCTGCAGTGCGTGTCGTGGTTCTGACCGGCGAAGGTGCAAGTTTCTGCGCGGGGGGCGATCTCAAGTGGATGAAAGAGCAGGCCTCGGCGACCCGGGAGCAACGGATCGCCGAGGCTCGCAAGCTCGCCGTGATGCTGAAGGCGTTGCGCGAGCTGCCAAAGCCGCTGATTGCCCGCGTCAACGGTCAGGCCTATGGCGGCGGCGTCGGCCTGATCAGTGTCTGCGACACGGCGATTGCCGCCTCCGACGCCCGTTTCGGCTTGACGGAAACGCGGCTCGGGCTGATCCCGGCGACGATAAGCCCGTATGTCATCGCCCGCATCGGTTCGGCCAATGCGTTACGGTATTTCACCTCGGCGCGCCTTTTCGGGGCCGACGAGGCGTTGACCGTCGGCCTCTTGAACGCGGAGGTCGAGGCGGAGGGGCTGGATGCGGCGGTCGAACGGGAGGTCGCCCAGTATTTTGCGACCGCGCCGGGAGCCGTCGCCGCGGCGAAAGCTTTGGTGCATTCGGTTGCTGCCCCGATCGATGAAAGTCTGATCGAGATGACCCTGACCCGGCTTGCGGACACCTGGGAAACGGCGGAGGCGGCGGAGGGGATCGCAGCGTTCTTTGAAAAGCGACCGGCGTCCTGGAAATCAAAGATCCAGTAGTGTCGGACCTGTACGGTTGCGTGCCGCAGATTCCGGCAAGGCTCAACCCTGCCTGCATTCAAGCCGGTTGGACCGACGAAATTTGTTTTCCGTCAACAGGCGTTGAACATCATTGCTAACGTGTGTATTTCTTTTGTCGACACAGGTTATTTGGCTATGAATGAAAAACTGTCGACACCATCCTCGGAACGAAAGCGCGGCTCTGGCGTAAAATTCGTCTACGATATCTTGCGCGACGAGATCCTGGACCTGGTCCTCCCGCCGGGCAGCCCGATCGATGAAGTTCAGCTGGCTGAACGCTTCGAGATGTCACGGACTCCGATACGCGAGGCGCTGGTGCGTTTGGCGGGTGAGGGGCTGATTGATACGCTGCCCAATCGCTCGACCATGGTGTCGAACATCGATTTCCTCAACATGCACACCTTCTTCGACGCGCTGGTGCTGATGTACCGGGTCACGACGCGGTTGGCAGCGCAATATCACCGCCCAGAGGATCTGGCGGTGATCCGTGGCTTCCACGAGGACTATGCGGCAGCCGTCGAGGCACGGGACGCACTCGCCATGATCGCCACCAATGCCGCCTTCCATGCGGCGATCGCAGACGCAGGCCGCAATCCCTATTTCACGAGCCTGTTCCGTCGGTTGCTGGATGAGGGGCGGCGAATTCTGCGCCTCTACTACCAGTCCTACGAAGAACAATTTCCACAGCGTTTCGTCGACGAGCATGCGGACATGATCGCAGTCATTGCCGCGCGTGACGTCGATGGTGCCGACCGGGTCGCAAGGGCCCACGCCGAACAAATCGTCCACCAGATTCAAAAGCTTTTCACGCGTGACGAGCGACTGGACATTGCGCTGTGATGCCTTGTCGATTTCTTGTCGACAAATAAAATACAAATGCTATTATCGCGTTGAAGGCACGGGTGCGATCTCGCCGTTGGCGTGACCATCCCTGCTCGCCCGACAGCCTAAAGAGGAGTTTACGATGAAGGCCAAGATTTTCTCCGGCGTTATTCCGGCCCTGATGACCCCCTGCAAGGAAGACCGCAGCCCGGACTTCGACGCGCTGGTGCGCAAGGGCAAGGAACTGATCGAAAAGGGCATGTCGGGGGTCGTGTACTGCGGCTCGATGGGTGACTGGCCGCTTCTGACCGACGAGCAGCGCATGGAAGGCGTCGAGCGCCTCGTCAAGGCTGGCGTCCCGGTCATCGTCGGTACCGGCGCCGTGAACACCGCCTCGGCTGTTGCTCATGCCGCACACGCCCAGAAGGTCGGTGCACAGGGCCTGATGGTCATTCCGCGCGTCCTGTCGCGCGCCACGGTCGTCGCAGCTCAGAAGAACCATTTCAAGGCCATTCTCGCTGCCGCCCCGGACCTGCCGGCCGTCATCTACAACAGCCCCTATTACGGCTTCGCCACCCGCGCTGACCTGTTCTTCGCGCTACGCGCCGAGCACCCGAACCTGATCGGCTTCAAGGAATTCGGCGGTGCAGCCGACATGCGCTATGCGGCCGAGCACATCACCAGCCGTGAAGACGACGTCACCCTGATGATCGGCGTCGACACCTGCGTGTTCCAGGGCTTCGTGAACTGCGGCGCGACCGGCGCGATCACCGGCATCGGCGTGGTGTTGCCGAAGGAAGTCCTGCACATGTGCAACCTGGCACGCGCCGCTGCCGCCGGCGACGCGGACGCCCGCCAGCGCGCGCTCGAACTGGAGCAGGCGCTCGCCGTACTCTCCTCCTTCGACGAAGGCCCGGACCTCGTTCTCTACTTCAAGCACATGATGGTGCTGAAGGGCGACAAGGAATACACGCTGCACTTCAACGAGACCGATGCCCTCTCCGACAGCCAGCGTGGCTATGTCGAGGCCCAGCTCAAGCTGTTCGACACCTGGTATGCCGAATGGAGCAAGCTCCCGGGCGCCGTCCAGAAGTACAAGGCTTAATCGCCTAGCTTCCGACTTCCCTTTCGATTCTTTACGCCGCCTGTAGCCAACGCTGCCGGCGGCGTTTTTGCGATTGTCGCAGCGATCCGATTTTGCGATTGTCTTTGGCAACCGGAGCGAGAGAAGTCGAAAATGCCCTCCCTTGACGTGCTGCTTGCCTTCGCTGTCACCACGGCGGTCTTCGCCTTCATTCCAGGCCCCGCCATGCTCTACGCCGCCGCCCGGACGATGGCTGGTGGCCGCGCGGCAGGCCTGATGGCGGTCCTCGGCACCCATCTCGGCGCCTACGCGCATATCATCGCGGCCGCAGCAGGGCTTTCCGCCCTGTTCCATGCCGTGCCGATCGCCTATGCCGGCGTGAAGTTTGCCGGTGCCGCCTATCTCGTCTGGCTCGGCATTTCGCTTTTCCGTTCGAGGGACGCGAAGAGTGCGTGGCGGGAGGCGCGCCGAAGGGCGGGCGGGGGGCATTCTTCCAAAGCGTCGCTGTGGAAGTGCTCAATCCCAAAACAGCGATCTTCTTCCTGGCTTTCCTGCCGCAGTTTGTGGACAGCAGCGCCGGCCTGCCGATCTGGGTGCAACTCGCGATTTTGGGAATTCTGGTGAACTTGATGTTCACCTTTGCCGATGTCGTCACCGTCATGCTCGCGGATGTAATCCTCGCGCGAATGAAGCAGTCAAGTGGCGTGCAATCGCTGGTGCGCAATGCGGGCGGAACGATCCTAATCGGCCTCGGCGCCCATCTCGCTCTACAAAAGGGTTGAACGCCGCGGCGAACCCGTCGCCACGGCGCTACCCGGAATCAATCGGTTACGCCACTGCGTCAAGTCCCAGGGCGAGCAAGCGGTCCAGCTGCTCCATCTCGGCAGCGGTCAAGGCAATGCCGTGGGTCTCCGATTTCGCCCGCGCGACGTAACGGCGCTGCGAGGGCAGGCGGGCGCCCTGGCCGGCGATTGCTTCGAACAGAACCTCTGCCCGGGCGAAGGGGGCGCCGGAACGGCCGGCAGCAAAAGCCTCCGGCGAGAAGGCGAGGATGAGTTCGCCGTGGAAGGGCGCCAGCGTCGTCGTGCCGAGGTAGTCGAGTACTTCCGGGCTGGTCAGGTCGCCGATCATAATGCCGGCAAGCAGTTCGATCATCGTGCCGATGGCCGAGCCCTTGTGTCCGCCGAACGGCAGCATGGCGCCGGCAAGTGCTGCTTCCGGATCGGTCGTCGGATTGCCTTCCGCATCGATAGCCCAGCCTTCGGGCAGCTGCTTGCCCGCCCGCCGATGCAACTCGATCTCACCGCGGGCGGCAACCGAAGTCGCAAAGTCGAAGACGTAGGGGGATTTGCCGGGACGCGGCCAGCCGAAGGCGAAGGGATTTGTGCCAAGCAGCGGCTTGTTGCCGCCGGTCGGCGCCACGGTCGCATAGCTCGGACACATTACGAGCCCGGCAAGGCCCTGCTCCGTGATGGCTTCCACTTCCGGCCAAAGTGCCGAGAAATGCGAGCAGTCGTTGATGACGAGGGCCGCAAGGCCGCAGGCGCGGGCGCGCTCGGCCAGGGCCGGCACGCCGAGTTCGACTGCTGGATTGGTAAAGCCGCCATTCGCGTTCACCTTGACGATGGCCGAGCCTTCCGTCAGCGTCAACTCAGGCACGGCATCCGGCTTGACCTTGCCTGCCTTGACCGTGCGCAGGGCGCCCTCGATCCGGTAGATGCCGTGCGATTTGCAGGCGTCGCGCTCGCCGGCGACGATCACCCGCGCGAGCGCGCCGGCCTGAACCTCGTTGAGCCCGGCCTTGCGGAAGATTTCTTCGACGAGCCCAGTCAGGGCCTCGATTGTGAGGATGGTATCTTGGCTCATCGCAGCTTCCTTTCGTGCGTCATGCGGTGTGGTTGTCGCCTGATCGGAGGTGCGCGGCACTGCCAAGACAAGCGTTGCATTCATGTGGACATGTTGTATGCATGGTGGGGCGAAAGATGCAAGTGCCGGCCCACCCCGCGGGTTCTTCCCCTATTCGGTGGGCTCGAGCTGCAAGACACGAAGGATCCCTAGACATGCCTTACACCCCCAACGGCAAACACCTGATCGCTGGCGAATGGGTCGCCGGTGAGCAAACCTTTACGTCGGCGCCGGCGCATGGTCCAGCACATCAATTCTCTGCTGGCACCGTTGAACTGGTCGACCGCGCCTGCCAGGCTGCCGAGCAGGCATTCTGGAGCTACGCGGCCACCACGCGCGAACAGCGTGCCGCGTTCCTCGATGCCATCGCCGAAGAGATCGAGGCTCGCGCCGAGGCGATCACCGAAATCGGTAGCCAGGAGAGCGGCTTGCCCGAGGCCCGCCTCCAGGGCGAGCGGGGACGCACGGTCGGCCAGTTGCGGCTCTTTGCCGAGCACATTCGCAAAGGCGACTATCTGGATCGCCGTCGTGCGCCGGCCATGCCTGATCGCCAGCCCGCGCCGCGACCCGAGATCCTCATGGTACAGCGTCCGATCGGGCCGGTCGCCGTGTTTGGCGCCTCGAACTTTCCGCTCGCCTTTTCGACGGCCGGCGGCGATACCGCGGCAGCCTTGGCAGCGGGTTGCCCCGTTGTGGTCAAGGGGCATTCGGCGCATCCCGGTACCGGCGAGATCGTCGCCGAAGCCATCCTTGCAGCCATCGAAAAAACCGGCATGCCAAAGGGCGTCTTCTCGCTGATCCAAGGCGGCAAGCGCGACGTCGGCCATGCACTGGTCCAGCATCCGAAGATCAAGGCCGTGGGCTTTACCGGCAGCCTCGCCGGCGGACGTGCGTTGTTCGATCTTTGCGCCGCACGCCCCGAGCCCATCCCCTTCTTCGGCGAGCTTGGCAGCGTGAACCCCATGTTCGTCCTGCCAAACGCGGTTGCAAACCGCGCGGAAGCGCTGGGTCAGGGCTGGGCGGGTTCGCTGACCATGGGCGCAGGCCAGTTCTGCACCAACCCCGGCATTGCCATCGTCATCGACGGCCCCGATGCCGACCGCTTCGTCGCCGCGACCAAAGCCGGCCTGGAGCAGGTTGGTCCCCAGACCATGCTGACCGATGGCATCGCATCGGCCTATCACGAGGGGCGGGCACGCTTTCTTGCGAGCAAGGTCCAGGCGACGCACGTGACTGAGTCCGAGGGGCGGCAGGCTTCGCCAAACCTGTTTGAAACGAAGGGTTCGGAATTCCTGCGTGACCACGGTCTGAAGGAGGAAGTGTTCGGCCCGCTCGGGCTCGTCGTCCGCGTCAGTTCGCTGGATGAGATGTTGGAGCTTGCCAGTTCTTTCGAAGGGCAGTTGACCGCCACGTTGCACATGGATGATGCGGATGTGGACGCCGCCCGCCGCCTGCGCCCGGTACTTGAGCACAAGGCTGGTCGCGTGCTGGTCAACGGTTTTCCGACGGGGGTCGAGGTGGTCGACTCGATGGTTCATGGCGGGCCGTATCCGGCCAGCACCAACTTCGGGGCCACAAGCGTAGGAACGCTGTCGATCCGTCGTTTCCTTCGTCCGGTTTCTTACCAGAACATGCCTGCCGAAATTCTGCCCGAGGACCTCTTGGCCTGGTAAGCGCCAGGGGTTAGTAACCACTCGGCCCCTGCCGAGTGGCAATTAAGAGCGGCGCCATGGAATGTATAAGGCTTTCCTTGGCGCTTTTCGCTTCCGGAAAGTGGTTGGAATTTCAATCACCTGAATTCAAAATGTATACAAAAAGTATTTTTGTGTTGATTTTTGAGGTGTCGTCATGATTATGACGCCATTCTGGCGGGCTGGATCGCCAGCGAAGGGAGAGACATATGAAACTTTCAACCGTTATGGCTGGCCTTCTGGCCGCAACCTGCATGGTTTCCACTGCCAAGGCTGACAAGCTGGACGACATTATTGCATCCGGTACGCTGCGTTGCGCTGTCGTGCTGGACTTCCCGCCGATGGGTGCGCGCGACGATGCCAACAACCCGATTGGCTTCGACGTCGACTACTGCAATGATCTGGCCAAGGCGCTCGGCGTAACGGCCGAGATCGTCGAGACCCCGTTCCCCGAGCGTATTCCGGCACTGATGTCCGGCCGCGTCGACGTCGGTGTTGCCTCCACCTCCGACACGCTGGAGCGCGCCAAGACGGTCGGCATGACCATCCCCTACTTCGCCTTCGAAATGGCCGTCACCGCCAATGAGAAGTCCGGCGTCAAGACCTTCGAAGACATGAAGGGCAAGGTCGTCGGCGCCACCGCCGGCACCTTCGAGGCCATCGCGCTTGAAAAGCAGGTCAAGGAATGGGGCGCGGGCGAGTTTCGTCCTTACCAGACGCAGGCAGACGTCTTCCTCGCGTTGAGCCAAGGTCAGATCGACGCCACCGTCTCGACCTCGACCGTAGCCCAGGCCAACGTAAAGACCGGCAAGTTCCCCGGAATTGCTGTTGTCGGCAAGGCTCCGTTCGACGTTGACTATGTAGCCCTCTTCACCAATCGCGAAGAATACGGCCTCATCAACTTCCTCAACCTGTTCATCAATCAGCAGGTTCGCACCGGCCGTTATGCTGAGCTCTATGAGAAGTGGGTCGGCGGCGAGCTCCCCGATCTGTCGGTAAACGGCGTTTATCGCTAATCTGACCGTTTCGTTGGCGGCGCGGGGTTATCTCGCGCCGTTGCTCCTTTCAGAAAGGTGAGACGGTAATGTTCAGCTACACCTTCCACTGGAACCAGGCGCTGAGAGCGCTGCCGCAGATGTTGGACGGCGCGCTGGTGACGCTGCAGATCGCGCTCCTGTCCATGGCCATCGGCCTGGCCATCGCTATCGCCCTGACCCTGTTCCGCCTGTCCGGCAACCGTATCCTCAGCGGGTTTGCCACTGCCTGGGTCGAGATCGCGCGCAACACGCCTGCCCTGTTCCAGATTTACATGGCCCATTTCGGGCTTGGCAATTTCGGGATCCATCTGAGTCCCTTTACCTCGCTTCTGGTCGGTATCGCGTTCAACAATGCCGGTTACCTGGCTGAGAACTTCCGCGGTGCGCTCAAGGCCATCCCGGACACGCAGACGCGTGCGGGTCGTTCGCTTGGCATGACCTCGCTGCAGGCCTTCCGGCTGATCGTGATGCCGCAGATGCTGCGTATCGCCTTCCTGCCGGTCACCAACCAGATGGTCTGGGCGATCCTGATGACGTCGCTGGGTGTCACAGTCGGCATGAACACCGACCTCGCCGGCATCACACAGGAGCTGAATGCCCGCTCCTTCCGCACCTTTGAATTCTTCGCGCTGGCGGCAGTGATATACTATGTCATCGCCAAGGCGGTCACCCTTGGTGCCCGTGCCTTCGCCTCGCGCATGTTTCGCTACTGAGAGGTGAGAGATGTTTAGTACTGCCCTCACCTGGAATGATATGCTCTTCCTTGCGCAGGGAGCCGGGATGACCCTTGCGGTCACGGCCGTCTCCGTTGCCGCCGGCACGGTGCTCGGAGTTCTCTTCGGGATGATCCGTGTCGAACTCGGACCCTACTGGTCCGCTCCGCTGACCTTCGTGCTCGACGTGTTTCGTTCGGTGCCGCTGCTGATCCAACTGGTGCTCGGCAATGCCCTTCAGTCGATCATGAAACTGGGTTGGCCTCCCTTCACTACCTCCTGCGTGGTGCTGTCGCTTTACACGGCAGCCTATTGTACGGAGATCGTGCGCGGCGGGATCGCCGCCGTACCGCCGACCACCCGCCGTGCGGCCCGCTCGCTCGGCATGACCTGGTGGCAGGACATGCGCTACATCGTGGCGCCGCTGGCAACGCGCGTTTCGCTGCCGTCCTGGATCGGCCTGACGCTCGGCGTCATGAAGGACTCCGCACTCGTGCTTTGGCTTGGCCTGATCGAGCTTCTGCGCGCCTCGCAGATCCTCGTGACGCGCCTGCAGGAGCCGTTGTTCATCCTTCTGATCTGCGGCGCCATCTACTTCATCATCAGCTTCCCCATCGCCCGGCTTGGCGGGTATCTCGAAAAACGGTGGTCCCCCAATGATTGAGATTGAAAACGTCCGCAAATCCTTCGGCCAGCTGGAGGTTCTCAAGGGAATCGACCTCACCGTCAGCAAGGGCGAGGTTGTGACCGTCATCGGCGGCTCCGGCTCGGGAAAGTCGACGCTGCTCACCTGCATCAACGGGCTGGAGCCCATCGATGCCGGCCGGATCGTCATCGACGGAACCGATGTCCACGCCAAGACAACCGACCTGAACAAGCTGCGCCAGAAGGTGGGCATCGTGTTCCAGCAGTGGAATGCCTTCCCGCACCTGACGGTTCTGGAAAACGTGATGCTTGCACCCCGCAAGGTTCTTGGCCTGTCGAAGGCCGAGGCCGAGGAAATCGCGGTTAAGCAGCTGACCCACGTGGGTCTCGCCGAAAAGCTCGCGGTCTATCCGAACCGCATGTCGGGCGGCCAGCAGCAGCGTATGGCGATCGCCCGCGCTCTTGCCATGTCGCCGGAATACATGCTGTTCGACGAGGTGACTTCCGCTCTCGACCCGATGCTGGTCGGCGAAGTGCTTGATACGCTGCGGATGCTTGCATCCGAAGGCATGACGATGATCTGCGTGACGCACGAGATGAAGTTCGCTCGCGAGGTCTCCGACCGCGTCGCCTTCTTCCATCAGGGCATCATGGCCGAGATCGCGTCGCCGGAACAGCTGTTCGATGCGCCGCAGCACCCAGAGACCAAGAAATTCCTAGCTGCAACGCATTGAGGGCATGATGAACGGTCAGACTCAACCCGACGTCGTCGTAGTCGGCGCCGGCGTCGTGGGGCTCTCCGCGGCGATCGCCGCCCAGGCACGGGGGCTTTCGGTTGTCGTGCTTGACCGCGAAGGTCCCGCGGCTGGGGCCTCGGCTGGCAATGCCGGGGCTTTCGCCTTTACCGATATCCTTCCGCTGGCCTCGCCGGGCATCCTGAAGAAGGCGCCGAAATGGCTGCTCGACCCGCTCGGGCCGCTTTCGGTTCCGCCCTCCTATGCGCTGCAGATCGCACCATGGATGTTTCGCTTCTGGCGCGCTTGCCAGCCCTCGCGCGTGGCGCATTCGACTACGGCGCAGACGGCGCTGATGGATCTGTCGAAGGCGGAACTGGAGCCGTTCCTGCAGCAGACCGGCACCATGCCGATGCTGCGCAAGGAGGGTAACCTCCAGGTCTACGAGAGCGAAGCCGAACTGAAGGCCTCGCTCCCCGGCTGGAAGGCGCGGGCGGAGCACGGAATCGAATTCCGTCACATGACCGCAGAGGAATTGGCTGCGATCCAGCCTGGCCTCGCGCCGCGTTTCACCCATGGCACCTTTACGCCGGGCTGGTACTCGATCACCGATCCGAAGCTCTACACGATCGCCCTGGCGGATTATTTCCGCGCCATGGGCGGTACGATCGAGCGGGCAGACGTTACGGCCGTGCGCCCGGCCGGGGATGGGGTCGAGATACTGACGGCGGACGGCAGCACGCGCCGTGCGGCGAAAGTCGTGCTTTCGGCGGGCGCGTTTTCGCACAAGATCGCCAAGACCCTCGGCGAGAGCATCCCGCTGGAAACCGAACGTGGTTACAACACGACGCTTCCCGGCGATGCCTTCGACCTGCGCACGCAGGTTACCTTTGGCGGTCACGGCTTCGTCGTCACGCGCCTGTCGACCGGCATCCGCGTCGGCGGTGCGGTGGAACTCGGCGGGCTCAAGCTGCCGCCGAACTATCGCCGGTCTGAGGCGATGCTCAAGAAGGCGCAAACCTTCCTGCCCGGGCTGAAGCCGCAGGGCGGCGTGCAGTGGATGGGCTTCCGTCCCTCGCTGCCCGACAGCCTGCCGGCGATCGGCCGCGCCCGAGCCACGCCACGCGTGATCTACGCCTTCGGGCACGGCCACCTCGGCTTGACCCAGTCGGCGGGCACAGCACGGATCGTTGCCGATCTGCTGACCGGCCAGACGCCTGCCATCGACATCGCGTCCTTCTCGCCTCAACGCTTCTGAGAGAGGTATCGCCGCATGAAAGCACAGACGCCCGCCCAAAGTATCCTTGGTGGCGTGGCCGAAGGCCCCGTCGTGGCTTCGCCGGAGGCCTTGAGCTTCTGGGGTGGTGTTGATCCCGCGACGGGTTCGGTCATCGACGTGCACCATCCGCTTCACGGCAAGTGTCTGACCGGTGGCATCCTGATGCTGCCGTCGAGCCGTGGCTCCTGTACCGGATCGGGCGTACTTCTCGATCTCGTGCTCAGCGGACGGGCGCCGGCGGCGCTGGTATTTTCGGAAGCCGAGGACGTGCTGACCCTCGGCGCGCTGATTGCAACGGAAATGTTCGGCAAGCCGCTCCCGGTGCTGCGCCTCGCACCGGAAGCGTTTGCGGCACTGTCACGGGCGAAGACGGCAAGGATCGGCGATACCGCGATCGAAGCCGACGGCCTCACGATCCCCGTAAGCGCACCGGCCACCGCCGCGCTGGAGCTGACCGAGGCGGATCGGGCCATGCTCGAGGGAAAGCAGGGCGTGGCCGTCCAGCAGGCGATGCGCATCATCTGCGCCATGGCGGCGCAGCAGGGCGCGCGCAGTCTCGTGGACGTAACTCAGGGACATATTGACGGCTGTATCTATGCCAGCCCGGCGAACCTGACCTTTGCCGAAAAGATGGCTGATATGGGCGCGCAGGTCTGTGTGCCGACGACGATGAACGCTATCTCCGTCGACCGTGCGAACTGGCAGGCGCAAGGGGTGCCGTATGCGTTCGGCAATCCGGCGGCGCGTCTCGCCGATGCCTATGTCCGCATGGGCTGCCGGCCGACCTTTACCTGTTCGCCCTATCTGCTCGACAGCGCACCGAACGCCGGTGAATCGATTGCCTGGGCCGAATCCAACGCGGTGATCTTCGCCAATACCGTGCTTGGCGCACGCACGGCGAAACATCCCGATTTCCTCGATCTTTGCATCGCGCTGACCGGACGCGCGCCGCTATCCGGCGTCTATCTCGACGAGCATCGCAAGGCGCGCCGCGTCATCGACGTGGAATTGCCGGAGGGCGTAGACGATGCGTTTTGGCCGCTGATCGGTTATCTCGCCGGTCGCGCGGCTCCCGATCGCATCCCGCTGCTGCATGGGCTCGCCTCGGCGCAGCCGTCGCGCGACGACCTCAAGGCGCTCTGCGCGGCCTTCGGCACGACTTCCGCTAGCCCCATGCTGCATATCGAGGGCGTGACGCCCGAGGCCAACGGCGCGGCAGCCGACAATGCCGACCGGGTCACCATCAGCCGCGCCGACATGGCCGCCGCCTGGGCGCTCTTGAACGAGGGGCCGGAAGAGGTGGAGCTTGTCGCCATCGGCAGCCCGCACGCGTCACTCGACGAATGCCGCGCACTGGCCGACGCACTCGCCGGACGCACACGCCATCCGGAGGTCACGGTGATCGTCACAGCGGGCAGCCAGGTGATCGCTGATGCCAAGCGCGACGGCACGTTCGTCCGACTACAAGAGAGCGGCGTGCAGGTGTTGCCCGATCTCTGCTGGTGCTCGATTTCCGAGCCGGTCTTTCCGACACGCACGCGAGCGGTAATGACGAATTCCGGCAAGTACGCGCATTACGGTCCCGGCCTTTCCGGCCGCGCCGTCCGCTTCGGCAGTCTTGCCGACTGCGCGCTTGCCGCCCAGTCAGGCAAAGTCCCCGTCAAGCTGCCCGGCTGGCTGGCTTGACGCCAACCGGGCCACTGGCTCGTCTACAGGCTGGCCTGTTCGCTGACCCGCTTTTGGTCAGGGAAGCTGATCGGCGCGGTGCGCGCGGCAAGCCAGCTTGCCGGGCCGGCATCGAGCAGGCCAGCCATCGAAGTGGCGACACGTTCGTGGTAGGTGTCGATCCAATGGCGTTCCGCTTCGGTAAGCAGCGCAATCTCCGCCAGTCTGAGATCGATGGGCACGAGCGTCAGGCTGCGGAAGCTCATGAAGCCGTCGCCGTCGTCGATTACCTCCACCTGGTTTTCGATGCGGATGCCGTATTCGCCGGCCTTGTAGTATCCGGGCTCGATGGTGGTGACCATGCCGGGCGTCAGCTCTATCTCGTTGATGCGGCGATCGAAGCGCTGCGGCTGCTCATGCACCGACAGCATATGACCGACCCCGTGGCCGGTGCCGTGGTCGTAGTCGAGGCCGAGGTCCCATAGCGGCCGACGGGCGAAGGCATCGAGATGATGCCCGCAGGCTCCCGTCGGAAACTTCAGCGACATCATGGAAATGAAGCCCTTGAGAACGGCGGTATAGGCCCGGCACATCTCAGTGTTCACCGGACCGATTGCCGTCGTTCGCGTCGCATCGGTGGTCCCTGTCAGGTACTGTCCGCCGGAATCGAGCAGAAAGACGCCCCGTGACGTAATCGGCGCATTGCTCTTGTCCGTTGCCGCGTAGTGGCACATGGCGGCATTGGCGCCTGCGGCCGAGATCGTGCGGAAGCTCGACTCGACGAAGCTTTCGGCCATGCCGCGGAACGCGAGGATACGCTCCTCTGCCTCCAGCTCGGTTACCGGTTCTCCGTTTGCCTCGCGTTCACCGGCGTGCCGTTCGAGCCAGTCGAAGAAGCGGATCCAGGCGGCGCCGTCGAGCTGATGGCAATCCCGAAAGCCGGCGAGTTCGATCGGGTTCTTGTGCATTTTTGCGAGCGTAATCGGGCTTCTGGCCAGCCGAACGCTTCCGCCCGCGTCACGCGTGGCGTGCGCCACGGCCGATGAGGTAACAGCCGGATCGAACATGGCCGTACGGCCAGGCGCCGCCGCCCGCACACGCTCGAGAAGCCGTTGCGGCTCTGCGATGGCGACACCGTCGAGTTCGAAGCCGGAGAGGTCATTGGGCAGCTTGCGATGATCGACCAGCCATTCTGCCTTGCCTTCGCGGTCGACGATCATGAAGGACTGCGGCATCGGATTGCAGGCGACATCGCCGCCGCGCACGTTAAGAAACCAGGCGATGTTGTCCGGCTGGGTCTCGACCAGGAAGTCAGCGCCGTGTTCTGCGAGCATCGCCGCGATCCGGCGCCTCTTGCTGGCGACGCTTTCGCCGGAATTGGCGAGCGGAAAGGCCATGATCTTGCCGAGCGGTTTTTCCGGCTGGGCGGTCCAGATCGCATCGACGAGATCCTGCGTGACGGGAACCCAGGACCCGCCGGCTGCACTCACCGAGCGCCCGCAATCCTCATCCCAGGTCGAAGGCAGCAGCATCGGGTTGAAGCCGACCTTCTCTCCGCGCCGCAGATGTTTCGCCAGCCAGTCTTTCAGGGGCGCATTATGGAGATGCTCGACCTGGAACTGATCCAGGTCGATCTCGTCGCGCACCTGGACCTGATATCGCCCGTCGACGAAGATCGCGGCACGGTCGCGCATGATGATCGCAACCCCGGCCGATCCCGTGAAACCGGTGACATAGGCGAGCCGGCAGTCGTGCGGCGCGCAATATTCGCCTTGATGCTCATCGAAGCGGGGCACCACATAGCCGTCGAGACCTTCTTCGAGGAGCTTGCGGCGCAGGGCTGCGATGCGACCGGATGTGTCCGGTCTTGCTGTCGATGTCATGTCGTCTTTTCCTTGAAAATGATGGTCTTAGGTGTCCGCGATTGTTTCGGCGAAGTGGCAGGCGACCATGCCCGCGCCGACCGATCTCAGTGCCGGCCTTTCGCGCCGGCAAAGCTCGGCCGCATGCGGGCAGCGCACATGAAACGGGCAGCCTGAAGGGATATTGAGCGGTGAGGGCAGTTCGCCGGCAAGCGCCGGCCCCTGGCGGCGCGTACCCGGATCGAGCGAGGGTGCCGCGGCGAGCAGCGCTTTCGAATAGGGATGCATCGGGCTCTTGAACAGCGCCTCCGACGGGCCGATCTCGACGATCGCGCCGAGATAGATCACGGCGACGCGATGGGAGACGTGACGGACGAGCCTCAGGTCATGGGCGACGAAAAGCACCGTCAGGCCGAGCTTGTCCTGAAGCTCGAGGAGAAGGTTGACGACTTGCGCCTGCACCGAGACGTCGAGTGCGGACACAAGCTCGTCCGCCACCAGGCAGGTCGGTTCGAGCGCAAGCGCCCGGGCAATGCCGATCCGTTGGCGTTGGCCGCCGGAAAACTCGTGCGGATACTTGTCGGCCGCGCCATCCGGCAGCCGGACGAGCTCCAGAAGCTCATCCACGCGCCGGTCTATGCCCGCGCCTTGACGCATGCGATGGACGCTGATCGCCTCGCGCAGGGTATCGCGCACCGTCATGCGCGGGTTGAGCGACGTATAAGGATCCTGGAACATCATCTGGACCCGCCGATTGTATGATCGGCGCCGCGCTCCCTTGAGGTCGACGACGCTTTCGCCTTCGAACAGGATGTCGCCGGCCGATGGGCGGTGCAGCCCGGCGATGCAACGTGCCAGCGTGGACTTGCCGCAACCGGATTCGCCGACGATCCCGAGCGTCTCACCCGCCATGACATCGAGGTCGATGCCGTTCAGCGCCGAGACGACCTGGTGCGGCCGGCCTGCGAGCGCATCCCCGAGCGAGCGCCGCTTCTTGAACTGTATCGCGAGGTCGCGAATGGAAAGAAGCGGCTTTTCCGCCGTTGACGTGGCAATGCTCATTGTGCCGCCTCCCGCTGGGCGAAAAACACAGACGCCTCTTCAAGTTGATGACAGGCGACGTGACGCCGATCGCCGACCGCCGCGAGCGGCGGTCGAACGTCCCGGCACGAGGGGGCGGCAACCGGGCAGCGCGCTGTGAAGGCGCAGCCGGGTGGCAGGGCGTTCAGCGCCGGCGGCGCGCCGGGAATGGAATAGAGCGGCGTGCGCGGCGGCACGTCTCTCGGAATCGAGCGCAGCAGCCCCAGCGTATAGGGGTGACGCGCGCTGCCGATCACATCCACCGTCGATCCGGTCTCGCACAGCCTGCCGCCATACATCACCGCGACACGATCGCAGGTCTCGGCAACGACCCCCATGTCATGGGTGACGAGGATCACCGCCATGCCGAGGTCCCGGCTGAGCGACTGGATCAGTCGCAGGATCTGATCCTGGATCGTGACGTCGAGCGCCGTCGTCGGCTCATCGGCGAGCAGCAATTGCGGGTTCGAGGCGAGCGCAATGGCGATCATCACCCGTTGCCGCATGCCGCCGGAAAACTCGTGCGGGTAGTCATCGAGGCGGTTGCGGGCTGCGGGGATGCCGACCATGTCGAGCAGTTCAATCGCCCGTGTCTTCCTCGCCCTCGCATCGAGATCCGTGTGGGCCACGAGATTTTCCTGGATCTGCAGGCCGACGGTCAGGAGCGGATTGAGCGAGGACATCGGCTCCTGGAAGATCATCGCGATTTCCTTTCCGCGCACCCGCCGCAGTTGGGCTTCGTCGAGCGTGGCGAGGTCTCGCCCCCTCCAGAAGATCTCGCCACTGACCCGGCCGCGCGGGCGCACGATGCCGAGGATCGAGCGTAGCGTGATGCTCTTGCCCGAGCCGGACTCACCAACCAGGCCGAGGATCTCGCCCTCTCTCACCTGAAAGGAAACGTCATCGACGGCGACGAGCGGCCTTTCGATCGGCCCAAACTCGGTGCGCAGGTGTCGTACATCAAGGACGATGTTCTTCTGTGCGGTCATGTCAGCGTCCCTTCGGGCGTAGCAGGTCCGCCAGCGCATCACCGACAAGGCTGAAGCCGAGGCCGGTCAGGACGATCGCAATGCCGGGCATCAGGCTCATCCACCAGGCAGTCAGGAGGAAATTGCGCCCCTCGGCGATCAGGACGCCCCATTCGGCTGCCGGCGGCTGGGCGCCGAGACCGAGATAACCGAGCGAGGAGCCGAGCAGGATCGCGAGCGCCATGTCGGTCATCCAATAGACGATGATCGGGGAGATGGCGTTCGGCAGCAGGTGGCGGAAGATGATGCGGCGATCGGAATAGCCGAGCACCCGGCCGGCAGCGGCATAGTCGTTCGCCTTCTGCGCCATGATTTCGGCGCGGGTCAGCCGGGCGTAGTAGACCCAGTTTACCGCGGTGATCGCCACGTACATGTTGACGAGGCCAGGCCCGAGGACCGCCACGATGGCGATCACCAGGACCAGGAACGGGAAGGTGATGATTGCGTCGACGCAGCGCCCGAAAATCGTATCGGCAATGCCGCCGTAGTAACCGACGAACGCACCGACCATCAGGCCCACCAGGAGCGCAAAAAATGTCGCGAAAAACGCGATCTGCATGTCGACGCGATAGGCCCAGATCACCCGGGACAGCACATCGCGGCCGAAATTGTCGGTGCCGAAGGGGTGCGCCAGGCTCGGCCCCTGCTGAATCGCCTGCAGATCGAAGGCGAGCGGGTCGTAGGGAGCAAAGAACCCGGGGAACAGCGCAAGCGCCAGTGACAGGGCAAGGATGGCGACGCCGACGACGAAGGACGGCCGGGCGAAGGCCCTGGTGAGAAAGCTTCGCAGACGGCCGGGCGCGTGGGGACGGGATTGGGTTAGGGCGCTCATGATTGGCGAAGCCTCGGATCGAGCCAGGACTGCACGACATCCGTCAGCAGGAAGACGACGGAAACGAGAACGGCGAAGGTCAGCGTAAGCCCCTGGATCAGCGGATAGTCGCGCGCGAAGATCGCTTCCAGCATCAGCCGCCCGACGCCGGGCACGGCAAAGACGGTCTCCGTCACCAGGGTGCCGCTCATCAGGTTGCCGATCGAAAGGCCGAGCAGCGTGACGGTCGAGACTAGCGCATTGCGCAGCACGTGACGCGTCATGATGATGCGGGGCGCCAGGCCCTTCGCGCGGGCGAACTGCACGTAGTCGGCGTCGAGCACTTCGATGAGCGAGGCGCGCAGATTGCGCAGGATGATTGCGGAGGTATAGAGCGCAACGCTAAGCGCCGGCAGTATGAGGTGATAGAGATTGTCTACAAACCCAGTGCCGTAGCCGCCGACCGGGAACAGGCGCAGCTGCGCCGCCAGCACCGTCAGCAGCACCAGGCCGATATAGAAGACCGGCATGGACAGGCCGACCTGGAAGACGCCGCGGATTGCGATGTCGACGGTGCTGTTGGCCCGGGATGCGGCGAGGAAGGCGAGCGGCCCGGCGAGGCAAACGGCCAGAATCACGGAATAGAGCGCCAGGAAGATCGTCGTCGGCAGGCGGTCCAGGATGATCTCCATGACCGGCGCCTTGAGCATGATCGAGCGGCCGAGATCGCCCGTCAGCGTGTTCTTGACGAAGACGAGAAACTGGATCGGCAGCGGCTGGTCGAGGCCGAGATTGTGGCGGATCTGCTCGAGCTGGGCGTCGGTCGCCTTGGCCTCGGCCATGGCAATCGCCGGGTCGCCCGGCAACAGGCGCACGAGCAGGAAGATGAAGACCATCACCAGCAGGAATGTCGGGATGATCTGCAGAAGTCGTGTGAGAAGATAGGAAAGCGAGGGCATGGGATGAGCCTCAAGCCGGATGCCGCACGCAATATGCGCCCGGCATCCGGGTTATCATGCTGTTGTCACTTGGCGCGCCAGGCTTCGGAGAAGTCATTCGCTCCGAGCGGGGTCTGGACGTAGCCTTCGATCGACTTGGAGACGGCAACGGCAAAAGGCGTCTCGAAGAGGAAGAGCAGGGGGGCTTCCGCCGCATAGATCTCCTGCATCTTCTTGTATTCGTCCTTGCGTTTCGCCGGATCGACTTCGACGTTGGAGGCTTCGAAGAGCGCGTTGAACTCGGCATTGTTCCAGCCCGTGCCGACGGCCTGGCGCTGCTTGTAGTAGCCGAGCCAGCCGGTCACCTGCGCCGGGTCGTTCACGTCGTTCGCCCAGCCATAGGTATGGATGTCGAAGTCGCCGGACCGGTTCTTTTCGCCGCGGGTCGGGTTGTCGACCTGCTCGACCTGCAGATTGACGCCCAGCGGCGCCCACATCTGCTGGAGCGCGGTGAACAGCGTCGCGTCGTCGGCGCTGCCGGCAAGTGTCGTGAGCTTCACCTCGAACCCGCCGCTCAAACCCGCCTCATCAAGCAGTTGCTTGGCCTTCTCCGGATTGTAGGGGTAGAGGGGCTCGGGGCCGTAGTGCAACTGCGTTGCCGCCGACATGAGCGATGTCATGGGCTTGCCGGTATCGAAGGTGACGAGCTTGATCAGCACGTTCTTGTCGGTCGCATAGTTCAGCGCCTGGCGCACCTTGACGTCGGCGAGCGGGTTCTTCGATCCATCCTTGCGGGTGTCGCGCGTATTGATCGGCGCATAGACGATACGCGTCGACGGGAAGAGTTCCATCGTCAGGTTCGGATCGGCGCCGAGTTCGCCGACGCGGGCGAAGGGAATGAATTCAGCCGCATCGACCTCGCCGGCCTGCAGCTTCAGGATACGGGTAGCGTCATCCGGGATGACGATAAAATCGACCTGGTCGAGATAGGGGAGCGGCTTGCCGTCTTCGCCCGGACGCCAGTAGTTCGGGTTCCGCGCAAAGCTCATGCTCGATCCCTGAACACGGCTTTTCAGCGTGAACGGGCCGGAGGTGACGGGGCCGGCGGCGAAAAAGGCACGCGCCTTCTCCTGATCGTTGGCGCCGGCAGCCTTCTCGAACGCAGCCTTCGGCATGATGCCGGTGTTGAAGGTGGCGAGGATGGAGATGATCGTCGGATCCGGATTTTTCAGCGACAGCGTGATCTTGCGATCCTCGGCGCTGATCTTTTCGACGGCGCCCAGCAGGCCCGCCCAGGGGCCGAGCTCCGGATCGCGCGCACGATCGAGCGAGAAGACGACGTCGGCGCCGGTCAGTGGCGAACCATCGGAAAATTTGAGGCCGTCCTTGAGCGTCAGCGTAACTGTCCGGCCGTCCGCCGATACCTCGTATCCCTCGGCGAGGCCGGGCTCGATCATGCCATCCGGGCCATTGCGCAGAAGGGTCTCATAAAGGCCGGTCACCATCCACAGATCCGGATTGCGGTCGGCATAAACGGGGTCGATGACGGTGGAATCGTCATACCGGGCAAAGGTCATGACGCCACCGCGTTCGATTGCGAATGCGGACGTGGCGGACGCCAATCCGAGTGCCGCACCGAGAAGAATCGGCAATAAACGTTTCATTATCACTCCTCCGTTCAATGGCACGCGACGATCGGATATTGGATCCAAACTATCCGGACATTTTCCTTTGCGTCCGGACCGTCGCGAGAGCATTGTTGTTGTCTCCCCATCAAGGCGGTGCGCGCCGGTGTTACCGGCTTGCGCATCCGACTTTAGCTGAACTAAAGTTCATGGATAGACGCAAGTCAAGCGGAAAGAAGATATGACCCTCGACACTGACGAGGCGGTCGCGGCAGATGCCGGCACCCCTCCTTCCGAATTTCCGGCAGCTGCCAAGCTCGGCCCCATGCTGCGAGCGCGCCGCAAGGAAATCGGCAAGACCATGAAACAAGTTGCTGCCGAAGCTGGTCTGACAGAGGGCTTCATCAGTCAGATCGAACGGGGACTCTCGACGCCATCGCTGATTTCGCTCTACAACGTCGTCAACGCGCTCGGCACCACTGTCGATGCCTTCCTGTCGCAACCGCCACGACATTCACATTCGATGGTATCCCATGCAGGAGAGCGGCCTGGTTACAATGTAGAGACGAAGGAACGGGTTTACGAGCTGCTTGAACGTGGCTTCCCGGGTGCCAAGCTCAACGGCTGCATCACCCACATGCCGCCGGGCTATGTCTCCGAACTGACGAGCCACGAGGGTGAGGACTTCCTCTACCTGATCGAGGGCGAGATGCTCTACGAGGTCGACGGCAAGGAATACCGGCTGCGTGCCGGGGACACGCTGCATTTTCCGTCCTCCCTGCCGCATCGGGCCCGCAATGTCGGCCCGGGGCCTGCAAGGGAACTCTGGGTGGGCACCACCCGTATCATTACGGAGGACTGAGCTTCCGGCACCGCGCGAGGCTCGCGCGGTGCCGTAGAGCGTACTATTGCTTGCGCGGCCAGGTGTCGGCGAGGCGGTAGCCGGCCGGCCACGGATCGTCCGGATCGAGCATCACCTGGTGCGTGCCGGTGACCCAGGCCCGCCCGGAGATTTCCGGAACGATCGCCGGGCGACCGCCGACTGTAGTTTCGCCGACGATCCGGCAATCGAAACGCGAATCGATGATCGAATGGCCGCTGAAGCGCTGTCCGACCTTCATCAGGCCGCGGGCATGCAGCACCGCCATGCGTGCCGAACATCCCGTGCCGGTCGGCGACCTGTCGAGCTTTGCCGGCTGGATGACGACCGTGTTGCGGCCATGAAGGACGCCGTCCTTCTCTTCGACCGGCAGCGCCAGCTGGCAGAACGAGATGTGGTTCCACTCCGGGTTTTCCGGATGGGTGAAGCCAAGCTGTTCGTTGGCCGCATTGGTGATGCGGATACCGGTCTCGGCAAGCTCGCGCGCCTCATCTGGCGTTACGGAGAATCCGAGCGCGCGGGCATCGGCGATGACAAAGCTGTCGCCGCCATAGGCCGTGTCGACCGTGAGCGTTCCGAGGCCTTCCACTTCGAGCTTTGCATCGAGCTTGTCGGCGAAGGAGGGAACGTTGGTGACGGTGATGCGTTCAGCCTTGCCGTTGCGGCAGGTGGCAACCACGTCGACCAGCCCGCCGGGGGCCTCCAGAACCATCCGCGTTTCCGGCTCGACCATCGGCACGATGCCGCTGTCGAGCAGTACCGTGGAAACACAGATCGAGTTCGAGCCGGACATTGGCGGCGTGTCCTCCGGCTCCATGATGATGAAGCCCATCGTCGCCCGCGGGTCCTTCGGCGGCACCAGGAGATTGATGTGGCGGAAGACGCCGCCGCGCGGCTCGTTCAGCACGAAGTTGCGCAGGCCCTGGTCCTCCGCGATGAAGCGGCGCTGCTCCCAAACGGTCTTGCCGGGTGGCGGTGCGACGCCGCCGACGATGACGTCGCCAACCTCGCCCTCGGCGTGACAGGAAACGATGTGGATTACCTTGCTGCTGCGCATACCTCTTACTCCCTCATATCGACACGCTCCGACCGTGCTACGCATGTTTCACGAGATCGGTGACGCTTTTGAGATCCGTGCCGGCTCGGACGTTTGATGCCTCCGGGTCGGCGGAAATCACTCATAGAAATATTGGATCCAATATACAATATGAAATATGATTGAAACCTTCAGCCGCGCACGCTCTGTTGCCCGCGTGACGGATTGGACCTATGACCGAAAAATGGCAGCGGCGAACGTTGCCCTTCGCAAACTGGGGTTTGGACATATGAAGCTCGATGCCGTCGATGTCAGGCAAGCCGCGTCCGCGGCCGATATCGTCTATGAGGCGCTGCGCAAGGCCATCATCGAGGGCGATCTTGGCGAAGGCGAAAACCTCAGGCAGGACCAGATCGCGCAGATGTTCAACACCAGCCGCATCCCCGTGCGCGAAGCGCTGTCGCGGCTGGAGCAACAAGGCTTGATCACGACACAACGCTACAAGGGCGCTGTCGTCGCTGGCCTTTCGATCGAAGAGATCGAGGAAATCTTCGAATTCCGGGCAATGCTGGAAGCCGAGGTCATCCGCCTGGCAGTACCCAACATGGATCGCCGGACGCTCGACATTGCTCGGGGGTACTGCGAGGAGTTCGGCCGAGAGCCCGATCCGGCCAAATGGGGCGAGACCAACCGCAGCTTTCACTACAGTCTCTACGAAGCCGCCCGCCGGCCGTATTATCTGCAGATCGTTCGTGGTTCACTTGATCGCATCGATCGATATCTGCGAGCTCAACTCACCCTGACCGACGGCGTCATGCGAGCCAAGCGCGAGCATCAGGCGATCCTGGAGGCGTGCATGGCGAAAGATGCGGAACTCGCCTCGCAGTTGACGCGAAACCACGTTCTGGATGCTGGTCGCTCGCTCGTCGCCTTCCTGCGCGAAGAGAGGGCCTGATCAGCGGACATCGACCTTCCGTGGGCACCGAATTGGCTATTTGAGCCTGTTCGCCTCCGCGACGAAGTCGGACAGCATGGGCACATAGTCCTCGCCGCGACCGGCGTTGACGGCCAGGGCGAATGAATTGCGCACGGCCGCCCCAACAGGGTTGGCAACGCCTTCGGCGTTGGCGAAGGCGGCGAGGTAGCTCATGTCCTTGAAGCCGTTACGGATGGCAAACTTGTGGGCATTCGGGTCGCGCTCCAGAACCCAGCGAAAGAAGGTCTGGTAGAAGCCGCAATCCATCCGTCCGCCGCGGATGACGCTGTCGAAGGTTTCCGGCATCAGCCCTGCCTTGCGGCCCAGCATGAGGGCCTCCGAATAGAGCGCGGCATAGCCCATCGACAGGAAATTGTTCAGAAGCTTCATGGTGTGCCCCGTTCCCGTCGGCCCGGTGTGGATGACGCGGCCGGCGAAGCAGTCGAGGATGGGCCGGATCCGGGCGATGTCCGCATCGGCACCGCCGACCATCACGTCAAGCGTGCCGGCGGCGGCATCGGCCGGCGTGCGGCCGAGCGGCGCGTCGATCAGCGTGATCCCCTTCGCCGCGAGCTTTGCTGCAAGCGTCGTGGTGACGGACGGGTCGGAGGTGGAGCAGTCGATGATGGTGAGTACCCGGCCCGAAGCCGCGATGCCATCCGTTCCCTCGACGACATCAAGAACTTCCGGCGAGCCAGTGACGCAAAGGACGATCACGTCGCAGCGCTCCGCCATCTCGCGCGGCGACTTCGCTTCGGTCGCGCCCTTGGCGAGCAATGTCTCGAGTGGTGCGCGGTTGCGGTGCGCCATGCCGACCAGCGGATGTCCCTTTGCCAGGATGTTTGCCGCCATGCCCTGGCCCATGAACCCGAGTCCGATGAAGCCCACTGCCTGCTTGGTCATGGTCGTCTTCCTTTCGTCGTCCGCGTGCGCGCCTGTCGCCAGAATAGCAGCCGGCATTGCCGACGCGTAGAGTTGATGGTCGTTCTGTCAGTTGTTCATGAAGACGTAGTCCGTCTCCTGCCTCAGCGTTTCGCCGGGGCGTAGTACAGCTTTCGGAAAAGCTGCGTGGTTGACCGCATCAGGCCAGATCTGCGTTTCCAGGCAAAAGCCGGCAAAGGGGCCGTAGCGCCGCCCCTCGTGGCCAGGTACCGGCACGTCGAGCTTTGCGCCCGTGTAGAACTGCACGCCCGGCTCGGTGGTCCGCACCTCCATCGACACACCGGAGTTGAGGCTGCGCGCGCGAGCGACCGAGCTCTTGGCGCGACGTTCCGCAGCCAGACAGAAGTTGTGATCGAAGGCGCCGCCGCCCGCATCGGTCTGTCGACGCAACGGCGTCATTTCGCGCAAATCGAACGGCGTTCCGTCAACAGGGCGGATTTCACCGGTCGGGATGAGACGGCTGTCGACGGGCAGGTAGTGATCTGCAGCGATCATGAGGTCGTGCCCAAGTGCGTCCTCACCGCCGTCGAGATTGAAATAGCTATGCTGACAGACGTTGGCGATTGTCGCCGCGTCGCTCGTCGTTTCGTAGAGCACAGACAGAGTGCCTTCGCCGCCCAGCCGATAGGTGCAGGTGATGGTGCAATTGCCGGGGTAACCGGCGCGACCGTCAGGATCGACAATGCGCAGCACGACATGGCTTTCCGATTGTTCGACGATCTGCCAATTGCACTTTGCGATGCAGTCGCTGCCGCCATGAAGGTGAGTGACGCCATTCTCGTTCAATTCGAGCTGGTAGGCGGTTCCGTCGATTTCAAATCGGCCGTTGCCGATGCGGTTCGAATTGCGGCCGGGCGTCGCGCCGAAATAGGGGGAATGGGCGAGGTAGTCCGACAGTTTCTCGAAACCGAGCACCAGCGGCGGTGGGTGACCTGCGAGACGCAGATCCTGAATGACGGCACCCCAGGTGATGACCTGCGCCGTCAGTCCGCCGCCCGAGATCGTGATCCGATAGACCGGCTCGCCCGTCGGCATCCTGCCGAACAGTTCATTCTCCGCATTCACCGCATGTCCTCCCCGGTCTGCTACTCACATGATCGGTTTAGCCGAACCAACATCGGCAAATTGAGGCAAAACCCGAGCCGGGGCAATTATAAAATCATACTTTTGCGGGAGATTAGCGCGACAGTTCCTTCGTCGCCGACTGCAGCCCGGCAAGCGTCAGCGGAAACATGCGACCCTGCATGAGGCGGTCGATCAGTCCGATCGACTGCGTATAGGACCAATACTCCTGCTTCACGGGGTTGAGCCAGATCGACCGGTGAAAGTGCTCGGTGATTCTGGACATCCAGACCGCGCCGGCTTCCTTGTTCCAGTGCTCGACGGAGCCACCCGGATGGGTGACCTCGTAGGGGCTCATCGATGCGTCGCCCACGAAGATCACGCGATAGTCGCTGCCGTAGGTGCGGATCACGTCGAGTGTGGACGTGACGTCGACGCGCCGGCGTCGGTTATCCTTCCAGACGCCCTCGTAGATGCAGTTGTGGAAATAGAAATGCTCCAGATGCCGGAATTCGGCGCGCGCGGCCGAAAAGAGTTCCTCGACATCGCGGATATGCGAGTCCATCGACCCGCCGACGTCGAAGAACATCAGGAGCTTTACCGCATTGCGCCGCTCGGGCCGCGTGACGACATCGATATAGCCGTGCTGGGCGGTGGAGCGGATCGTGCCGGGCAGATCCAGCTCGTCCGCCGCGCCCTCGCGCACCCAGCGTCGCAGCCGCTTCAGCGCGACCTTGATGTTGCGGGTGCCGAGTTCGACGCTGTCGTCGTACTCCTTGAATTCGCGCCGGTCCCAGACCTTGACGGCGCGGCGATGCCGGGATTTGTCCTGGCCGATGCGCACGCCTTCGGGATTATAGCCGAAGGCGCCGAAGGGGGATGTGCCGGCCGTGCCGATCCACTTCGAGCCACCCTGGTGGCGTCCCTTCTGTTCGGCAAGGCGCTGGCGCAAGGTCTCCATGAGCTTGTCGAAGCCGCCAAGACTCTCGACAAGACGTTTCTCCTCAGCGGAAAGGAATTTCTCTGCCAGTTTCTGCAGCCATTCAGTGGGAACCTTGATGTCGACACCTTCCGACTCGGCACCTGATACTGGCTCAAGCCCCTTGAAGGTCTCGGCAAAGACGCGGTCGAAGCGATCGATGAAGCGTTCGTCCTTCACCAGTGCGCTGCGGGCGAGATAGTAGAAGGCCTCCACGTCGAAGTCCGCAATACCTGCTTCCATGCCTTCCAGCAGCGCCAGGAATTCCCGGAGCGTGACCGGAATCTTCGCAGCCTTGAGCGCAAGAAAAAACGGAATGAACATGGCCGTCAGAGGTTCTTCTGGTAGATGATGAACGGCGTCTTCTCGGCGATGCGGTCATAGAGGCGGCGCGCGGTCGCGTTGAACTCCTGCGTCATCCAGTGAACCTCAGGCGTGCCCGCTTCGGCAGCCTTGGCATAGACCGCCTCGATCAGCGCCCTGCCGACGCCGATGCCGCGCACTTCAGGATCGGTATAGAGATCCTGCAGGTAGCAGACATTGTTGATGGTCCAGCAGGAGCGATGGAAGAGATAGTGGGCAAGGCCGACAGGCTTGCCGTCATGGAAGGCAAGCAGGCCAGCGAATTCATTGGCGCCGCCCTCCGTCAGGCGCGCGAAAGTCGAACGATAGATCTCCTCGGGCAGCGTGGTCTCGTAGAAGGTGAGATAGTCTGTCCAGAGGCGGCGCCAATCGGGCTCGTCCGCCTGCGTGACGGGCCTGATTACGAGTCCTTCCATGCGCTATCCCTCCGAACCGATTTTCTCCAGGTCATACGGCGTCGACTGGTACATCTCGTTGATCCAGTTGCCGAACAGCAGATGCGCATGGCTTCGCCAGCGGTTCAAGGGGGCGATGGCCGGATCGTTGTGGGGGAAATAGTTCCTCGGCATCTTGATCGGAACGCCGGCGTTCACGTCGCGGAAATACTCGTCGGCCAGCGAAGTCGAGTCGTATTCCACGTGGTTGAAGACGTAGAGCCGCTTGCCCGCCTTCTCCTGCACGAAACACACGCCCGTCTCGTCGGATTCCATCAGGATCTCCAGATCCGGGCGTTTGCGGATGTCCTCGGCGCGCACCTCCGTCCAGCGGGAGACCGGGATCTGGAAATCGTCGGAAAACCCATTGAGGAAGACGGACGAGGGATTGCGGTTGTGGTGGCGGAAGACGCCGAAGGCCTTTTCGTTAAGCGTGTACTTCGGCACGCCGTGGAAGTGGTAGATCGCCGCCATCGCGCCCCAGCAGACGTTCAGCGTCGAGTGGACATTTGTCTCGGTCCAGTCGAAGATCTGCTTCATCTCGTCCCAATAGGTCACGTCCTCGTAGTCCAGCGTCTCGATCGGAGCGCCGGTGATGATGAACCCGTCGAACTTGCGATGCTTGATGTCCTCCCACGTGTCGTAGAAGGCGAGGAGGTGCTCTTCCGAGGTGTTTTTCGCCTTGTGACCGCCGATGCGCACCAGTGACAGTTCCACCTGCAGCGGGCTTGCGCCGACGAGGCGTGCCATCTGGATCTCGGTCTTGATCTTGTTCGGCATGAGATTCAGGAGCCCGATCTGCAACGGGCGGATATCCTGGCGGACAGCCACCGTCTCGGACATCACCCGCACGCCCTCATGAACGAGGGTTTCGAAAGCAGGCAGGGTATCGGGAATCTTGATGGGCATGGTTCACTCGATCAAACAAAAAAACCGGCGGCGACAAAATCGCGACCGGTCCGGGAAGATCTCTTCTCGCGGCCCTTTAGCGACTTGTTTTACGTGGCTGCAAGCCGGCCGGCCAAATCACCACGGGACATGTCTTCAATAGCGCCAGACGGCGCCGGAATCAATCGCCCGTCCCGGAACGGTTAGCCGTCGCGCCGTGCCATGAAGGCCAGCCGCTCGAACAGGTGCACGTCCTGCTCATTCTTGAGCAGGGCGCCATAGAGTTTCGGCAGCATAGTTTTTGGATCGGTGCGCAGATCGCCAGGCTCCACCTCGTCGGCGACGAGCAGCCGAATCCAGTCGAGCGCTTCGGAGGTGGACGGTCTTTTCTTCAGGCCGGGCGTTTCCCGGATTTCAAAGAAGGTGGAAAGTGCGGCCGAAAGCAACGACTTGCGGATGCCGGGATAGTGCACTTCGATGATGCGTGCCAGCGTCTCGGCGTCGGGAAAGCGGATGTAGTGGAAGAAGCAGCGGCGCAGGAAGGCGTCCGGCAGCTCCTTCTCGTTGTTGGAGGTTATGATAACGATCGGGCGGTTTGCTGCGGCAACGGTCTCGCTCGTCTCGTAGACGTGGAACTCCATGCGGTCGAGTTCCTGCAGCAGGTCATTCGGAAACTCGATATCGGCCTTGTCGATCTCGTCGATCAACAGAACGGTTTTTATTGGCGCCTCGAAGGCCTGCCAGAGCTTGCCCTTGCGGATATAGTTGCGCACGTCGTTGATGCGCTCGTCGCCGAGCTGGCTGTCACGCAGGCGGGAGACGACGTCATACTCGTAGAGGCCCTGCTGGGCCTTGGTCGTCGACTTCACGCTCCACTCGATCAGGTCGAGGCCGAGGGCGGTCGCCACCTGGCGGGCGAGTTCCGTCTTGCCAGTTCCGGGTTCACCCTTGACGAGCAGCGGACGCTCAAGCCGGATCGCCGCGTTGACGGCAACCATCAGATCCTTGTCGGCAACGTAATCGGCTGTTCCGGTAAACTGCATGCTTCTGCCCTGCTGAATTTTCGCAGGGGCCATCTAAGGGATGGCGGCATGGTCCGTAAAGGGGATAAGCCAAACGCCCTGCTCGCCGCCTTCGCGCGACGAGCAGATTTCGTGCCCGAAATTCCGGTCGAATTCCGTGGCTCAGACCACGAACTGCCCACCATTGGCCGTGATCGTCGAGCCGGTGATGAAACCGGCATCGTCGGATGCAAGGAAGAGGACGCAGCGGGCGATCTCTTCGGGCTCGCCCAACCGGCCTACGGGGATCTGCGGGATGATGCGTTCGTTCAACACCTTTTCAGGCACGGCGCGAACCATTTCCGTGCCGATATAGCCCGGGCAGATGGCATTGACGGTGATCCCCTTGGCCGCACCCTCCTGCGCTAAGGCCTTGGTGAAGCCGAGATCGCCGGCTTTGGCGGCGGAGTAGTTCACCTGCCCCATCTGGCCTTTCTGACCGTTGATGGAGGAAATGTTGATCACCCGGCCGAAACTGCGGTCGCGCATGCCCGTCCAGACCGGATGGGTCATGTTGAACAGGCCGGTCAGGTTGGTGTTGACGACCTCGCCCCATTGCTGAGGCGTCATCTTGTGGAACATCGCGTCGCGGGTGATGCCGGCATTGTTGACGAGCACCTCGATGGGGCCGAGATCTGCCTCAACCTTGGCAATGCCGTCTGCGCAAGCCTCGTAGCTCGAGACGTCCCACTTGTAGACGGAAATCCCGGTTTCGGCCTTGAAGGCGTTCGCGGCCTCATCGTTGCCGGCGTAGGTGGCGGCAACCCTATAGCCAGCCTTCTTGAGGGCCGTTGAAATGGCCGCGCCGATGCCGCGCGTACCACCTGTGACCAATGCTACCCTGCTCATGTGTGCACTCCCCTCTGATGTTTTTTCGTTGGGCCAGGGGTGCCGCTGGTAAACGCCACCCCTTGAATGCGTGCGCGACGGATGCCGGCGCTAGTGTAAGTCGAGCCTTACATACGCTCGATGCACATGGCCACGCCCATGCCGCCGCCGATGCAAAGCGTCGCCAGACCCTTGGAGACGCCACGGCGCTTCATTTCGAACAAAAGCGTGTTGAGGACGCGAGCACCGGAGGCGCCGATCGGATGGCCGATGGCGATCGCGCCGCCGTTGACGTTGACGATCGACGGATCCCAGCCGAGATCCTTGTTGACTGCGCAAGCCTGGGCGGCGAATGCCTCGTTTGCCTCAACGAGGCCGAGATCGCCAACCTTCCAGCCAGCCTTTTCCAGCGCCTTGCGCGAGGCAGGGATCGGGCCGGTGCCCATGATCTTCGGATCGACACCGGCGGTCGCCCAGGAAACGATCCGGGCGAGCGGCTGGATGCCGCGGCGGGCGGCTTCGGCTTCGCTCATGAGCAACGCCGCGGCGGCGCCATCGTTGATCCCCGATGCGTTGGCGGCGGTCACCGTACCGTCCTTGTCGAAGGCCGGCTTCAGCTTGGTCATCGCATCCAGCGTTGCACCGTGGCGGATGTATTCGTCGCTATCGACGACGATGTCGCCCTTGCGGGTCTTGATGGTGAAGGGAACGATCTCGTCCTTGAAGCGGCCTGCCTTCTGCGCGGCCTCGGCTTTGTTCTGGGAGGCGACGGCGAAGGCATCCTGCTCCTCGCGGGAAAGCTGCCACTGGCGGGCGACGTTCTCCGCCGTGATTCCCATATGGTAGCCGTAGAAGGCGTCCATCAGGCCGTCCTTGATCATCGTGTCGATCATCTTGAAGTCGCCCATCTTCACGCCGCCGCGCAGGTGCGCGCAGTGCGGCGCCATGGACATGGACTCCATGCCGCCGGCGACGATGATGTTCGCATCGCCGGTTGCGATCTGCTGCATACCGAGTGCGACGGCACGAAGGCCGGAACCGCAGAGCTGGTTCATGCCCCAGGCGGTCTTCTCTTGCGGTATGCCGGCCTTCATGGCCGCCTGCCGGGCAGGGTTCTGGCCTTCGCCTGCGGGCAGAACCTGGCCCAGGATGACTTCGTCCACGTCGCTGGCCGATACGCCGGCGCGCTCGAGGACGGCGGAAATCGCTGCTGCGCCAAGTTCATGGGCGGGCGTGTTGGCGAAGGCGCCATTGAAGGAGCCGACGGCGGTCCGGGCCGCGCTTGCGATGACGATGGACGGTGTGCTCATGGGGCTACTTCCTCACTGTTTTGGACCCGCGACCGAAGGTCCACCGCAGCTTGCGGCGGTCCCGTCCCGGGAAATCCCTTTCGGTTGCCGCGCCGGTCAACTGACCTCGCCCGGCAACCGCCTCACGGCAAAACTGGCAAAGCTTCGATGGAGAGTCAAACGCCTTATCGCCGCTCCCGCGTATGCTGCAGTCCCAAGCGGGGCGGATAAAAGTTATGTTGCGCAGCATTTTCTCACTGCAACGCACAATTAGATTGTCATACCATTATTTTTGCGGATACTCGCAGTCGACCGGAGAGCGGTTGGAATGCGGGGATGAGGAGACCCAGATGGCCAAGAATGACGGTCAGATCACGATCAAGAAATATGCAAACAGGCGGCTCTACAATACGGGAACGAGCACCTATGTGACGCTCGACGATCTCGCGGTGATGGTGAAGAAGGGGGAGAACTTCATCGTCCAGGACGCGAAATCCGGAGAGGACATCACCCACACGGTGCTGACACAGATCATCTTCGAACAGGAATCCAAGACCGGCAATACGCTTCTGCCGATCTCCTTCCTGCGCCAGCTCATAGGTTTCTACGGCGACCAGATGCAGATGGTGGTGCCGAGCTACCTCGAGCACTCGATGCAGGCCTTTACCGAGCAGCAAGTGCAGATGCGCGAGCAGATCAACAAGGCTTTCGGCGACACGCCGATCGGCAAGAACCTGCAGATGCCGATGCAGCTGGTGGAAGAGCAGGTCCGCCGCAACACCGAGATGTTCCAAAAGGCGATGCAGATGTTTTCGCCCTTCGTAAGCGCGCCGCCACCGAAGGAAACGAAGAAGGCCGAAGCCAAGGACATCGACGAACTGAAGGAGCAGCTTCGCGCGCTACAGTCGAAGCTGGACAATCTGAGCTAGGCTGACGAGCGGAAACTGGACTGTGGCCGGAGGAAACTGGCTGTTCCCGAATTCGCCTGGGTGCCCGCATTGAGGGCCCAGCGGCAAAAGAAAAGGGCCGGACAATGCCGGCCCACATTTCTCGCTATCCGGAAGCGCTTATGCGCTTTCCTTCGGCGTCAGAACCTGGCGACCGCGGTACATGCCGGTCTTCAGGTCGATGTGGTGCGGACGGCGCAGTTCGCCGGAGTTCTTGTCTTCGATGTAGCTCGGAGCCTTCAGGGCGTCGGCGGAGCGGCGCATGCCGCGCTTGGACGGGCTCGTTTTTCTTTTCGGTACAGCCATTTCACTACTCCACTGAACGGGCAAACACGTCCCAGGCCACCCAAAATGGCCGAAAAAGACATGCATCTATCTCGGAAATTTGGCGGGCTTATACATGGCAAAAACCCGCTTGACCAGTCCCCGCAAGGATTTTTTCGCTTTGTGCCGAAAGCCGTCACCGGATCTTGCCGGCTGCGCCGGCGCCGCCTCGCGACAAACAAGGGCGCTCGCTCCCAGGTGATCTGTCAGGCTTCGTCTTCCGGCACGATCCATGTCTCGGCCAATGCGGCCGCTTCCCACTTCTTCCAGGCAGGGTGAGCCATAACGCGGTCCATGTAGGCAAGCGAACCGTGGTCGGTGGTCAACTTGTAGGCATGGAAGCGATTGACGACTGGGGCATACATCGCATCCGCCGCCGAAAAGGCGCCGCACAGAAAGGGGCCTTCCCAGCGCTGTAGCGCATCGCGCCAGATCGCCTCGATCCGCGCGACGTCATCCGCAACGCCTTCCGGCAGATCGATTGCGCGCTGCGGCCGGCGAATGTTCATCGGGCAGGCGTTGCGAAGCGCGCGGAAGCCGGCGAGCATTTCCATCGAGACGGAGCGGGCCTGGGCGCGGGCTTCGCGATCTGTCGGCCAGATGCCGGCATCGGGGTAGAGCTCGGCGATATACTCGATGATCGCCAGCGACTCCCAGACCCGCACCTTGCCGTGGTGCAGCACAGGCACCCGGCCGGTGGGCGAGAGCTCCTTGAAGGCAGGATTGCCGGCGGCGAAGTCGAAGGGGATCACACGATCGGAGAAGGGGATGCCGGCCGCCTCCATCGCAATCCAGGGGCGGAAGGACCAGGAAGAGTAGTTCTTGTTGCCAATATAGAGAACGAGGTCGGACATAGGGGCTCCCTGCAGGTTCGTTGCTCCGAACCTAGAACCGCCTGCCGTTCAGCGCCAATGAAAAGGTATGAACTCAATCATAAAGGCATCTGATGTATTCGCCGGAGCGGCTGGCGCGGCGCTCGATCACGGTGGCGAGCCGCTTCAGGCCGCGCCCGGGCTTGCCGGCGTTGCGATCGATCGGGTTGGGGAGCGAAACCGCAAGCAGCGCCGCCTGCCGCCGTGACAGCTTTTTGGCGGACACGTTGAATTGGTGCTGGGCGGCCGCCTCGATCCCGTAAATGCCCGGGCCCCATTCGGCGATGTTGAGGTAAATCTCCATCAGCCGGCGCTTGCTCCAGACGAGATCAGCGGCAACAGCAAGCGGCAGCTCCAGCCCCTTGCGTACAAAGGAGCGCCCATTCCAGAGAAAGAGGTTCTTGACCGTCTGCATCGGGATCGTGCTGGCGCCGCGCGTCGCTGCGCCGTCGAGGGCGTCATTGACGACGCCGCGCATCTGCTTCCAATCGACGCCGCCATGGGCGCAGAACTGGCCGTCCTCCGACATCATCACCGATTGCACGAGAACCGGGGCGATGTCGTCGAAATCCACCCACTGGCGGTCATAGCCGTTCAGCGTAGCGAGGTCGCGCAGCATCAGCGTCGAAACGGGATGGATGAAGCCGAAAGCATAGACAGGAATCAGGAGGTAGGGCAGAGCCAGCAGCGAGATTACCGCGAGCACCGCCTTCCGCCAGCCATGTTTAAGCCGCCGGATCACGCCTCTGTCCTCGCCAGGGCCGGGTTCTGTGGCATCCAGCTGTCTGGCATCCAGTTGCGCCTCGACGCGTGTTTCCGGTGCAATCTCCAAAGGCCAGTGTCGTCCCTCTTGCCGTTCCGGGCTTTCATACCGTCGCGGCGCCCGGTTTGCCAGTGGTTGCAGAGAACTTTGCCGGCGTTTGGCGCCGCTATCCCAACCTTCGCCGTTGCCTATCGTCGCGCCCCATGCCAAAGAGCGGCCATGACCAGCCATTCCGCCCTTTTTCAGCAACGCTTGAAATCGCATGCCGAGGACGTCGAAGCCGCACTCGCGGGCCTGCTTTCGCCGAACCTGCGGGCTGGTGAATCCGCCCGCCCGGAACGGCTGATGGCGGCCATACGGCATGGTGTGCTCAACGGCGGCAAGCGGCTGCGCCCTTTCCTCGTGATCGAGTCCGCGGCACTGCTCGGTGACAGAATTGCCCCCGCAGCTCTGCGGGTCGGGGCGGCGCTCGAGTGCGTGCATTGCTACTCGCTCGTGCATGACGATTTGCCGGCGATGGACGATGACGACCTGCGCCGCGGCCAGCCGACCGTGCATGTCGCCTATGACGAGGCATCGGCAATCCTCGCCGGCGACAGCCTGCTGACGCTCGCATTCGACATCCTCGCTGCGCCGGAAACCGCATTGGCGGACAGGCTCAAGATCGAGCTCGTGCTTTCGCTCGCGCGCGCTGCTGGCATCGGCGGCATGGCGGGCGGGCAGGCGCTGGATCTCGCGGCGGAGAAGACGGCACCCGACGAGGCGGGAATCGTAACGCTGCAGGCGATGAAGACCGGCGCTCTGATCCGCTTCGCCTGCGAGGCGGGCGCGATCATCGCTGATGCCGATGGCGCCACACGCGCCCGGCTCAAACGCTACGGCGAGACGATCGGGCTTGCGTTCCAACTTGCCGACGACCTGCTCGACCTGACGGCGGATTCGGCGACCATGGGCAAGGCGACCGGCAAGGACGCCGCGCGCGGCAAGGGTACGTTGGTCGCGCTCAAGGGGCAGGAATGGGCCGAGAACCGGCTCAACGAACTGGTCGGCGAGGCAGAAGCACTGCTTTCGCCGTTCGGCGAGCGGGCCGGCGTTCTGGTCGAAACCGCCCGTTTCATCGCCAATCGCAGGAGCTGATTGATGAGCAAGTACTGGTCGCCCGTCGTCTCGACGCTGAAGCCCTATGTCGCCGGCGAGCAGCCGCGCATCGCCAATCTCATCAAACTGAATACGAACGAGAACCCCTACGGCCCTTCGCCCAAGGCGATCACGGCGATGCAGGCGGCGGTCGCGGACACCCTGCGGCTTTATCCCGATCCGTCGGCGCTGACTTTACGGGAAACGATCGCGAAGACCTATGACGTGGCGCCGGACGAGGTTTTCGTCGGCAACGGTTCCGACGAGGTGCTTGCACACGCCTTCGCGGCGCTGCTGAAGCACGACAAGCCGCTGCTCTATCCTGACATCACCTACAGCTTCTACCCGACCTATTGCGGCCTGTTCGGCATCGAGGCCGTTGAGGTGCCGCTGAAGGACGACTTCACAATCGATATCGCCGACTACCGGCGCGATTGCGGCGCAATCATCCTACCCAACCCGAACGCTCCGACCGGGATCGGACTGCCGCTTTCAGCGATCGAGACGATCGTCGCCGAGCATCCGGATCAGCCTGTCGTGGTCGACGAGGCCTATATCGATTTCGGCGGCGAGAGCGCGATCCCGCTGACGCGCAAGTACGAGAACCTGCTCGTCATCCATACCCTGTCGAAGTCGCGTTCGCTTGCTGGCCTGCGGGTCGGCTATGCCATCGGCCAGCGGCCGCTGATCGACGCGCTGGAGCGGGTCAAGGACAGTTTCAATTCCTACCCGCTCGACCGCGTGGCGCAGGCCGGCGCGACCGCTGCGATCGAGGATGTCGCCTGGTTCGACGAGACGCGGAAAAAGGTGATGGAATCGCGCGAGCGCGTCACGGGCGCTCTGCGTCAGCGCGGTTTCGAAGTGCTGCCGTCGCAGGCAAACTTCGTCTTCGCCCGCCATCCCGGACATAGCGGCGCGGACATCGCGAAGGGCCTTCGCGAACGCGCCGTTTTGGTGCGCCATTTCGCCAAGCCGCGCATATCGGATTTCCTGCGCATCTCCATCGGCACGCCGGAGGAATGCGACCGGTTGATCGCCGCGCTGGAAGAAATGGTCTGAGGCGAGCTACAGTGTGTTCGCGACGGGAATGATGCGCCAGTGGTGTCGGCTTGCCACTGTCCGGCGCTTCACATCGCGAGGTTTAATGGTTTATGGTCTGCGCGACCGCAGAACGCGCCTGTCTTAGCCGAGGCAATCTCTTGCACGACATTCTTCCCTATCTGCCGCAGTTGACTGTTGGTTGGACGGCCTGCCTGATTGCAACCGCCTCACCAGGGCCGGCCATTCTCGCCATCATCGGCACTTCGATCAGTCAGGGGCGCAGGGCCGGCTTATCGCTGGCCTTCGGTGTGCTGACCGGGTCTTATATCTGGGCAATGCTGACGTCTTCCGGCCTGTCAGCGCTTATCCGTACCTATGGACAAGCAATCATCGTGCTCAAGATCGCAGGCGGCCTATATCTGTTGTGGCTTGCCTGGAATGCCTTCCGCTCAGCGATGCGCAACGGTGCGGCCTATGAATCCAGTCAACAGTCCCTGCCACGATTGTCGCTCCGGCGGCAGTATCTCAAGGGGCTAGGCATCCACCTGACCAACCCGAAGGCGATTTTCTCCTGGATCATGCTGACCTCGCTCGGTATGCCGCCGGGCGCGCCGACCGGCACGATGGCCGTCTTCATCGGCGGCTGCATGGCGATCGGCCTCATCACCTTTCTCGGCTTTGCGTTGATTTTTTCGCTTCCGCCCGTGCACCGCGGCTACCTGAAATCGCGCCGGCTGATCGAAACGCTGATGGCCTGCTTCTTCGCCTTTGCCGGCCTGAAGCTGCTGACGGCGCGGATCTGACTATTCCGCCGCCGCCTGGCCTTGGCCGAAGCGTTTCTCGATGTAGTCGGTGACCAGCGCCTCGAATTCGCCGGCAATGTTGGTGCCGCGCAGCGTCATCGCCTTCTTGCCGTCGATATAGACGGGGGCGATCGGTAGCTCGCCCGTGCCGGGAAGCGAAATGCCGACATCGGCATGCTTGCTCTCCCCCGGACCGTTGACGATGCAGCCCATGACGGCGACCTTCAACGCCTCGACGCCCGGATATTTTTCGCGCCAGACCGGCATGTTCTTTCTGATATCGTCCTGGATCTTCTGGGCGAGCTCTTGGAACACCGTCGAGGTGGTGCGGCCGCAGCCGGGACAGGCGGCAACGACAGGCAGGAACTGGCGGAAGCCCATGACCTGCAGCAGTTCCTGCGCCACCTGCACCTCGCGGGTGCGGTCGCCGCCGGGCTCGGGCGTCAGCGAGATGCGGATCGTGTCGCCGATCCCCTGCTGCAGCAGGATGCCGAGCGAGGCGGAGGAGGCGACGATGCCCTTGGTGCCCATGCCGGCTTCGGTGAGGCCGAGATGCAGGGCGTGGTCGGAGCGGGCCGACAGCATGGCGTAGACGGCGATCAGGTCCTGTACGTTGCTGACCTTGGCCGACAGAATGATCTTGTCGCGTGGCAGCCCGATCTCCTCGGCGAGCTCTGCCGAGAGCAGCGCCGAGGCGCAGATCGCCTCGCGCATCACCTCTTGGGCGGTGAGCGGAAAACCCTTCTCCTGGTTCGCGTCCATCAGCCGGGTCAAAAGCTCCTGGTCGAGCGAACCCCAGTTCACGCCGATACGAACCGGTTTGTCGTGGCGGATCGCCGTTTCGACGATCGCGCCGAACTGGCGGTCCTTCTTGTCCTTGAAGCCGACATTGCCCGGGTTGATGCGGTACTTGGCCAAAGCCTCGGCGCAGGCGGGGTGGTCGGCGAGCAGTTTGTGGCCAATGTAATGGAAGTCCCCGACGAGCGGCACGTCCAGGCCGAGCCGTAGCAGGCGCTCGCGGATTTTCGGTACGGCGGCGGCACTCTCGTCGCGGTCGACGGTGATGCGTACGATCTCGGAGCCGGCCTGATAGAGGGCTGCGACCTGCGCGACCGTCGCATCGATATCGGCGGTATCCGTGTTGGTCATCGATTGAACGACCACGGGCGCCCCGCCGCCGACCGTGACACCACCGACATCGACGCCGACGGAATGGCGGCGCGGCTTGGGATCGAAATCGAAGGAGAAGGACATGGATAGCCTCGTGCTGGCCCGCTCTCGCGCGCTGTCTTACCGGCAATTTGTGACATTCCTGCCGGGACTTTTCGCTTCTCAGGTGGAACAGGAAATGTGGCTTGTCAACTGTCGCAGCCCTATTGACGTGGAGTTGATGGGTGCAGCGATGTATCGTGCGGCCGAAGCAGCCGGAAGCGGGCAGCCCTTTTCGCAGCGAAAGAGCGGCAAATAATCCTTGAGGAGACGGCGATGAAGCTGATCGTGAACGGCACGGAACACGAGGTGGATGTGGAGCCGGACATGCCGCTCCTCTGGGTGCTGCGCGACGAACTCAGCGTCTGCGGACCAAAATTCGGCTGCGGCATCGCCGAGTGCGGCGCCTGCACGGTGTTCATCGACGGCGAGCCGGTGCGTTCCTGCTCGATACCGGCCAGCGAGGTTACGGGGGCCGTCACGACGATCGAGGGGCTGACGCCGGATGGCCGGCTGCATGCAGTGCAGCAGGCCTGGATCGACGAGCAGGTCGCCCAGTGCGGCTATTGCCAGGCAGGCCAGATCATGAGCGCGGTTGCCCTGCTTGAGGCCATCCCCCATCCGACCGACGAAGACATCGACAATGCCATGTCGGGCAATCTCTGTCGCTGCGGCACCTATCCGCGCATCCGTGCAGCGATCAAGCGTGCTGCCAGTGCCACGGCGGGAGCATGAGGATGGGCACCATTGGAAAGATCGCACGCCGCACCTTTCTGATCGGCACCGGCCTCGTCGCCGGCGGCCTTGCCGTTGGCTATTACTGGAGGCCCTATCCCAATCCGCTCGATGGTGAACTGGTCGAGGGGGAGGCAACCTTCAACCCCTATGTGAAGATCGCGCTCGACAACACGATCACGCTGATCGCGCCGCGCGCCGAGATGGGGCAGGGGGTTGCGACGACGCTGGCTGCCCTCGTCGCCGAGGAACTCGACGTCCGCCTCGACCAGGTGCTCGTCGAGCACGGGCCGGCCGGCCATGCCTACGCCAACACGGCGATGCTGGAAGAGGGCGTCCCATTCCCGAGTTTCGACGAATCGACCGTGGCCGAGTTGATGCGCGCCGGCATGGGCGTGCTCGGAAAATTCCTAGGTGTCCAGGGGACCGGTGGATCGACTTCCGTCATCGACGGATACTACAAGATGCGTCAGGCGGGGGCCGCGGCCCGCGAGGTGCTGAAGCTTGCTGCCGCAAAGCGGCTCGACGTCGAGCCCGGTTCGCTCTGGACGGAGGGCGGCGTAGTGACCGATCCGGCCTCCGGCAAGGTCTTCACCTATGGCGAACTGGCGCAGGAGGCGGCCGCGTTTGCGCCTCCGGCCGAGATCCGCCTGCGCGAGAAATCAGAGTGGAAGATCCTCGGCAAGCCGCAGAAGCGCATCGATATGCACGTCAAGGTGACGGGCGCACCGATCTACGGCATCGACGTGCGCCTGCCCGACATGCTCTTTGCGACGCTGCGGATGAACCCCTATCGCGGCGGTGCGATCGTCGGATTCGACGCTGCGGAAGCCGAGAAGATGCCGGGTGTCGTTAAGGTCCTGAAAGTCGAGACGGGTATCGCCAACGGCTTCGCGGTGATCGCCGACAACACCTGGCGGGCGTTCCAGGCCGCGGCCGTGGTCAAGGTGGAGTGGGGCAAGGGCAGCTATCCGCCGGACAGTGACGGCATCCGAAAAGTGCTGGAGGAAGCGCTTGACGGCGGCGACATCAGCTACGGACGCAACGACGGCGACGTCGAAACGGCCTTTGCGGACGCGCCGCGCGAGCGGCTCATCGAGGCCGACTACAGCGTTCCCTATCTGGCGCATGTGACGATGGAGCCGATGAACGCCACCGCGCAGTTGATGGGCGGCCGGCTCGACATCTGGGCGCCGAACCAGACGCCGACGCTGGCGCGCCAGCTGGCTGCCGCAGTCGTCGGCATCGAGACGGAGAACTGCTTCGTCCACACCACCTATCTTGGCGGCGGCTTCGGGCGGCGCGTCGACGTGGACTATGCGATCTATGCCGCGATCGTCGCCAAGGAGGCGGACGGACGACCGGTGCAGGTCACCTGGACACGCGAGGAGGATATCGGGCAGGATATGTATCGTCCCGCGGCCCTCGGCCGGTTCCGCGCCCGGATTGGCGAGGACGGCCTGCCGGTCGCCGTCGACATGCGCATCGCGGCTCCTTCGATCATGGGCAGCATCCTCCCGCGTTACTTTCCACGCCTCTCGCCGATCGGTCCGGACAAGACCATCACCGACGGTTCGGCGAACCAGCCCTACTCGCTCGCGAACTATCGGGTGGGCGGGATCAAGGCACCGGTTTCCATACCGGTCGGCTTCTGGCGCTCGGTCGGCAACTCGTTCAACGGTTTTTTCCACGAGGGCTTCATGGACGAGATCGCAGTGGCCGGAAAGCTTGATCCACTCGAGTTGCGTCGCAGGCTGATGGCCGACTACCCGACGGCCGTGAACGTCATCGACAAGGTCGGCACCATGTCGCGCTGGGGCGAGACGCTGCCGGCGGGCAAGGCCAAGGGTTTTGCCTTCACGCTTTCCTTCGGCACCTGGGTGGCGGAGGTGGTGCAGGTCGCCGATGTCGGCGGCAAGATCCGCATCGAGAAGGTCTGGTGCGCGGCCGATCCCGGGCAGGTGATCGATCCGTCGATCTTCAAGGCACAGATGATGTCGGGTATCGTCTATGGACTGTCCTCGGCAGTCGGCGAGGAGATCACCTTTGCCGACGGCGCCGCGCAGCAATCGAATTTTCACGACTATGGCCCGATGCGCATGGACCAGTGCCCAGAGATCGAGGTGGGGCTGCTGGAAACCGCGCACCGGATGGGCGGTGCCGGCGAACCCGGCACGCCGCCGTCGATTCCGGCGCTTGCCAATGCCGTCTACGCGCTGACTGGAAAGCGCATCCGATCGATGCCGCTATCGAAGGAGGCGGAGTTCGTCTGATCTGTCGCCGCTCTCAGTGCTTCTGTCGCACGTCCGCATGCACTGCATGCTTAGAGAGCAGCAGCACGACGAGCAGCAGCAGCGGCAGCACGGAGAAGACCCAGGCAAAGCTCGTGTGCTCGGCGATGAACCCGATCGACGAGGGGGCGAAGAGGGCGCCGGAGTAGCCCATGACGGTCGTGACGGAAAGTGCAACGCCCTGCGCGAAGCCGGGGAGGTTTCCGGCGGCCGAAAAAGCGATCGGCACCATATTGGAGATGCCGATCCCGCAGATGGCGAAGCCCACCATCGCCACATAGGCGTTGGGCGCAAAGCCGGCGAGCACCATGCCGATGATGGCGAGGACGGTGGAGACGCGCAGAGTCTTCACGGCGCCGAAACGGTCGCGCACATGATCGCCGGCAAATCGCATGACGGCCATCGTCGCCGAGAAGGCGCCGAAGGCGAAGCCGGAGAGTGCCAGCGTGGCGCCGAGTTCGTCGCGCATGTAGAGCGCGCCCCAGTCAAGGATGGATCCTTCCGGGATCATGCTGAAGAGCGCCATGATGCCGATCAGCCAGGGCAACGGTGAAAGCGGCAGGCGGACTTTTTGGCGCGTTTCGGCCGGATGCGATTTGTCGGGCAGAACCGAACTCCAAAGTGCGGCAAGGCCGATCAGGGCGAGCACGGTCAGCAATGCGGCGTGCCCGATTACGCCGATCGTTTCGATCAGGAAGCCGCCGGTCGTTGCGCCCAAAAAAGCGCCGAGACTCCAGAAGGCGTGGCAGGACGACATGATCGCACGCCGCATGGATTTCTCCACCTCGACAGCATTGGCGTTCATGGAGATGTCCATGGCGCCGGTCAGGCCGCCGAAGAGGAAGATTGCGGTCGCACCGGACCAGATGTTCGGCGCAAGCGATAGCAACAACATTGTCGGCAGGAAGATGAGCGTCGACGCCTTGAGCGCCCGCGAAGTGCCGAAGTGGGCAATGAGAACGCCGGCGATAGGCATGAGCACAAGCGAACCGATGCCGAAGCAGACAATCATCAGACCGAGCTGGGATTCGCTTAGGGATAGGCGGCTAGCAAATTCCGGGATCTTCGGAGCCCAGGCACCCATGAAGATTCCGTTCAACAAAAACAGGCCCGATACAGCTGTCCGCGACGCCGGGAAATAGGGTGTTCTTGTTCCGGCGGCGTTGGCCGCAGTTTCTTGGGTGCTCATTTTCAGTTCCTGTCAGTTTCCGCTGCGCCTCGGTAGCGCGGATTCGTATGCACTGTCGGTCAGGGAGCGGTGGCGGCTTTTGGTCTGCCGATCGAGCTTGGTACTGGGCTTTCGGCGTGGGTAATGCGGACGCCGGCGGCGGCGTAGTCCGCAATCTCCTGTTCGTCGGCATCCGCTTCCAGCACGGCCCGGCTCAGGCGGGAAAGTGGCATCACACTATATGGCGCCGCCATCGAGAGTTTGTCGTTGGTGACGGCGGCCAGCACTGCGCGGCTTTGTATCGCCACGCAGCGCTTGAACTCGGCCTCCTCGAAGCTGAAGGCGGTGACGCCGGCATCCGGATGAAGTCCGCAGATGCCAAGTATGTAAAGGTCCGGGCGCAGGACCTCGGCGTCGCGCAGCGACTTCGCCCCGGTGGCAGCGCCGGTCTTCCTGTCGATCGGGCCACCGATCTGGATGATATCTATGCCGGGTCGCTCCAGCAGCGCAGCGGCGATGGCCGGGGCGTTCGTGGCGACGGTCAGGTTCTTGTCGATGGGCAGCACGCGGGCGATCGCCAGGTTGGTGCTGCCGGCATCAAGGAAGAGGGTGGAGCCGGGATCGACCAGCAGCGCCGCGGCGCGGGCGAGCGCTTCCTTGCGATCGACATCGATGCCGATGCGTTCGCTGAAGGACGTTGACGGACCCAGTTGAAGCGCTCCGCCATAAACACGCCGGCACAGCCCGGCGGCAGCCATCTCGCGCAGGTCGCGGCGGATGGTGTCCTCGGACACGCCCAGTTCATCGGCAAGTTCAGCCGCGATGACGCGTCCATGGCGGGCGAGCCGCTCTTGGATGAGTGTTTGCCTTTCACCGAGCAGCAGGTCACTGAGCGACATCGATTTTCCTAAACGTGCATGAATGCGTATAAATATGCATAAATCGGCATACCAATCAAGTCGGGCGTTCCGACAAACAAAAACCCCGCCGAAACTGGCGGGGTCTTGTCTCTTCTCCGGCTGATGATTTCAGCCTTCCGTCCTTACTCGTTGCGGTTTCCGAGGAAGCGCAGCAGGAACAGGAACAGGTTGATGAAGTCGAGGTACAGGGTCAGCGCGCCCATGATCGCCTTGCGACCGGCAACGCCTACTTCGTCGGCTTCAAAGTACATTTCCTTGATCTTCTGGGTGTCCCAGGCGGTCAGGCCGGCGAACACCAGTACGCCGATCGCGGAGATCGCGAAATCGAGCGCGGAGGACTGCAGGAAGAGGTTGACCAGCGAGGCGATGATCAGGCCGAACAGACCCATCACCATGAACGAGCCCATGGCAGAGAGATCCCGCTTCGTGGTGTAGCCGTAAAGCGACAGCGCACCGAAGGCTGCGGCCGAAACGAAGAACGTCTGCGCGATGCTGGCGCCGGTATAGATCAGGAAGATCGAAGACAGCGACAGGCCCATCAGCGCGGCATAGACCCAGAAGGTCATTTGCGCGGCGGAAACGCTCATCGTGTGAATGCGGAAGCTCAGGAAGAACACCAGCCCCAGCGGCGCTAGCATCACGACCCACTTCAGCGGGCTCACATAGATTGCCTGACCGAAAGCGGTCAGTTGACCACCCGAGAATGCAGCCTGCGAGGCGAAGAACGCCACGACGCCGGTGATCGCAAGCCCGAGCGCCATGAGGTTGTACACCTTCAGCATATAGGCGCGAAGACCTTCGTCGATGACGGCGCCGGCCTGCGCGCCGGTCGTCACTCGGGTCTGATAGTTGCGGAAATCAGCCATTTTTTCCTCTCACAAGCCCCGTATGTTTCTACGGTGTCGGGTATCGCATCCAGTCCAACAAGGACCGAGGTGTCTTTCGGACCCTCCCGGCTTTTGTAGCCGGTTCTGGCCCAACAACCCAGGCGCCGCTGCGGGGCTTCAGCATGCCTAACGGCAAATATGAGCACGAAGCGGTCCGGGTACAAGTACCAAGACTGAATCGGCGATCAATTTCGCGCGAGGATAGGTCCACCAAGGTGTCGGAAGATGAGCGCATTTGCCGCTCAAAGCTCCCGCAAAACCGGTGCTGCCTTCTGTCCCAGCACCCGCCAGGTACCAGCCAGTCCGATGCCGACGGTCATGAGGAGTGCTATGACGACGGTCATGATTGCCACATCCGGAAGGAAGATCGATGGAAGCGTCATGATCCGGCTGACGACGAACCAGGCGGCGACCCCACCGGAGAGAAGTGCGAAGATGGCTGTTGCCACGCCAAGTATCATGTACTCGTAACTGAAGGCGCGAATGAGCGTGCTGCGCGTCGCGCCGAGCGTCTTGAGCACAACCGCATCGTGCGTCCGTGCGCGGTTTCCGGCGGCCAGCGCACCAGCGAGCACGAGTACGGAGGCGATCAATGCGACAGCGGCTGCTGCGCGCACGGCGGCTGCAAGCTGGCCCATCAGTTCATTGACGATTTCGAGCGCGTCCTTCACCCGAACGCTGGTGATCGTCGGAAAGGCATTGGTGACGGCGCGCAGCGTCGTTGCTTCCTGTTCCGCCGTCGCCTTGGGGTCGATCATGGTCGCGAGCCAGGCGTGCGGGGCGCCGGCGAATGTATTGGGTGAAAACACCATGACGAAGTTGATCGACAGCGATTCCCACTCGACGTTGCGGAAGTTGGCGATGCGGGCTGTGATGTTGCGGCCAAGCACGTTGACGGTGACGGTGTCGCCGATCTTCAGGCCGAGTTCGCCGGCCTCCTCCGCGGAAAACGACACGAGCGGCTCGCCGGAATAGTCGGCCGGCCACCACTCGCCCTCGGCCAGCGCCGAATTCTCCGGCACGTTCTTTGCGTAGGTGATACCACGATCGCCCTGCAGCACCCAGCGGCCTGCCGGCGGCACGTTGCGGCGCGAGACGTCCTCGCCGTTGAAGTCAAGGATGCGGCCGCGCAGCATCGGCACCTCGACGATTTTGCCGTCCGGCATGTTCTCCTTCAATACGGACCGGAAGCCGTCGAGATCGGCGCGCTGGATGTCGATGAAGAAGAAGTTCGGCGCCCGTCCCGGCAGGCTGCCTGTTAGTTCGCGGCGAAGATTGCCGTCGATCAGCATCAGCGTCACGAGCAGCGCCAGTCCGAGCCCCAGTGACAGCACGACCGAAGGTGTCAGTGCGCCCGGACGATGGATGTTGCCGATTGCAAGCCTCAGTGCCGGTGAATTGACGCGTGGCGCGCGGCGGGCGAGCGCAGTCACGAGGTAGGCAACGGCCCGCAATACGACGAAGGCGAAGGCGATCGAGCCGAGGAAGACGAGCGCGATATAGCGGTCGTAGGCCGTCACGACGGCCAGTCCTGCAAGCGCCGCAAGGAATAGGCCGGCGCCGAGGATGTAGGGCCAGGCAGGGAGCCGTCTGCGCTCGAAGCCTTGTTCGCGGAAGAGTGCGGTGGCCGGAACCTCCCGGGCGTGACCGAGGGGAACGATCGCGAAGGCAAGGGCCGTGACGAGCCCGAAGGCGGCCGCCAGCGCGAGTGCTGCTGGATAGAGCGCGATTTCGGACGGAATGGGCAGGACGCCTTCGAGAAAGCGCATTGCGACGAACGGTATGAGCATGCCGAGCACGAGGCCGATCGCAATTCCGATGGCAGCGATGAGGGCAATCTGGATCAGGTAGATGGCCGAAATCAGACTGGCCGGAGCGCCGAGGCACTTGAAGGTTGCGATCACGCCGCGCTTGGAATCGAGATGGGCGCGCACGGCATTGGCAACGCCGACGCCGCCAACGATCAGCGCCGTGAGGCCGACCAGTGTCAGGAATTGCGAGAAGCGGGTGATGTTGTTGGACAGCGCCGGCGTGGCGTTATTGCTTGTGCGGACGGACCAACCCGCAGACGGGAACTCCTTTTCCGACTGCTTGCGGATGCTCGACAGCTTGACTGCGGCGGGGTCTTCGAGGCGGATCTTGTAGTCGTGCTCGACAAGGCTGCCGGTCTGGACCAATCCGGTGGCCGCCAGCCCCTCATCGGACACCATCAACCTCGGTGCCAGCCCGAAGCCGTCAGAAAGGGCATCGGGCTCGCGGTCCAGTGTCCCCGTAATCCGGACCCGAGCGGTTCCAAGCAGGAGCTCGTCGCCGACGCCAATACTGAGCCGCTCCAGGAGGAGGGGTGCTGCCACCGCACCAAATGCATCGCTCTCCTTGGCAAAGAGTTTAACAAGCGGTTGCTGTGGCGTCGTCTCGACCACGCCGTAGAGGGGGTAGGCATCGTCCACGGCCTTGAGTTCCACGAGCGCCTGATCGGATCCGTCGGGCAGGCGCGCCATCGAGCGCAAGCTCGATGAGTGGGAAACCTTGCCGAGTTTGTCGAAATAGGCGCTCTCCTCGGCGGTCGCGAGCCGGTTCCTCAACTGGAAACGCACGTCGGCGGCAAGCAGGGACTGCCCCTGCGCGTCGATCGAGGAACTGATGGAGCTGGAGACCGAATTGACGCCGGCGATTGCCGCGGTTCCAAGCGCGATGCATGCGAGGAAGATATAGAAGCCGCGCAATCCGCCGCGCATCTCGCGCAAGGCAAACCGGACGGCAAGCGAAAGCCGGGCGGTCGGGCTCGTTGCGCCGTTCATGCGGTCACCCGCTTGGTCGGCTGGGAGACGACCGCATCGGTGACGATCTCGCCGGAGCGCATCCGCACTTGCCGCTGACAGCGCGCCGCAAGCGCAGGATCATGGGTCACGAGCACGAGCGTCATGCCGCGTCGGGCCTGCTCTGCAAAGAGAAGATCGGAAACCTGCCTGCCGGTGTCGGCATCGAGGTTACCGGTCGGCTCGTCGGCGATCAGCAGGCGCGGTTGTGGCGCAAGCGCTCGGGCGATAGCCACGCGCTGCTGCTCGCCGCCGGAGAGCTGGCCTGGATAGTGCGACAGGCGTTCGCCAAGCCCGACCGCCTCCAGTTCACGCCGGGCAATGGCGAATGCGTCGCGGACATTCGCAAGCTCCAGCGGGACGGCGACGTTTTCGAGCGCCGTCATGTTGGGAATGAGATGAAAGGACTGGAAGACGATGCCGATGTTGCGGCCGCGGAAATCGGCCACCTGATCCTCGCTCATTCTGTGGAGCGCTGCGCCATTGATATGGATTTCGCCTCGATCCAATCGCTCAAGACCGGCCATAACCATCAGAAGCGTCGACTTGCCGGACCCGGAAGGGCCGACGATGCCGACCGATTCACCGCCACGGATCGACAGATCGATCTGCTTCAGGACATGGACGGAAGCCGCCTCCTTTCCCAGGGTGAGGTCCGCCTTTTTGAGATCGATGATGGTTTCGCCCACGGAAATCTATCCTATATCTTGAAGCATCGCAGGATCGGTATAGCGAGCCGGCCACCGATCATTGCGTCTGGAATTCGCACGTGCCTCGCCCGTGTTCCTTTTTGAGAGGCTGCGTCAGCAACTTAGGACCGCAGATATGTTGTTTAAAGCCACTCACGGAATTTTCATCGCCACGATGCTCGCGGCATTGACACTTGCGCGAACGGCCATGGCAGATCCGATCGCGCTCGTCGGCTTCGGCGACAGCCTGATGGCAGGATATCAGCTACCGGCCGAGGAGGCTTTTCTGGTACAGCTGGAAAAGGCGCTGCAGGCCAAGGGTTTGAATGTCGCGATCGCCAATGCCGGGGTGTCGGGCGACACGACCTCTGGCGGCGTGGCGCGGATTGACTGGTCGGTACCAGACGGAACGAAGGGCGTGATCCTCGAACTCGGCGCCAACGACGCGCTTCGCGGCATTCCGCCAAAACAGACGGAACAGAACCTGGACAAGTTGGTTTCCGGTCTAAGAAGCCGCGGCATTGCCGTGCTGCTGGTCGGCATGCTCGCCCCGCCGAACATGGGCGAGGACTACGCCAAGAGCTTCAACGGCATCTTTGAGCGCATCGCGAAGAAGCATGGAGTGCCCCTGTATCCGTTCTTCCTGGAGGGCGTCGTCACGCATGCCGACCTCCAGCTCGACGACGGCATGCATCCGAACGGCAAGGGCATCGCGGTCATGGTCGAGAAAATGCTGCCGACGGTGGAGGCATTCGTCAAAAGCCTGGGGGTAACCGATTGAACCTTTTTGCGGGTGCGAAATTAAGGTTGCGCCGGGAGGCGATGCGTGATTCGCTGAGCATACGACCACAGATTCGGGGAGCTCGCCATGCCGAGACTATTTGTTGCCCTCGAAGTGCCGCGCAATGCCGCAATGAGCCTGTCTCTGCTCCGCGGCGGTCTCCAGGGAGCGCGCTGGATCGATGTCGAAAACTTCCACATTACGCTCCGGTTCATCGGCGACGTCGATGGGCGGACGGCCGATGAAGTCGTCGACAAGCTGGACCGTATCGAACGGCCTGAATTTCAGCTGTCGCTTGCCGGTGTCGGGTCCTTCGGCTCGAGGAAGCCGCATTCCATCTACGCAGGGGTATCGCCCACGCCGGAAATGTACGAGTTGCAGGGTGAGATCGAGCGCATCTGCCAGCGCCTCGGCCTTCCAGCGGATCCGCGCAAGTTCACGCCGCACGTAACGCTAGCGCGGCTGCGCAATGCCCGGCTGGAGGACGTGGTTTACTACCTGTCGGGCAGGGGGAATTTCGCCTCCTCCCCCTTTACCGTCAATCGCTTCGTGCTGATGTCTTCGAAAGAATCGGTCGGCGGCGGACCTTACGTGACGGAGGAGGTGTTCCCTCTCTACGAGACCGGACCGTCGTTCGGCACCGCGGCAATGAGCGCGCATCCGCGATAAAGCAAGCGATAGACGGCTTCGAAATCGGCGGCGCCGCCATAATACGGATCAGGTACGTCCTCCACGGTGCCGAAAGCCTGCGTTGAAAATAGCGCAGTCCGTGCGCGGCAGGCCGGTGGCGCAATCTCCTTTAGCGCGCGCAGATTGTTGCGATCGAGCGCAAGGATGAGGTCGAAGCGATCGAAATCCGCAGTCGATACCTTGCGTGCCTTCTGTTGCGAAATATCGATTCCATGTCCGGCTGCGGTCGCAATGGCGCGGCTGTCCGGGGGACTGCCGATGTGCCAGCCGCCCGTGCCGGCGGAGTCGATCACGAACTCCTGGTCGCGCCCCTCCTCGGATGTCAGGTGGCGCAGGATTCCTTCCGCAAGCGGTGAACGGCAGATGTTGCCGAGGCAGACGAACAGGATCGAAAGCGAGGTCACGCAGGTTTCCTTGAAGATGTCGGGCGGCAAAATATCTGCTAAGAGGATGACCTGCAACGGAGGACACTGTCGATGAAGCAGGAGAAGATCGGCAAGGAAGCGATCACTTCCAGTCTCGCCATGCTCGACGGCTGGAAGCTTGAGGAAGACGGAGCGGCAATCACCAAATCGTTCAGGTTCAAAGGGTTCAACGATGCTTTCGCCTTCATGTCGGAAGCGGCCCAGGCGGCGGAGCGGCTCAATCATCATCCGGAGTGGTTCAACGTCTATAACCGGGTGGATGTGCGCCTGACGACGCATTCCGCAGGCGGCGTGACGGCACTCGATCTGCGGCTGGCCGAGGCGATGGAGAAGGCGGCGCGCGCGCTTTGAGGCGCCTTGCGGTCGAGGTTGCGGGTTCCCATATTTGTCGGCGCGCCGAAATTGACCGTCGCGCAGGGAGTGTGTGCGAAATGGATGATGTGAAGATTGGCGAAATCCTTTTGCCGGGCGATGACGATGAGCAGCAGAGCCAGCGGCAGCGGGTCCGCAATCGTTTCTGGCCGGTGCTGAAGCGCGCCTTTCGCCAGATTCCGTTCAGCCGCGATCTCGTTGCCGCCTATTTCTGTGCGCTCGATCCAAGGACACCGACACGTGTCCGCGGCATTCTGCTTGCAGCCCTTGCCTATTTCGTTCTGCCGCTCGATGGCATTCCCGACATTCTCGCAGGCATCGGGTTCTCCGACGACGTCGCCGTTTTGACGGCCGCCTTTGCTGCGATCCGCGGCCATGTTCGCGAGGACCACTACGTGTCAGCTGATCGCGCTCTGGCGGAAGGCTTGCCGGAGAACGGCTGACGAATTTGCGGATTCCTTGAGAACCGTTGTGTGGTAGAGGCTGCGCGTTCTCGACGCGCGTCAAACTCTTGCCCGAATCTTTGTCGACTAACTCACTTTGATGGGATGGGCTTCTTCATCGGCATCCTGGCAGTTGCGCCATGAAAACCTGCAGGCGGTTTGCATTGCAGCATGTTTCATAGTAACCGCCGGTTCGATGAAATGAGCGTCTGTTGACGATTTGGTAACCAGAATTAAGTCAAATTAAATCAAATCGTGATCATGCGAGCCGTCACGTCCGTTTCTGGACGAAGACAGCAAGACAACCGGCAGGGAATCATGTTCGTAAGGAAAATCGCAACCGCACTTACCCTCGTTCTGGCAGCGGCCGGCGTTGCATCAGCGCAATCTCCGACCCGGATCCAGCAGTTCAACGCGTGGGGGGCCTACTCCTATCAGTCGAGCGGCGGCAAGGTCTGCTATGTCCTGTCCGTGCCGAAGGATAAGGCGCCGGCCGGCGTTGACCATGGCGACATCTTCTTCCTCGTATCGCAGCGCCCGGGGCAGAACATTTCCTATGAGCCGCAGGCGATGATGGGTTATCCGCTGCAGGAGAACTCGAAGGTCAATGTCGTCATCGACGGGCGCACCTTCGTCATGTTCACCAAAGGCAATTCGGCATGGGTCGAGAATGCCGCTGAGGAACCGGCCCTGGTTGCCGCGATGAAGACCGGCAAGGACATGAAGGTCGAGGCGAAGTCGCGCCGCGGCACAGGTACGAGCTATTCGTATTCGCTTTCGGGCATTTCTGCGGCGCTGAAGCAGATTGAAGGCTGCAAGTAAGCCTATCGAGCGTACCAATATCGAAGGCCGATCTCATGATCGGCCTTTTTGCATTTGCGGGATTTGCAGCATGTGCGCGACGCGCCATCTTTGCCGCACGTGACTCCGCGGCCGAAGAATGCTAAAGGCGCCGCAAATGCGAGGAGCCGCGCGCAGGCGCCGTCGGGCTCCGAAGACTTCAAATCGAAAACGTGGCAAATCTGCGAGCCTGGGGCGCGCGGGCATCATGCCGTAACGGGATTGCACTGATGGCGACCTTGGATTTTCTCAACGGGGCGGAGACCGCGACGGCAAAACCGGCACCCAAGGCGGGACTTGCCGAAAAGCCGTCATTGATCGGCCTTTCGCGCGAGGATATGGGCAAGGCGCTTGTCGAGAAGGGCGTCTCCGAGCGGCAGGTAAAGATGCGCGTCAGCCAGCTCTGGCACTGGCTCTACGTGCGTGGCGTCTCCGATTTCGATCACATGCTGAATGTATCGAAGGACATGCGTGAGATGCTGAAGGAGCATTTCACCATCGCCCGTCCCGAGATTGTCGAGGAGCAGGTGTCGAACGACGGCACGCGCAAATGGCTGCTGCGCTTTCCGCCGCGCGGTGCCGGCCGGCCGGTCGAGGTCGAGACCGTCTACATCCCCGAGGAGGGTCGCGGCACACTCTGCATTTCCAGCCAGGTCGGCTGCACGCTGACCTGCTCGTTCTGTCACACGGGTACGCAGAAGTTGGTGCGCAACCTGACTGCGGAGGAAGTTCTCGCGCAGCTTCTACTGGCCCGCGACCGGCTGGGTGACTTCCCCGACCGCGAGACCCCTGCGGGCGCCATTGTGCCGAACGATGGCCGCAAGGTCTCCAACATCGTCATGATGGGTATGGGCGAGCCGCTGTACAACTTCGAGAACGTCAAGCAGGCGTTGTTGATTGCCACCGACGGCGACGGGCTATCGCTGTCAAAGCGCCGCGTCACGCTTTCGACATCGGGTGTCGTGCCGGAGATCTACCGCACCGGTGAGGAGATCGGCGTGATGCTGGCCATCTCGTTGCATGCGGTGCGCGACGAACTGCGCGACATGCTCGTGCCGATCAACAAGAAGTATCCGCTGAAGGAACTGCTCGAGGCCTGCCGCGCCTACCCGAGCCTGTCGAACGCCCGCCGCATCACCTTCGAATACGTGATGCTCAAGGACGTCAACGACAGCCTCGAGGATGCCAAGCTGCTTACGCAACTCTTGAAGGGCATTCCGGCGAAGATCAACCTGATCCCGTTCAATCCCTGGCCAGGCACGAACTACCAGTGTTCTGACTGGGAGCAGATCGAAAAGTTTGCCGACTTCATCAACCAGGCCGGCTATGCCTCGCCGATCCGCACCCCGCGCGGCCGGGACATCCTCGCCGCCTGCGGACAATTGAAGTCGGAATCGGAGCGTATGCGCAAGGTCGACCGCATGGCCTATGAGGCGATGATGATCGCCGGTCACGGCGAGGACGACTGACACGCTTCTCTAACGGGCACTCTTTGCGAGTTAGCGGAGTGCTGCGCGCAGGAGCTTCAGCGCGCCTGCGTCATGAAGATTTTCATGGCAAAGATCGAGAAGACGCCGGCGAAGGTGTAGTCGAGGCCGCGGAGGACCTTCTTGTTGTTCCTCAGCCAGGTGGAAAGCTTGTCGGCGGCCAGTACGACGATCGTGTTGACCGGCATGCCGATCATGATGAATAGCAGGCCGAACACCATCAGCTTGCCCGTCACGTTCGGGTCGCCGGCCGAGACGAACTGCGGCAGGAAGGTCATGAAGAAGATGATGACCTTCGGGTTCAGAAGGTTGACCCAGAAGCCGGTCGAGATGTTTGCAAGCGCCGACGCCTTCGGCATCGCGACTGCCTCGCCTGTCTTGTCCGAAAAGCTCGAGCCTACGCGGATCGCCTGGATGGCCAGCCACAAGAGATAACCGGCGCCACCGGTCTTGAGGATCGTGAAAGCCGTGGGCGAGGCGGTGATCAGCGCCGATATGCCGAAGGCGACCAGCATCGTGTGCACGACGATGCCCATGCTGGTGCCGAGCACCACGAAAAGCGCCGGTCCACGACCTTGCGACAGCGCACGGCTGATCGAGAGCGTCATGTCCGGGCCCGGCGTGGCGGCGAGCAGAAGGCTTGCTGCGGTGAAGGCGGCCAGTGTTGCGAGCGAAGGCAGGTATTCCATGGTGTCGGATCCGCTTTTTCAGGTGCTAGTCGTTCGATACTCCGGCGCTCCGCGCTTGGGAAGCCTAATTGTCATGCCTCCGTGCCGTGGCGCTTGTATCCTCGCTGTTTCTGACTAAAAGTGCCGCCGAAATCTTTGCGCGGCATGGCCGCATTCCCTGACACCACACGGACAGACAACCATGGCATCTCCCAAGCAAGTCAAGAAGGTCGTTCTCGCCTATTCGGGCGGTCTCGACACGTCGATCATCCTGAAATGGCTGCAGACCGAGCTCGGCGCTGAAGTCGTCACCTTCACCGCCGACCTCGGCCAGGGTGAGGAGCTCGAGCCGGCGCGCAAGAAGGCCGAGATGCTCGGCATCAAGGAGATCTTCATCGAGGATGTGCGCGAGGAGTTCGTCCGCGACTTCGTCTTCCCGATGTTCCGCGCCAATGCCGTCTATGAAGGCGTCTATCTGCTCGGCACTTCGATTGCCCGTCCGCTGATCTCCAAGCATCTGATCGAGATTGCGAAGAAGACCGGTGCGGACGCGATCGCGCATGGGGCCACCGGCAAGGGTAACGACCAGGTCCGCTTCGAGCTGTCTGCCTATGCGCTGAACCCGGATATCAAGATCATCGCTCCTTGGCGCGACTGGTCGTTCAAGAGCCGCACGCATCTGCTCGAATTCGCCGAGCAGCACCAGATCCCGGTTGCCAAGGACAAGAAGGGCGAGGCGCCGTTCTCGGTCGACGCCAACCTTCTGCACTCGTCCTCCGAGGGCAAGGTGCTGGAAGACCCGGCGGTCGAGGCACCGGAATACGTGCACATGCGGACCATTTCGCCGGAAAACGCGCCTGACAAGGCGACCACCATCAAGGTCGGCTTCGAGCGTGGCGATGCGGTCTCGATCAACGGCGTGCGCATGTCGCCGGCAACGCTGCTTGCGACGCTCAACAATTATGGCCGCGACAATGGCATCGGTCGTCTCGATCTCGTGGAAAACCGCTTCGTCGGCATGAAATCGCGCGGCGTCTACGAGACCCCCGGCGGCACGATCCTGCTTGCCGCGCACCGCGCCATCGAATCGATCACGCTCGACCGGGGCGCCGCACACCTCAAGGACGAGCTGATGCCGCGCTATGCGGAGCTGATCTACTACGGCTTCTGGTTCTCGCCCGAGCGCGAGATGCTGCAGGCGCTGATCGACAAGAGCCAGGAACATGTCGAGGGTGAAGTGACGCTGAAGCTCTACAAGGGCAACGTCATGGTCATCGGTCGTGAATCGCCGAAGTCGCTTTACTCCGACAAGCTCGTCACCTTCGAGGACGACCAGGGCGCCTACGACCAGAAGGACGCCGCCGGTTTCATCAAGCTGAACGCGCTACGCCTGCGGACTCTCGCTGCCCGCGACCGTCGCGGCTGACAGCCAGCACTTCGGGCAGATATTACGGACCCGCCGGGCACCCGCTCGGCGGGTTTTCTATTCGTCCTTGGCGGCCTTCCAATCGGCACGTCGCGAAGCGAACAGGAACCAGAGGTAGGAAAGGACGGAGATCAGGCCCATTGTCGGTATCACCGTGCCGAAAGACAGAAGCGGAATGCCGATCATCGCGGCGACCAGACCGCCCAGGAAACCGGATCCCATCTGAATGAAGCCGATGAGCGCGGAGGCAGAACCGGCGATGTGCGGAAAGGGATACATGCCGGCCGTCGTCATCTGCGGCGAGACGAAGGCGATGCCGAATGTGTAAATCGCGACGGGCAGCATGATTGACCAGAAGCTTGGCGGCAGGACGTGGACCGATGCGGCCATCATCAGGCTGCCGGTCCCGATCAGCACAAGTCCGCTCCACACCGAATACGATCCGCCGAAACGGCGGGAAAAGTAGCGCAGCGCAATCGAGCCGAAGAAGTAGGAACCGGACTGCATGATCATGCTCAGACCGAACTGGGTCGGGGTCAGGCCGATCTTCTCGATCATGATGAACGGCAGCATGGTTGCCTGCGCATAGAGCGCACCGACAGCACCGGCCATGACGAATGCGGCGGCGACAAAACGGGCGTCGCGGGCGAGTTCAAAATAGGCCGACACCAACGGACGAGGCAAGGCTCGGCGCGGATCTGGGACGATCGTTTCGCACAGGCAGAAGTATACCAGCAGGCACGAGGCGAGGCCGAAGCCAACCATCAGGAAAAAGATCGAGGTCCATCCGAAGGCTGCCAGGGCGAATCCCCCAATAGTGGGAGCCATCGCCGGACCTATCGCCAGCATGATGCCGATCAGGTTCATGATCCGCGCCGCCTCGCCTCCGATGAACTGGTCGCGGACGATGGCGCGCGAAACCGTGACACCGACCGAGGCGCCGACACCCTGGATCAGACGGCCGGCAAGCAGCCATTCGACGCTCGGAGCGAATGCCGCAGCAAGGCTTCCTGCGAGATAGATCGAGAGGAACAGCAATGTAGCGACGCGTCGACCGAAGGCATCCGCCAGCGGCCCCGCCAGGAGTTGGGCGAGGGCAAAGCCGCCGAAGTAGAACGACAAGGTCAGTTTGATCGTCGACTCGGTTGTCCCGAACGCATGCACAAGGGTCGGCATCGCGGGCGTATAGAGCGACATCGAGATCGGACCGAGCGACGTCAGGAGCGCGCCGATAAGGGTTGTTCGGCGCTCGGTCATCCGTTGCGGCGGCATTCGTGTATTCCTTCTGCCCCGCCATGCGTGATGGTGGTCCAGTTTCATGCGTTTCAGCTCTGCTTATCGCTTCCGGGCGGAGGGATGCAATCCGCGAAGTTTTGCCGGCCCCGCCAGATCACGCCCAGATGGCTTGACGAAAACGTGTGTGCAAGATCGAATGACGTTTCGATCCTGCGGAGTTCTCCATGACCGGTTCCTTGCTTCTCGGCGCCTTTCTCGCCGCCCTTTTCTATGTGCTCATTCCCGGCCCGGCTTTCCTGGCATTGCTCGGCATCGGAGCGGGGCAGGGCCGGAAGGCCGGTGCCTTGTTCCTGGGCGGGCATCTGGCCGGTGACCTTGTCTGGTCGACGTTGGCGCTTGTTGCCATCGTCGGGGCCAAGACGGTGGGCACGTTCGTCTTCGACGTGCTGGGATTCATGTGTGGCTTCTATCTGGCGTGGATCGGCTGGACGGCCCTTCGCGCCAAGCCACGGGGGTCGGACAAGCCGCTTCTTGTGGTCGAGCGTCCGTTGCGGCGTGGACTGATCTTCGGGCTGACCAATCCCAAGGGCTATCCGGTGGCGCTCGCCACCTTCACGGCACTTCTCGCGAGTTCTTCGAACGCACTCGATTTTTCCGCGCTGCCCCAGCTGCTTGCCGTCTCGTTCTTCGGCTTCCTGATTGCCGACATCATCCTGGTTTCGATCATCGGCGCTTCGATCGTACGCCGGTTTTACCGCCGGCATGAGCTTGCGATCGTGCGCATGTCGGGGCTGCTGTTCATGGGTTTTGCGGTGCAGGCGGTCTGGCACGCGGCGCCCGGGCTTGTCAGCTGGCGGCGGACGTAAGGTCGCCCGAGGAGCCCGTGCCCGTCAGCCGGATCCGGCATCAGCAGCGGCAGCGGGAAAGGTAACGACAGCACACAGTCCCTTGCCGCCGGTGCCCTCCTCCAGTGTCAGCGTAGCGCCGAACAGTGCTGCGATATCCTCGACGATGGAGAGACCAAGACCCATGCCTGGTGCGTTGCCATGTCCGCCGCGGGCGAAGCGTTGCAGCACCTCTGCACGCCGCTCCGCCTGGATCCCGGGGCCATTGTCCTCCACCCGCAGCCGGACCACGTGCTTTTCGGAAAAGACCATGACGGTGACTTCCGCGCCTGAGCCGGCATAGGCAATGGCATTCTCGATCAGGTTGCGCAGCATTTCGCCGAACAGGAGCGGTTCTGCCCGCACGATTGCGGGACCGTTGCCGTCGAAGCCGAGGTCTATGCCGGCCTGGGCAGCTACCGGCACGTATTCGGCGGTCATCGTCTGGGCAAGCGTGGCGATGTCGATTGCCGCCACCGGATGCGGCTCTGCCGAGCCGGCAGCGTCGATCTTTGCCATCAACAGCAGCTGCGCCAGGATGCGCTCGGCGTGGGCCACCGCATCATCGCCCTTCCGGGCGGCCTCCTGCGCCGCACCGAGTGAGGGTGCGCGGCTGGCAAGAACAAGCTGGGTGCGGATGATGGCGAGTGGTGTACGCAGCTGGTGGCTCGCGTTGCCTGAAAAATGGCGCAGGGAGTTCAGCGCGGATTGTAGCCGCACCATGAAGGAGTTCACCGTATCGACAAGGCCCTGCACCTCGCTTGGAACTGCCTGGTCGATCGGGTGCAGGTCGCTTGGATTGCGCTCGGCGATCGCGTCGCTCAGGCGATAAAGCGGCCGCAGAGCCAGCGTCACGGCGATCCAGACAATAGCGGCGGCACCGGCCATCATCAGCCCAAGGCGCAGGGCCGAGCGCAACAGGATCGCCTGTGTCAGCTGCCGCCTTGCAATGGTGGTTTCGGCAACCGTCACCGCGAAGGGAACGGAATTGACGCCGGTCGATGCTGAGCGCTGTAGCACCGCGACGCGAATTGGCTCGCCGCGAAAGGTTGCATCCGCATAGGCTGTCGACTGCCCCTTGGTGTCGGTAATGGTCGGAAGGGCCTGGTAACCGGTGATGAAATGGCCCGGCGGTCCCTCAACCCGGTAGAACACGCGGTCCTGTGCGGCCGACGTCAGCATCTCCAGCGCCACATAGGGAATATCGACCTCGAGTGCGCCGTTTTCATTCACAACCACCCGTTCGGCAATGGCGAGCGCCGATCCGGCGAGCACGCGATCGGAAACGGTATCCGCCGTCTTTATCGCCTCGTGGTAGGTGTCGATCAGGGCGAGAATGCCGAAAACGGCGGTCGCAACGAAGAGCCAGCCCAGCAGTTGGCTGCGAAGCGAGGAGGCCGGGCTGTGGGTCAAGCGGGTGCCGCCTTGTCGAGATAGTAGCCGATGCCGCGCGCGGTACGCACGGTCACCCCATGCGGGGCGATGCGTTTGCGGAGCCGGCTGACGTATTGCTCGATCGCGTTGGCACTGAGATCGTCGTCAAAGGCTGCGAGCGATTGCGTAATCGCCTCCTTCGACACCACCTTGCCTGCGCGGAGGAACAGTATTTCGAGGAGACCGAGCTCGCGAGCGGGGATGTCGAGCGGTGCGCCACCCGCCGAAAACGTCCGGGAATTCAGATCGAGGTCGATTCCGCCGAAACTTAGCGCCGAGGAGCGAAGACCCGCCTGCCGGCGCAGCAGCATGCGCACACGCGCTTCGAATTCCGAGATGTCGAATGGCTTGCTCATATAGTCGTCGGCGCCGAGATCGAGGCCCTTGACCTTGTCCTCTGCCGCGCCGCGCGCCGTCAGGATCAGGACTGCCGCCCGGTTTTGCCTCGAACGCATCGCGCGCAGCACTTCGAGACCGTCCATTTCGGGCAGCGTCAGGTCGAGGATCACCAGATCAAAGGTCTCGGCGGAGATCGCCGCATCCGCAGACGCGCCATCGTTCACCACGTCGACGGCATGACCGGTGCCGCGCAAAATGGTCGAAAGACCGTCCGCAAGTGCCTGGTTGTCTTCAACGAGAAGTATTCGCACTGAAAGTCTTCCTCCGGGTTCACCTTAGCGGCCGACTGTCGGCTTGTGAACGGTCTCGCGGTGATGCAATCTCGCGCGCATGCGCATTCTTCTCAGCGTTCTGCTTCTGATTTGTCTTCGACTGCCTGCAATCGCGGGGGAAACCTTCTATCCAGCCCTCGACGGCCATGCGGATGGCCCGGTTCTGGTCGTCTATTCGTCATTGGACGAGCCGCTTGCAAGGCCGATGATCAAGGGATTCCAGCAGGCCAATCGCGATGTCGCCGTACGCTATGATGAAATGCTGACCGGCGAGGTCTATGACCGTGTCGTCAAGGAGACGGATTCGGGCCAGAAGACGACCGACTTTGCCTTCTCGTCGGCCATGGACCTGCAGGTCAAGCTCTCAAACGATGGATATGCCCAGCGCAGCGATCTGCCGATGAGCGAGCGCTGGCCGCAATGGGCCAACTGGCGCAACACCGCTTATGCGCTGACCTTCGAGCCGGCGGTCTTCGTCTATCACAAGCCCAGCTTCAAGGATGAGAAGCCGCCGGCCTCGCGCGCCGAGTTCGTAGACTACCTGACCCGACACGGCAACGATATCTACGGGCGCATCGGCACTTACGATATCGAGCGTTCGGGTGTCGGCTTCCTGTTCATGGCGCGCGACCAGGAACAGTTCGGCGATATCTGGACCGTCATCCGGGCGATGGGAGCGGCCGGCGTCAAGCTCTACTCCACCAGCTCGGCAATCCTGGAACGGATCGCGGACGGTCGTTTTGTCATCGGATACAACATTCTTGGCTCCTATGCGGCGGACTGGGCGGCAAAGCACCCGGATGTCGGCATCGTCCTGCCGAAGGACTATACCGTGGTGATGTCGCGCATCGGGCTCGTACCGCAGGCTGCGGCATCGCCGGATCTCGGCCGGCGCTATCTTTCGTTCTTCATGTCGAAGGAGGGCCAGACGATCATGGCGCGCGAACTGCAGATCGCCGCCGTCTCGCCCGACGTCGCAGGCGAGAACACGGCGACCACCATGCGCGAGATGCTGGGCGCTCAGTTGAAGCCGGTGCCGGTCAGCCCCGGGCTCATGGTCTATCTCGATCAGGTCAAACGGGCGCGGCTCATCGCGCGCTGGAACGAGGTGCTCAGGGCGCAGTAGGGCGGGTCGCGGGCGCATTGTGGCAAAACTGTGCTACGATGTCAGCTGGATGACAGGTTTCTGTGATCGCTTGTGGTTCTTAATCGTCCGTGGAGGCGGACGAGCGAGACTCGGGGAGGAGACCCGCACAGAATGCGCGCCGACACATCGTCCGCGGGCAAAAGGCTATCCTCTCCTTACCGATGCGAAACGATGCGCGGCCGAAGAAGGCGCGCCAGACGGAGGATCCGCCTTGAAACAGTTTTTCCTTGCTTCCATTCTCGCAGGCGCCATGGCGCTGCCCGCTTTTGCGGCCGACTACAAGATCATTGCCCCGGCCAATCCCGGCGGCGGCTGGGACCAGACCGCCCGCACGATACAGACGGTCATGCAGACGGAAGGCATTTCCGGCAATGTCCAGGTCGTCAACGTTCCCGGCGCCGGCGGCACCATCGGCCTTGCCCAGTTCGCCAGCCAGGACAAGGGCAATGCAAATTCGCTGATCGTCGGCGGCTACGTCATGGTCGGGGCGATCCTCACCAACAAGTCGCCGGTTACGCTCAAGGACGTCACGCCGATCGCGCGCCTGACCGGCGAGTATGAGGCGATCGTCGTTCCGGCGTCCTCGCCGTTCCAGACCTTCGGCGATCTCGTCGAAGCTCTCAAGAAGGATCCGGGTGCGGTCTCGTGGGCCGGCGGTTCGGCTGGCGGCACGGACCACATCGCCGTCGGCCTGGTCGCCAAGGCAGCCGGCGTCGACCCGAAGAAGATCAACTACATCGCCTATTCCGGCGGTGGCGAGGCGCTTGCCGCAATCCTCGGCGCCCAGGTCAGCGCTGGCATTTCCGGCTATGGCGAGTTCGAATCGCAGGTGAAGGCCGGTACCCTGCGCCTGCTGGCGGTCTCGAGCGACGCGCGCATCGAAGGCATCGATGCCCCGACGATCAAGGAAAGCGGCCTCGACGTCGTCGTGCAGAACTGGCGCATGATCGCCGCAGCGCCGGGCCTGACGGACGAGCAGAAGGCTGCCGTCTCTGCCGACATTGAAAAGCTCGTCAAGTCGGCCAGCTGGCAGGAGCAGCTGAAGACCAAGGGCTGGCAGGATACCTATCTTTCCGGCGCGGCCTTCGATGAACAGCTCGGTAAGGACGTCTCGGCCACCGAGGGCATCCTCAAGGAAATCGGACTGGTCGAATGACCAACGGGACCAAACCCGCAAAGGCAACGCGTCGCCCCGATGGGGCGGCGCTCGTCATCGCCATCGTACTGGCCGCCATCGCCGGTGTGATCTTCTGGGATGTGTCACGGCTTTCCGGTGCCGCCGGCTACTCGCAGGTCGGGCCGACGACGGTGCCCTATGCCATCGCCTACTGTCTGATCGGCCTCGCAATCTGGACGGCCATCGAAGCCTTTCGCAACGAATTTCCGGCGCGTGAGCGGCAGCAGTTCGGGCCGGTCGTCTGGATCGTTGGCGGACTGGTGGCACAGATGCTGCTTCTCAAGGTCGCCGGTTTCTCGGTCGCCACCGGACTGCTCTTCGCCATGACCGCAGCCGGATTCGGCAAGCGCAAGCTCTGGCTGACGATCCCAATCGGCATTGTGTTCGCCTTCGTCGTCTGGGTGATCTTCGCCAAGCTGCTGCAGCTCTCGCTGCCCACCGGGCCGCTTGAGCACCTGTTCTTCTGAGGGAACTGGTAGACCATGAACACGTTCGAATTTCTCATGCAGGGCCTGTTGGTTGCCGCCCAACCGATGAACCTGCTTTATGCGCTGATCGGCGTGACGCTCGGGACGGCCGTCGGCGTTCTGCCGGGCATTGGCCCGGCTTTGACCGTCGCGCTGCTTCTGCCCGTTACCTACAAGCTTGATCCGGCCGGCTCGCTGATCATGTTCGCCGGCATCTACTACGGCGGCATGTATGGCGGCTCGACCACGTCGATCCTGCTCAATACGCCGGGAGAAAGCTCCTCGATCGTGACTGCGCTCGAGGGCAACAAGATGGCCCGGGCGGGACGCGGAGGACCAGCGCTTGCGACGGCAGCAATCGGTTCCTTCGTTGCCGGCCTCATCGCCACGCTGGCGCTGGCCTTCGTTGCGCCGTTCATCGTCAAGATCGCGCTCGTCTTCGGCCCGCGTGAATATTTTGCGCTGATGGTACTCGCCTTTGTGACCGTATCCTCTGCCTTCGGCGACTCGACGCTGCGCGGGCTGACCTCGCTCTTTGTCGGCTTGACGCTGGCCATCGTCGGTATTGATCAGCTGAGCGGGCAGGCACGCCTTTCCTTCGGCATTCCGGATCTTCTCGACGGGATTGAAGTGACGACGCTTGCAGTGGCGATGTTTGCCATCGGCGAGTCGCTCTATATCGCCGCACAGGGCGAGAAGGGGCCGGACAAGGTCGAGGCCGTGAAGGGTTCGGTCTGGATGAGCGCTGCCGACTGGGCACGCTCCTGGAAGCCGTGGCTGCGCGGAACCGCGATCGGCTTTCCGATCGGCGCCATGCCGGCCGGAGGCGCGGAGATCGGCACGTTCCTCTCCTATGCTGCGGAAAAGCGCCTGACGAAGCATCCGGAAGAGTTCGGCAACGGTGCCATCGAGGGCGTCGCCGGACCGGAAGCGGCCAACAACGCATCCGCTGCCGGAACGCTGGTGCCGCTCCTCACGCTCGGCCTGCCGACGACAGCGACGGCGGCGATCATGCTTGCAGGGTTCCAGCAGTATGGCCTGCAGCCGGGCCCGCTGCTGTTTGCCACCAACCCGCAGCTCGTCTGGGGCCTGATCGCCAGCCTTTTGATCGCCAACCTGATGCTGTTGGTGCTGAACCTGCCGCTGATCGGGCTGTGGGTGAAGCTGCTGACGATCCCGAAGCCATGGCTTTATGCGGGCATCCTCTTGTTTGCCACGCTCGGCACCATCGGCGCCAATCCTTCGGTGTTCGAACTCGGCATGCTGCTCGCCTTCGGCCTGCTCGGCTACGTCATGCGGATGTTCGGCTATCCGATCGCACCAGTGGTCGTCGGCCTGATCCTCGGGCCGCTTGCGGAGCAGCAGCTGCGCCGGGCGCTGTCCATCAGTCAGGGCGACCTCACGACGCTCGTCGCCTCTCCGGTGGCGGTCGTGCTGCTTTTGATCGCGGCGGCAGCCTTGATCATACCGCTGGTCCTGCGGGCTCGCGGGCGCGGCGAGGTCCTGTCGCAGTTGGCGGCAAGCGAGGACTGAGCGAAGGCTCAAGCATGTCTGTTAAGTGTAGCACGCTGCGGTGAAAATCGCGGCGTGCTTCCCTTGCATGGCTGCCCTGTGATTCCGTTTCTTGTCCCAAGCGCTCATCGGTTACATCTTTGTTCTCGTAGAAGAGAGAAAAGAGAGCAAGACGATGAGCCAGTTTCGTGACGCCATCCGCCAGGGTTTCCTGGGGCGCGCCTTTGCGGTGCTTGGCGCTGCAGGTGCAGCCGCCGCCGCTGTCGAAGGCAACCGCCGTCCGAGAGACCGTGACCTGAGGACCCTTGGCATCGATCCGATGTCTTTCCCCAAGTAAGAACGCGGTAAGAAACCCAGGCTGACTTCAAGAGAAGCGGCCTGCATCCCGCGGGATGCGCAGTGCGGTGACAGCAGAATTCAGCAAGAAGGGCCCGACGATCTTGGATCGTCGGGCCCTTTTCGTATTGGAAAGAAAACGGCGGCGCCGGAGCGCCGCCGGATCGGTCAGACGTTCTCGACGGTCTGGCCGTGCGCTTCCGCCTGTTCCCGGCGATTGTAGCGGATCGAGGACCAGAGCGAGATGCCGATCAGGCCCGCACCGCCAAGGCCGGTAATGACCTCTGGGATATGTACGAGCGTCTGGCAGTACATAATCACCGACAGGATCAGGATGGCGTAGAAGGCGCCGTGCTCCAGGTAGCGGTATTCGGCGAGGGTGCCCTTGTCGACCAGCATGATCGTCATCGAGCGGACATACATGGCGCCGATGCCGAGGCCGATGGCGATGACGAAGAGGTTCTGCGTCAGTGCGAAGGCACCGATCACGCCGTCGAACGAGAAGCTGGCGTCGAGCACTTCAAGGTAGATGAAGGCGCCGAGACCACCCTTGGCGGCAGCGCTCATCGTCTGTTGCGAGGCGTCGAGCAACCCGCCGACGACTTCGACCGCAAGGAAGGTCAAGAGGCCATAGATCGCCGAATAGACGAAGGTATCGGCTTCCTCACCTTCGAGAAGAGTCGAGAACAGCAGGATCAGGATCAGCACGAAGGCAATCTCGATGCCCTTGATCGTCGCATACCGCGCCATGTGCTTCTCGATGAAGGCGATCCAGTGCACGTCCTTCTCCTGGTCGAAGAAGTAGGTCAAGCCGACCATCATCAGGAAGGTGCCGCCGAAGGCTGCGATCGGCAGGTGCGCCTCGTTCATGATGCGCGCATATTCGCCCGGCTGCTTCGCAGCGAGAACGATAGCCTCGATCGGTCCGATCTTGGCGGCAATGACCACGATCATGAGCGGAAAGACGATACGCATGCCGAAGACGGCGATCACGATGCCCCAGGTGAGGAACCGGTGCTGCCAGACCGGCGTCATGTCCTTCAGCTTGTTCGCATTGACGATGGCGTTGTCGAACGACAGCGAAATTTCGAGCACCGCAAGCACGGTACAGATGAAGAAGACGGTTGCCATTCCACCGATCGTGCCGGTGGACTGCCAACCAAGCCACGCACCCAACAGCAGGCCGAGGGCGGTGACGATAAAGGCCCATTTGAAATAACCGATCGCGGTTTGCGGCTGAGAGGGGGTCATGCCAGCACCTCTCTTTCGCACGTGATCGAATTGTCCAGGGCAAAGGGAAACGAATTGCGCGTGCCGAAAATGGCATGCGCGTCAGGCATGGTCAGGATTTTCATTTTTCTCTGATCCGCCGGCTCAATTGCTGGCGGTACCGACATCACGAGAGCGCCGTAAAACTCTCGCCAGAGGGGCCCGGCACCATAGTTCTTGTTGCGGCGGGATGTCCGGGGCCGCAACAGCTGTCGTTTTCCCTGAAGTTGTCCTGTTCGTCAAGAAATTTCACCGCTTGGGCGCGCACACGAGACGATTGGCCACAAGGGGGAAGAAGTGCAATGCGGTGTACACAAGCCGTCTGTCCCTTCCTATATTCGAGCAACGATGATTTGCCGCCACGAGGATTTTTCATGAGCGAACTTAAGACAATCCGCCCTGCTCTGATCGAATGGAGCGGGATCAACGGCCTGCCGCGCTTCGATCTCGTCTCCGACGATGCCTTTGCCGAAGCCTTTGATGCTGCGATCGTCCTGCATGAGGCGGAAATCGACGCCATTGCGGCCCATCCCGACAAGCCGACATTCGACAACACCGTTGTTGCCCTGGAGCTTGCCGGTGATGAGTTGTCGCGCATTTCGGCACTGTTCTGGAGCCGTGCGGGCGCCAATACCAATGAGACCATTCAGGCGCTGGAGCGCGAGATCGCCCCGAAGATGTCGCGGCACTATTCGAAGATCGGCAACAATGCCGAACTCTTTGGCCGCATCGACACACTGTGGGACGGGCGCGAGATGCTGGGGCTAACGGTCGAGCAGACCCGGGTGCTGGAACGCCACTGGAAGGGGTTCGTCAAATCCGGCGCGAAGCTGGCGAAACCGGAGCAGGAGCGCCTGTCGGCGATCAACGAGCGTCTGGCGGCGCTCGGCGCCAATTTCGGCCAGAACGTGCTGGCGGACGAAAAGGACTGGGCGCTGATGTTGTCCGATGCGGCGGATCTCGCCGGGCTTCCGGATTTCGTCAAGGATTCGATGGCGGCCGCGGCCCGCGAACGGGGCAAGGAGGGCAAGTTCGCCGTCACGCTCTCGCGCTCGATCATCGAGCCGTTCCTGACCTTTTCCAGCCGGCGTGCCCTGCGCGAGCAGGCGTTTCATGCCTGGGCGGCGCGCGGCATCAATGGCGGCGCGACCGACAACCGCGAAATTGTGCGCGAGACACTTGCGTTGCGTGCCGAGAAAGCGGGACTGCTCGGCTATGCGAACTACGCGGCGCTGAAGCTCGACAACACGATGGCCAAGACGCCTGCGGCCGTTAACGGGCTCCTGGAGCAGGTCTGGGAGAAGGCGGTGGCGCGCGCGGGCGAGGAAGAGGCGGATCTTGCCCGTCTGATCGCCGCGGAGGGCGGCAACCATCCGGTCCTGCCCTGGGACTGGCGCTACTATGCCGAAAAGCTGCGTGCGGAGAAGTTCGACTTTTCCGAAGCCGAGCTGAAGCCATATCTGCAGCTGGAAAAGATCATCGACGCCTGCTTCGACGTCGCCGGCCGACTATTCGGCATCCGTGCCGTGCCGATGGAAGGCGTGCCGGTCTATCACCCCGACGTGCGCGTCTTCGAGATCCGCGACCGCGACAACAAGCTCGTCGCCATGTTCCTCGGCGACTACTTCGCCCGCTCCTCGAAGCGCTCCGGCGCCTGGATGAGCGCCTATCAGAGCCAGCACAAGTTGCCTCTCAAGGATGGCTCGACCGGCGAGATCCCGATCATCTACAATGTCTGCAACTTCGCCAAGCCGGCGGAGGGCAAGCCGGCGCTGCTGTCGCTCGACGATGCCCGTACGCTTTTCCACGAGTTCGGTCATGCGCTGCACGGCATGCTGTCGGATGTGACCTATCCGTCCGTATCGGGCACGAGCGTTTCCCGCGATTTCGTCGAACTGCCCTCGCAGCTCTACGAACATTGGCTGACGGTACCGGAAATTCTCAAGGCGTACGCTGTGCACTACGAGACCGGTGAGCCGATGCCGCAGGCGCTGCTCGACAAGGTCCTGGCGGCGCGGACCTTCAATGCTGGTTTCAACACCGTCGAGTTCACCTCCTCGGCACTGGTGGACATGGCGTACCATACGCAAGGCGCACTCGAGGACCCGATCGCGCTCCAGGCCGAGGTACTGGAGAAAATCGGTATGCCGGCCTCGATCGTGATGCGACACGCCACCCCGCATTTCCAGCACGTCTTTTCGGGCGACGGTTACTCGGCCGGTTACTATTCCTACATGTGGTCGGAAGTGCTTGATGCCGATGCGTTTGCCGCTTTTACCGAGACTGGCAATGCCTTCGATCCCGGCATGGCTTCGCAGCTGAAGGCGAACATCTATTCCGTCGGCGGCGCGATCGACCCGGAGGACGCCTACAAGGCGTTCCGGGGCAAGCTTCCGAGCATCGACGCCATGCTGGAGAAGAAAGGTCTGGCCTAGGCGCTGGCCACTTGTCATCAGCCGTTCATTGAACTGTTGCTGTGGCGTCACCGTTCCGTAATGCCGCTGACACCAGACGTTCCGATGGTCGGCCAAGCGAATTGATCACCGATTCGCGCGGCTCGACGGGGAGTGCATGGCGAACATTGCGGATGTCCTGACAAGACGCTCCTTTCTCGTGACGGCGGGCGCCGCGGGCCTTGCGGCGTCTTCTGCGCTCGCGGTTCCCCACTATGCCCGCCGTCATGGGCGACCGGTTTTCACCCACGGGGTGCAATCCGGCGACGTCGATACGTCTTCGGGAATGATCTGGGCGCGGGTCGACCGTCCGGCGGAAGTCATGGTCGAGTATTCCACGACGGAGAGCTTCACCAACCCGTTGCGCGGCCCACGTTTGAAGGCGGGCCGGGAGACGGATTTCGCCGTCAAGCACCTGGTCAATGACCTGCTGCCCGATCAGGACATCTTTTATCGACTGACTGCGTCGGATCCCTATTCCTCGCATCTCGTTTCCGCCCCGATCGTCGGTCGGTTCCGAACGGCGCCGTTGCGCCGGCGCTCCGTCCGCTTCGCCTGGTCCGGCGATACGGCCGGGCAGGGTTGGGGCATCGATGAAATCGGCATGAAGACCTACTCGACCATGCTGCGACACGAGCCGGACTTTCTCATCCACTCCGGTGACACGATCTACGCGGACGGGCCGATACCAGATGAGATCCCGCTGCGGGACGGGACGGTCTGGAAGAACAGAGTTGTCACGGACGAGAAACGTCAGGTCGCGCGGACGCTCGACGAGTACCGTGGCCAGTGGAAGTACAACATGCTCGACCGGCATGTGTTGAACTTCAATGCGCAGGTGCCGACGTTCTTCCAGTGGGATGACCACGAGGTATTGAACAATTGGTCGCCGTCGACCGACTTGCGCGATGACCCGCGCTATCCAGAGAAAGACGTCGCCGTCTATGCCGAGCGCGCCATGCGCGCATTCCAGCAGATGACGCCGATCCGCTATGTTGCGACCGAGCCCGGCCGTATCTTCCGCAAGATCGCCTACGGGCCGCTACTCGATACCTTTTTCGTCGACCTGCGCTCCTATCGCTCTCCGAACCGGGGTACAGACAACGGCATGTTCGGCTGGCGCCAGGCGGACTGGCTGCGCCGGGAACTGCTCGCCTCGAAGGCCACCTGGAAGGTGATCGCCTGCGACATGCCGCTCGGTGTGGTCATCTGGGACGACTATGGCAAGAAGCTCGGCTATGAAGGCGTGGCGGACGGGCTGAATGGACCGCCCGCGGCGAGGGAACGCGAGATCGCCGACCTGCTCACCTTCCTGCGTGACAATGCCATCCGCAACGTCGTCTGGCTGACGGCCGACGTGCACTATACAGCCGCTCACCACTATGATCCGGCGCGGGCCAAGTTCAAGGAATTCGAGCCATTCTGGGAGTTCGTTTCGGGTCCGCTCCATTCAGGGACCTACGGGCCGCACCCGCTGGACATGACATTCGGTCCGGAAGTCCGGTTCATGAAGGCATCGGGTGGTGGCGCCGACAGCAATCTGCCGCCGTCTGCTGGCCTGCAGTTCTTCGGACTGGTTGATATCCATGGGGCGAGCGAGCAGATGACCGTGCGTCTCATGGACCGCGAGGATCGGGAGCTCTGGAGCGTCACGCTTGATCCCGTGGTGACATCGTGAGGGAAGCGACTGGCAGTATATCTCGTAATATCGTGCTATTGATAAAGTCGAGTTTCCGCCTGCCCCTTTCGCATTTGCGGAAAACCATGTAAGAGCGCGCCATTGAAGATGGCGCCGCCTATGCCGTGCGCGCCCAAAACCCAGAGATCAAACATGTCTATTCGTAATATCGCGATCATCGCGCACGTCGACCATGGCAAAACCACGCTTGTCGACGAACTCCTGAAACAGTCCGGTGCTTTTCGCGAAAACCAGCGTGTCGCCGAACGCGTCATGGACTCGGGCGACATCGAAAAGGAACGCGGCATCACCATTCTGGCCAAGGCCACCTCGGTCGAGTGGAAGGGTCACCGCATCAACATCGTCGACACGCCCGGCCACGCCGATTTCGGTGGCGAAGTGGAGCGCATCCTGTCGATGGTGGACGGCGCGATCGTTCTCGTCGATTCCTCCGAAGGTCCGATGCCGCAGACCAAGTTCGTCGTCGGCAAGGCTCTCAAGGTCGGTCTGAAGCCGATCGTCGCCATCAACAAGATCGACCGTCCGGACGGCCGCCACGAAGAAGTGCTGAATGAGGTGTTTGACCTCTTCGCCAACCTCGACGCCACCGACGAGCAGCTCGACTTCCCGATCCTCTACGGCTCGGGCCGCAACGGCTGGATGAACCTCAACCCGGAAGGCCCGCAGGACCAGGGCATGGCGCCGCTGCTCGACCTCGTGCTCAAGCACGTACCGGAACCGAAGGTCGCAGAAGGTCCGTTCCGCATGATCGGCACGATCCTCGAAGCCAACCCCTTCCTTGGCCGCATCATCACCGGCCGCGTCCATTCCGGCTCGGTCAAGCCGAACCAGGCGGTCAAAGTGCTCGGCCAGGACGGCCGGCTGATTGAGACCGGCCGCGTATCCAAGATCCTCGCCTTCCGCGGCATTGAGCGCCAGCCGATCGAGGAAGCGCAAGCCGGTGACATCGTCGCGATTGCCGGCCTGACGAAGGGCACGGTTGCCGATACCTTCTGCGACCCGTCCGTCACCGAGGCGCTGACGGCCCAGCCGATCGACCCGCCGACCGTCACCATGTCCTTCATCGTCAACGACAGCCCGCTTGCCGGCACCGAGGGCGACAAGGTCACGAGCCGCGTCATCCGCGACCGCCTCTTCAAAGAAGCCGAAGGCAACGTGGCGCTGAAGATCGAGGAATCCGGCGACAAGGATTCCTTCTTCGTCTCCGGTCGCGGCGAGTTGCAGCTTGCCGTGCTGATTGAAACCATGCGCCGCGAAGGCTTCGAGCTTGCCGTCTCGCGTCCGCGCGTCGTGATGCACAAGGATGAGAATGGCCAGCCGCTTGAGCCGATCGAAGAAGTCGTCATCGACGTCGACGAGGAGCATTCCGGCGTCGTCGTCCAGAAGATGTCCGAGCGCAAGGGTGAGATGGTCGAACTGCGCCCGTCGGGCGGCAATCGCGTTCGCCTCGTCTTCTTCGCGCCCACGCGCGGCCTGATCGGCTATCAGTCGGAGCTTCTGACGGATACGCGCGGCACGGCGATCATGAACCGCCTGTTCCACGACTACCAGCCGTTCAAGGGCGAGATCGGCGGCCGCGTCAACGGCGTCCTGCTGTCAAACGAATCGGGCGAGGCCGTGGCCTATGCACTCTTCAACCTCGAAGACCGTGGCCCGATGGTCATCGATGCGGGTGAAAAGGTCTATGCCGGTATGATCGTCGGCATTCACACGCGCGACAACGACCTCGAAGTGAATGTTCTGAAGGGCAAGAAGCTCACCAACATCCGCGCCGCCGGCAAGGATGAAGCCGTTCGTCTGACGCCGCCAATCAAGATGACGCTGGAGCGCGCGCTGTCCTGGATCCAGGATGACGAATTGGTCGAGGTGACGCCGAAGTCGATCCGCCTTCGCAAGCTCTATCTCGACTCCAACGACCGCAAGCGCTTCGAAAAGCAGCGCTCGGCGGGTGCGGCCTGATTCGCGCCCAAAGTACGGGCAGGCATCCCCAAATCGTCTAAGGACCCCGGCAGAAATGCCGGGGTTTTTTCATGTGTGTGCCGATGCGATACGCCTTGTGACCAATCTTAAAAAAGCGTTAACTTTGCGGGAAGCCGCAGATGAAACTTGTCTGTGGGCAAGGGGAAACCGGTGAGGTGCCGGGATTCCGGCGGAGTCGGTACAGGCTTAGAGTCATTTCGATGAAAACACTATCAATCGATGTGCGGCGTGCGGAGCCGCAGGATGCGCGGGCGATCTCCGAAACCCACCGGGCCGCCTGGCTGCAGACCTATGGCGGGCTCATCCCACACAAGCCATTGATGCAGATGGTGCAACGCCGCGACGAGAGCTGGTGGCGCAAGGCCACGCGCGGTCCGGCGACCTTGCTCGTTCTCGACGTGGCAGGCGTCATTGCCGGCTACGCCACATTGGGTCTGAACAGGGCCCGGGCGCTGCCCCAGGACGGTGAGATCTACGAGATCTATTTGCGCCCGGAGTATCAGGGGATTGGGCTTGGGCGCATGCTGTTCGGCGAGAGCCGGCGCTTGCTGAAGTCGCTCGGCTGCAACGGCGTCGTGGTCTGGTGTCTCGAGGACAGCGAACTGGCGGAACGGTTCTTCCGTTCAGCCGGTGGCCTCGACATCGCCGAGGGCCTGGAAGACTTCGGCGGCAAGGAGCTTAAGAAGATCGGCTTCATCTTCCGCTAACCCTAACCACCGCCTGCCCTATCCTTCCGGCGTAGATTGACTTCTTGCAATGTAGGCATACCATTTTCTGATCGCGCAAGCTGTGCGTGTTCAACGACAGCGGGAAGCGTGATCCGGAACGGCCGACCGTATTCTGGACGTTCACATCGACTTGGAAACCTTGTGGAGGTGAGGATTGCCATGCGATTCTATCGTTGCCTCGTCGCGGTTTCCTTTGCTTGCCTCTTAGCAGGTGTCGCCGTCGCTCAGGAAGGCGATGCCTCGGCCGGGGGGACCGTTTTCAAGAAATGCGCGATCTGCCACGTGGCAGACACGGATACAAACAAGGTCGGGCCCTCGCTGCATGGCGTATTCGGCCGAACGGCGGGAACGCACCCGGACTTCAAGTATTCGACCGCGATGGTGGATGCCGGCAAGGGCGGTCTGGTCTGGGACGCCACGACGTTGCGCGACTATCTGCACAATCCGAAAGCCAAGGTGAAGGGCACCAAGATGGTGTTCCCCGGGCTGAAGGATGACGCCGACATCTCCAATCTGCTGGCGTACCTCAAGCAATATTCACCGTAATGATGCGTCTTCGGGTGACCGGATCCCGCGCCCGCCAACAGAAGCGCGGAGGAATCGCGGACAATGTCGTACTGTATTTGCTTGTCTTTTTCGTTCATGAGATAATTATGAATTAGAATTGCGGATTGCAGGTTCATGCCCACGGCCGATCACGGCGGGAGGGACGGGAAATGGCAGTCGTGCTGGTGCTGGTTGCTATTGCGGTGGGATCGGTCCTGTTCCACCTGTTCAGTCCATGGTGGTGGACGCCGATCGCCTCGAACTGGGGCTATATCGACAGCACCCTCATCATCACCTTCTGGATCACCGGCGTCGTATTCGTCGCCGTCGTCCTGTTCATCGCCTACTGTGTCTGGCGCTTCCGGTATCAGCCGGGCAGGCGCGCGGCCTACGAACCGGAGAACCGCCGGCTGGAAAGCGGCCTTGCGATCGGCACCGGGCTTGGGGTTTTCGCCATGCTGGCACCGGGCCTGTTTGTCTGGCACCAGTTCGTCACCGTGCCCCAGGGTGCGTCAGAGATCGAGGTCGTGGGCCAACAGTGGCTCTGGAGCTTCCGGTTGCCCGGCGCGGACGGTAAGCTCGGACGGGCCGACACGCGGGATGTCGCGTCGGACAATTCGCTCGGCATCGACAAGGCCGATGCGAGCGCGCTGGACGACGTCGTCATCGAAGGTGGAGAGTTACACCTGCTGGAGGGCAAGCCGGTGAAGGTGCTGCTGCGCTCGATCGACGTATTGCACGATTTCTACGTGCCCGAATTCCGCGCGAAAATGGACATGATACCCGGCACGGTGACCTATTTCTGGCTGACACCGACCAGAACGGGCACGTTCGATATTCTCTGTGCCGAGCTTTGCGGTGTCGGACATCCGCAGATGCGCGGCACCGTCGTCGTCGACAGCGAAGCTGACTACCAGGCGTGGCTCGCCGAGCAGCCTACATTCTCACAGTTGCAAGCGTCCGTGCAGCCCGCGGGCGCGGTGATGGCGGAGGTGCCCGCCGCAAAATAGCAGACAGGATCCGAGAGGGATCCGACGGGAGGAGCGACGATGGTTGAAGTCAGCCCGGGCGCAGGCGACGTTGTCCCGCCGGCCGTGGTGGAGGACGTGGAACTGTACCATCCCCACAGCTGGTGGACGCGCTACGTCTTCAGCCAGGATGCGAAAGTCATCGCCATCCAGTACGCGTCGACGGCGCTTGCGATCGGTCTGGTCGCGCTCGTGCTCTCCTGGCTGATGCGCATCCAGCTCGCCTTTCCCGGCGCACTGCCGTTCATTGACGCCGAGCGTTACTACCAGTTCATCACCATGCACGGGATGATCATGGTGATCTACCTGCTCACGGCGCTGTTTCTCGGAGGCTTCGGCAACTATCTGATCCCGCTGATGGTCGGCGCACGGGATATGGTGTTTCCTTACGCCAACATGCTGAGCTACTGGATCTATCTGGTGGCGGTACTGGTGCTGGTCGCGAGCTTCTTTGCACCGGGCGGACCGACGGGGGCGGGATGGACGCTCTATCCGCCGCAGGCGATCCTCTCCAATACACCGGGCGGACAGGACTGGGGCATCATCCTGATGCTGGTCTCGCTGATCATCTTCATTATCGGCTTCACCATGGGCGGGTTGAACTACGTCGTTACCGTGCTGCAGGGGCGCACGCGGGGCATGACGCTGATGCGCCTGCCGCTCACGGTCTGGGGCATCTTCACCGCCACCGTCATGGCGCTGCTCGCCTTCCCCGCGTTGTTCGTCGCCTGCGTGATGATGCTGTTTGACCGACTGCTCGGCACGAGCTTCTTCATGCCGGCAATCGTCGAGATGGGCGAACAACTGAAGCACGGCGGCGGCAGCCCCATTCTGTTCCAGCATCTCTTCTGGTTCTTCGGCCATCCGGAGGTTTACATCGTGGCGCTTCCCGCCTTCGGTATTGTCTCCGACTTGATCAGCACGCATGCCCGCAAGAACATCTTCGGCTACCGGATGATGGTCTGGGCGATTGTGATCATCGGTGCGCTCTCTTTCGTCGTCTGGGCGCATCATATGTATGTCAGCGGCATGAACCCCTATTTCGGCTTCTTCTTCGCCACCACGACGCTGATCATCGCCGTGCCGACGGCCATCAAGGTCTACAACTGGGTACTGACGCTCTGGCGCGGCAATATCCATCTGACCCTGCCTATGCTCTTTGCGCTCGCCTTCATCGTCACCTTCGTCAACGGGGGCCTCACCGGTCTCTTCCTTGGCAATGTCGTTGTCGACGTGCCGCTTTCGGATACGATGTTTGTTGTCGCGCACTTCCATATGGTCATGGGGGTCGCGCCGATCCTCGTGATCTTCGGTGCGATCTACCACTGGTATCCGAAAATAACAGGGCGCATGCTCAACGAGGGAATGGGGCAGCTCCATTTCTGGATCACCTTCGTCGGCGCATATCTGATCTTCTTTCCCATGCACTATGTTGGCCTCGTCGGCGTTCCGCGCCGCTACTACGAAATCGGCGAGACGAGCTTTGTACCCCCCTCCGTGCACGACCTGAACGTTTTCATCACGATCGTGGCGTTGGTCGTCGGCGCAGCGCAGATGGTGTTCCTGTTCAACCTCGTCTGGAGCCTTCGCCACGGGCGGGACGCAGGCGGAAATCCATGGCGGGCGACGACGCTCGAATGGCAGACGCCGCAGACGCCGCCACCACACGGCAACTGGGGCAAGGAACTGCCGATCGTCTATCGCTGGGCCTATGACTATAGCGTCCCCGGCGCGCCGGAAGACTTCATCCCGCAGAACCAGCCGGGAACCTTCGGCGTCACGCGGGAGGGCGCCGTATGAACGCCATGCTCCTCTTCCTCGCCGGCATCGCAGCGATTGCCATGTGGTGGCTGGCCCGCCATGGTATTATGTCGAAGCCTTGGCTGGAGGTGGGGCATGCCACCGGCGTGCCCGGCGGGTCCCAGCGGGAGGAGCCGAAGACGCCAGCTGAGAAAGTCGGTCTCGGCGTCTTTCTTGTGGTGGTTGGCTCGCTCTTCACGCTCTTCATCAGTGCCTATCTGATGCGCGTGGACACACCTGACTGGTGGGGGCTCGCGCTTCCCCGGCTGCTGTATGTCAACACCGCCATCCTCTTTGTCAGCAGTCTTTGTCTGCATTGGGCGAAGCTCGAGGCGGTCCGCGTGCGGCGAGAGGGGCTGAAGACGGCGTTGCTTGCGGCCTTTGCGACCGCGCTTGCCTTCGTTGCCGGACAAGTCCTCGCCTGGCGGCAATTGGTGGTAGCCGGATACACACTCACCGACGACGCGGCCGCCAGCTTCTTCTATGTCATTACCGGACTGCACGGCCTGCATATTCTTGGCGGAATGGTAGCCCTTGTTCGCACCGCGCGCCTGGCCTGGAGCGAAGGTCCGATGTCGGGGCGCCTGCGTCTCGACGTGGAACTCTGTGCCATCTACTGGCATTTTATGCTGGCCGTCTGGCTTGTTCTGCTTGCCCTCTTCGCCGGTTGGGCCAGCAATTTCGTCGATCTTTGCCGGCAATTGCTTACATAGGGAGAGCGCCATGGCGCAGACCGTGCAGCCACATTCGTCACACTCGCCCCCGTCCCTCGGCGGCATGCGCGGTTTCGTGTCCGACTGGGCCTCCGACCAGCAGACGTTCAAGAACGTCTCCTGGGGCAAGGCCATGATGTGGATCTTCCTGCTCAGCGACACCTTCATCTTCGGCTGCTTCCTGCTCGCCTACATGACCGCGCGCATGTCGACGGTCGTGCCCTGGCCCAATCCCAGCGAGGTTTTCGCGCTGACGATCGGCGGACACGAGATTCCGCTGATCCTGATTGCCATCATGACCTTCGTTCTGATCACGAGCAGTGGCACCATGGCCATGGCTGTCAATTTCGGCTACCGGCGCAATCGCCGCATGACGGCTCTTTTGATGGTCTTGACGGCCATTCTCGGCGCCACTTTCGTCGGCATGCAGGCCTTCGAGTGGACCAAGCTGATCCACGAAGGCGTGCGGCCGTGGGGAAATCCATGGGGTGCTGCGCAATTCGGCTCCTCCTTCTTCATGATCACCGGCTTCCACGGAACCCACGTCACGATCGGCGTGATCTTCCTCCTGATCATCGCGCGAAAGGTCTGGCGCGGCGATTTTGACACGGAAAGGCGCGGCTTCTTCACGAGCCGCAAGGGCCGCTACGAGATTGTCGAGATCACGGGCCTCTACTGGCACTTTGTTGATCTGGTCTGGGTGTTCATCTTCGCATTCTTCTATTTGTGGTGAGGCAGCGTCATGGCACAGGCAACCGCCGACACTTCAACACATGCCGCAATCCCGGCAGCCGTGCATGCCGAGCACCAGCAACACCCGATCAAGCTTTACCTGCTCGTGTGGGGGCTGCTGTTTGTTTTGAGCCTCTGCTCCTACATGGTCGACTACTTCGGCCTGCAGGGTTACCTGCGCTGGTCGCTGATCCTCATCTTCATGATGCTGAAAGCCGGCCTGATCGTCGCCGTCTTCATGCATATGGCGTGGGAGCGCCTTGCGCTGATCTACGCTATTCTTCTGCCGCCGCTGCTGGTGCTGGTGTTCGTCGGGCTGATGGTGTCCGAAGCGGACCATACGCTATTGACCCGCATAACCTTCTTCGGGACGGCGCCCGGCAACTGAAGGACGGCCATCAGGGGCTAAGCCTGCAACCCGGGCAACGCATGCCCCTACCAATGGCATGTTGCGTTGCAGCGGCTTTCGTTTTACGAAGCCCGCGAAATCCACTGCATACACGGAGCCCCCATGCGCATTGATGCTATCTCCATTGGCAAGAACCCGCCGGAAGACGTGAACGTCATCGTCGAGGTTCCCGTCGGCGGTCACCCGATCAAGTACGAGATGGACAAGGAAGCCGGTGCGCTGATCGTCGACCGCTTCCTCTATACGCCGATGACCTATCCGGGCAATTACGGCTTCGTGCCGCATACGCTGTCCGAAGACGGCGACCCGATCGACGTGCTGATCGCCAACACCCGTCCCCTCGTTCCGGGCTGCGTCATCAATGTTCGCCCGATCGGCGTCATGGTCATGGAAGACGACGGCGGCAAGGACGAGAAGATCCTCGCCGTGCCGGTGCCGAAGCTGACGCGTCGCTATGATAAGGTCGAGAACTACACGGACCTGCCGGAAATCACGCTGAAGCAGATCGAGCACTTCTTCGAGCACTACAAGGATCTTGAGCCCGGCAAGTGGGTGAAGATCGCCGGTTGGCAGGACGTAAACGTCGCCAAGAAGCTGATCGTAGAGGCGATCGAGCGGTACAAGGCAGAGAAGTAGGCCGTCTCGCGGAGCATTCCGCAGCTTGCTGCCCGCTCAGAGTCCGAGCTTTCTCACAATCTCCTCCGGGTCGCCCTCGATCCGGAGGATTTTCTTTCTCTGGGTGTCGCCGCTCAGAAGCGATACGGCGGATTTCGGCACGCCTGCCGCCTTGGCGATGAGCGCAGTCAATGCCTTGTTCGCCTGGCCCTTCTCGGGCACGGCGCGAATGCGCACTTTCAGGTGGCGCTCGCCGTTCGCATCTGCCTCTATGCCGTCGATCGCGTCGCGCCCGCCACTCGGTGTCAGTCGCACCGTCAAGCGCACATGATCCTCATGCCGACGATAGGGCACGCAGCGTCAGAGACCGAGGAGGGCAGGGGCGAGAACGCTCCGGATAATCTGCTCAAGGAAGAAAAGGATGACCAGAACGACGATCGGCGACAGATCGACCCCGCCGAAGTCCGGAAGAAAACGGCGGATCGGGCGGTAGAGAGGTTCCGTCAGATTGTAGAGCGCGCGGCCGATCGAGGCGATCACCTGGTTATTGGTGTTGATCACGTTGAACGCATAGAGCCAGGAAAAGATGGCCGATGCGATGATGATGAACCACGCGATGCTGATGATGAACAGCAGGGTGTTGATGATCGCGATCATGATTTTCTCGTTGTCTCCGGTTGCTTGCGCCCACATGTAGCCATTGCCCGGCCTGCCAGCAAGTGCGCTCTATCGCTGCAACCAGAAACATGTTTAATGCGCGGCGCCCGCCTCCCGCTCGATCGAAAGCTCCAAGCGCATGTCCGCACCCACCGAGGGTCATCGGTTCGCCGCCTTCCGGCATTCTTCCTACGCCCGGTTCTTCCTGTCCCGCTTCCTGGCCTCGTTTGCCACGCAGATCGTCAGCGTCGCTGTCGGCTGGCAAATCTATGACATCACGCGCGATCCATTTTCGCTCGGCCTGATTGGTCTCGTGCAATTCCTGCCGTCGCTGCTGTTGATCCTCGTCACGGGATCGGTGGCCGACCGCTACAATCGCCGGATAATCATGGCGGTCTGCTTGGTCATTGGCACGCTCTGCGCCGCGGCGCTCCTTGTCCTGACCATGACAGGGCAGTTTTCGCCCATTCCAGTCTTTGCCGTCCTTATCGTCTTTGGTATCGAGCGCGCCTTTTTTTCACCGGCCTCGCAGTCGCTGGCGCCCAATCTGGTGCCGGTGAAAGATCTGTCGAACGCGATCGCCTGGAACTCGACGTCGTGGCAGACGGCAATGATCGTCGGTCCCGTTGCGGGCGGCCTGCTATACGGCTTCGGACCGATCGTACCCTATGCTGTGAGCGTGCTGTTCTTCCTGATTGCGGCGTTGGTTGTCTTTTCGATCCCCAAGCCGCCGCAGCACTCGACCGGCGCCGCGAAGAGTTGGGCGAGCATCGTCGCCGGCTTCGGCTACATCAGGGCCGAAAAGGTGGTGCTCGGTGCCATCTCGCTCGATCTGTTCGCCGTACTGCTGGGCGGCGCGGTCGCTCTGATGCCGGTATTCGCCCGCGATATCCTCACGCTCGGCCCGTGGGGGCTCGGTCTGCTCCGCTCGGCACCGGGGTTCGGGGCGGTCGCGATGGCCATGTGGCTGGCGGCGAATCCGATCCGACATCGCGCCGGCGTTCTGATGTTTGTCGGGGTCGCCTTGTTCGGGCTTGGCACTATTGTCTTCGGTCTGTCGCAAACGGCATGGCTGTCCGTCCTTGCACTCGTCGTGATGGGGGCGGCCGACATGATCTCTGTCTACGTTCGAGAGACGCTGATCACGCTGTGGACGCCGGACGAACTGCGCGGCCGGGTGAATGCGGTCAACATGGTCTTCATTGGTGCGTCGAACGAACTCGGCGAATTTCGAGCCGGCACGATGGCTGCCGTGATAGGTGCGGTGCCCGCAGTCGTCTTCGGCGGCATCGGTACGCTTGCCGTTTCCATACTTTGGGCCCTCTGGTTTCCAAAGCTGCGCCGGATCGACTCGCTCGATGCGCCGAAGCGCGAGAACCTGCCTGCCTAGGCCCTGCTTGGCGCGCTCAGTTTTCGTGGAAGACCCGGTCCAGGAAACCCATCATCCACTGGCGCAGGGCGGCGTCGTGCAGCAGGCGACCATCGAGATGGGCGCGGCCGATTTGTGCGCCCGGCAGTTCGAAGCGATGCGCGCCGCGTACGACCCAGCGGTGCATCATCGCCAGTGTCAGTTCGCCGTGGAACTGAATTCCCCAGGCGTTGTCGCCGTAGCGAAAGGCCTGGTTTTCATAGTGCTCGCCCGTCGCTAGCAGCGTTGCACCGGCCGGAATCGCAAAGCCTTCGCGGTGGAACTGGTAGACCATCGACGGCCAGGCCATCAGTTCGCGTCCTTCCTCCGTCGGTCGCAGACCGTACCAGCCGATTTCGGTGAGCCCGTCGACGTGCGGCCCGACCTCGCCGCCAAGATGGCGCACGAGCATCTGCGCGCCTAGGCAGATGCCAAGAAACGGGCGGTTTTCCTGGAGCGGAACGGAGAGCCAGTCGATCTCCCGCTTGATGTAGTCGTGCTCGTCGTTTGCGCTCATCGGCCCGCCGAAGACGACGGCACCGGCATGGCCAACCAGCGATTTCGGGAGCGGTTCGTCCAACACCGGACGACGAATGTCGAGGCCGTAGCCCATTTGTTGCAGGATCTGGCCGACGCGGCCGGGGCTCGACGATTCCTGGTGCAAGACGATGAGGATCGGGCGTTTCGGTCCAGGCTTTCGTGGGGTCTGAAGCATCGTGTCGGCTATCCTGACGCACGGCCCTCCGGCTTTGCGGGACGGTCCCGCATCGTGCGTTGTGCAATCCAAGATGTCAGAGCCGTTCTTTCCTGTCCATCCGATTGCACGTTGGCGGATGCCGGCGGTTTAACCGTCGTCGTCGGTGCGCTCGCCGCCTTGCCGGCCGGCGACCTCCTGGCGCTTCATGATCCGCTCGCGCCCGGAAACGCCGAGCAGATCGGCAATGCGCCAGATCGCGTGATCCTCAAGTTCGCTGCGTTCGCCGTCTGCATAGACGATTTCCCATAGCAGGCCCACGAGGTCGACCTTCTGTTCATCGGAAAGCTGGCGCTTGAGTTCCGAGGTGAACTGGAAGAAATCGATGGCCTCGCTGGCGGCCGCCGTGCCCGCCTCCACCAGAGCATCGAGGTCGGCGTCATCCAGGCCGTAGAGTACGCGAAAGCGTTCCCGCAGCGTCGAGCGCTCTGCGTCCAGCACCTTGCCGTCCGACTCCATGACCTGAATGCACAGCGCCATGACGGCAAGGCGCGGATCGCCTGCGTCGAAGCTGCGCTTGTCGCCGCGTGAAAGGTTCGAAAGGAAACGCTGCAGCCGGTCGAACATGTTGTTCCTTACGTTCAGGTCTACTTAGAACAGGCGAAGGCCGCCATTGCTGCTGCTGCCGTCTCTGCTCGTCTCATTCTTCACGCCGGGATCGTCCGGAAGCCCGCCGAAGAACGGCCTTTCCTCCTTTTCCGGCGACACGGATGTGGTGCTGTCTGACGACGCAGAAGTCGTCGCTACCGTTTCTTTCTTCTCTGCAGATTTGAGATCGATCGCGGATGAACCGGCGGCCATTTGGGAACTGCCATCTGAAGGTGTCGGGCCGCGGCTGTCGGTGATCGCAACGGGAGGCAGCGTACGAATCGCCTCCTCTGCACTATTGACGGCACCTTCTTCGATTGGTCCCTGCCATTCGCTTACCGGAGTCTTCCATTGAAAGGCGTCCAGTTTGCCAGTCACCGGCGAGACCGGCAGCCACTCGGGCGAGGTGACGCCATCCGCCGTCCAGGCCGGATCGCGCGGTGCCTTCAGCGCCTGGTTCATCCAGTGACGAATACGGCCCTGGTCCCCGGTCTCCGCATCCTCGATGTCGGCCAGCAGCAGGAAGGCGCGTTCGCTGGGGGCGAGCCTGGCTGCAGCTTCGGCCTTGGTTCGGGCGAGGGAGAATTTGCGCGCATCGAGTGCCGCCTGGCCGACGGCGAAGAGCGTTTCGGCGTTGTTGGGACGGAGCGCCTCCAGCTTTTCGGCACGCTTCAGACGATCGATCGGGGAGTCGCCGATGCGGGCGTGGATGAAGAGCCGCGCCACATCCGGGTGCGGATCCGCTTTCCACAGGCGCTCGAGGACGTGCGCCGCCTTGCGCAGGTTGCCCTCGCGAAGATAGCCCTTCGCCGCGATCAGCCCCGCGGGGATGAAATTCTCGTCGATCTTCAGGGCGGCGAGCGCGTCGTCGCGGGCGCCTTTCGGATCCGTCTCGCTGTCCAATCTCGCTCGGGCGCGCGCCGTCATCAGGACAACTTTTCGGCGATCCGATTGCTTTTTCTCCTCCGCCGATGACGGCTTGTGCTGTTCAAGCAGGCGGAGCGCCTGGTCCCATTCACCGGTCTGGGCGCGTTCTTCCAGGACCGCATCGGCGGCCCATGGAAGCTGCGGTGCCTTCTCGGCGGCGCGTTCCGCATATTGCCGGGCGGCTTCGGTGGCGCCGAGGCGCCTTGCTTCGAGATAAAGCCCGCGCAGGCCCAGTTCGCGGGTTTCCGGATCGTCTGCCATCAGTTCGAACTTCCGGCGGGCATCATCGTGGCGACCCTCGATCAGGGCAGCCTGAGCCTCAAGCAGATGAACGAGCGGCTCCTGGTCGGAACTGATCAGTCCCTTGGTTCGCGCCAGCATCTTGCGGGCGCTCGCTGCATCGCCGGCGCCGGCGGCAATCAGGCCGGTGGAAAGTGCCTGGTAGCCGCGGTCGCGCTTGCGGGCACGGAAATGGCGCCGGATCGCGTGGGGCGAGGTCCAGATGGTGCGTGCAAGCCACCACAGAAACATGACCGCGGCCATCAGCGAGACTGAGATCGTCGCGGCGACCATCAGGCTCATGCCGATTTGCTGGCCTTGCCAGATGATGGACAACTCACCGGGTCGGTCGGCGAGCCAGGCAAAGCCGGCGCCGAGCGCAAGGACGAGGAGGACGAAACTGATCAGCCTTGTCATGGTGTCGCTCCCCTTCAACCCTGGTTGCCATTGGATGACATTGCGCCGGAGACGATCGCGTTCACGCCATCTTCGACGGCAATTCGCTCGTCAAGGGTCGTCTTGAAGGCGGCACCCGCATTGCGGGCCACTTCGGGCAGCGTCTGCCACTCGATCTGTGCGCCCCTCAGGTCGCCATTCTGCAGCTTGTTCTCGATGCGCGCGATGATCGCCTCCGGCGCATCGCCCTCGACGTTTCCGACCGGGCGGATCTTGATGGCTGACGATGCGCTGGAGAGCAGCCGATCGACGATGCCCTGGTCGCCGGTGGGCTGGTGAACGGCCTCGATCATCTGGTCGGCGACAGGCCCGAAATCGCGCACGAGATCGGCCCGGGACGGCACGCCTGTCGCGGCGCGAGGCCGCAGGGTCGCGACTGCCGGATCGTCGGGGGAGATGCTGGCGAACGCATCAAGTTCGGCGAGGTAGGGACCGCCACGATCGATCGCGGTCTTCAGCGCCGTCGCGGCGACCGCGCGTGCCATCGCCACGTCGGTTCGCGGCTCGTCCAGTTTGCGTTCGGCAGCGTCAATCCGCTGGGTCAATGCCGCGGTCTGATCGGCGGCGGTGCGGTCAGCTGCCACTGTTTCGTCGCGCAAGGCGGTGATATCGGCGGTCAGCTTGGCGACACTCGCTTCCAGCGAGGCGATGGATTGTTCCTCTTCTCCAGAGCGCGCGGTGGCTGCAGGGCTTCCCGTTGCGGCCGTCTCGAGCGCTGCAAGTCGGGCTTCAATCGGCTGCAGGTCCACGGTGGGCGCGGGCGCTGTCGTATTGATGCTGGCCACCTGCGACTTAAGCGCATCGATCTCTGCGTTTAGCGGAGCGAGGTCAACGCTGCTGTCGCGTTCCGGCCCGAGCGCGGGCAGATAGCCGCCGTATTGCAGGGCACCGGCGCCGGCAAGCGCGACGAGGCCGCCGAGGATGGCGGCGGCGAACGCGCCAGACTTGCTGGGGCTCGGCTGTGCCGGCGATGAAGCCGTTTCATATGGCGGAACATAGGTATTGTCGGTTTCCCCAGAAGCTGCGGTCGCCGATGTATCGTCTGCCGGAGGCGGCACATATGCTTCAGGCTTGGTGTCTGCAGCCGGCTCGGCAGAAACGGCTTCCGTCGGCAACGTCGTTTCGGGCGTGTCACGAGCTTCGGAAGCCGGCTTGGCTTCTAGATCGATCGTCACGGGCGTCTCACCGGATTTCTTGCGGCGGGGCGGTTTTTCCGGGTCCATGACGGTCTCCTCGTTCTCCATTGCGATGCAATAAACCTAGTCAGGGAACCCGGGCAGGGAAAGCCCCTCCTTCGATTTAGGGCGCGCGACCTTCGCAAGCCGGGCGTGGCGACGAACTACAGAAGGTCGAGCAAATTCTCTTCTGTCGGCGCTGCTGCGACAACAACCGACTTCGCGAAACGTTGCGGTACGGCGGTCGCGACGCTGCCGCTGATGCAAAGAAAGAGGGTGCGCTCAAGATTATTCATGTGCTCGATTACTAGTGGCAACTCGAAAAAATGGCGCGCCGACTCGCGTGAATAAAACAGGATGGCATCCGGCTTTTGGTCAACGAGGATCGGCTGCATTTCGGTGCTTTTTGGGCGGATCGGCTCCATCCGATAACACACGGTTGTCTCATAGGCGACGCCGGCGGCATCAAGCCGCGCCTCGAAGTGTTTCGATCGTGGCATGCCGGCCAGATAGAGGAGAGGGTCGGGTGGAACTCCGTAGTCGCGCCTATGCGCAATGATCAGGTCGGCAAGGCTGTTGCCGTCGCCGGCACCGGGCGAAAGCACCGTGCGGAATCCGGCCGCCGTCGCCGAGCGGGCCGTGGTTCGGCCGACCGCGAAAACAGTCGTTAGTAGATGACGATCGAGCGCGTCGCCAATCGACAGCAGCACCCTTGCTGCCTCGCTGCTGGTGATTGCGATTGCCGAATGGTGCGTCGAGAGGGCCGCAAGTGCTGCCTCTTTGTCATGGACCGGTTCAGCCAGCGGGACGACGATGGGTGTATGGCCAAGCGCTGTGAGCCTCGCCGCCGTTCCTTTTGCCGAGGCATGCGGGCGGACGACGAGGATGCGCATCAGCCCCATCCGTCAAAGAAGCTGGTGCCGGCGGCTTCGCGAACAGTGTGCCCGGCTTTTGCTCCGAGTTCTGCAGCGCCCGCGGCCGGACCTTCGATCGTGGTTTCGTGGAACCGGGAACCATCGGGCGTGAGAATCATGCCGCGGAAGCGGATGTGCCCGGCGTCCGACACCGCATAGCCGGCGATCGGGGTGCGACAGGAGCCGTCGAGAACGGCGAGGAAGGCGCGTTCGCAGGTAACCGCCTCGTGCGTCGTCCGATCGTCGATGGCTGCGAGAAAATCGCCGATGCGCTTGTCGCTGATGCGTGCCTCGACGCAGATCGCGCCTTGCGCGGGTGCCGGCATGAATATCTCGGTATCGAGCACCTGCGTCGCCACATGCTCCTTGGCTATGCGTTTCAGGCCGGCATAGGCAAGCATCGTCGCGTCCGCCTGCCCCTCGGCGAGCTTGCGCAACCTTGTATCGACCTGACCGCGGAACGTGACCACGTTGATGTCCGGGCGCAACTTGCGGATCTGCGCCTGGCGGCGCAGCGAGGCTGAGCCGACGGTTGCGCCGTGCGGCAGCTCCATCAGCGACGGCGCTGTCCGTCCGACAACCGCGTCGCGCGGGTCCTCGCGGGGCAGAAACGCGACGAGGGCAAGTCCTTCCGGCAAGCGTGTCGGCATGTCCTTGGACGAGTGCACGGCGAAATCCAGATCGCCTGAATAGAGTTGCGCCTCGATCTCTTCCGTGAACAGGCCCTTGCCGCCAATATCGGAGAGGGGGCGATCGGTGATGCGGTCGCCTTGCGTCGAGAGGATAACGATCTCGAACATTTCTTCGGACAGCCCATGGGCTGCCATCAGGCGCGCCCGGGTTTCGTGTGCCTGCGCCAGCGCCAGCGGACTGCCGCGCGTCCCGATCCTGAAAGGTTTTGTTTGCATCCGCCTTGATCCGTTGTTACCGGAGGACCTCGTACCCGGCTTTTGCCGCCATCGCAATCAAACAGCGTGCTTCATGTCGTCCCACTTGACCGTCCTTGGCATCGAAACGAGCTGCGACGAGACCGCCGCGGCAGTCGTTTTGCGGGATTCAGAGGGGCACGGCGCGATTCTCGGCGACGTCGTGCTGAGCCAACTCGACGAACATAGCGCATATGGCGGGGTCGTGCCGGAAATAGCTGCGCGCGCCCACGTCGAGGCACTTGATGCGCTGATCGCGCAAGCGCTCGCGCGGGCCGGAAAAACTTTGGACGAAGTCGATGCGATCGCCGCAACCAGCGGTCCGGGGCTGATTGGTGGCCTGATCGTCGGGCTAATGACCGGAAAGGCGATTGCCCGCGCCAAGGGCAAGCCGCTCTATGCGGTCAATCACCTGGAGGGGCACGCCCTGACGGCGCGGCTGACCGACGGGCTTTCGTTCCCCTACCTGATGCTGCTCGTTTCCGGCGGTCACACCCAACTCGTGCTGGTGCGCGGTGTCGGAGAATACGAGCGCTGGGGTACGACGATCGACGATGCCTTGGGTGAGGCCTTCGACAAGACGGCCAAGCTGCTTGGCCTTCCCTATCCGGGCGGTCCAGCGGTGGAAAAAGCGGCCGAAGCGGGTAATCCCGATCGCTTCTCCTTCCCGCGCCCGCTCGTCGGCGAAAAGCGGCTGGATTTCTCCTTCTCCGGGCTGAAGACGGCTGTGCGCCAGGCGGCCCAGTCGATCGAGCCAGTCACCGAGCAGGATATCGCCGACATCTGCGCCTCCTTCCAGAAGGCGGTGGCGCGTACATTGAAAGATCGGATCGGTCGCGGACTGGAGCGCTTCCGGCAGGATTTTCCGGGCATCGTAGAACCTGCGCTTGTCGTCGCAGGTGGGGTGGCTGCGAACAAGATCCTGCGGACGACCCTTCAGGAGCTCTGCGATCGCAACCAATTCCGTTTCGTCGCCCCGCCGATGGCGCTCTGCACCGACAATGCCGCGATGATCGCCTGGGCCGGACTGGAGCGCATGGCGGCCGGCCTTTCGGCGGATGAGCTGTCGGTGGCGCCGCGTTCACGCTGGCCGTTGGATGCGGCCGCGGCCGCGATGCTCGGATCTGGCAAGCGGGGAGCGAAGGCATGAATCCACGCCCGCATGTCGTCGTCGTCGGCGCGGGAGCGTTCGGCACCGCACTCGCCACAGTCATCGCCGAAACCGGAGAAAGTCGTGTCACGTTGCTTGCCCGTCGGGCTGAGACCGTGGACGAGATCACTACGGCCGGTCGCAACGAAGCGGTTCTCCCGGGCATCACGCTTTCTGCGGCCCTGGAGGCGAGCGCGGATCGCGGAGTGCTCCGGGATGCGCCAGTCGTGCTTTTCGCCATGCCCTCACAGGCGCAGCGTGAGGCCGCACGCGAACTTGGGCCGTATCTGATGGAGGGGGCGTCGGTCATCGTCTGCGCCAAGGGTATGGAAAAGGCGAGCGGCCACCTGCTGACGGACGTGCTGGAGGAGGAATTGCCGCGCCAGCACATCGCAGTACTCTCCGGTCCGGGTTTTGCGGCCGACATTGCCCGCGGCCTGCCGACGGCGATGGTCATCGCAGCGGCAATGCTGGAGCGGGCAGCAGACTTGGCGCGTGCCCTTTCTGGTCCGACATTTCGCCTCTATCCGTCCACTGACCGTATCGGCGTACAACTCGGCGGAGCACTGAAGAATGTGCTGGCGATTGCTTGCGGGGTGGTCGAAGGAGCAGGGCTCGGAGATTCGGCCCGGGCGGCGCTGATTTCGCGCGGCCTTGCGGAGATGTCACGCTTTGTCGCGGCGCATGGTGGCGATGCGTCGACGGTAACCGGCCTTTCAGGACTCGGCGATCTTGTGCTGACGGGTACCAGCCACCAGTCGCGTAACCTGCGTTTCGGCATTGCGCTCGGAAAGCATGGCAATGCAGATGGCTGGCCGGGGGAGCTTGTCGAGGGCGCTTTTGCTGCGGGTGTCGCCTCGAGGGTTGCGGGCGAGCGAGGTGTCGTCATGCCGATCACTGACGCGGTTGCGGCGATCGTCGATGGCAAGCTTGACCTTGCGACCGCCATCAATGCCTTGATGACCCGCCCGATCACCCGGGAATTTTGAGAGGAAGGAGACGATATGCATTTTGCCTTTTTGTGCACGGACAAGCCCGGCGCCCTGCAGGTGCGACTGGATACGCGGCCCGAACACCTGGCCTATCTCAACAAGCTCAACGACGAGGGCAAGCTTGCCTTTGCCGGTCCTTTCCTCGGCGATGATGGCAAGCCGACGGGAAGCCTCGTTGTCGTCAAGGCTGAAACGATCGAAGCGGCCCGCACACTTGCTGAAGCCGATCCCTACGCGAAGGCCGGTCTCTTCGCCGATGTCGAGGTGAAGGTCTGGAATTGGGTCTTCAACAATCCGGAGGCTTAAGACTGATGGCATTCTGGCTTTACAAGTCCGAGCCCTTCAAATGGTCCTGGGCCATGCAGAAGGAGGCGGGCGAGCAGGGCACCGAGTGGAACGGCGTGCGCAACTATCTGGCCCGCAACAACATGCGGGCGATGAAGATCGGCGACAAGGGCTTCTTCTACCATTCCAATGAGGGGCTGGACATCGTCGGCATCACCGAAGTCTGCGCACTTTCCCATCCGGACTCGACCGCAGGTGACGATCCGCGCTGGGACTGCGTCGACATCCGCGCCGTCTGCGATATGCCGCGCCCCGTGTCGCTGAAAGAGATCAAGGCGAACCCGCGGCTGGAGAACATGTCGCTGGTTACCTCGATGCGCCTTTCGGTGCAGCCCGTGACGGAAGACGAATGGATCGAAGTCTGCCGCATGGGCGGGCTCGACAATCCGCCGCGATAGCCTGTCCGTGAAGACCGATCCCGAACGCTTCATCCTCGACAATACGTCGATCCTTTCGCCGCCGCACGTGCCGGAGATCCGGCTTCGGCTGGCGTCGGAAGCGCACGATTTGTGGCTGAAGACGGAGGAAGAGCTGGAGGAGATCGGCCTGCCGCCGCCGTTCTGGGCGTTTGCGTGGGCGGGTGGGCAGGGGCTTGCCCGCTACGTTCTCGACCATTCCGAAGCCGTTCGCGGCCGAAGCGTTCTCGATTTTGCAAGTGGCTCCGGCCTGGTTGCGATCGCGGCAATGCTCGGAGGTGCGGCGCAAGTGCTGGCCGTCGATATCGATCCCTGGACAGAAACGGCAATCCGGCTGAATGCGGCGCTCAATGAGGTGGATGTCATTCATTGCAGCGATAATGTCGTCGGCAAGGACGAGGGCTGGGATGTGATCCTAGCGGGGGACGTTTTCTACGACAAAACGTTTGCCGAGGCATTGATTCCCTGGTTTTCCAGTCTTTCGGCGCGAGGTGCGACGGTCCTTGTCGGTGACCCGGGGCGGTCCTATTGCCCCCGCGCGCGAATGGAGCCGCTTGCGACCTATGAGGTCCCCGTCACCCGTGCGCTGGAGGACAGTGAAGTCAAGCGGACGACGGTTTGGCGTTTCCTGCCTTAGCGCCGCGGTGCGACAGGCAAGTGAGCCTGTGTGTGAACTGGCACTGTCGAAAGAATTTAGATGCTCTTCCAAGAAAGGGCTTTACAGCCTTTTTGAGCTGAGTTGCGCATCCGCGCCAAGACTCGGCGTGGTAGCGAGGTAGATTCAGCATCTGGTGTGCAATCTTGCATGAAGGTCAATATCTTGTGGAGAACAAAACCTGAATCGAGGAGAGTCTTCGTTTCGTCTCCGATTCGTTCTCACCGTGTTCCGATTCGATCCGGAAAGTGTTGGCCGACGGGCTTTTTACGCCTGCGAAGACTGAAATTTCAGGAGAAATGCCGGCAGATTGCCCGGTGCTCTTGCTATTGCGCATCGTGATGGGCATTTGTGTTGCCGGCGCGCGGGGCACAACCGTCGCCAGACGATTGATACTTTCCGAGGCATGCCTTGTCTGCTGCAGCGATGATATTGAGCGGCCGCGGTGTCACCGCGGTGCTCGGGCCGACCAATACCGGCAAGACCCATTACGCAATCGAACGCATGGTGGCGCACGAAACGGGCGTGATCGGTTTGCCGCTCAGGCTGCTGGCACGCGAGGTCTATACACGCCTTGTCGAGAAGGTCGGTCCACACAACGTGGCCCTCGTCACTGGCGAGGAAAAAATCACCCCGCACATGGCGCGCTATTCCGTCTGCACCGTGGAGGCGATGCCGCGCGAGACACGGGCCTCCTTCGTGGCGATCGATGAGGTCCAGCTTGCCGGTGACCTGGAGCGCGGGCATATTTTCACCGACCGCATCCTGCACCTGCGCGGCCGCCACGAGACGCTGCTGCTGGGCGCGGCCACCATGAAGCCCATCCTCGAGCATCTGCTGCCGGGCATCACCGTGGTCGAGCGTCCGCGCTTGTCGCAGCTCTTCTATGCCGGCTCCAAGAAGATCACGCGCCTGCCGCAGCGCACGGCGATCGTGGCGTTCTCTGCCGATGAGGTCTATGCGATCGCCGAGTTGATCCGACGCCAGCGCGGTGGAGCAGCGGTCGTGCTGGGAGCGCTGTCGCCGCGGACGCGCAACGCCCAGGTGGGCCTCTACCAGGAAGGGGATGTCGAATATCTCGTCGCCACCGACGCAATCGGCATGGGTCTCAACCTCGATGTCGATCACGTCGCGTTCGCGCAGGATCGGAAATTCGACGGCTATCAGTATCGCAATCTCAATCCGGGCGAGATCGGTCAAGTCGCGGGACGAGCGGGTCGCCATGTCCGGGACGGAACTTTCGGTGTGACCGGGCGGGTCGATCCCTTCGATCCGGAACTGGCCGAGCGGATCGAAGCGCATGCGTTCGAGCCGGTAAAGGTCCTGCAATGGCGCTCGAAGAGGCAGGATTTTTCCTCGCTTGCGAGCCTGAAGGCAAGTCTCGAAGCGCCACCTGCAATCTCCGGCCTGGCCCGTGCCCTTCCGGCCGTCGACCAGCAGGCGCTGGAACATCTGTCGCGCTATCCCGAGATCAAGGACATGGCGACCACGCCGGAGCGGGTAGAAACGCTCTGGGAAGCCTGCGCGTTGCCGGATTATCGGCGCATAACGCCGGCGCAACACGCCGATCTTATCTCTACCCTCTATGCCGATCTGATCAGGCGCGGTACGGTGAATGAGGACTTTCTGGCCGAACAGGTGCGCCGCGCCGATCGAACCGATGGTGAGATCGACACGCTTTCGGCACGAATCGCGCAGATAAGGACGTGGACCTATGTGTCGAATCGGCCGAACTGGCTGGCCGATCCGACACACTGGCAGGAAAAGACGCGGGAAATTGAGGACCGACTGTCCGACGCGTTACATGAAAGGTTGACGAAACGCTTTGTTGATCGCAGGACATCTGTGCTCATGAAGCGCCTGAGAGAGAATGCGATGCTGGAAGCCGAAATCAGTGTAAATGGCGATGTCTTCGTCGAGGGACATCATGTGGGGCAGTTGGCCGGATTCCGGTTCACGCTCGCTTCGGGCGCGGAGGGTCCGGATGCGAAGGCCGTGCAGGGTGCCGCCCAGAAGGCGCTTGCGCTTGAGTTCGAGGCGCGCGCCGCCCGGCTCCATGCTGCCGGCAATGGTGACCTTGCCGTCGGGTCCGACGGTACCGTGCGCTGGCTCGGCGAACCGGTTGCCCGCCTTGCCGCGAGCGATCACGTCATGCGTCCGCGTGTCATCCTGCTTGCCGACGAGCAATTGACGGGCAATGCACGCGACCATGTTGCGGCCCGCATCGAACGCTTCGTCAATCACCATATTGCCACCGTGCTGAAGCCGCTCGACGACCTGTCGCGCGCGGAAGACCTGCAGGGGTTGGCCAAGGGCCTCGCCTTCCAGCTCGTCGAAAACCTCGGCGTGCTCTTCCGTCGAGACGTTGCCGACGACGTGAAGTCGCTCGATCAGGAGGCCCGCGCGTCGATCCGCAAGCACGGCATCCGCTTTGGCGCCTACCATATCTTCATGCCGGCCCTCCTGAAGCCGGCACCGGCCGAACTCATCACCCTGCTGTGGGCGTTGAAGAATGACGGCCTCGACAAGCCGGGCTATGGCGAACTCATCCCGGCGCTCGCCGCCGGCCGCACCTCGGTCGTCACCGATCCGAGCTTCGAGCGCACGTTCTACAAGCTTGCCGGCTTCCGCTTCCTCGGCAAGCGCGCCGTGCGCATCGATATCCTTGAACGCCTGGCCGATCTCATCCGCCCGCTCCTGCAGTGGAAGCCGGGCACCACGCCGCGCCCGGAGGGCGCCTATGACGGCCGCCGCTTCACCGCGACGACCTCCATGCTCTCGATCCTCGGCGCGACGCCCGACGATATGGAAGAGATCCTGAAAGGTCTCGGCTATCGCGCCGACAGCGTGAAGGCAGAAGAGGCTGCAGCGTTCCTCGCAGCCGAGGATGCGAAGACCGCTGTTGCCGGCGGGGTGGAAGCCACTGCCGTTGCAGCAGACGACGTACAGGTGACTGTACAGGATGACGCCGATGTTGAAGCGGATGCCGAGCCTGCGGCTGCGCAAGAGGGCGAAGCACAGGCTCCCGAGGCGGCTGAAGTCGAGCAGGCCACAGAAGTCGTGAGGGAGGATGTTGCTGCCACGGCTGCAGAAGACGCAGCTCAGATGGAGGCGCGACCGGTGCTGCTTTGGCGGCCGGGTGGTCGCAATGACAACCAGCGCCAAGGCCAGCGGGGGAATGGCGAACGGCAAGGAGATCGCCGCGGCGATCGCGGCCCGAAGGCGGGCGGACGGCGTGATGGCGATCGGCGTGAAGGCCGGCCGCAGGGCGGTCGTCCCGAATTTGCCAAGGGCCGCGACGGAAAGCCGCAGGGTGGTCGTCCAGAGCGCGGAGACCGCAACGATCGTCCGCAGCGTGACGATCGCTCCGGCAAGCAGGCCAAGTTCGAGGCGCGTCCGCCGCGCAAGGAGAAGCCGATCGATCCGGATTCACCCTTCGCCAAACTCGCTGCGCTCAAGGAGCAGATGAAGAAGTAGGGACATGACGGACAAGCGGGAACAGCCATCGGCTCAGGCGCGACAGCGCATCGATAAATGGCTGTTCTTCGCCCGTCTTCGCAAGTCCCGCTCCCTTGCGGCGAAATCGGTCGAACAAGGCGACGTTTCGGTGAACGGCCAGCCTGTACGCCAGCCGTCTTTCGGTTTGAAGCCGGGAGACACGGTCGTTCTTTCGCTGGATCGCCACAATCTGGTGGTGAAGGTGCTCCTGCCGGGCACGCGCCGCGGCCCCTTCGAGGAGGCGCGTATGCTTTACGAGGACCTGACGCCGCCGCCACCCCCTAAGGAAGAACGCAACCTGTTTGAGCAGGCGACGCGCGAACGCGGCGCGGGCCGTCCCACTAAGCGCGAGCGTCGGGAAACGGATGCGTTGCACGGCCATCACGACCGATCAGAAGATTAGTCCCGGAACCCGCCTATTTCACCGTTGAGCTTAGAAAATCTGTCCCGGTTGCGACTGATTTTGCGTATGGTTTGTCCTTGCAAACCGGGATCAAAGCCTTTACCTCCGAACCGTAAGCGGAGGTGCTTCGGGCATCGTGACGTGTCCCTATCTTCCGCGACGCCGGTCGATCCGGCGGGGGTCGGACACCCGGCTCCGGACTAAGGAAATTCGCTGGAGTTCATCATGACGTATGTCGTGACCGACAATTGCATTCGCTGCAAATATACGGACTGCGTGGAAGTCTGCCCCGTTGACTGTTTCTATGAGGGTGAGAACTTTCTGGTTATCCATCCGGACGAATGCATCGACTGCGGTGTCTGCGAGCCAGAATGCCCAGCAGAGGCGATCAAGCCCGACACCGAGCCGGGTCTCGACAAGTGGCTGAAGATCAACGCCGAATTTGCACAAGTTTGGCCGAATATCACGGTCAAGAAGGATCCGATGCCGGATGCGAAGGCCTATGACGGCGAGGAAGGAAAGTACGACAAGTACTTTTCCACCGAGCCAGGACAAGGCGACTGAACCTGCCGACGCCGTATGGCGGGCGCTGTCCGGAACTGGGGAAAACCAAGCATGCTCGTCCGCAAGCGGATAGGGCAGGCTTGATGACCCATGCGAAGCAAATTATTGATTTCGGCACTTTTTTGTGATAGGGTCAGAATACTGATCCAAGCGAGGCACTTGGTGTGCCCAAGCACCACCACGAAAGCAAACGATCCCCACGGCGCCGCTCATCTCCCATAAGCAACGTCAGCGTTGCTGTCTTGTGAACGCGCTGCCGCATCCGTTTGTGCCTTGTTGGACTGGACCAGGAATGGTGTCACCGACGGTGTCTCCGTCTTTCCCGGGCCATCTTGACCCGGCCCCGGCTCGCGCCGGGAGCGTTACAGGGAGTATTTGAACAGAATGACGACCCAGCAGAAGAAATCTTCCACGCGCCAAGGCTTCAAGACCGGTGAATCGATCGTTTATCCGGCGCACGGCGTTGGTCAGATCGTCGCGATCGAAGAGCAGGAAGTCGCCGGCATGAAGCTTGAGCTTTTTGTCATCGACTTCGAAAAGGACAAAATGCGTCTCAAGGTTCCGGTCGCCAAGGCCGTATCCATCGGCATGCGCAAGCTGTCCGAGACGGATTTCGTCGAGCGCGCGCTGAAGGTTGTCCAGGGCAAGGCTCGCGTCAAGCGCACCATGTGGTCGCGTCGGGCGCAGGAATATGATGCGAAGATCAACTCCGGTGATCTGATCTCGATTGCAGAGGTGGTTCGTGACCTCTATCGCGCCGAGAACCAGCCGGAACAGTCCTATTCCGAGCGCCAGCTCTATGAAGCCGCTCTCGACCGGATGGCGCGTGAAATTGCCGCCGTCAACAAGATGTCGGAGACCGAAGCCGTTCGCCTCGTTGAGACCAATCTCAACAAGGGCCCGAAGCGCGGCAAGGTCATCGAGGAAGACGACGCTCAGGACGAAGCTGCCTGAGACATCTCGCTCTTCGACTGTTTTCAGCCCGGCTGGTTCCCAGCCGGGCTTTTCTTTTGAACATGTCCATGGCACCGGGAGTTGATGTCAGGAATTTGCCCTCTGGCGCCATGCTCGAATCCATGAATCGAGAAGATCGCTGGAAACGTGAGACGGGGTCCCGATTGAATAGGCCGTCGTCTTCCCTGAAAAATAGCAGCGAAAACAACGTCTTCCGGCCGATTCGGCTGCCGTGAAGAATTACAAGAATTAGCCACTCGCCCAAGGGGGATGAGCAGTATAGCATGACCGCGTTGGCGACCGACTAGGCGGATGTCCAACCCAAAGGCCCCGGTCTTCGCAGCCGCACCATTGCTGGCTGACGCGAAGGTCTCGCAGACGCATGCATTGCAAGGTGAATACCATGGCGAAGTAGGTCATGGATCCTTTCAATCCCGGCTCAGGGAGTTGCCAATGGCTACCAGCGCAGCAGCAGACCGTCGCATGATCAAAATTGCCATGTCCGCTCCCTATCTCGAGCGGGATGAAGAGCAGGCGCTTGCACTCGCTTGGCGCAATCATCACGACCAGGAGGCTCGTAATAGAATAGCATTGGCCCATATGCGGCTGGTGATCGCGCTCGCCTCGCGGTTCCGTAATTTCGGTTTGCCATTCAACGACCTGCTGCAGGAAGGCTACATCGGTCTGCTGGAAGCAGCTGCCCGCTTCGAGCCGGAACGCGAGGTTCGTTTCTCGACCTATGCCACCTGGTGGATCCGCGCGTCGATCCAGGACTACGTGTTGCGCAACTGGTCGATCGTTCGCGGCGGGACCAGTTCCGCGCAAAAAGCTCTGTTCTTCAATCTGCGTCGCCTTCGCGCGCGGATCGCGCGCGGCGATACACACCTCACTTCCGAAACGGTTTATCGCGAGATCGCGACCGCACTGAAGGTCAGCACCGCCGATGTGCGCAACATGGATGCGCGGCTCGCTGCTTCAGACGTGTCCCTGCAGGCGCCTGTCGCCAGCGGGGACGAGACAGGGGCGAGCCATATGGACCTTCTCGCAAGCGAAGCGCCGCTGCCGGATGAGCAGGTCACGGAATTGATTGACGGTGAGCGACGGCGTGAATGGCTGCATCGCGCAATGATGCGGCTCAACGAGCGGGAAATGAAGATCATTCGCGCAAGACGCCTGACCGACAGTAGTTCCACACTGGAAGAACTTGGTGCGGACCTCGGGATATCGAAGGAGCGGGTACGCCAGCTTGAGAACCGGGCCATGGAAAAGCTCCGGGCCGCACTTTGCGAGGCAACACCTGCATTTTCAGAAAGCTATGCCTGACGGGGCCGCCATATGGAATCACCAGCAGTGACGGCAGTTGCAGCAGCCTGACAGTTGATGCTGATTGGGCTACTGCCTGTCCTTCGACGCACGTCGCCGTTCAAGTGCGTGACTGTCCGACGCGATCTGCTGCAACATGCTGCGGCCGGCCAGCGACATCTCGTAGAGGAAGGCGAGTAGGGCGCCGACCAGCGTTGCGACCGCAAGGCCGAAGAACCAGAGCAGTATCTGCTCGCGATAGACCTGCCGCATCGCGCCGACCATGAAGCCGAGGGTGGCCAGGCAGGTGCTTACACCTGAGGCTGTTCCCAACAGGACCGCGGCTTCGAGCGCGAGTGTTCGCTTGCGCAGGAACAGCAGATGCAGGAGGTGCTCCTCGTCGGGGTCTTCGTCTGAGATTGCGGATTCGAAGAACGAATTGACGCGGTCGGACACCCGTGCCAGCCGGGTGGAGAAAACGTTCAAACAGGCTGCGGTGGCCGTCAGCAGGAAGACGGGCGTGAGTGCCGTTTGAATGATGACGGCTGCGTCAGAGACCTGGAACTGATGCACGCTGCTCCTTTCGGCGACAGCAGGAGGCATGTCGCCTTGATCCGAAACCATGCGACATGCTTTAAGAATGTGTTCTTATGGAGTTGCTTCCAGACTGCCCCGCATTTTGAGGGGCGGCATACACGGTTCAGGTTTTCGCCCCGTCTTCGGCTGCTGCCTGTTGCGCGGCCAAGTCGGCCTGATGCTTGTGCATCGCCGCTGCGGCCGCCGCCTCCTTCTCGTCACCGCCCACCTGGAACGTCGGCTGGGCGAAGGAGATGTCATTTTCGGCGAAAGCCTGGGTGATCATCGTATAGGCGCGGCGCCTGATCGCAGTCTGCTCGCCGGTCGGGCGCGCCGTGAAGCCGAAGCTGATTTCGATGCCGAACTCGCCGATCTGCTCCACGCCCTTCATCTTCAGCGGCTTGATGAAGTGCGGCCCGAGTTCTGGATCCTCCAGCAGTTGTTTGCCGATATCCTTGGCGATCTTGCCGACTTTGTTGATATCCGTCTTGAAAGGCACCCGGATGCGGAATTTGTCGACTGTCCAGTCCCTGCTGCCGTTGCGGATCGCACCCAGCGAGCCGAAGGGGACGGTAAACACTGCGCCGCGATGATGCCGTAGACGGATCGAGCGCAGGCTGAAGGATTCGACGACCCCATTGTAGCTGCCGCTTTCGATCCACTCGCCGACCCGGAACGCATCGTCCATCAGGTAGAAGATGCCGCTGACGATATCCTTCACCAGCGTCTGGGAACCGAAGCCGATCGCAACACCGAAGATACCGGCGCCGGCGATCAACGGGCCGATCTGCACGCCCATTTCGGCAAGGATCGTCATGACAGCGACGCAGAGGACGACAACGGCAAGGCCATTGCGGAAGATCGGCAGAAGCGTCCGCATGCGTGCACGCCGCGCCTGCTCGTCCGGCGTCATGGTTGCCTCGCCTTCGTCGGGTGTCAGCTTGCGGTCGATGGTGGTCTTGGCGATTTGCCAGGCGAGGTCCGCAAGCAGAAGTATGATGACGCTTTTGAACAGGCCGGAGACGATCGATTGCAGCAGCGGGCTTTCTTTTGCGATCTCGTTCGGATTGTAACGCCAGACAAGGGCTAGCCATCCAACGGCGATGAGGATCACGACGGCGCGAACACCCCTGACGAGCAGGACGGTGCGTAGCGTGCTGGCCTTTTCTTCGTTCCAGCGCGTCAGCGCGAAGGCTCTCGTCAACCGATCGGTTGCTGCAAGTATCTTCGGAAGGGCGATCGCGTAGATGCCGAGCCAGAACAGGCCAGGGAGATTTACGCACCAAAGCAGCCAGAGGCCAACCAGATAAAGCGTAGAAAGGACATTTCCTGCGCGGGTGGGCGGGTTGCCTTGGCGGTCGAGTGGCCGGCGCCAGACTGTTTCCATGCTCAACAGCAAAAGGACAATGGAGAATGCATAGGTGATGACGGCGCGCACATCGGGGTTGACGCCGAGGGGGCGGCAAATCGCCCAGAAGGCGATTCCAAAGGCCAGCACCGCGCCGAAGATCCGAAGACGGGTGTAGTAAAAGTGTGAAGTTCCGCCGACGTCCAGAGACAGCCTGCACAATCCAAGTGCAAAGCGATAGCCGATCATGGCGAGCAAGGCATACAAGATCACGACGCGAAGATGCGGCGGCCATTCCACCACGAGGAAGATCAGCGCGGCAACAAAGGCAAACACCAGTAGGGGGCCAAACTCGGCGTAGGCGCGCGTCAATATGGCGCTTTCGAACTGCGCCTTGCGTACCCGCGTGCGGAAGAGCCACTCGACGACAGCGCCAGCAGCGATGATGCCGAGCAGGAGCACGATTCCCGGGGCAAAGCCGTCTTCACCTGCCTGCTGCCGTACCTTGGCGGCGGTCGCGGCGATTTCGGAGGGAACGTTCGGAATTGCTGCGCGCAGCGCCCGAAATCGGCTGCGCGCCTGGGCCTCGATATCCTCGACCTCCAGCGTCGCTTCTGAGGCGACTTCGCTTGTCGCGCTTGCGGGAGGGCGGTTCTGGATCCAGTTTCTGATATCCGGATCATCCAGCAACTTCAGGAGCTCGGCGAGCTTTTCCGTGGGGGGCGCCGCCGGCGCCGCTTGCGTGGGCGTGTTACTCGCTGGTGCAGTCTGCGCAATGGCGTGCGGAGTGCTTAGGACCAGCAGGAGAGAGAACAAGCTGCACAACAGAAATGCGGGAAACTTGGACATCGTACCCCACGCGTTTGCGAAACTACAAAAGTATTATTCCGCGCACCAACAAATGCAACGGTAGGATTTACCTAGCATTTTCGCGCGTGGGCCGAAAGGTGGCTTGCCGCGAACGCAAAGCGGCACAAAATCGGACAGCTGCTACTCGGCGATGATCTTCAACTTATCGCCCGGCTTGATCGTGCTTGTCGATGATAGTGCGTTGATCAGGCGGAAGAGGTCGAGCTTTCGGTCCGTTCCCATCATCCGGCCGGCAAGCGAGGCGACCGTGTCGCCGGGGCGGGCGGTGACGACGCGGACCCGGAGTGGCTTCAAGGAACTGATTTCCAGCGGGGTCAAGCGCCGGAACGAAGTCTTCAGAACATTGGCAGTCGGCTCGAGGGCGGGCGAGCCTTGTGGCGCGGCCGTCAGGAAGCGGTAGATCTGATTGCCGATGCGCACGACGGTGACGTCGAATTCCCAGCGGTCTGCCGCTGCCCGTGCCGTCGCGGCCTCCAGTCCGTTGATTGTCGTCGGGCGGATCGTTTCAGGCTTCAACCCAGTCACCCAACCGCTGGAAATGTAGTTTACGAGGCTTTGGCGCTGGCTGTCGGCGACGCCGTCGAAGCGGATTGCGATGTCACCCGATCCCGTTGCCAGAACGGCATCGGCCTTGTTGTCGATCTGGAAACCCGCAGGCACGTCGAAACGGATGCCGAGGGTACCGTGCAGGAAGGTCTGCCCGCGGACATAGCCCTCCTGAGGGCTGTCGCCGTAGAGCAGGCCGTCAATGCCGGCGAGGTAATAGTCACGCCCGCGATCGCCGACCGTTCCCGGCGCCCCGAAGGCACGTGCGTGACGGCGGGCAAGCTCGACGCGCTGCGGCGCATTCGGGTGGCTGGAAAGGAAGTCCAGGCTCTGATCTGCCTCCGGGTCGACCGCGGTGAACTGGCCGTATACAGCCATCGAATCGAGGAAGCGCGCGGCGGCGTTGGGGTCATAACCCGCCTCTCCGAGCATCCGCACGCCGATCACGTCCGCCTGTAGCTCCTGGTTGCGTGAGAAAGCCGCAAGCCGCAGCTTGCCGCGGGCGAGCGCCTGTTTGCCCGCGAGATTGCTCGACAGCACTTCGGCGACGACGCGGCTGGCGATAACCTCCGCCTCTTCTTTCTTCTGTCGCTCGATGCCGTGGTTTGCCGTCACATGCGCCATTTCATGCGAAAGAACGGCTGCGACTTCCGAGGCGTCGTTGGCAAGCGCCAGAAGGCCGCGCGTCACATAAAGATAGCCGCCCGGCAATGCGAAAGCATTAATTGCTGGCGAGTTGAGGATGGTAATCCGATAGGATTGGGTCGGGTTCTCCGAGACCGCAGTCAGCGCTCCGGCAATGCGGGCAACCAGACGCTCTGTCTTGGCGTCCTTGTATTCACCGCCGTAGCTTGCAACGATGCGCGGATGCTCACGCGCGCCCATTGCAGCGCGGGGGTCGTTCTTCTGAACCTCGTCGACGATCTGTGGACTGGACGACGGTGCGACGGTCGGCTCGTAGGTCTGATCGAAAGCCTGGCATGACGCAACGGCACCGGCCAGCGCAAGGGCAAGCATCGCGCGCGCAACTGCCGCCCCGCGTCCTCTGCCAAAACCCTGATGCCGACCCACGCCCAGCATTCGTTCCATGCCCCTTCGCAACCCGCTTCCCGATCCGGAGAACACTCAGACCTGTCGACGTTCGGACCGTATCCGATTCGAAGACGAAGTACCCTCGCGTGTTCGGATTGTTGTCACGGCTTTCCGATGTATCGTGCCGATACCCGCTGGTCCTGAAAGGACCTTTCGCCGAGAGATAGACGCACTGCCCCTTGCCGACAACTCCCGATTCCAGAATCGGTTTTCAATGTGGCTCCGGTGACACAGCGTAGCGTCCAAAGTATGGCAATCCCTCGTCGGAAAAGCGTTATTCATCAATGCCAAGGAAGTCGGCCAGTGCGGGCAGCTCCCGGTGCGCAAGAAAAGCCTCGATCGGTGCCATTAGGGCGATCGCTCCGTTGTCGATGAACATTGCCTCATCGGCGAGACGCCGCAGGTCTTCGACCTGATGCGTGATGAACAGCAGCGTACTCCCCGTTTCAGTGCGAAGCTCAGACAGAAGTGCTGCCATGTCGGCGCGCATGGCCGGATCGAGTGCAGCGAAGGGCTCGTCGAGGAGCAGGATGGGGCGGCGGCGCACGAGCGCACGGGCAAGTGCCACCCGCTGCCGCTCTCCGCCCGAAAGCAGGGCTGGCATGCGATGTCCATAGCCGGCGAGACCGACGCGGGCGAGGGCCAATTCGACCTGCTCGCGCCCGGCCGCATCGAGGCGAAGCGACGGATCGACGCCGAGGCCAACGTTCTGGCTGACGGTGAGGTGCGCGAAAAGGTTGTTCTCCTGGAACACGATGGACACCGGGCGTGCTGCCGGTTCACGCCCATTCATGTCCTTGCCGAATATCGCCACGCTGCCTGAGCGAACAGGCTGGAACCCGGCAATGACGTTGAACAACGTCGACTTGCCGGCTCCGGACGGACCGGTGACGGCAACGCTTGCACCTTTGGTAATGGCGCAATTGAAGACGAGACGCTTTTGCTCGAACTGAACGGTGGCGGCCACAAGATCGATCGCAGGGACATCCGGGTTTGGGCGGGCGGGATCAACCATTCTCTTGCCCTGTGTTTTTTTCCCCTGCGGTGGACGGCAGCGTCAGCAGCAGGCAGATAGCACCCAGCAGTAGTGCGATTCCTGCCGCATCCGCCGTGCGATAGCTTCCCATCCGGCTGAACAGCAGCCAGGGTAAGGTAACAAACCCATCCGCACCGAAGATGGCGATTGCGCTGAGATCGCCAAGCGACAAGGCCATGGCAAAGGCGAAGGCTGTCATCAGCGGCCGCTTCAATGCCGGCAGATCAATCCACCTCACTCGATGCCACCCGGTGACACCGAGGCTGACAGAGAGCCGGCCCGTGCGGGCAAGATGCGTTCGGTAGGCCGGGCCTAGCACACGTACCACAAATGGCAGGGCCATAAGGGCATTGACGACAACCACGACGTAAGGTGCGAAGGGTCCCGTCGCGCCAAACTGGCGCAGCATCAGAAACCAGCCGGTCGCCACGACGACGGGCGGCACGAGCAGGATGAGCGAGCTTGTGGCCTGAAGCCCGCCCGCCAGATATCGTGCGGGCTTACCCCCGGACGCCGTAAGCTGCGGAACGGCAACGACGGGAAGTGCGATGGCGAGGCAGAGTGCGGCCGAAGTAGCTGAAATTGCAAGGCTGGTCAAAAAGGCCTGATGCAGCAACGGATCTGCCGCAAGGCGGGTCAGGTCGGCGGAAAGTCCTGACGTGACGATGGCGACAAACGGCGTGGCGGTAAAGAGCACGAAAGCCGAGATTGCGAGGCTGTCGGTGATCCTCCTTCGTTTCCCGTCGAAGCGTCGCACGATGCGGCCGCTCGTCGGCGCCTCTTCCGCCGGCGTTCCAAGCATCCGCATCAATGCCAGCAGCGTTCCGGTGACCACGATCTGCATCGCCGACAGGATCACTGCGCGCTGCGGATCAAAGTCGAACCGCAGTGCCTGATAGATCGCGACTTCGATCGTCGTCGCGGCCGGACCTCCACCGAGCGTAAGCACGATCGTGAAGCTCGTTGCGCAAAGCATGAAGATGAGGCCGGCAATTCCGGGCAGGAGCCCACGGATGACCGGCCATTCGATCAGGCGGAAGACGGCAGCCGGCCGCATGCCGAGATTGGCCGAGGTCAGCCAATATTCTGCTGGAATGCGCTCCAATCCGGCCAGCATCAGGCGCGCGGCGAGCGGGAGGTTGAAAAAGACATGGGCGATGAGGATGCCTGCCAGGCCGTAGACGCTGATGGGATTGTCGAGCCCGAGTAGCACAAGCACCTCGTTGACGACGCCGCGACGGCCCCATACCTCGACGATGGCGAGTGCCGCCACCAGTGCCGGGAGACCGAGGGGGAGGGCGGAAAGCCGAACAATCCATGTGCGACCCGGAAAACCCCGCTGGCGCGCCAAAGCGCAGGCAACCGGGATGGCGATGACGACCGAGAGCAGGGTCGACAGGCTGGCCTGGACGAGCGTGAACCGCGCGACGCGGATAAGGTAGGCATCGAACAGTGCACCGCCGGTGCCACCTTCGGCGTTCAAGAGCAGCATTGCAGTTGAAAGGCCGGCGAACAGCAGGATGAAGCCGAGGGCTATGCCCCCGGCTCCTATGATCGCAGTTCTTTCGCTCGTCGTGTACATGCAGTGCTCAAGGCATCACGTTCGCGGTTCATGCGGCTGACGCGGGTGCCTTGCCACATCAGCCCGGAGGAGCCGTCCCGCACCTCCGCAGGTAATCTGGCCTTTATTTGGCGCTCATTGCTGCCAACCATTCGTCAATCCAGGCCTTGCGGTTTGCTGCAACCTCGTCGGCGGAAAAAAGGAAGGTGTGCTCGGGCTTTACCAGCTTGCCGAAAGCGTCAGGGAGGGGAGCGTGGGTTGCGGCAACCGGCATCATCCAGTTCGTCTCGGGAATAATCGACTGGAAATCGGGGCCGGTCATGAAGCTGAGGAAATTCCTGGCCAACTCCGGATCGTCGGCTGCCTTGGTCATGCCGGCGACTTCGATCTGTACGTAATGGCCCTCGGAAAACGCGGCTGCCTGATAGCGTTCGCTGTTCTCCGCCACCATGTGATAGGCCGGGGAGGTCGTGTAAGAGAGCACCATCGGCGCTTCGCCCTTGGTGAAGAGGCCATAGGCCTCGGACCAGCCGGGGGTGACGGTCAGAACCCGGTCCTTCAGCTTCGTCCAAGCCTCGCCCGCCTTGTCGCCGTAGACGGACTTGACCCAGAGCAGCAGGCCGAGACCCGGTGTCGAAGTGCGGGGGTCCTCGATGACGATCTTTTCGTTCGGATCGCCCTCGACCAGTTCCTTCAGCCTCTTTGGCGGGTTTTTCAGTGCCTCCGTGTCATAGACGACTGCGAAGTGGCCATAGTCATAGGGGAGGAAGGTGTCGTCTGCGAAACCACCAGGCACGGTCAGGACTTCAGGAGAAAGCTGGTGGGGGACAAAGAGCCCGGTTGCCTTGGCTTCAGAGATCAGGTTCGTGTCGAGACCGAGGACAACATCTGCCTTCGTGCCTGCGCCTTCCAGCTTAAGCCGCGTCAGCAGTTCCACGCCGTCAGCGACGCCGACCCATTCGACCTTGCAATCGCAGGTCTTCTCGAATGCAGCGGCAATTTTGGCTCCCGGCCCCCATTCGGTGACAAAGCTCTCGTAGGTGTAAATGGTGAGCGTTTTGTCGGCCGAAACCGCCGGCGAGACGAACGATGCTGCGGCGAGCAGCGTAAGCGTGGAGAGTAGTCTCATGCGCATCAGCGCCTCCTCTTCGATCCAATGAACGGGAATAGGGCGCTGGATGTGCCGTCTAATCCCTCCGCCGGTACAAACCGGATCAGGTTCCGCGGGTTGGCGTATGCCTCTCAGCCTTTGGTTCTTACGAGCCACAGGCACCCCGTTAGAGCATGAAGAGCATTAGTCCGGCACAGCCCCGTATGCAAGCGGCTTGCTGCCGGTCCATCATCTGCAAAGGCGTTTCCATTCCCGCGGAACATGCGCTAGACGGTGTGCGCATGACGAACGCTGCCGACCAATTTTTTGTCGTCCTTCTTGGAGGAGATCTTGAGCCGACGCTCCGGTTCCGGATGGCGACGGCCGGTGCCCGCTTCATCGCTGCCGACGGAGGCATGCGTCATGCCGCAATGCTCGGTATCACGCCCGAAGCCTGGGTCGGTGATTTCGATTCCACCTCTCCTGAAGAGCTCGAAGCCTGGAGCCACGTTCCACGTGAGTCCTATCCTGTCGCCAAGAACGCCACCGATGGCGAGATCGCCGTGTCAGCGGCGCTCGAACGCGGGGCGCGAAGGCTGATCCTCGCCGGCGCCCTCGGCGGCGAACGCAGCGATCACGCGCTGATGCATCTGCTTCACGCCGCGGCGCTCAAGAAAGATGGCTTGGACATCATGTTGACCTCCGGGCTGGAGGAGGCCTGGCCGCTGCCGCTTGGCCGGACTGTGATCGACCTGCCGGAGAAGAGTCTGTTCTCCATTCTCGGCCTGACCGCGCTGGCGGGTCTTTCAATCCAAAACGTGCGTTACCCGCTGAACACGTTCGACCTTCCGTTCGGTTCCTCGCGCACAGTTTCCAACGTGGCGCTCGGCCCCGTCACCTTCACCCTTGATGCCGGGCTGGCCGTGTTGCTCGCCCGACCCTACGATTTTTCAGGAGCCTGACACTTGGCACCGCCCATTCTGAAACTGGACGATACGTTCCTGAGCTTCGGCGGAACGCCATTGCTCGCCGGCGCAAACCTGCAGGTCGAGCCTGGCGACCGCATTTGCCTTGTCGGACGCAACGGTTCGGGCAAGTCGACCCTTCTGAAGATCGCCGCCGGCATCGTCGAGCCGCAGTCAGGCGAGATCTTCCGCCATCCTTCGGCAACCATCCGCTATCTCGAACAGGCTCCAGATTTCGAAGGATTTGCGACGGTTGCGGCCTATGCGGAAGCTGGACTCGGTCCAGGCGACGATCATTATCGGGTCACCTATCTGCTCTCCCATCTTGGGCTGACCGGCGAGGAGGATCCGAAGACGCTCTCGGGTGGTGAGGCGCGTCGGGCGGCGCTCGCCCGCGTACTGGCGCCGGAGCCGGACATCATGCTCCTTGATGAGCCGACCAACCATCTCGACCTGCCGACGATTGAATGGCTGGAAGACGAACTGACAAGGAGCCGCTCGGCGTTGGTCGTCATCTCCCACGACCGTCGGTTCCTCGAGAAGGTCTCCAACGCGACCGTCTGGCTCGATCGCGGTACGTCGCGCCGGCTAGACCGCGGCTTTGGCCATTTCGAGGCGTGGCGTGACCAGGTTCTCGAAGCCGAAGAACTGGAGCAGCACAAGCTCGGCAAGGCGATTGAGCGTGAAGAACACTGGCTGCGCTACGGCGTGACGGCACGCCGCAAACGCAACATGCGCCGCCTTGGAGAACTCCATGACATGCGTAGCCGCTACCGCGGCCACAAGGGTGCGCTGGGCACAGTCCAGGCAACCGCTTCGGACGCACAGGAGTCCGGCAAGCTGGTGATCGAGGCCGAAAAGGTGACCAAAGCCTATGGCGAGCGCACGATCGTCGCTCCCTTCTCGATCCGCGTCCACCGCGGCGACTGCATTGGTCTCGTGGGTCCGAACGGTGCCGGCAAGACGACGCTCCTTAAAATTCTGACCGGACAACTCGCGCCCGACAGCGGTACGGTCAAGCTGGGCACCAACCTCGAGATTGCCACCCTCGACCAGCGCCGCGACGAGCTGGACCTCGACGAGACGTTGGCGCACTATCTCACCGACGGGCGCGGCGAGAACCTGATCGTCAACGGCGAACAGCGCCATGTCACCGGCTATATGAAAGAATTCCTGTTCCAGCCCGAACAGGCCCGCACGCCGATCCGCAACCTTTCCGGCGGCGAGCGCGCCCGGCTGATGCTGGCGCGAATTCTCTCGCGGCCGACCAACCTTTTGATCCTCGACGAGCCGACCAACGATCTCGACATCGAAACACTGGACCTGTTGCAGGAGATCGTCGCCGGCTTTTCCGGCACGGTCATCCTTGTCAGTCACGACCGCGATTTTCTCGACCGGACGGTTACGTCGACGATCGCACCCGCGGACCCGGAAATGCCGGACGGCCGCTGGATCGAGTATGCAGGCGGCTATTCGGACATGATGGCGCAGCGCCGGGGGGCGCTCGAAGAACGGCGGAAGGCGGAGAAGTCGGAGAAGGCGAAGAGCGCAGATAGCGCTCCCGCCGCGAAGTCGGCCGAAAAGTCCAAGGGCAAGCTCTCCTACAAGCAGAAGTTTGCGCTGGAGAATCTTCCGAAGGAGATGGAGAAGGCGGCGGCCGAAATCGCCCGGCGCGAAGAGAAGATGGCCGATCCGGCGCTCTTCTCGAAGGATCCCGCTAGTTTCAACCGCCTTGCAGCCGAACTGGAAAAGCTTCGCTCCGATCTCATCGGTATGGAGGAGGAGTGGCTTGAACTGGAGATGCTGCGTGAGGAGCTGGAGGGTTAAGTAGTCGCAACTCTGTGGTGTCGTGGGCGGGTCCCTACTCGCCAGCCGTTGCCGCGACGGCTATGTTGACCTGGTGAATCACTCAGGGACGGTCGATGACACCGCAAACTAAGGCAACAGCGTCACTTCTCATTCTTGCCGGATTGTCGCTCGCGGCCTGTCGAAGCGGCGAACCTGCCGATCGTGCGGCGCCCAGTGCTGTAACGCCCGTCCCGCAATCGCAGATGTCGGCCCGTTGCATCGGCGAGGCAGCAAAGAAATTGAAGCGGCGCCCTCAGGACCTCCAGACACCGCTTCCGATCGAGGCGTCTGCGGACGGTTCTGTCGTTTACGGCCAATGGCCCGCCGAGGGTGACGTGGAGGGCACGTTCGAATGCCACTTCGACACAAGTGGTGTCTTCGTCAAAGCACACCAAACGTCCAAGTAATCAAGAGCGTGGAAATCTAGCCGTGATGACTATTGCGCGGTTTTTCGCGAGCCGGAAGATACCGCGCAAGCCGTTCAAGGGCGTATCACGCACACGCCTGCTTCAAAGCTGCAGCTTGACGCTTCCGTTTCCGGCGACACGATAATGACCTTGGCGTTGTTGGCTGGCCGGGCCGAGAGCGGATAGCCACCCTGACCGTCGCCCATGCCGTCGCCGTAGCCGTCGACATAGAAGTACATGCCGTTGCCGGGATCGTCATAGGCGGAGATGGAGCCGCCATAGAAGTTGTTGTTGAAGCGTTCGCGGTCGTCATACTGTCCCGCGTAATAAGGACGATACGGTCCGGCATAGTAGGGGCGCACGCGATTGCGCACACCGCTCCAGTTGCGATCCCAGTTGTTCCCGCCACGGTGCCAGGTGCGATTGAAATTCCAGTTGTTGCGGGCGCGCCACCAGCGGTGGTTATCGCGAAAAACCCTGCTGCTGGTCGTGATGCCCGTGATCACACTGCGGTGCCTGTTGCGGCGATCGCCGTCGTTCCGAGCCCGGTGGTTTCTCTTCCAAATGTTGCTGCGGGTCATGTTTCCGCCGGAGACTTCTCTATTGGAGAAGCCGCGATGGCTGCCGCCTTCATGGCGGTCCCGCGCCAAGGCCGGCAATGCAATGAGCGGGACAGTGACGGCGAGCGCGATTGCAGTCATGCAGGCTCTTGAAAACAGACTCATTCTGTTTCGCCTCCAGGTTACGCTGAACGGATCCTTGCAGCCACTTTTGCCCATTTTGACTGGAAAGTCACGGGTTTGGTTAATGTCCCGGTAATAATCGTTAACGATGGTTAACGGGCGCGGAGGCCCCTCAGCGTCATACTTTTGTCTTAATCGATTAAATTGATTTTGCAGTGCAATGACACTTGTGGTTCCGCATTCCGGCGATTAAACGTCGCACACACTGCATTGCGCACAAACTAAGTGCTATTCCGGAGTATTGATGTCCAGTTATCGGGGCGATTCTCCGGGGTTCCGTGAGGGTTCTGATGACGAATGTCACAAAAAGCCGGCCGCTCTCGCCGCATCTTCAGATCTACAAGCCGATTCCGACGATGGTTATGTCGATCATGCACCGCATCACAGGCGGCGCGCTTTATGTCGGCACGGTCCTCGTTGCCTGGTGGCTGATCGCAGCGGCCATGGGCGAAGACTATTTCAACTGGGTCAGCTGGTTTTTCGGCACCTGGATCGGCCGGTTGATCCTGTTCGGCTACACCTGGGCGCTGTTCCATCACATGCTCGGCGGCATTCGTCATTTCGTCTGGGACATGGGGCACGGCTACGACAAGCACTTCTCCACCAAGATTGCAATGGCCATGCCGGTCGCGTCCGTCGCGCTGACGGTGCTGACCTGGGTCATCGGCTATATGGTCCGCTGAGGAAACTGACATGGATATGCGTACACCTCTCGGCCGCGTTCGCGGACTCGGTTCGGCCAAGGACGGCACGGAGCACTTCTGGCGCCAGCGTGTAAGCGCGGTTGCCAACGTGCCGCTGCTTTTGTTCTTCGTCGGCTTCGTTGTTTGCTATGCCGGCGCGCCCTATGCGGAAGTCCGCGCGGCGCTGTCGCATCCGATCGTCGCGGTGCTGATGGGGCTCGTCGTTATCTCGGGCCTCTACCACATGAAGCTGGGCATGCAGGTCATCATCGAGGACTATGTTCATGCAGAAGGCTCGAAGATCCTCTTGCTCATGCTCAACACCTTCTTTGCGGCTCTGGTCGGCGGGCTCTGTCTTTTCGCCGTCCTGAAGATCGCTTTCGCAGGATAATTCATCATGGCACCGAACTCCTCGCCGGCGACGAACGGCAAAGCCTACCAGTATGTCGATCATGCCTACGACGTCATCGTCGTCGGCGCTGGCGGCGCCGGCCTGCGCGCCACGCTTGGCATGGCCGAGCAAGGCTTCCGCACGGCCTGCATCACCAAGGTCTTCCCGACCCGTTCGCATACCGTTGCAGCCCAGGGCGGCATCGCGGCCTCACTGCAGAACATGACGCCGGATAGCTGGCAGTGGCACCTTTACGACACCGTCAAGGGCTCCGACTGGCTCGGCGACGTCGACGCCATGCAGTATCTCGCCATGGAAGCGCCGAAGGCGGTCTATGAGCTCGAGCACTACGGCGTGCCCTTCTCGCGCAACGAGGAAGGTAAGATCTACCAGCGCCCGTTCGGCGGCCACATGCAAAATTACGGCGAAGGCCCGCCGGTACAACGCACCTGCGCGGTTGCCGACCGTACCGGTCACGCGATCCTGCACACGCTCTATGGCCAGTCGCTGCGCCACAATGCCGAGTTCTTCATCGAATACTTCGCGATCGACCTGATCATGTCGGCCGACGGTCGCTGCACCGGCGTCGTCGCCTGGAACCTCGATGACGGCACGATCCATCGCTTCTCCGCCAAGATGGTGGTTCTGGCGACCGGCGGCTACGGCCGCGCCTACTTCTCGGCGACCTCGGCGCACACCTGCACCGGCGACGGCGGCGGTATGGTTGCGCGCGCCGGCCTGCCGCTGCAAGACATGGAATTCGTTCAATTCCACCCGACCGGCATCTACGGCTCCGGCTGTCTGATCACCGAAGGCGCGCGCGGCGAGGGTGGCTATCTCGTCAACTCCGAAGGTGAGCGCTTCATGGAACGCTACGCGCCATCGGCCAAGGACCTTGCCTCGCGCGACGTGGTTTCGCGCTGCATGACGATGGAAATCCGCGAAGGCCGCGGCGTTGGCAAGAACAAGGACCACATCTTCCTGCATCTCGACCACCTTGATCCGGCCGTGCTGCACGAGCGCCTGCCTGGGATTTCCGAGAGCGCGAAAATCTTTGCCGGTGTCGACGTGACGCGCGAGCCGATCCCGGTCCTGCCCACCGTCCACTACAACATGGGCGGCGTTCCGACGAACTTCTGGGGCGAGGTGCTCAACGCCGACAGCGCCAACCCGGGGCGGATCGCGCCCGGCCTGATGGCGGTCGGCGAAGCTGGCTGCGCCTCGGTGCACGGTGCCAACCGCCTCGGCTCCAACTCGCTGATCGACCTCGTCGTCTTCGGCCGCGCCGCTGCGATCCGCGCTGGCGAGGTCATCGATCGCAACGAGCCGATCCCGGCGCTCGACAAGGCAGCCTGCGACAAGATCATGGGTCGCTTCGACAAGCTGCGCTACGCCAACGGCGGCACGCCGACGGCGGTCCTGCGCGACAAGATGCAGCGCACCATGCAGGACGATGCGGCCGTGTTCCGTACCCAGGAATCGCTTGAAAACGGCTGCCGCCGCATGAAAGAGATCTGGGGCGAGATGGCCGACATCAAGGTCACCGACCGCTCGATGATCTGGAACTCCGATCTGGTGGAGACGCTGGAATTGGAAAACCTGATGGCGAACGCGATCACCACGGTCGTCGGCGCGGAAGCCCGCAAGGAAAGCCGTGGCGCGCATGCCCGCGAGGACTACAAGGATGGTCCGCTCGGCGGCCGCGACGACGTCAACTGGCGCAAGCACACCCTTGCCTGGGTGAACGAAGCCGGCGACGTGAAGCTCGACTATCGCCCGGTCCATACCGACCTCATCGCCGAAGGCATCGATCCGCAAAAGATCGCGCCGAAGGCCCGCGTCTACTGATCCCGAGGAAAACTGGACATGGTTGAACTCGCTCTCCCGAAGAACTCGCAGGTCACCGAAGGCAAGGTCTGGCCGAAGCCGGCCGGCGCCACGAATACGCGCGAGTTCCGCATCTATCGCTGGAGCCCGGACGACGACAAGAACCCGTCGATCGACACCTACTATGTCGACGTCGACGATTGTGGTCCGATGGTTCTGGACGCGCTGCTCTACATCAAGAACAAGATCGACCCGACGCTGACCCTGCGCCGCTCCTGCCGCGAAGGCATCTGCGGCTCCTGCGCGATGAACATCGACGGCACCAACACGCTCGCCTGCACGAAGGGCATGGACGAGGTGAACGGGGCCGTGAAGGTCTATCCGCTGCCGCACATGCCTGTCGTCAAGGATCTGGTTCCCGATCTGACGCATTTTTACGCGCAGCACCGCTCGATCGAGCCGTGGCTGAAGACCGTCTCGCCGACGCCTGCGAAGGAATGGCTGCAGAGTCATGAAGACCGTCAGAAGCTCGACGGCCTCTACGAGTGCATTCTCTGCGCCTGCTGCTCGACTTCCTGTCCGAGCTACTGGTGGAACGGCGACCGCTATCTCGGGCCGGCCGTGTTGCTCCAGGCCTATCGCTGGCTGATCGATAGCCGCGACGAAGCCACCGGTGAGCGCCTCGATAATCTCGAGGATCCCTTCCGCCTCTATCGCTGCCACACGATCATGAACTGTGCGCAGGCCTGCCCGAAGGGGCTGAACCCCGCAAAGGCGATCGGCGAGATCAAGAAGATGCTGGTCGAGCGCCGGGTCTGAGATCTGGAAGACTCCGCATTTCAATGCCGGGCACAGGCCCGGCATTGTCATATCTGAAGCAGTATCGACGTGGGCGTGTCGGATTCGCTGAGGCTGGAGCAACATCGTCCATCAGTAGATCTCGCTAGCGGGTGGCGAAACATGATCGCCGACACTTGATTTAAACCTTTGATTCACGCTAATCCCGCCATTATTGCTGCGTAATCAATTGGTCCGACGAAGGGGCAGGAGTTTCGACATGCGGATTCACCATGTGGCAGGCGGATTGATGATGGCGCTCGCGTTGGCCGGCTGCCAGCGCACCTCGATGAGCGGCGTCGACACGCAGCCGGTCACCCCGCTGCAGGCCGCCCCGGTGGGCTCTGTGTCCTCGGGCCAGCTGCCTGATCCGACGACGAGCACCTCGCAGCAGTTCCCGGCCGCACCGACCACGGATACGGCGATGACCACGCCCGGCGGCGCCCCCGGGGACGATGCCGCCGCTGCCGGAGGGATGGACGTGAAGAAGGAATCGATGGTGGGCAACTGGAAGGTCGCCAACGGCCCGACCTCCTGCGACATGTTCCTCACGCTCACCAACCTCGGCTCCGGTTCTCGCGGCGGTACGCGCGGCTGCGCTGGTGAACTGACGCAAATGGGGTCCTGGGAAGTTGCCGGTAAGCAGGTGATCCTGAAGGATCGCAGCGGCAATCCGCTCGCCCGTCTCTACAAGTCGGCAGATTCCCGGTTCGATGGAACGACCACTGGCGGCCAGCCGATCAGCCTGTCGCGCTGATCACGGTTGATCCGATACACCACGGAGATTTGTTGCGGTGCCCATGAAGCAGGATTGGGACGGTGTTTCCGCTTATCCCGAGCATGGCGTTTCCGACCGGCTGAATGCGATGGTGGCTGCGGGCGACCTGCAGCCAGACCCGTTGCAGGCAGCAATGGCGCTTCGGTTCGATGCGCTTCTGGAGGCAATCCAGGCGCAGCGTCCGGCCCGCAAGTCCAGCGCGCTCGGTTGGCTCTTCGCCTCACGCAAGCCGGAAAAGTCCGTCGTTCCACGCGGCCTCTACATCTATGGCGGCGTCGGGCGCGGCAAGACGATGCTGATGGACATGTTCTTCGAACTTGTTCCGATCAAGCGCAAGCGGCGGGCGCATTTCCACGAGTTCATGGCGGATGTCCACGATCGCATTCACCAGCATCGGCAGAAGCTGAAGAACGGCGAAACCAAGCAGGCCGATCCGGTTCCGCCGGTGGCTGACGCCCTGATCGAGGAAGCGCGGCTGCTCTGCTTCGATGAGTTCTCGGTAACGGACATCGCCGACGCGATGATCCTGTCCCGGCTCTTCGGAGAACTGTTCCAGCGCGGCTGCATTCTCGTTGCGACTTCGAATGTCGAGCCGGACAATCTCTACAAGGACGGCCTGAACCGGGGACTGTTCCTGCCGTTCGTCGACCTCTTGAAGAAGTACGTCGACATCGTGGCGTTGGATTCACAGACCGACTACCGACTGGAGAAGGACGAAGGACTGCCGGTCTTCCGTTATCCGCTTGGTCCGGACGCCGATAAGGCAATGGACAAGGCCTGGCAACGCGAGACGGCGGGTAAGGAGATTTTGCCGACGTCCATCAGTTTCAGGGGGCGCAAGATCCCGGTGCCCGCTGCTGCGGGGAGGGTAGTCCGGTTTTCCTTTTCCGATCTCTGTGAAAAGCCGCATGGGGCGGCGGATTACCTCGCCATTCTCGAGCGCTACGATACCATATTCCTGGACCATATACCCCTCCTCGGTCCGGAACGGCGCAACGAGACGAAGCGCTTCATCAATCTGGTCGACACGATCTACGATCACGGCGCGCGTCTGTTCGCTTCTGCGGCATCCGCGCCAGAGGGGTTGCTTGTCGCGAAGAAGGGTACCGAGGGGTTCGAGTTTGACCGGACGGTTTCCCGGTTGATCGAGATCCGCAGCGTGGAATATGCTGAAAACCATCGCCGGCGGACGGCAGAATTGTGACGTATTTGCGGTCGTAATTCTTACGTTTACGTAAGAATTTTACGTTCTAACCGATTGAAAATTCTTACCCAAAAAGTAGTGGTTGATATTTTAACTGTTGGGCGCTAATCGGTTTTGCTGGACGGTTGGGCGTTTGCGGCGCCGACCTTTCGAACTTAGATCGCAAAGGAAGCACTTTCATGGCGCGCAAGAAGATCGCACTTATTGGTTCTGGAATGATCGGTGGCACGCTGGCTCATCTGGCCGGCCTCAAGGAATTGGGCGACATCGTCCTGTTCGACATTGCCGACGGCATCCCCCAGGGCAAGGGCCTCGATATCGCCCAGTCGTCCCCGGTTGAAGGCTTCAACGCTTCGCTCACCGGCGCCAGTGACTACGCTGCCATCGAGGGCGCGGACGTCTGCATCGTCACCGCCGGCGTCGCCCGTAAGCCAGGCATGAGCCGCGACGACCTTCTCGGCATCAACCTCAAGGTTATGGAGCAGGTTGGCGCAGGCATCAAGAAGTACGCCCCGAACGCCTTCGTCATCTGCATCACCAACCCGCTCGATGCGATGGTCTGGGCACTGCAGAAGTTCTCCGGTCTGCCGAAGAATATGGTCGTCGGCATGGCCGGCGTGCTCGACTCCGCTCGCTTCCGCCTCTTCCTCTCCGAGGAATTCAATGTTTCCGTCCAGGACGTCACCGCGTTTGTTCTCGGCGGCCACGGCGACACGATGGTGCCGCTCGCCCGCTATTCGACCGTTGCCGGCATTCCGCTGACCGACCTCGTCAAGATGGGCTGGTGCACGCAGGAGCGCCTCGATCAGATCATCCAGCGCACCCGTGACGGCGGCGCGGAGATCGTCAGCCTGCTCAAGACCGGTTCGGCCTATTATGCGCCGGCCGCGTCTGCGATAGAAATGGCCGAATCCTACCTGAAGGACAAGAAGCGCGTCCTACCGGTTGCCGCTCACCTCTCCGGCCAGTACGGCGTGAAGGACATGTATGTCGGCGTTCCGGTCGTTCTCGGTGCCGGCGGCGTCGAGCGCATCGTCGAGATCGACCTCAACAAGAACGAGCAGGAAGCCTTCGACAAGTCGGTCGGCGCAGTCGCCGGTCTCTGCGAAGCCTGCATCAACATCGCTCCGGCGCTGAAGTAATCGCTTCGGTCATCAGAGAGGACATTTTCCATGAATATTCATGAGTATCAGGCGAAGGCTCTCCTGAAGGGCTACGGTGCGCCGGTCGCCGAAGGCGTGGCGATCCTCAAGGTCGAAGAGGCCGAGGCTGCTGCAAAGAAGCTTCCCGGACCGCTCTATGTGGTCAAGAGCCAGATCCACGCCGGCGGACGCGGCAAGGGCAAGTTCAAGGAGCTCGGCCCCGACGCCAAGGGCGGCGTTCGCCTTGCGAAGTCGATCGATGAAGTCGTCGCCCACGCCAAGGAAATGCTCGGCAACACGCTGGTGACCGCGCAGACCGGCGAGGCCGGCAAGCAGGTCAACCGCCTCTACATCGAAGACGGCGCCGATATCGACCGCGAGCTCTATTGCTCGCTGCTGGTCGACCGCTCGGTCGGTCGCGTTGCCTTCGTCGTCTCGACCGAAGGCGGCATGGACATCGAGGCGGTCGCACACGACACGCCGGAGAAGATCCACACGATCGCCATCGATCCCGAAGCCGGCGTCACCGCTGACGACGTCGCCAAGATCTCCAAGGCTCTTGAACTGTCGGGTGCAGCTGCCGAAGACGCCAAGTCGCTCTTCCCGGCGCTCTACAAGGCGTTCGGCGAAAAGGATATGGCTCTCCTTGAGGTCAACCCGCTGATCGTCATGAAGGACGGCCACCTGCGCGTCCTCGACGCCAAGATGTCCTTCGACGGCAACGCGCTGTTCCGTCATGACGACGTCAAGTCGCTGCGCGACGAGACCGAGGAAGACGCCAAGGAAATCGAAGCTTCCAAGTGGGACCTCGCCTACGTGGCGCTCGACGGCAACATCGGCTGCATGGTCAACGGCGCCGGTCTCGCCATGGCGACGATGGACATCATCAAGCTTTACGGCAAGGAGCCGGCCAACTTCTGCGACGTCGGCGGCGGCGCCGGCAAGGAGAAGGTTGCTGCGGCCTTCAAGATCATCACTGCCGACCCCAAGGTCGAAGGCATTCTCGTCAATATCTTCGGCGGCATCATGAAGTGCGATGTCATCGCCGAGGGCGTTGTTGCGGCCGTGCAGGAAGTCGGTCTGAAGGTTCCGCTCGTCGTGCGCCTCGAAGGCACGAACGTCGAGCTCGGCAAGAAGATCCTGAACGAGTCGGGTCTGGCCATCACGGCAGCTGACGATCTGGACGATGCTGCCAAGAAGATCGTCGCGGCGATCAACGGCTAATTGAAGGACCTGTACTTATGTCGATTCTCGTCAACAAGAACACCAAGGTCCTCGTTCAGGGCCTGACCGGCAAAACCGGCACCTTCCATACCGAGCAGGCGCTGGCCTACTACGGCACGCAGATGGTCGGCGGTATCCACCCGAAGAAGGGCGGCGAAACCTGGACCGGTTCCAAGGGCGAAACCCTGCCGATCTTCGCTTCCGTTGCCGAAGGCAAGGAAAAGACCGGCGCCGACGCGACCGTGATCTACGTCCCGCCGGCAGGCGCCGCAGACGCGATCATCGAAGCGATCGACGCCGAGATCCCCTTCATCACCTGCATCACGGAAGGCATTCCTGTGATGGACATGGTGCGCGTGAAGGCTCGCCTCGACCGCTCCAAGTCCCGCCTTCTCGGCCCGAACTGCCCCGGCATCCTGACGCCGGAAGAATGCAAGATCGGCATCATGCCCGGTTCGATCTTCCGCAAGGGTTCTGTCGGTATCGTATCCCGTTCGGGCACGCTGACCTATGAAGCCGTGTTCCAGACCTCGAATGAAGGTCTTGGCCAGACGACGGCTGTCGGCATCGGCGGCGATCCGGTCAAGGGCACGGAGTTCATCGACGTGCTGGAGATGTTCCTTGCCGACGACGCCACGACCTCGATCATCATGATCGGCGAAATCGGGGGCTCGGCGGAAGAAGATGCGGCACAGTTCCTCATCGACGAAGCCAAGAAGGGCCGCAAGAAGCCGATGGCCGGCTTCATCGCCGGTCGTACGGCGCCGAAGGGTCGCACGATGGGCCACGCCGGCGCTGTCGTTTCCGGCGGCAAGGGCGATGCGGAATCCAAGATCGCGGCGATGGAAGCGGCAGGCATCAAGGTGTCGCCGTCTCCGGCACGCCTCGGCAAGACCCTCGTCGAAGTCCTGAAGGGCTGAGGCGAACTCGACCGGTCAAGCGCCGGTCATTCTTCAAGGTCGCCCGGACCCGCCATTGGTGTGGGTCCGGGCGGGCGTGTCTCCCGGATTTTAAGGATCGGGAGCGAATTCTTTAGTCAGGAGGCGGGCGCGGCGCCCGCAAGTGGCCATGGCAAGACAAGACGCCAACGAGCAGTTTCAGGTGACTTCGTTCCTCGACGGAGCCAATGCCAATTATATCGAGCAGCTCTATGCCCGTTTCGAGCAGGACCCGTCTTCGGTGTCGCCGGAATGGCAGGGCTTCTTCAGGGGGCTGGACGACCAGCCTGCCGATATCCAGAAGGCGGCGCAGGGCGCGTCGTGGAAGAAGTCGAACTGGCCGATCGCCGCCAATGGCGAGCTTGTATCGGCACTCGACGGCGACTGGGGTACGGTCGAGAAGACGATCGAAAAGAAGGTCAAGGCAAAGGCCGAGGCCGTCGCGGCTCAGACCGGCGCGCCGGTCAGCGCCAGTGAAGTGGAGCAGTCGACCCGCGATTCCGTTCGCGCCATCATGATGATCCGCGCCTATCGCATGCGCGGCCACCTGCACGCCAACCTCGATCCGCTCGGCCTTGCCGATCCGGTCGAGGACTATAACGAGCTCTCCCCGTCGGCCTATGGCTTCACCGAAGCCGACTACGGCCGCAAGATCTTCATCGACAACGTGCTCGGGCTCGAATACGCGACCATCCCGCAGATGATCGAGATCCTGAAGCGCACCTATTGCTCGACGCTTGGCGTCGAGTTCATGCACATCTCCGATCCGGAAATCAAAGCCTGGATCCAGGCCCGCATCGAAGGTCCGGACAAGGGTGTCGACTTCACGCCGGAAGGCAAGAGGGCGATCCTCTCCAAGCTAATCGAGGCGGAAGGCTTCGAGCAGTTCATCGACGTGAAGTACAAGGGCACCAAGCGCTTCGGTCTCGACGGCGGTGAATCGCTGATTCCGGCGCTGGAGCAGCTGATCAAGCGCGGCGGCCAGCTCGGTCTGAAGGAAGTCGTGCTCGGCATGGCCCATCGCGGCCGTCTGAACGTGCTTTCCCAGGTGATGGCAAAGCCGCACCGGGCGATCTTCCACGAGTTCAAGGGCGGTTCCTATGCGCCCGACGACGTGGAAGGTTCGGGCGACGTTAAATACCACCTCGGCGCTTCGTCGGACCGCGAGTTCGACAACAACAAGGTCCACCTATCACTGACGGCGAACCCCTCGCACCTGGAAATCGTCAACCCTGTGGTTATGGGCAAGGCCCGCGCCAAGCAGGACCAGATGGCGACGATCTACGAAGGCGACATCATTCCGCTGCGCGAGCGCGTCAAGGTGATGCCGTTGCTCATCCATGGCGATGCGGCCTTCGCCGGCCAGGGCGTCATCTCGGAAATTCTTGGCCTTTCCGGCCTCCGTGGTTATCGCGTCGCCGGTACGGTCCACTTCATCATCAACAACCAGATTGGCTTCACCACCAATCCGGCCTTCTCGCGCTCGTCGCCCTATCCGTCCGACGTTGCCAAGATGATCGAGGCGCCGATCTTCCACGTGAACGGCGACGATCCGGAAGCGGTCGTCTACGCGGCCAAGGTTGCGACCGAATACCGGATGAAGTTCCACAAGCCGGTCGTCGTCGACATGTTCTGCTACCGCCGCTTCGGCCACAACGAAGGCGACGAGCCGGCGTTCACCCAGCCGAAGATGTACAAGGCGATCCGCGCCCACAAGACGGTCGTACAGCTCTACGCGGAGCGACTGATCGCCGAGGGCTTGATCAGCGACGGCGAAGTGGAAAAGATGCGGGCGGACTGGCGCGCCAAGCTCGAGCAGGAGTTCGAGGCCGGCCAGTCCTACAAGCCGAACAAGGCCGACTGGCTGGACGGTGTCTGGTCGGGCCTGCGTGCCGCTGACAATGCCGACGAGCAGCGCCGCGGCAAGACGTCGGTGCCGATGAAGCAACTGAAGGAAATCGGCCGCAAGCTTTCGACCATTCCGGAAGGCTTCAAGGCGCACCGCACCATCCAGCGCTTCATGGACAACCGGGCGCAGATGGTCGAGACGGGCGAAGGTCTCGATTGGGCAATGGCCGAGGCTCTTGCCTTCGGTACGCTCTGCCTCGACGGTCACAAGATCCGCCTCTCCGGTCAGGATTGCGAGCGTGGCACCTTCTCGCAGCGCCATTCGGTGCTCTACGATCAGGAGACCGAAGAGCGCTACATTCCGCTTGCCAATCTCTCGCCGACCCAGGCCCGCTACGAAGTCATCAACTCGATGCTCTCGGAAGAGGCGGTGCTCGGCTTCGAGTATGGCTACTCGCTGGCGCGTCCGAACGCGCTGACGCTCTGGGAAGCGCAGTTCGGCGACTTTGCCAACGGTGCCCAGGTCGTGTTCGACCAGTTCATCTCTTCGGGTGAACGCAAGTGGCTGCGCATGTCGGGTCTCGTCTGCCTCCTGCCGCATGGCTATGAGGGCCAGGGTCCGGAGCACTCGTCTGCCCGCCTCGAGCGCTTCCTGCAGCTTTGTGCGGAAGACAACATGCAGGTGGCCTATTGCACGACGCCGGCAAACTACTTCCACATCCTGCGCCGGCAGATGCGGCGCGACTTCCGCAAGCCGCTGGTTCTGATGACGCCGAAATCGCTTCTGCGTCACAAGCGGGCGGTCTCCAGCCTGTCGGAACTTGCCGGCGAAAGCTCGTTCCACCGTCTGTTGTGGGACGATGCCGAAGTGATCAAGGACGGCCCGATCAAGCTGCAGAAGGACGCCAAGATCCGGCGCGTCGTCATGTGCTCCGGCAAGGTCTACTACGACCTTCTGGAAGAGCGTGAGAAGCGCGGCATCGACGACGTCTATCTGCTGCGTCTGGAACAGCTCTATCCGTTCCCTGCCAAGGCGCTCATCAACGAGCTGTCGCGGTTCCGCAATGCGGAGATGGTCTGGTGCCAGGAAGAGCCGAAGAACATGGGCGCCTGGTCCTTCATCGATCCGTATCTGGAATGGGTTCTCGCCCATATCGATGCCAAGCACCAGCGCGTCCGCTACACCGGTCGTCCGGCCTCGGCATCACCGGCAACGGGTCTGATGTCCAAGCATCTTGAACAGCTGGCCGCATTCCTCGAGGATGCGCTCGGCGGCTAAGGGGAGGTGGCGCGATGGCATATTTCCACTTGAGACTTGTGCCGCCGCGCCCGACATTCCCGCACGATGGGAGCGAAAAGGAGATGGAAGCCATGGACAGGCACGCCAGTTACTGGCGTGAGAAGGCTGCGGAGCGAACGGCAATCGCCGTCGGTCCGGTCTTCGACGCCGAAGGCGCCTGGGGCATGGCGGTGGTCGAGGTCGATAACGAGGCGGCAGCGAGGGCTGTTGCCGACAACGATCCGGTCATCCTTGCACATCTCGGCTTTCATTTCCGCGTGTCGCCCATGCCGTCCCTGATCCTCCGGTCGTGAGGCCGGATCCGTCACAGAATTCAACCATTCAACATTTCAGGACTTGAACAATGGCTACTGAAATCCGCGTCCCGACCCTCGGTGAATCCGTCAGCGAAGCCACCGTCGGCACCTGGTTCAAGAAGGTCGGCGATGTCGTCAAGGCCGACGAACCGATCGTCGAACTCGAAACCGACAAGGTAACGGTCGAAGTGCCGGCACCGGCTTCTGGTGTGCTTTCCGAAATCCTCGCCGCCAATGGTGAGACCGTCGGCCTCGGCGCGCTGCTCGGCCAGATCGCCGAGGGTGCTGCTGCCGGCGCTGCCGCAACTGCTCCCGCTGTCAAGGCGGCCGAGCCTGTCGCTGCCGCCGCCCCGGCTGCATCTGCCGCGGCTGTGTCCTCCATGCCGCCGGCTCCGGCTGCAGCGAAGATGCTGGCTGAAAAGAATCTGTCGGCCGATCAGGTCGATGGCTCCGGCAAGCGCGGCCAGGTGCTGAAGGGTGACGTGATCGCCGCCGTCGCCAAGGGCATTTCGGCGCCGTCCGCCCCGGCCCAGCCGATCAGCATCCAGGCCCGCGCCCCGTCGTCGGAATCCGACGCGCCGCGCGAGGAACGCGTGAAGATGACGCGCCTGCGCCAGACGATCGCCAAGCGCCTGAAGGACGCGCAAAACACCGCCGCCATGCTGACCACCTACAACGAGGTGGACATGAAGGCGGTCATGGACCTGCGCAGCCGTTACAAGGACATCTTCGAGAAGAAGCATGGCGTGAAGCTCGGCTTCATGGGCTTCTTCACCAAAGCCGTCACCCACGCGCTGAAGGAACTGCCGGCTGTCAACGCCGAGATCGACGGCACCGACATCATCTACAAGAATTTCTGCCACATCGGTGTCGCCGTCGGTACCGACAAGGGCCTCGTCGTTCCGATCGTGCGCGATGCCGACCAGATGTCGATCGCCGAGATCGAGAAGGAAATCGGCCGCCTCGGCAAGGCAGCCCGTGACGGCCAGCTCTCGATGGCCGACATGCAGGGCGGCACCTTCACGATCTCGAATGGCGGCGTCTATGGCTCGCTGATGTCTTCGCCGATCCTGAATGCGCCGCAGTCGGGCATCCTCGGCATGCACAAGATCCAGGAGCGTCCGGTTGTTGTCGGCGGCCAGATCGTCATCCGCCCGATGATGTATCTCGCACTTTCCTATGACCACCGCATCGTCGACGGCAAGGAAGCCGTCACCTTCCTCGTGCGCGTCAAGGAGAGCCTGGAAGATCCGGAGCGCCTGGTTCTCGACCTCTAAGGACAGGCCACCATGGACGCAGCAGCGCTCGCCGCTTCCCCTTTCGTCACGCTTGTGGCGTGGAGCGCGGTGTTGCTCGTCCTTCAGGTCGCGCTGCAGGGTTTTCTGTCCACGCGCGACCTTGGGTCCAAGTGGAACGCGGGACCGCGCGACGGCGCGCCCAAACCGGTCGGCGTGCTGGCCGGACGGGCGGAACGGGCCTCGGCCAACCTGCGCGAAACCTACCCAGCCTTCGTCGGCATGGCGTTGGCGCTCGCGCTGGTCGGTGATCCGTCCGGCTGGGGTTACAGGGGCGCGCTGGCCTGGTTTACCTGTCGCATCCTCTATATTCCGCTCTATCTCGCGGGTATTGCCTATATCCGTTCACTGGTATGGCTCGGTGCTCTTGCCGGGCTCTTCTGCATGTTCGTTGCCCTCGTTCTATGATCGACGCGTTGCGACCGCAGCGCGCACGAACCGGAGACCTGAGATGCATACCTATCTGATCGAGCTTGCTTCGCTGATGGCGATCTTTTCCTTCGCCATCGTCTCCCCAGGCGCGGACCTCGCCATGGTGATGCGCCAGTCGATCGTACACGGCCGCAGGTCGGCGATCATCACGTCGTTCGGTATCGGTACGTCGCTGATGGTCCATGTCACCTACACGATCCTCGGGCTGGGGCTGATCATTTCCCAGTCGATCTATCTCTTCAACATCGTCAAGTGGTGCGGCGTCGCCTATCTCATCTACATCGGCGTCAAGGCCCTGCGCGCCGGCAAGACCGAAATTGACGCTGGGATGGGGTCTGACATTACGCCCGCCAAGCGCCAGTCGGCGCTGAAGGCGTTCAGCCTCGGCTTCATGGCCAATGTGCTCAATCCCAAGGCGGTGTTCTTCTTCCTGTCGATCTTCTCGACTGTCGTCAGCGCGCACACGCCGATGATGGTGAAGTTCGGCTACGGGCTTGTCATGGCGGCCTCCCTGTTTCTCTGGTTCGTCGGCGTCTCGATGTTCATGACGACGCCGAGGATGCGCGCCGCCTTCTCGCGCGCCAGCAAGTGGATCGACCGGACCAGCGGGGTTGTCTTCATCGCGCTCGGCATCAAGCTTGCAACGGAACGGGCGCACTGAGCCATGGTCTTTCGCACCCACATAGCGACATGGGTTCTTTCCGGGCTCCTCGCAAGCACAGCCGTCGCGGCGGAGTGCAAGCAGGAGCGCGCGATTTACACGGACCGCGACGGTGCGTACGAACTCGCCTTCGAGCCGGTCGGCTCCGCGGCTGCAGCCGTGACGCACCGTTTCAAGGTGAAGGCTCTGAAGGGCGATCTCCTGCTCGACGGAAACATCATGATGGGTGACGAGGTGGTCCGCTCGATCGGCATGGTCATGCACAATTGCCCGGAAGGCGATGTCACCGGTGAGGAGATTGCCGCCTGCACCGTCTGGCAGGGCGTTATGTATCCGCTCGACCAGGCCGGGACGCCGTCCGAACTTGTCCCTGCCGAAGGAGCTGGCGCTGCGGACCGGCTGCTGCTTGCCGGCTTTGGTCCGGCGCTGCGCTTTTCCAATGCCTGGGAAGAAAAGAAGCTCTCCGTCGCGCCCTGGGACGTATTGACCTACAAGGGGTGCGCGCAGTGACAGACCATCCCGTCCTTCTCGTGACCGGCGGAAGCCGGGGTATCGGTGCGAGTGTCTGCCGGCTTGCCGCGTCTGCCGGATGGCAGGTGGCGGTGAACTACGCGTCGAATGCGGCGGCGGCGGACGCGATCGTCGCCGATATCCGCGCTGCCGGTGGTTCGGCGGTCGCGATCGAGGGGGATGTCGGCACCGAAGTCGGCCTCGCTTCGATCTTCTCGGCTGTCGATGCAACCTTTTCCCGGCTCGACGGACTCGTGAACAATGCCGGCATCATCGGTCACCCGGCCAGAGTCGACGAGATCTCGGTCGAGCGGCTCGACCGGATGTTTGCCGTCAACGTCATCGGATCGATCCGCTGCGCGCAGGAGGCGGTGCGCCGCATGTCGACCCGGCACGGCGGCAGGGGAGGGGCGATCGTCAATGTCTCGTCCATGGCGGCCCTGATCGGCGCGGCCGGCCAATACGTCGACTATGCCGCGACGAAGGGGGCGATCGAGAGCTTTACCGTGGGCCTGGCGCGCGAGGTTGCGGCCGAGGGCATCCGCGTCAATCTCGTCCGTCCCGGGATCATCGACACTGATATCCATGCGTCCGGCGGCCTGCCGGATCGAGCGGCCGAGATGGCGCCGAACATACCGATGCAGCGACCGGGCTCACCCGATGAAGTTGCGCAATCCATTCTCTATCTACTCTCCGACGCGGCATCCTATGTGACGGGTGCCGCCCTCAACGTTAGCGGCGGCCGGTAGCCGTCGCCCTCAGGAAGGACTTTTCATGGCATATGATCTCGTTGTTATCGGTTCCGGCCCCGGCGGCTATGTCTGCGCCATCAAGGCGGCACAGCTCGGCCTGAAGGTTGCCGTCGTCGAAAAGCGCGCGACCTACGGCGGCACCTGCCTCAACGTCGGCTGCATCCCGTCCAAGGCTCTGCTGCATGCCTCCGAGATGTACAGCCACGCTGCCCATGGCATGGATGCGCTTGGCATCGAGGGCCTGGCGCCGAAGCTGAACCTCGAGAAGATGATGGGTCACAAGGACGCGACCGTGAAGGCGAACGTCGATGGCGTCGCCTTCCTGTTCAAGAAGAACAAGATCGATGCCTTCCAGGGCACCGGCAAGGTGCTGGGCGCGGGCAGGGTTTCCGTTGCCAACGAAAAGGGCGAAGAGCAGGTTCTTGAGACGAAGGCGATTGTCATCGCGACCGGCTCCGACGTCGCCGGTATTCCCGGCGTTCCGGTCGATATCGACGAGAAGGTGATCGTCTCCTCCACCGGCGCCATCGCACTCGACAAGGTACCGCAGAACCTGGTCGTCGTCGGCGGCGGCGTGATCGGGCTTGAGCTCGGTTCGGTCTGGCAGCGCCTCGGCGCGAAGGTCACGGTCGTCGAGTATCTCGACACGATCCTCGGCGGCATGGACGGCGAAGTTTCCAAGCAGTTCCAGCGCATGCTCGCCAAGCAGGGCGTGGACATCAAGGTCGGCGCCAAGGTCACGGGCGTCGGGAAGACCGCCAACGGCGCAAACGTCACCTTCGAGCCGGTCAAGGGTGGCGAAGCGACCACGATCGAGGCCGATGTCGTGCTGATCGCCACCGGCCGCAAGCCCTACACCGACGGCCTTGGCCTTGCCGAAGCGGGTGTGGTCATGGACAAGCGCGGTTTCGTCGAGATTGACGGTCACTTCCAGACCAGCCTCACGGGCGTCTATGCCATCGGTGACGTGGTGCGCGGCCCGATGTTGGCGCACAAGGCGGAGGACGAAGGCGTCGCGGTTGCCGAGATCCTCGCCGGCCAGGCCGGCCACGTGAACTACGATGTCATCCCGGGCGTGGTCTACACCCAGCCGGAAGTCGCCTCCGTCGGCAAGACCGAGGAAGAGCTGAAGGCTGCGGGCGTTGCCTACAAGGTCGGCAAGTTCCCGTTCACGGCGAATGGCCGCGCCCGCGCCATGCTCGTCACCGACGGTTTCGTAAAGATCCTGTCGGACAAGGAAACCGACCGGGTGCTTGGCGGTCACATCGTCGGCTTCGGCGCCGGCGAGATGATCCACGAGATCGCCGTGCTGATGGAGTTCGGCGGCTCGGCCGAAGACCTCGGCCGCACCTGCCATGCGCACCCGACGATGTCGGAAGCTGTGAAGGAAGCGGCGCTCGCCGCCTTCTTCAAGCCGATCCACATGTGAAAACGCAAACGGCGCATTAAATTTTGTCCACTTTCGAAACCGCGGCTTGTCGAACAGGTCGCGGTTTGTATTTTCAGGATGTCGATTAAGCTAACATCTTGATAAAAGGCAATAAAATGCGTTCTGCAGTAGTTTTGTCCTATTCGGTGCCCTTCCGCCTGGTCCACTGGCTGATGGCCGCTCTCATCCTGTTTAATCTTCTCTTTGCCGAAGACATGGCAACGCTCTGGCGTGTGGTACGCGACGGCGGCACGCCGTCTGCGGATCAGGTCTCGGCGGCCAACATTCATGCCTATGTCGGAATCGCCGTGCTCTGTCTTGCCGTCGTCCGAATCCTGCTGCGCCTGACGCAGGGGGCGCCTGAGGCACCGGCGGAGGAACCGCCGCTCTTTAGAACGGCGGCCAAGGTCGCGCATGCGGCGTTCTATCTGCTCTTTTTCGCCCTGCCGCTCAGCGGGATGGCTGCCTACTATTTGGGGATCGGCGGGGCTGCGCTGCCGCACGGGGGGCCGCTGAAACTGGCCATGTGGGTCCTGATCGCCGTCCATGTCGGCGCGTTGTTCGTCCATCAGTTCCGCTGGAAAACCACAGTCGCTCAACGCATGACGAAGGGCTGAGGGGTTTCTTGAGGGTGCGGTGCGCCGGCAGGTGCTCGTCACCTACCGATCGCGGTCACGGTAAATCCCTGCTGCCGCAAGAGTTCGATCAACCCCTCCTTGCCCGGCAGGTGAAGGGCTCCGACGGCGACGAAGGTATTGCCGTTTTCCAGGATGGGGGCTGCGCGTTCGGCCATGCGGTGGTTGCGGTCGATGATGATACGCTGCTCGAAATCGGCATAGGCGTCCGCGTCCGCTTCCCCCTCCGGCACGGCGGCGCGCATCATCGGCATGATCATGGCGGTCTGGCCTGCCAGATAGAGCTGGCTCATCGTCTCGATCACGTCCTCGATCCCATCGCCGAGCTGGACCGTCTGGACGAGACCTGCAAGCTGCGGCTCGATCGGCAGCGCGTCGAGGGCGGAGATCTGCTCGAGCAGCGTTTCCAGTCCCTTGAGTGTCTTGCCGTTGGGGATCGCATCCTTCGCGAGCTTCTGGTCCAGAAAGGCGGCGCCGGCCTGCTTGCGTGCCATTTCGCAGGCTGGCAGCGCCACGAAACTTGCGATCATCCAGGGCTTCATCCGTGACACTGCGGCCAGCGACATGCCCCGCGCCTTCAACCCGTCTGCGAGGATCGCCGAATCCTTTTCGCCAAGCAGGCCGGTGATCGTGCGTCCGTCTGTGAACATGGTCAGGTCCGGGCGCGCGAGAAGCGCGACACTCGCCCTCTTCTCATCGGCGATCTCGTCGGACTCGACAACAACGGTTCCGGCCTCGTCATATGCCTTCCGTGCGCCTTCCGGCATCGCGAGCACGCGAGGGTCGGTGACGTGCATGGTGCCAAGCAGGAAGGAAGGCTTCGTTCCGGCTCTCTCGATCTTCCAAAAAATGCCTTCGCCGTTGGGCGTCGCCTTCGCTTCCTCGACCAGCCGAGCATAGGATGCCGGGTCACTGGCCTGCATTCGCGTGAGCAGGTTCTCGCCGCCGCAGGTGGGGTCCTCGGCCGCATGCGCGGGCGAAAGCGAAAGCAATACGAGGAGGAGCGCCGCAGCCATGACGACGTGTAGCATCGCCATCAGCCATAGGGCCGAATCCGCCAAGCGATCCGCAACGTTGTTTCGGACTTCGAAGGGGAATTTGGTCATGGCGATCGCTTTTCCTTGTGATGGTGGCGTGACCGTACCCGCCGCGCCCTCACATTCCCTTAACGCCCCAATTGGCACCGCGCCGTCCGCCTGTTTTCATGGCATGGCTGCCGGGCAATTGCGTGGCGGTTCAGGCGCGTGGATGCGCCCGGTCATAGATCTCCAGCAGCCTTGCGGAATCGACCCCCGTGTAGACCTGGGTAGTCGAAAGGCTTGCGTGCCCGAGAAGCTCCTGGATCGTGCGCAGGTCTCCGCCGCCGGCGAGCAGATGCGTGGCAAAGGAATGGCGCAACGCATGCGGGGTCGCACTGTCCGGCAGGCCGAAGGCGCCGCGCAGTTTCTGCATCTCGCGTTGGATGATTGCCGCCTGCAGCGGGCCGCCGCGGGCGCCGCGAAAGAGCGGCTTGTCTTTTGCCAGCGGGTAGGGGCAAAGACGGAGGTAGTCCTCGATGCCCTGCCGGGCGATCTCGAGGAGCGGGACGATGCGGGTCTTGCCGCCCTTGCCGGTGATACGCAACGCGCTGGTGCCGCCGGCGAAATCGTCTGGCGTCAGCGACAGGGCTTCGGAGATGCGCAGGCCGCAACCGTAAAGCAACGTCAGGACCGCGGCATTGCGAACGCTGATCCAGGGCTCTTCGGCCAGTTGCGCGCCGGGTTCGACGATTGCAAGCGCCTGCTGGTCGGTGAGCGGTTTAGGGAGGGATTTCGGCTGCTTCGGCGAACGGATCGCGGCAGCGCCGGCGGCATTGGCGAGGCCCTTGCGTTCGAGATGGCGCAGGAAGGAGCGCAGGCCGGCAAGACCGCGCCCCAGCGTTCGGGCACCGACGCCGTCTCGCCGGCGGGCTGCCAGAAATCCGCGCAGATCGGCGGGGCGCATGTTGTCGATGTCCTTCAGCCGCGCGGGAGCGGCGAGGTGGCCGGTCATGAAGGCGAGGAACTGCCGCGTGTCGCGCTCGTAGGCATCCAGCGTATTGTCCGAAAGGCGCCGTTCGTCCGCCAGAGCGGCAAGCCAGGCGGCGCGTTCATCCAAAAGCGCCTGGTCGGCGATGATGAGCAGTTGATCCATCGAAATCCCGTTCGTCTTGGCCGCATCCTGCCGCCACACGGTTAGGGATTTGCTAACATTGACTTCGCAACTGTCACGCTTAGATCATATGGAATTGCGATACCGGGCCGAACTGGGACGGGGGACCTCATGGCAAGGCGCGATTCAGCAACGGTCTTCGCCCAGTTCGCACAGACACTGGCGCTCGTATCGCACGGACAGCCCGGACACATCGTCGATACACTGATTGCCGAGCGCGGCACGCACATCGTCCGCCATCCGCTCTGGCCGCTTCTGCGGCCGTTTTTCTACTCAGTCCTGAACTATCGCCGCGCGATCGAGTTCGCGGACGCCGTGGCCAACTTGCCGGGCTACCAGGCCTTCGAGCTCCTCAGCAACACACTGAAGTTGGACGTGGCCGTACGCAACGAAGAACGGATCCCGGCTGTTGGAGGGTTCCTTCTGGTCAGCAACCATCCCACTGGGATCGCTGACGGTATTGCCATATTCGACCTGATGAAGAACCGCAGGCCGGACATGATGTTCTTCGCCAACCGCGATGCCATCCGCGTCAATCCGCGCTTTGCCGAGATGATCATTCCGGTTGAATGGCGCGAGGAGCACAAGAGCAAGATCAAGACGCGCGAGACGCTGGTCATCACGAGCCAGGCGATTGCCGAGGGAAAAGCCGCAATCCTCTTCCCTTCCGGCCGAATCGCCTATTGGAACGAAGGTCAGCTGACCGAGCGACCATGGAAGCTGTCGGCCGTGTCGCTTGCGCGCAAGTATGAGCTGCCGATCCTGCCGGTCCATATGTCGGCACGCAATTCCGGCCTGTTTTACTGGCTGGCCAAATGGTCGACCGAACTACGCGACATGACCGTCTTTCACGAGCTTCTGAACAAGAAGGGCAACCGGTTCGAATTCACGATCGGCAACGTGATCCAACCTGACGAACTGGCGGGTGACCCAGTGGACGTCACCAAAGCCTTGGAGCGCCATAGCGTCTTCTCGCTGGCGAACGATCCGAACGCGCCGTTCTGCCTTGGTTGAACGCATTTCTCCTTTTCTCCGGCGCGCGGAATCGCTTAGGTAGGGCCATGTTGCTGCGCTCCATGCTCGCTGAAAACTATCGTTCGCTCCGGTCGATCCGCATGGATCTCGGCCAGGTCAATCTGTTCGTCGGTGCGAACGGGACCGGGAAATCGAACCTCTATCGCTCGTTGCAGCTTGTTCAGGCGGCGGTGCGCGGCACCTTCGCGCAGGAGGTCGCGGCCGAAGGCGGGATGGCCTCGGTGCTGTGGACCGGCCGAAGGCGCCCGAACGAACCGATCCGCATCCGGCTTGAGGCGGAACTGCTCGACGAGGAACGGGCGATCACCTTTCGCTACCGGATCGAGGCCGGATTGCGGCCACCGGCGGCGGCGGGCTTCGCCTTCGAGCCGCAGATCAATACGGAGGAACTGGCGATCCAAACCGGGAGCCGGCCGGTGACGATGCTGAAGCGCGCCGGACCCGGGATCATGGTGCGCAACGAAGCGGGGCGGATGGAGGAGCATCCGGAGCAGGCGTTGACTTCCGAGACTGCACTGGCCCTGCTCGGCGATGCCGGGCACTATCCGGAAATAGGAACCTTTCGCCGTGCAGTTTCGCAATGGCGCTTCTTCCATGGTTTTCGGACGGACCGAGAATCGCCGCTGCGGCAACCCTGTCTGGCGGTGACCGCGCCAATGCTGGACGAGGACGGCCGAAATCTGGCGGCGGTGTTTGCAACCCTGACGCACATCCGGCAGGATACGGTCGATCTCGACCGCGCTGTTGCGGATGCTTTCGAAGGCGCCACCCTGTCGGTGTCCGAACCGGGCGAGTTCGCTTCCTTCGGGCTGGTCTTCCCGCAGTTCCCGCAGCGTGTTTTTCATCCGCGCGAACTGTCCGATGGCCAGATCCGTTTTCTGGCGTTGGCAGCGGCGTTGCTGTCCTACCGCAGTCCGCCGCTGGTCGCGCTGAACGAGCCGGAGGCAAGCCTGCATCCGTCGATGCTTCCGGCGCTGGCAGAAATGATCGCGCAAGCCGCTCGCTCCAGCCAGGTCTGGCTCGTCACGCATTCTGAGCTTTTGGCGCGCGAGGTAGAGCAGCGCTGCGGGACGCGCGCAAAGCGCGTGATCCGCAATGAGGGCGCCACCTGTATTGAGGGCATGCGCCTGACCGGCGAGATCGCCGAGGAGGACGCTTGAGCTCCGTCGTCTGCGCCGCTCCGGTTTTCCCATCACACGGGGAAAGCGTGCGATGAACCGTATGTCCGACGACCTGTTCGGCGGGCCGCCCGCGCCGCGCACCGTCCCCGTTCTGGTGCCGATGCCGGCTCCGCGCCCCTATTCCTATGCCGTGCCGGATGGCATGGCCGTGGAGCCGGGCTCGATCGTTCAGGTTCCGCTCGGCTCGCGTCTCGTTTCCGGTGTCGTCTGGGACCGGGATAGCGATGACACGGTCGATCCGAAGAAGCTGCGGCCGATCGAAAAGGCGTTTGATTGCCCGCCGCTGACGAAGGAAATGCGAACATTTATCGGCTGGGTTTCCGCCTATACGCTCACGCCGCCGGGGCTGGTGGCGCGCATGGCGCTCCGTGCGCCCGCCGCCTTCGACCCCGAGCCGATGGTCGAAGGCTTGCGCTTTACCGGGCTTCGGCCGGAGCGCCTAACGCCGGCGCGCGAACGGGTGCTGGCGCTGGCCGAAGAAGGCGTTCCGTGGACCCGTTCCGGCCTTGCACACGCAGCCGGCGCCTCCTCAAGTGTCATCGACGGGCTCACAGCGCAGGGCAGTTTCGAAACGGTCTTCCTGCCGCCACCGCCGGTCGTTGCCAGACCCGATCCCGATTATGTCGCGCCACGGCTGGAAGGGCCGCAGACAGATGCGGCGGCCGACCTCGTAGAGCAGGTGCGCGCCGGCCGTTTCAGTGTCGCGCTGATCGACGGCATCACCGGCTCGGGCAAGACGGAGGTCTATTTCGAGGCGATCGCCGAAACGCTACGCCAGGGCCGGCAGGTGCTGATCCTGTTGCCGGAAATTGCGCTGACGGCCAGTTTCCTCGAACGCTTCCAGGACCGATTCGGCTCCAAGCCGGCAGAGTGGCATTCCGACCTGGCGCCGCGGACCCGCGAAAAGGTGTGGCGGCAGGTGACGACGGGCGAGGTACGCGTTGTTGCAGGCGCGCGCTCGGCGCTGTTTCTGCCGTTCGAGGATCTTGGCCTTGTCATCGTCGACGAGGAGCATGACCCCGCCTACAAGCAGGAGGACCGCGTCTTCTACAATGCTCGCGACATGGCGGTGGTGCGCGCGCGGATCGGCGATTTTCCAGCCGTGCTTGTCTCGGCGACACCTTCCGTCGAGAGTCGCGTCAACGCCGATAGCGGTCGCTACCAGGCTCTGCACCTGCCGACGCGTTTCGGCGAGGCGGCGTTGCCGGACCTGCATCTTATCGACCTGCGCCGCCATCCGCCGCAACGTGGCGGGTTTCTCTCGCCGGTCTTGCTGCGCGCGATCGGCAAGACGGTGGAACGCGGCGAACAGGCGCTGCTTTTCCTCAACCGCCGCGGATACGCGCCCCTGACGCTCTGCCGCGTCTGCGGCCATAGATTCCAGTGCCCGCAATGCTCCAGCTGGCTGGTCGAGCACCGGTTTCGCGGCCAGATCCAGTGCCACCATTGCGGCTATGCCGAGCGAACCCCGGAAGCCTGCCCGGAATGTGGAACCTTCGATCATCTGGCCGCCTGCGGCCCGGGCGTGGAGCGTATTGCCGAGGAGGTCGAGAAACACTTTCCCGATGCGCGCACGATCGTGCTTTCCTCCGACCTGATGGGGGTCAAGCGGCTTCGCCTCGAACTTGAAGCGATCGCCAAGGGGGAGGCGGACATCGTCATCGGCACCCAGTTGGTGGCGAAGGGCCACAATTTCCCGCTGATGACGCTGGTCGGCATCGTCGATGCGGATCTTGGCCTGTCGAACGGCGATCCGCGCGCGGCCGAGCGCACCTTCCAGCTTCTGTCGCAGGTGACGGGCCGCGCCGGCCGAACCGGCCTGAAGAGCCACGGCCTGATCCAGACCTATCAGCCGCTGCATCCTGTCATGCAGGCAATCGTGTCGGGTGATGCGCGAGATTTTTACGAGCGCGAGATCGGCGAGCGCGAGAAGGCAATGCTGCCGCCGTACGGCCGCCTGGCCTCTGTGATCGTCTCCGCCGACAGCCGCGCTGAAGCAGAAGGACACGCCCGGGCGCTACGGCAATCGGCGCCGGGCGTTTCCGGCATTGCCATCCTCGGTCCTGCCGAGGCGCCGCTGGCGCTGGTCCGCGGGCGCCACCGGTTTCGACTGCTCGTGCACGGGCAACGTTCCAGCGACATGCAGGCCTATCTGCAGTCAATGCTTGCGAAAGGACCAAAGGAACGCGGCTCCATCCTCGTGCAGGTCGACATCGACCCGCAGAGCTTCCTCTGATCGCAATGGGCAACGGTGTCAGATTGCCGCGCCAGCAGGCGGCGTCCGCAACCGAACGGTGACGCGGTCTTAGAAGTCAATTATCCCGCCGCGTCCAATCTTCGTGCATAACCAAGAGGAGCGGATTCCCTTGCTGCGTGTGATCGTGCGATAACGGGAACGGATTAGGGGCAAGCGCCGGAGAGCGTACATGGAATTCTACATTCCGACCGAGACAGGAGAGTTCCTCGCATTTTGCGGAGCGCTTGCTGCGCTGCTGCTCGGTCTCGTCGGTCTGTTTGCCCCGCGCCTGTCTCTGAGGGTCAGCGACCTTCAATTGCGCGAGGGCAGCACGGAGGGGTATTCTGCCGCCCGCTCGGTCGGCGGCTTCCATGCGGGGCTGGCGCTGTCCGCTTTGATGGTGGCGCAGGACTGGGCCTATCTCGCGGTCGGCTCAGCCTTCGCGCTGGCCGCCTTCGGTCGCATCCTCTCGATGATGTCGGACGCCTCCTTCGGCCTCAAGAATCTTGCTTTGCTCGCCGTGCAGCTGCTGCTCTGCGCGCTGCCGCTCGCCTATGTTTTCGGTTTCGTTTGAGTAGGATTTTCTTTCTCAAGCGGGAAATTCGCGAGGGCGGATTCATTTTTGCCAAAATTCGGGACAAGTCTTCCCGACTTATCACGGATTCCTGTGCCTCGGCGTGTTGCGAGTCTGAAGTTCCTATGCTAGACGAACCGCGAATTTCAGAAAACGCGGGCGTCCAGCCTTGCGAGAACTGAAAATAATCGCAACGAATTCAGGGTCTTGGGTTTACGGCCAGTCCGCAAGCTGCCGCTCTGGATGAAAATAAGAGAAGCTTGTGCCCGTGGCAGACACATCCCAGCTTATTTCCGGTGTTGCAGAAAGGTACGCGTCTTCGCTTTTCGAGCTTGCGCTCGAAGCCGGCAGCGTGGAGGCGGTCGGTTCCGACCTCAATCGTTTCCAGGCGATGGTCGATGCGAGCGACGACCTGAAGCGCCTTATTCTCAGCCCGGTATTTTCCGCCGAAGATCAGACGAAGGCCATCGCGGCTATTGTCGAAAAGGCTGGCATCAAGGGTCTCGTCGCAAACTTTCTCAAGGTCGTGGCATCGAACCGCCGGCTCTTCGCCGTGCCGGGCATGATCAGGGCCTATCACGTGATTGCTGCGCGCCAGCGTGGCGAAGTCACCGCTGAAGTTACCTCCGCGCACGCACTTTCCGCTGCGCAGGAGACCGAATTGAAGGCGGCGCTCAAGGGCGTCACCGGCAAAGACGTGGCGATCGCCGTCACTGTCGACCCGTCTATTCTAGGTGGTCTGATCGTCAAGGTCGGGTCCCGCCAGATCGACACTTCCCTTCGCACCAAACTCTCTACCCTTAAGCTTGCACTGAAAGAGGTCGGCTGATGGATATCCGCGCCGCGGAAATCTCCGCAATTCTCAAAGATCAGATCAAAAACTTCGGCAAAGAGGCGGAAGTCTCGGAAGTCGGCCAGGTGCTTTCCGTCGGTGACGGTATTGCCCGCGTCTACGGCCTCGACAACGTTCAGGCCGGCGAAATGGTCGAATTCCCGGGCGGAATTCGCGGCATGGCGCTGAACCTGGAAAGCGACAACGTTGGTGTTGTTATCTTCGGTTCGGACCGTGACATCAAGGAAGGCGACACCGTCAAGCGGACCGGCGCCATCGTGGACGTCCCGGTTGGTCCGGAGCTGCTCGGCCGCGTCGTCGACGCGCTCGGCAATCCGATCGACGGCAAGGGCCCGATCAATGCCAAGAAGCGCGCCCGCGTTGACGTCAAGGCTCCGGGCATCATTCCGCGCAAGTCGGTGCATGAGCCGATGTCGACCGGCCTGAAGGCCATCGATGCTCTCATCCCGGTCGGCCGTGGCCAGCGCGAGCTCGTCATCGGTGACCGCCAGACCGGCAAGACCGCGATCATCCTGGATACCTTCCTGAACCAGAAGCCGATCCACGACAACGGCCCTGACCAGGACAAGCTGTACTGCGTCTATGTCGCTATCGGCCAGAAGCGTTCGACCGTTGCCCAGTTCGTCAAGGTGCTCGAAGAGCGCGGCGCGCTGCAGTACTCGATTATCGTTGCCGCAACGGCCTCCGACCCGGCTCCGATGCAGTACCTTGCACCGTTCGCCGGTTGCGCCATGGGCGAATACTTCCGTGACAACGGCAAGCATGCCCTCATCGGCTACGACGACCTTTCCAAGCAGGCTGTTGCCTACCGTCAGATGTCGCTGCTGCTGCGTCGTCCGCCGGGCCGCGAAGCCTATCCGGGCGACGTTTTCTACCTGCACTCCCGTCTGCTCGAGCGCGCTGCAAAGCTGAACGACGACATGGGCGCTGGCTCGCTGACGGCTCTGCCGGTCATCGAAACGCAGGGTAACGACGTTTCGGCGTTTATCCCGACCAACGTGATTTCGATCACCGACGGCCAGATCTTCCTTGAAACGGACCTGTTCTACCAGGGTATCCGCCCGGCCGTTAACGTCGGTCTGTCGGTTTCCCGCGTGGGCTCGTCCGCGCAGATCAAGGCGATGAAGCAGGTTGCAGGCTCGATCAAGGGTGAGCTCGCCCAGTATCGCGAAATGGCGGCCTTCGCCCAGTTCGGTTCGGACCTGGATGCTGCTACGCAGCGCCTGCTGAACCGCGGCGCACGCCTGACCGAGCTCCTGAAGCAGCCGCAGTTCTCGCCGCTGAAGACGGAAGAGCAGGTTGCTGTGATCTTCGCAGGTGTCAATGGCTACCTCGACAAGCTGCCGGTCAACCAGGTTGGCAAGTTTGAGCAGGGCCTGCTTTCGTACATGCGTACGGAAGGCAAGGGCGTCCTCGAAACGATCCGCACGGAGAAGGCCATCAGCGACGACACCAAGGGCAAGCTCAAGGCTGCTCTTGACGCCTTCGCCAAGACTTTCGCCTGATCGGGCTTTATTCTAGGACGGACAACGGATGCCTTCACTTAAGGATCTGAAAAACCGGATCGCCTCCGTCAAGGCGACGCAGAAGATCACCAAGGCGATGAAAATGGTCGCCGCGGCGAAGCTTCGGCGTGCGCAGGAGGCGGCCGAGGCCGCTCGGCCCTATTCGCAGCGCATGAGTGCTGTTCTGGCCAACATCGCGCAAGCGGTCGGTCAGGACGACGCGGCACCACGCCTGATGACGGGCACCGGTAAGGACGACGTGCACCTGCTCGTCGTCTGCACCGCCGAGCGTGGCCTCTGCGGCGGTTTCAACTCGCAGATCGCTCGCCTCGCTCGCGACCACACGCGCAAGCTCTTGGCCAACGGCAAGACGGTCAAGATCATCTGCGTCGGCAAGAAGGGCTTCGATATCCTTCGCCGCGAGTACGCGTCGCTGATCATCGACCGTGTCGATCTTCGTGAAGTCAAGAAGATCGGCTTTGCCAATGCCGACGAGATCGGCCGCAAGGTGATCGGGCTGTTCGAAAAGGGCGAGTTTGACGTCTGCACGCTGTTCTACTCGGAGTTCAAGTCGGTCATCGCGCAGATCCCGACCGCTCAGCAGCTCATCCCGGCTTCGGCTGGCGAGGCGACGGAACAGTCCGACGCGATTTATGACTACGAACCCGATGCGGCCGCGATCCTCGGTGATCTCATTCCGCGCAACATCTCCGTCCAGATCTTCCGAGCCTTGCTCGAGAACGTCGCCGGCGAGATGGGTGCGAAGATGAGCGCCATGGACAACGCGACACGCAATGCCGGTGAGATGATCAACAAGCTGACGCTCAGCTACAACCGCCAGCGTCAGGCTCAGATCACCAAGGAACTCATCGAAATCATCTCGGGCGCTGAAGCGCTCTAAGGACCAGGACAAAGAGGGTAAGGATCATGGCTAAGGCAGCTACCCCGAAAGAAACCGCAGCGGAGAAGAAGCCCGCTGCTCCGCGCAAGACGGCAGCCGCCAAGGCCGCATCGACCTCCGTTTCCGCCGCTGGCGCATCCGGTCGCGTGACCCAGGTCATCGGCGCCGTTGTCGACGTCGCCTTCGACGGTCACCTGCCGCTCATCCTGAACGCGCTGGAAACCGACAACAACGGCAACCGCCTCGTTCTCGAAGTCGCTCAGCACCTCGGCGAAAACACCGTTCGCACGATCGCCATGGACTCGACCGAAGGTCTCGTCCGCGGCCAGCCGGTTGTCGACACGGGCGCCCCGATTTCCGTTCCGGTCGGCGACGAGACGCTCGGCCGCATCATGAACGTCATCGGCGAGCCGGTTGACGAAGCCGGTCCGCTGGTCACGAAGTCCAAGCGCGGCATTCACCAGGACGCTCCGGCTTATGTCGAGCAGTCGACTGAAGCGCAGATCCTCGTCACCGGCATCAAGGTCGTCGACCTTCTCGCGCCTTACGCAAAGGGCGGGAAGATCGGCCTGTTCGGCGGCGCCGGCGTTGGCAAGACGGTTCTGATCATGGAACTGATCAACAACGTGGCGAAGGCGCACGGTGGTTACTCGGTGTTCGCCGGCGTGGGTGAGCGTACCCGCGAAGGCAACGACCTTTACCACGAAATGATCGAGTCGGGCGTTAACAAGCTCGGCGGCGGCGAAGGCTCCAAGGCAGCCCTCGTATACGGCCAGATGAACGAGCCGCCGGGCGCACGCGCGCGCGTTGCTCTCACCGGTCTGACGATCGCTGAAGATTTCCGCGACAAGGGCCAGGACGTTCTGTTCTTCGTCGACAACATCTTCCGCTTCACCCAGGCAGGTTCGGAAGTGTCCGCTCTGCTCGGCCGTATTCCTTCGGCCGTGGGTTACCAGCCGACGCTTGCAACTGACATGGGTCAGATGCAGGAGCGCATTACCACGACGACCAAGGGTTCGATCACCTCGGTTCAGGCCATCTACGTTCCGGCCGACGACTTGACCGACCCGGCACCGGCAACCTCGTTCGCCCACTTGGACGCAACGACTGTTCTGTCGCGCTCGATCGCCGAAAAGGGTATCTACCCGGCCGTGGACCCGCTCGACTCCACCTCGCGTATGCTTGACCCGATGATCGTCGGCGAAGAGCACTATGAAGTGTCGCGCAAGGTGCAGACGACCCTGCAGCGCTACAAGTCGCTGCAGGACATCATCGCCATCCTCGGCATGGACGAACTGTCCGAAGAGGACAAGCTGACGGTGGCCCGCGCACGCAAGATCGAGCGCTTCCTGTCGCAGCCGTTCTTCGTTGCTGAAGTCTTCACCGGTTCGCCGGGCAAGCTGGTTGCTCTCGAAGACACGATCAAGGGCTTCAAGGGCCTGGTCGCCGGCGAGTACGACCACCTGCCGGAAGCGGCATTCTACATGGTCGGCTCCATCGAGGAAGCCGTCGAGAAGGCGAAGAAGCTGGCTGCCGAAGCCGCTTGATAGCTCCTACGTCAGACGCCCGCAGAGCGGGCGTCTGCTCCTGACCTGATGAAATTAGAAGAAGTGAATGGTCATGGCCGACAGTTTCAAGTTTGAACTCGTTTCTCCCGAGCGACTGCTGCTTTCCGAAAGCATCACCGCTGTCGTCATTCCGGCGACGGAAGGTGAGATGACCGTGATGGCCAACCATGCGCCAACCATGACGACCGTCCAGCCGGGCGTCGTCACGGTGAAGTTTGCCGATGGCAAGACCGACCGCTACGTCGTCTTTGGCGGCTTCGCCGACATCCTGCCGTCGGGCTGCACGCTCTTGGCAGAATCCGCTGTCCACGTCGATGAGATCAGCCGCGACGACATCATCAAGCGGGTCGATGTGGCTCGTGCCGAACTGGAAGCGGCGCTGAACGACGAACATCGCGCGAGCATCGAGCGCTATATTGCCCAACTGGGCACGGTACAGGGGACAATCCTGCCGGCCTGAAAGGTATAGCAGTTCGAAGTCGAAACCCCGCCATGGCGGGGTTTTTTGTTGTCCAGGCCTGCCGTATGGCTGAGAACCGCTTAACTACAACAGCAGTTTGGCGGTGCCGGGGGGAGTATTTGCTTTGAAACGGGGCAGTTTGCTGCTTCTATGCGCCGATCATGCTGGCCGGCACAGGCCCGCCCCACTTTGCTTTGCTGGATCTGAAAATTGATGTCCGACAAAATTATCCCGATCATCATGGCGGGCGGCAAGGGAACGCGTCTCTGGCCATTGTCGCGTGCCACCGCGCCAAAGCAGTTTCTCGAACTTTTGGGCGGGAAGACGCTGTTTCAGCGCACCTTGGAACGGGTCTCGGACAATACGCTCTACGAAGCGCCGATCATCCTGACCAATGCCGAGTTTCGGTTCCTGGTGGCGGAGCAGGCCCGGCTGATCGACCGAACGCTTGCAAAGATCCTGCTGGAGCCCGTGGCGCGGAATACCGCACCGGCCCTGGCGGTAGCAGCCTTGGTCGTCGCCCGGGAGCACGGCGAAAACGCCATCATGCAGGTGCTGGCGTCTGACCATGAGATCACCGCCAACGAGACCTACTTCGATTGCGTCGCCAAAGCGAAACAGGCGGCCAAGGCGGGTCGGCTTGTCACGTTCGGAATAACGCCGACCGAACCGGCGACAGGCTATGGCTACATCGAAACTGGCGACGCATTGGGCGGCGGGGCATTCGCGGTTCAGCGCTTTATTGAAAAGCCGAACCTGGAGAAGGCCGAAGGACTCTTGGCGGCCGGCGGCTATCTCTGGAATTCCGGGATGTTCATGTTGCCGGTGGGGCCGTTCCTGCAGGAGTTGCGCCGGCTTGCTCCGGAAGTCCTCGATGCCGCTTCCCGGTCGGTTGAGACGGCCAAGCATGACCTTGATTTCGAAAGGCTGGATCCGGAGGCCTTCGCCAAGGCACCCGATATTTCGATCGACTATGCCATTTTCGAGAGGACACCGATTGCCGCCGTTGTGCCTTCACCGATCGAGTGGTCCGACCTCGGCAGTTGGGACTCGGTGTGGAAGCTTGGTGCGCGCGACGAACAAGGCAATGTGTCGGAGGGGCGCACGACGCTGCTCGACACCCGCAATTCGCTCGTGCTTTCGAAGGAGATCCACGTCGCCGTTCAGGGCCTCTCGGATGTCGCGGTGATCGCGAGCGAGGATGCCATCTATGTCGGGCGCATGGAGGACAGCCAGAACGTCGGCAAGCTGGTCAAGTATCTCGCCTCCATGGAAAAGACCGCGCCACTGACGGAATCACACCGTACGTCATACCGGCCCTGGGGCGGCTACACGTCCGTCCTGAATGGCGATCGATTCCAGGTGAAGCGCCTGTTCGTGACGCCGGGAAAGCGCCTCTCGTTGCAGAAGCATCACCATCGTTCAGAGCACTGGATCGTGGTGCGCGGCACGGCCGAGGTGACGATCGGTGAGCGGACCATTCCGCTTCGCGAAAACGAATCCGTCTATATCCCTCAAGGGGAGGTTCATCGTCTGGCGAACCCCGGTAAAATCCTGCTCGAGCTGATCGAAGTGCAGACGGGTTCCTACCTTGGCGAGGACGATATTATTCGCATCGAGGATGAGTTCGGGCGGCAGTAGTACGCAGCGCGCCGGATCCGGCTTTGATCAGAGCAAGCGCGCACCCTCCGAGTCGACCTTCAGCACTGTCAGGCGGCCGGTAAAGAAGCAGCCGGTATCGATTCCAATTCGGCCGGCTGCAAATTCGGGTTCGCTGCAGGGCGTATGGCCGTGCACGACGACCACTGGCAGCTTTGATTCGATGGTGAGGAAAGGATCGCGGATCCAAAGCAGGTCTTCGTCATCCTGCGCTTCGAGCGGAATTCCCGGGCGCACGCCCGCATGGACAAAGAGATAGTCCCTAGCCGCCAGGAAGATCGGCAGGCCGGCAAGAAACATGATGTGGCGTGCCGGTATGAACCGCCGCAGCTTGGCTGAACTCTTCGCTGACTCAAAATCGCTCAATAGGATGTCGCCTAGGTCGATTCCGTAAGAGGCGAGCGTCGCCTCGCCGCCGAAATTCGAACCAAGCCAATAAATCCGCTCGACGGGATCTCGTATAAACTGCAGAAACGTGTCGTCGTGGTTGCCGCAAAGGGTGATCCGGGTCAGGCCATCGTCATGGCTGCGGGTCAGATGGTCCAACACCAAGGCGGAGTCCGGGCCGCGATCGACATAGTCGCCGAGATACACAATCAGGGCCTCGCCGGCTGTTTGTCCAAGGTCGTCCCTGATGCGGGCTTCTGCTTCGAGCATCTCGCGGAAGCAACCATGCACGTCGCCGATCGCGTAGATCGTGGGCAAAGGGCCTTCCAACCGCAATCGTCTGCGGCCCCGGCGATGACCGGCGGATGTAACTGAATCGACAATTCTGTTCAGCAGCGGTTCCATAACTGCGTGCCGTGTTTCCAATGGTCGTTAAAAGGACCAGCCAGCGTTGCGAAACTGTGCACAGCCTGACTGAGAATCCAACCTTTATTCTTGCCATTGAAACGCGTCGCATTTCGGCTCAACGGGTTTCCATGGGCGGTTCCGGCATCGGTAGCCACTTCTCACGGTTGAAATAGTCCGGCAGGTAAGTGTTTTTCGGTCGTGTACGGTCCGGCGTGATGATGAAATTGTAACGTGGTGTTTCGCTGAACTCCTTCTTGAGCTGGATCCGGTTGCCGAACAAGACCACGTCGAATTCTTTCAGGTTCCGGATGTTCTCCACGATGTCAGGTGCGTCCTTCCAGCGTACTTCGTCGAGGAAGACCTCAAGGGCGGCAATGGCGGCACTGGTCAGCTCCGTCTGGTCGCCTGCGTTCTCCAGATTGAGCTTGATGCGAAACGATGTGAGGCGGGCTTCTTCGCTGCCACGGATGGAAAGGTAGGCGGAGCTGCCGGGCCCGCTCCCGCCCACTTTTGCCGGGAATTCGCGATAGGAGGTGCATTCCCAACTGCCTTTCGCGAGCCCCTCCTTCCAGCCGGCATTGGCGAAACCGCTCTGCTCCAAGGCTGTGCAGAGTTCCTTCGGATCGCGGCGGATCGGCCGCGTGAACTTTGTCTCCATCGGGACCAGGTCGGAGACGAGGCGTTCAGGAATCTCGACCTTGGGCCGGGGGATGCGGTTGCCCCGGATCTCGTGGGGGAGAGGCGCCCGAACAGCTGGCCGCGTCTGAACAGGTTCATATCCGAAGCGTGCGAGCAGGCGGTTCAAGTTTCGGTAGTCATTGGCAAGCAGGACTGTCGCGGCGATGGCGGACAGAATGCACAGCGTCAGCAGCGCAAACAGGATCTTGCCGGATTTTCCCTTCGACTGGTCCGCCATGCCGTGTGGATGCTGTCGCTGCCCGATCGCTGCGAAGTCCACCGGTCCGGTTCGAGCCGGCCGGCCGGTGGTGCCGGATCCGCCGGTTGCGTTGGTGATAGGGCACAAACGCATTACCGGCAAGCGAAACAGCTGGCGAGGGCTGCCTTGGTGCGTTCACGAGCATGAGGCACCGCAGAATCAAAAACCGCCCGGAGTGGTCCTCCGGGCGGCATGCTTCAGGCTCAGGTCCGCTTGAGCCCGATCTCGGTCAGCTTACTGCTGCCAGCTCTTGACGAGTTCGTCATAGTTGACCGTCTGCGGCTTTTCCTTCTCGCTCTCGATCTTGAGTTGCGGCGCGAGGTTGCCCTTGGAAACGGCATCCTTGTTCCAATACTCGAGATCGTGCTCTTCGGCGAGCTTCGGCCCCATGTCACCCATGACGCCAGCGCGCTCGAGGCGGCTCAGCACCTGCTCCTGCTCGGCGCAAAGCGAATCCATGGCTTCTTGAGCGGTCTTCGCGCCCGAGGACGCGTCGCCGATCGCCTGCCACCATAGCTGGGCCAGCTTCGGATAATCCGGAATGTTCGTGCCGGTAGGCGACCACTGAATGCGGGCCGGCGAACGGTAGAACTCGATCAGACCGCCAAGCTTCGGCGCGCGATCCGTGAACGACTTGTGGCCGATCGAGGATTCGCGGATGAGCGTCAGACCGACATGGCTCTTCTTGACGTCGACCGTCTTGGAGACGACGAACTGCGCATAAAGCCAGGCGGCCTTGGCGCGATCATCCGGCGTGGACTTCAGGAGCGTCCAGGAACCCACGTCCTGGTAGCCGAGCTTCATGCCGTCCTTCCAGTAGACGCCGTGCGGCGAGGGAGCGAAACGCCACTTCGGCGTGCCGTCCTCGTTCACGACCGGAAGGCCCGGCTTCACGAAGTCCGCAGTGAACGCCGTGTAGGTGAACATCTGCTGGGCGACTTCGCCCTGCGAGGGAACCGGACCCGATTCGGAGAAGGTCATGCCCTGGGCGGCGGCCGGTGCGTAGGCCTTCAGCCACTGCAGGTACTTCTCGATCGAATAAACGGCAGCCGGGCCGTTGGTGTCACCACCGCGGGCAACGCACGAGCCGACTGGACGCGAGTTTTCGTCAACCTTGATGCCCCATTCGTCGACCGGCTTGCCATTCGGAATGCCCTTGTCGCCGTTGCCAGCCATGGAAAGCCAGGCGTCCGTGAAGCGCCAGCCGAGCGACGGGTCCTTCTTACCGTAGTCCATGTGGCCATAGACCTTCTTACCGTCGATCTCGCGGCCGGTGAAGAACTCGGCGATGTCCTCGTAAGCGGACCAGTTGACCGGCACGCCGAGGTCGTAGCCGTACTTCGCCTTGAAGTCTGCCTTATTCTTCTCGTCGTTGAACCAGTCGTAGCGGAACCAGTAGAGGTTGGCGAACTGCTGATCGGGCAGCTGGTAGAGCTTGCCGTCGGGCGCGGTGGTGAAGGACTTGCCGATGAAGTCGTCCAGGTCGAGGCCCGGATTGGTGACGTCCTTGCCTTCATTGGCCATGAAGTCGGTCAGCGAACGGGCCTGCTGGTAACGCCAGTGGGTGCCGATCAGGTCCGAGTCGTTGACATAGGCGTCATAGATGTTCTCGCCCGACTGCATCTGCGTCTGCAGCTTTTCGATGACGTCGCCTTCGCCGATCAGGTCGTGGGTGATCTTGATGCCGGTGATGTCAGAGAAAGCCTTGGCGAGTACTTTGGATTCGTATTCATGCGTCGTGATCGTTTCGGAAACGACCTTGATGTCCATGCCGGCGAACGGCTTGGCGGCATCGATGAACCATTGCATTTCCGCTTCCTGAGCGGCTCGGTCGAGGGTCGACATGTCGCCGATTTCGGCGTCGAGGAATTTCTTCGCCTCATCCATGCCGGCAAAAGCGGTGCCAGTGAAAGCCAGCAGCACGGCTGCCGTAGTCGTCAGAAGGTGCCTTCGCATCATTATCCTCCCTTGGGTTGTGCGACTGCAGTTTGAAAGGCCGGGCGTCCCGGCCCCTCGTTCTTGTTGCCCTATACGTAGCGGAATACGCCGATGGCGTAGACCACGCAGAGGACAAGAGCCCACCATAGGTTGGGGCCGACAAGCCCCACCCATGCGAGATTGATAAATGCCGAACCGAGCAGCGAGATGAACAAACGGTCGCCGCGGGTCGTTTCGAAACGCAGGATGCCGACGCGCGGATTGCCGCCCGGGCGTGCATATTCCCAGACCGCCATCAGCGCCAGGAGGGCAAAGATGCTGAGGAAGAACATTGCGGTCGGAAACGTCCAGGCCATCCATCCGCCGGGGATCAGCGGTGCGAACCAGTCGCGCGCCCCGTCTTTCACGGGCAGCGACATGAACAGCATGCCCGCCGCGAGCGCGTAGATCAAAAGGACGGCCAGGAGTGCCATGGGCCAGCGGTTGTTGCGGTTGGCGTTGGCAGCCATCAGACCCTCCCCAGGGCAAAGCCCTTGGCGATGTAGTTGCGGACGAAATAGATCACGAGCGCGCCCGGAATGATGGTCAGGACGCCGGCCGCTGCGAGCACGCCCCAGTCCATGCCGGAGGCCGAGACCGTGCGCGTCATCGTGGCGGCGATCGGCTTGGCGGCCGTCGTCGTCAGCGTGCGGGCGATCAACAGTTCGACCCAGGAGAACATGAAGCAGAAGAAGGCGGCGACACCGATGCCGGACGCGATCAGCGGCACGAAGATCTTGGCGAAGAATTTCGGGAACGAGTAGCCATCGATATAGGCCGTCTCGTCAATCTCCTTTGGCACGCCCGACATGAAACCTTCCAGGATCCAGACGGCGAGCGGCACGTTGAACAGGCAATGCGCCAAGGCAACGGCGATATGCGTGTCGATCAAGCCAAAGGCCGAATAAAGCTGGAAGAAGGGTAGCGCAAATACGGCTGGCGGGGCCATGCGGTTCGTCAAGAGCCAGAAGAACAGGTGTTTGTCGCCGAGGAACCGGTATCGCGAGAAGGCATAGGCCGCCGGCAACGCCACCGAGACAGAGATCACCGTGTTCATCACCACATAGGTGATGGAATTGATGTAGCCCGAGTACCAGGCCGGATCGGTGAAGATGACGATGTAGTTCCTGAGTGTCGGGTCTTGCGGCCAGAGCGAGAAGGTGCCGGTGATCTCCGTGTTCGTCTTGAAGCTCATATTGACGAGCCAGTAGATCGGCAGCATCAGGAAGACGATGTAGAGGGTAGGGATGATCCAGGACAGGTTGCGGCGCGATGGCTGCGCGGCCGCAGTGACATTGCCGTGTGCGACAGCCTTGGACGGCGTGGATGCCTGTGCGGGAGTTTGTGTATCAACGCGTGCAGTCATTTTGCCCTCCCTCACGCCTGCTCGTCGCTGCTGGTCATGACCGTGTAGAAGATCCATGACAGCAGAAGGATGATCAGGAAGTAGACGAGCGACATCGCGGCTGCGGGTCCTAGGTCGAACTGGCCGATCGCCATCTTGACGAGGTCGATCGACAGGAAGGTCGTCGAGTTGCCCGGACCGCCGCCGGTCACGACGAAAGGTTCGGTGTAGATCATGAAACTGTCCATGAAGCGCAGCAGGAAGGCGATCAGAAGAACGCGCTTCATCTTAGGGAGTTGGATGTAACGGAAGACGGCCCAGCGCGAGGCGCCGTCGATCTTGGCGGCCTGATAGTAGGCATCCGGAATGGAGACGAGGCCGGCGTAGCAGAGGAGCACGACGAGGCTGGTCCAGTGCCAGACGTCCATGACGACCAGCGTCACCCAGGCGTCGAACACGTCATTGACGTAGTTGTAGTCAAGGCCAAGCGCTGAGAGCGTGAAGCCGAGCAGGCCGATGTCGACGCGGCCGAACACCTGCCAGATCGTGCCGACCACGTTCCACGGAACCAGCAGCGGCAGCGCCATCAGCACGAGGCAGACCGGTACGCCGATGCCCTTCTTCGGCATGTTCAGCGCGATCAGGATGCCGAGTGGGATCTCAATCGACAGGATGATGGCGGAGAAGAGCAGGTTGCGGCCGAGCGCCTGCCAGAAGCGGTCGGAGTGGAGGATCTCGACGAACCAGTCGGTGCCGGCCCAGAAGAACTGGTTGTTGCCGAACGTGTCCTGAACCGAGTAGTTCACCACCGTCATCAGCGGGATGACGGCCGAGAAGGCGACCAGCAAAAGCACCGGCAGCACCATGAACCAGGCCTTGTTGTTCCAGGTCTTTTCCATGGATCAGGCCTCCCTGCCGACGCGCCAGGAATCGGCGTAGATGTTGATGGCGGATGGATCGAAGGTGATGCGCGGCTCTGCCGGGATCTCGCTGTCCTCCGGCACGACGATCGAGATCGGCTTGCCGGCGAATTCGGCGCGGACGATCTTTTGCCGGCCGATATCCTCCACCTTGTTGACGCGGACATGCATGCCTTCGCGGCCGAGGCGGACGAATTCCGGGCGAATTCCGAGCTCGGTCTTTGCACCAGTGGCCACCTTGGGCTGAAAGTCGAGCGCGATCGTGTCGGTGCCGAGCGTCACGCTGCTGCCCTCGATCGCCGCCGGCAGCACGTTCATGCCCGGCGAGCCGATGAAGTAGCCGACGAAGGTGTGACTCGGACGCTCGAAGAGCTCGGCCGGCGTGCCGATCTGGACGATCTGTCCGTCATACATGACGACGACCTTGTCGGCGAAGGTCAGCGCTTCGGTCTGGTCGTGGGTGACATAGACCATGGTGAAGCCGAACTGGCGATGCAGCTTCTTCAACTGCGAGCGCAGTACCCACTTCATGTGTGGGTCGATGACGGTCAGCGGCTCGTCGAACAGGATGGCGTTGACGTCGTTGCGCACGAGGCCGCGGCCAAGCGAGATCTTCTGCTTCTGGTCGGCGGTCAAGCCGCGTGCCTTCTTCTTGGCCCAGCCACCAAGGCCGATCATGTCGATGATCTCGCGCACGCGCCGGTCGACTTCGGCTTCCGGAACATGCCGATTGCGTAGCGGAAAGGCGAGATTGTCGTAGACCGTCATCGTGTCGTAGATGACCGGGAACTGGAAAACCTGGGCGATGTTGCGCTGCTGGGTCGACAGGTTCGTCACATCCCGGCCGTCGAACAGGATCTTGCCTTCGGAAGGCTGGAGAAGGCCCGAGATGATATTCAGGAGCGTGGTCTTGCCGCAGCCCGAAGGGCCGAGCAGCGCATAGGCACCGCCGTCGTTCCATTCATGATGGACTTCCTTCAGCGCGTAGTCGGCTTCTGACTTGGGCTTCTCGCCGTAGGCATGGCGGATGTGCTCGAGATTGATGCGTGCCATGGCTTCCTCCTCAGGCCGCCGCCGGGCCGGCGATGGCTCTGCCGTCCGGGGCGAACGCCATCAGGTGGCGCGTATCGACATAGACGGTGATCTGGGCATCGGGTTCGATGTCGTGGATGCCGGGCGCGAGCATGACCCAGCGCGTGTCGGCGAATTCGACGTGCACGAAACTCTCGGAGCCTGCGATCTCTGAGATCGCGGTGCGGACCGGAACCGGCGCGGCGATCGGCGTCTGCGGTGCAAGGGCAAGGTGATGGGGCTGGAAGGCCACGGTGCAGGGACCGTCCGGGATGCCGGCCAGATGCGCCGGTACGGACAGAACGGGCTCGCCTTCGAGCACGAAATGGCCGTTCGCCTTGGTCAGTGCGAAGGTATTGAGCGGCGGATCGGCGAAGGTCTCGGCGGTTATCAGGTCGACGGGGCGGCGGTAAACGTCGATGGTCGGAGCGAACTGAGTGATGCGTCCCTCGGCCATCGTCGCAGTGTTCCCGCCCAGCAGCAGGGCTTCGGATGGCTCGGTCGTGGCGTAGACGAAAATCGCGCCGGAGGCAGCGAAGATCTTCGGTAGTTCCTCGCGCAGTTCTTCGCGAAGCTTGTAGTCGAGGTTGGCCAAGGGCTCGTCGAGCAGGACGAGGCTGGCATTCTTGACGATCGCGCGGGCGAGTGCCGTGCGCTGCTGCTGGCCGCCGGACAGGTTCAGCGGCGTGCGGTCGAGATAAGGCGTCAGCTTCAGCAAGTCCGCCGCCTTGCGCACCTCGCGGTCGATCGTGGCACTGTCAGCACCCTTGATGCGCATCGGCGAGGCGATATTCTCGTAGACCGTCATGGCGGGGTAATTAATGAACTGCTGGTAGACCATGGCGACGCTGCGGTCCTGCACGCGCATGCCGGTCACATCTTTGCCGTCGAACCAGACCGAGCCGAAGGTGGGCTTGTCCAGGCCGGCCATGAGGCGCATCAGCGAGGTTTTGCCCGACAGCGTCGGGCCGAGCAGCACGTTCAGCGAACCGCGCTCGAGCACGAGGTTGGTGGGGTGGATATGTGTCTCCCCGCCTACGACTTTCGTGATGTCTCTAAGTTCAAGCATTCATGTCTCCAATGTTCCCCCCGCCATCGGAACGCGCGCTAGTGCGGAGCCTCTGCCGCCGCTGCCATATAGCTTTCGAGCGCTTCCGCTTCATCGGCGGTAAGATGCAATCCTCGCTTGGTGCGGCGCCATAGGACATCCTCGGCGTGCCGCGCCCATTCTTCCTTCATCAGCCAGCGAACCTCAAGCTCATAAAGGTCGCTGCCGAAATGGTGGCCGAGGTCTTCGATCGACGTCGCTCCTGCGAGCATTGCAGTTGCGCGCGTGCCATAGAGGCGCACAAGGCGCCGCGCATGCTGTGCCGTGAGAAAAGGATATCGGCTGGAGAGCTTTGCCACCTCCGCGCCAAAGTCTTCAACACCGAAGTCTCCGCCCGGCAGCCGCGATGTGGCTGTCCATTTCTCGCCCCTTTGGCCGATGGCCTCGCCGATCTTGTCAAGCGCGGCTTCTGCTAGCCGGCGATAGGTCGTGAGCTTGCCGCCGAACACATTGAGCAGCGGCGCCTGCTTGCCGTTACCGTCGACCTTCAGCACATAATCGCGCGTGGCTTCCTGCGCCTTGCTTGCGCCGTCGTCGAACAACGGGCGCACGCCGGAATAGGTCCAGACAATATCCTCCCGTGTGACCGGCTCGGCGAAGTACTCGCTGGCCGAACGGCAGAGATAGTCCACCTCTTCATCGCTGATGCGGACGTTGCGCGGGTCGCCATGATAGTCGCGGTCGGTGGTGCCGATCAGCGTGAACTCGTCCTGGTAGGGAATGGCGAAGATGATGCGGCCGTCGGGGTTCTGGAAGAAGTAGGCGCGCGGATCGGAGAATTTCCTGCGGACGACGATATGGCTGCCCTGCACGAGGCGAACATTGTGCACGTCGTTCTGGCCGAGCGCGCCGACCAGCACCGTGTCGACCCAGGGACCGCTGGCATTGACGAGCATGCGCGCCCTTATAGTTTCCCGCTCGCCGGAGGCGACATTTTCGGTTTCCACGTCCCAGTGCCCGTTTTCGCGTCGGGCCGAGACGACCCGCGTGCGGATGCGAATATCAGCACCATGGTCGGCGGCATCGCGGGCGTTCAGCACCACCAGCCGCGCGTCGTCGACCCAGCCGTCAGAATATTCGAAGGCCTTGCCAAAGAGCTTCTTTAGCGGCTCTCCCGAGGGGTCGCGGCGCATATCCACGGTGCGCGTGGGCGGAAGAAGTTTGCGCCCGCCAATATGATCGTAGAGGAAGAGGCCGAGCCGGATCAGCCAAGCCGGTCGGATACCGCCCTTCTGGAAGGGCAGCACGAAGCGCATCGGCCAGATGACGTGCGGCGCCATGGCCCAGAGCACTTCGCGCTCCATCAGCGCTTCGCGCACCAGGCGAAACTCGTAGTGTTCCAGATAGCGCAGGCCGCCGTGGATGAGTTTGGTGGAGGCCGACGACGTGCCGGAGGCGAGATCCTGCATCTCGGCCAGCACGACTGAGTAGCCTCGGCCAGCGGCGTCGCGGGCGATGCCGCAGCCATTAATGCCTCCGCCAATGACAAATATGTCGCTGACCTTTTCGACCGCCAAACGCTTTCCCTCCCGTTTCGCGATGCACAATCAAGCGCATTTGCGAAAGTGAGGGAAGTTAAAACGAAAATTTTTCGAATGTCAAACGAATGCGGAAAGAAAACCCATTCAACCGTCGGCATCGCCTGTGGAAGTTTCTACCAGGCGCACATCTTGAGCCAGGCAGATGTCTCGGATGTTGTCGAGCGGACACTTGTCGGTGATGAAGGTGTGAACCTGCGAGAGGTGGCCGATCCGTACCGGCGCGGTTCGCTCGAACTTCGTGGAATCGGAGACGAGAATGACATGGCGGGCGTTGGCCATGATGGCCTGGGCGACCTTTACTTCGCGATAGTCGAAGTCGAGTAGCGCGCCGTCGTGGTCAATGGCCGATACGCCAATGACCGCGTAGTCCACCTTGAACTGGCGGATGAAATCGACCGCCGCTTCGCCGACAATGCCGCCGTCGGAGCCGCGCACCACGCCGCCGGTGATCACCATCTCGATCGAGGGGAAGCCGCGCAACCTGTTGGCGACGTTGATGTTGTTGGTGATGACCATCAGTTCCTTGTGGTCCAGCAAGGCCTCGCTCACCGCTTCGGTCGTCGTGCCGATGTTGATGAACAGCGAGGAGTTGTCCGGGATCATGGCGGCGGCCGCCCTGCCGATCGCCTGCTTTTCCGGTGCCGCAATCGAGCGGCGCGCTTCATATTTGACGTTCTCGTTGCCGCTGGGGAAAAGCGCACCGCCGTGGATGCGGGTCAACGCCTTGTTGTCGCACAGATCGTTCAGGTCCTTGCGAATGGTCTGGGGGGTGACGGAGAAGCGGGCGGCGAGATCCTCCACCAACACCCGGCCTTCCGTCTTGGCGAGGTCCAGGATTTCCGCCTGGCGACCTGTCAGATACATCGAATCCTCCTGTGCTTTCGTTTTGGTTCATCATATGCAAAAACGAAAGCGCCGCAATTCTCCCGGCGCACAGCAGTTGGTGAGCGCGGAAATTTTTGTGATACTGGCAGTGGTCGCGTCCGGCGCCGCACACCGATGGGAGGGATCGCCATGTTTCATCCGGCCTTGTTCAAGGGTGCCAACGTCGTCGTCACCGGGGCCGGGCGGGGCATCGGCCTTGAGGTTGCGCGACAGTTCCTCGATTGCGGGGCGCATGTGTTGCTGCACGGCGGTCGCGCGCCGCTTTCTGACGTCCCAGATTTTCTTGAAGAAGCGCTGGAGGAGGCGCGGGCGCATGTTGTCTATGCCGATTTCCTGATGGCACATGGCGTCGCCGATGTCGCCCGCTATGCCGACAACCTTTTCGAGCAGGTGGACGTGCTGATCAACAATGCCGGTACCATGGTGGGCCGGTTTCCCGCCGACACCTTGACCGACGAGCAATATGAAACCGTCGTGCGGCTGAACCAGACATCCGTAGTGGATATGACGCGGGCGATGTTGCCGGCCCTTCGCCGTGCGGAGAGCGCTGCGATCGTCAACACGGTCTCGATCTCGGCGCTCACGGGCGGCAGCCCTGGCTCGGCCATCTATTCGGCCACGAAAGCGTTCGTTTCCACCTACTCCAAGGCGCTTGCACGCGAGCTTGCACCCGATGGCATCCGAGTCAACTGTGTGTCGCCCGGGACGATCACGACCGACTTTCACGCGCGGTACTCAACGCCGGAGAAACTGGAAGCAACGCGCAAGTCGATACCTCTCCAGCGCCTCGGAACGGCTCAGGACTGCGCGCCGGCCTATCTGTTTCTCGCTTCGGCCGTGCTTTCGGGGTACATTACCGGGCAGGTGCTGGAGGTGAACGGCGGTCAGTTGATCTGCTGATGCCAAACGGCAACGCTGCCGCGAAAATACAACTTCCCGGTTTGTCCTCCCCCCTTGCGCCATTTTTCGTGTGCACCAGATCACGTTGTGCGGATCGCGCATGGCGCCGTGTTTCGATTGAACGAGGAGGGGAAATGAAGCAGTTCATGAAGCCGGAGGCGGATGTTGGCGCTAGCTTCGATCTGTTCTTCAATCAGGCGAAGAAGGCCAGCCGCTTCCTGAAAGCGCTCTCGCACGAAACGCGGCTCTTGATCCTGTGCCTGCTGACGGAAGGCGAAAAGACGGTCGGCGAGATCGAGACGATCCTTCGTCTGCCGCAGGCCGTTGTCTCGCAGCAACTCGCCCGCCTTCGCCAGGATCAGATCGTTGTCACCCGTCGCGATGGGCGGCAGGTGTTCTACAGCCTCGCCGACGAGAATGTGTCCGCGATCATGGGGACGCTCTATGACGTCTTCTGCCGGCCATTGATGGCGCGCGAGCAGGGTGTGTGAACGATCCGCTTACTTGCGGACATCGATTACCGTCCGTCCCCGCACCTTGCCTTCAAGGATGGCCGGGCCGAGTGCGGGCAGGTCTGACAGCCCGTATTCCGCTATCATATCGTCCAGCTTGTCGTGTGGCAGATCGGCGGCGATGCGGCTCCAGGCGTCGAGGCGCTCGTTGCGCGGGCGCATGACCGAATCGATGCCAAGAAGGCTGACGCCGCGCAGAATAAAGGGGATCACGGAGAACGAGGGTACGGTTGCGCTTGCCGCAAGTCCGATCGAGGCCACGACGCCGTCATACTTAACCTGCTTGAGTATCCGCATCAGCATGTCGCCGCCGACGGAATCGACAGCGCCCGCCCAGCGCTCGGATTCCAACGGCTTTGCGGACGCTTCCGCCAGTTCGGCGCGGTCGATGATGGTCTCGGCGCCGAGTTCGCGCAGATAATCCGCCGCTTCCGGTCGGCCGGTGACGGCTGCGACGCGAAAGCCCATACGTGCAAGGATCGCCACAGCAACCGAACCGACGCCGCCGGCAGCCCCCGTCACAAGGATCTCACCCTTGGGTGGCGTAACCCCGGCTTTCTCAAGCGCCATCACGGCAAGCATGGAGGTGAGGCCGGCAGTGCCGATGGCCATGGCCTCGCGGGTGGTGAGCGCGTCCGGAAGCGGCACGAGCCAGTCGCCCTTGACCTTCGCGCGTGTCGCATAGCCGCCCCACCAGATTTCGCCCACGCGCCAGCCGGTCAGCACCACCTTGTCGCCGGGGCGATAGCGCGGATCGGCCGATGCCTCCACAGTGCCGGCGAAATCGACGCCCGGCACATGCGGGAAAGTGCGTACCAGCCCGCCCTTGCCGGTGATGCAGAGCCCGTCCTTGTAGTTCAGCGTCGAATACTCGACGGCGACAGTCATGTCGCCATCCGGCAGTCGATCGTCGGGCAGGTCCTGTACGGATGCTGAAATCGTACCGTCGCCGGCCTTGTCCACCAGGAGCGCTCTGAATGTCATTGCCGGATCCTCTTCCCTCTTCATCCTCGCCCTTTTTATAAAGCTTCGCCGGTTTGTCGCGCCACCGTTCTTTTGTATGAATAGGCTGGCAGAATAGGGTCCTGGGCCTCGATGATCGACAAGCTGGAATACTTCATAGCACTCGCCCGCGAGCGGCATTTCGCCCGGGCTGCCGAAGAACTCGGCATTTCGCAGCCGACGCTGTCGGCGGCAATCCGCCAGCTGGAAGACCAGCTCGGCGTCGTGCTGGTCAATCGCGGCTCGCGGTTCCAGGGACTGACACCGGAGGGGCAGCGCGTGCTGGAATGGGCGCGCCGCATCGTCGGCGATGCACGCACGATGCGCGAGGAGATGCGAGCCGCGCGAAAGGGGCTTTCCGGCCATATCCGTTTGGCCGCGATTCCGACGACGCTCGCTATGGTGCCGCGCATCACCGCACCATTTCAGCAAAAGCACCCGGATGTCACTTTCTCGGTGCTCTCCACAACATCCCTGCAGATCCTGAGCCTCTTGGAAAACCTCGAGATCGATGCCGGCCTTACTTACCTGGAAAATGAGCCGCTCGGACGCGTCACCAGCGTGCCGCTGCACGCCGAACACTACCACCTGATTACCGCCCGGAACGGACCGCTTGCCGATCGCGAAAGCGTGACCTGGAGGGAGGTCGCCGATGTTAGTCTTTGTCTATTGACTTCGGACATGCAAAACCGGCGCATCATCAATCGCCATTTTGCCGAAGCTGGCGTGAAGGTGCGGCCAACTCTCGAATCGAATTCGACGATCGTACTGTTCTCACATGTTCGAACAGGGCGCTGGTGCAGCATAATGCCCCGAAATGTCGCGCTTTCTTTCGGTTTTCATGACGAAATCAGTATAGTTTCGATTGTCGAGCCCGCGCCCCACCATATCGTTGGCCTGGTTGCGACGCATCGTGAACCATTCACGCCACTCGTGTCGGCCCTGTTGCACGAGGCACGGATTCTAACTGAAGGCGGCCTAGACCAATAGAAAAAAACTATCAATTGACGGGATAGCCTTATTGACCCTCTGAACCTTCCCTGAGAAGCTTTCAGGCAAAGGGGCGAGGACTGACAGGGTTCCGGTCTTCGCCTTCGGTTGAAAAGGCATTGGGCCCGAAAATCCGCTGCGTTGGCAAGCGGCAGGCCTTTGCCGTTCGGGAGGTCTGCGCATGAATCTGCACGTTTCCGGCGACGTCGGGACGAGAACACTGGCAATCGTCGACACGATGAAGGGGCTCGAGGGGCCGCTTTTGCCAATCCTGCATGAGATCCAGGCTGAATTCGGCTATGTGCCGCAGGAAAGCCTGCCGGTCATCGCTCGCGAGTTGAACCTGTCGCGTGCCGAGGTGCATGGCGTCGTCACCTTCTATCATGATTTTCGCGATCATCCCGCGGGCCGGCACGTGCTGAAGCTCTGTCGTGCCGAAGCCTGCCAGTCGATGGGCGGCGAAGCAGTGGCAGAGCGGATCAAATCGCTGCTCGGCATCGATTTCCATCAGACGACGCTCGATGGCGCGGTGACGCTTGAGCCCGTTTACTGTCTCGGCCTCTGTTCCTGCGCGCCGTCTGCCATGCTGGACGGAGACGTCTATGGCCGGCTCGATGCCACCGCTGCGGCCGAACTGGTAGAGGAGGCGCGCCGATGACCGTCAAGATTTACGTCCCCCGGGATACGGCGGCGCTCGCGCTGGGTGCGAACAAGGTCGTCGCTGCGATCGAGAAGGAAGCCGCGGTGCGCGGCGTCGACATCACGATTGTGCGCAACGGTTCGCGCGGCATGCACTGGCTTGAGCCGCTGGTGGAGGTCGTTGTCGATGGCGAGCGCATCGCTTACGGGCCGGTGAAGGCCGCCGACGTGACCTCTCTGTTCAACGCGGATTTCCTCTCCGGCGGCGCACATCCGCTCTGTCATGGGCGAACGAAGGACATTCCCTTCCTCAAGCAGCAGACGCGCCTGACGTTCTCGCGCTGCGGCATTACCGATCCGCTTTCGCTCGACGATTATCGCCGTTTCCGCGGCCTGACGGGGCTGGAAAAGGCCGTGGCGATGGTGCCGGCCGATATCGTCACGGAAGTGACGGACAGCGGCCTGCGCGGTCGCGGCGGCGCCGGGTTCCCGACCGGCATCAAGTGGAAGACCGTGCTCGAGGCTGCCGGTGATCGTAAGTACATCGTCTGCAACGCCGACGAGGGCGACAGCGGTACCTTCGCCGACCGGATGATCATGGAGGGCGATCCCTTCGTGCTCATCGAGGGCATGGCGATCGCGGGCCTTGCGACCGGCGCCACCAAGGGTTTCATCTACACTCGCTCCGAATACCCACATGCCATTGCGATCATGAGCGAGGCGATCGAGATCGCGCTGCAGGCAGGGATCCTTGGCCCCTCCGTGCTAGGCTCGGGCCGCGCCTTCGATATGGAAGTGCGCGTTGGCGCGGGTGCCTATGTCTGCGGCGAGGAGACGGCGCTTCTTAACAGTCTCGAGGGTAAGCGCGGCGTCGTCCGCGCCAAGCCGCCGCTTCCGGCGCACAAGGGCCTGTTCGACTGTCCGACGGTCATCAACAACGTCATTTCGCTCGCCTCCGTGCCGGTCATCCTCGACCAGGGTGCCGAATTCTATCGCGATTTCGGCATGGGCCGGTCGCGCGGCACGATCCCGATCCAGATTGCCGGTAACGTGAGGCACGGCGGTCTCTATGAGACGGCCTTCGGCCTGTCGCTCGGCGAGATCATCGATCACATCGCCGACGGTACGGCATCGGGGCGGCCGGTGAAGGCCGTGCAGGTCGGCGGCCCGCTCGGCGCCTATTTCCCGCGCGAGTTGTTTGATACGCCGTTCGACTACGAGGCGTTTGCAGCCAAGGACGGGTTGATCGGTCACGCGGGCATCGTCGTCTTCGACGACACCGTCGACATGCTGCACCAGGCCCGTTTCGCCATGGAATTCTGCGCCATCGAAAGCTGCGGCAAGTGCACGCCTTGCCGGATCGGGTCGACCCGTGGCGTCGAGGTGGCCGACAAGATCGGCCGCGGCATCGAGCCTGAGAAGAACCGCGAATTGCTCGCTGATCTCTGCAACACCATGAAGTTCGGTTCGCTCTGTGCGCTCGGCGGCTTCACGCCCTATCCGGTGATGAGCGCCATGACCCATTTCCCGGATGATTTCTCGCCGGCACCAAGAGTGGAGGCTGCGGAATGAGCGACACGGAAAAGGTGAAGGGCCCCGCGTCCTACTTCCCCTCGATCGAGAAGAAGTATGGCCAGCCGATCGAGCACTGGAAAGCAATTATCCGCGCGCAGGAAGGCAAGGCGCACATGCAGATCGTGGCGTTCCTGAAGGAGACGCACGGTCTCGGCCATGGCCATGCCAATGCGCTCGTCGCGGCCACGTTGGCCGAGACCAAGTCGTAGAAACAAACCCAAGTCGCCCGGAGCCCCGCGGCGCATAGAATTTGATCCGGAGGTTTCCATGCCCCTCGTTCCTGAAATCGACTACGGCACCCCCGCCTCCAAGTCGGAAAAGATGGTGACGCTAACGATCGACGGTCGCGAGATTACCGTGCCGGAGGGCACCTCGATCATGCGCGCCTCGATGGAGGCGGGCATCGAGATCCCGAAACTCTGCGCCACCGACATGGTCGACGCCTTCGGCTCCTGCCGGATCTGTCTGGTGGAGATCGAGGGGCGCGCCGGCATGCCCGCCTCGTGCACGACGCCGGTGGCGCCGGGCCTGGTCGTCTCGACCCAGACACCACGGCTGAAGGAGGTGCGTCGCGGCGTGATGGAGCTCTACGTCTCCGACCATCCGCTCGCCTGGAACGAGAAGGCCGGCACCGGCGCCAGCGAGTTCGACCAGGTTGCCAGTTCGATCGGTCTCACCGAGAACCGCTACGGCGTCGAAGGCCGCAACCACGTCGCGCCCGGCGGCGGCTCGCTTACCATCGATTACATGGTCCGCGACGAGTCGAACCCCTACTTCACCTATGACCCTGCCCAATGCATCGTCTGCTCGCGCTGCGTGCGCGCCTGCGAGGAGGTGCAGGGCACCTTTGCCCTCACCATCGAGGGCCGCGGCTTTGACAGCCGCATGTCGGCCGGCATGCACGAGGCGTTCATCGATTCCGAATGCGTGTCCTGCGGCGCCTGCGTGCAGGCATGCCCGACCGATGCGCTGCGCGAGAAGTCGGTGCTCGAAACGGGCATGCCCGAGCATTCGGTCGTCACCACCTGCGCCTATTGCGGCGTCGGCTGTTCGTTCAAGGCGGAGATGCGCGACGAAGAGCTCGTGCGCATGGTGCCGTGGAAGGATGGCCAGGCGAACCGCGGCCACTCCTGCGTGAAGGGCCGCTTCGCCTACGGTTACTCGACCCACCGCGACCGCATCCTCAATCCGATGGTCCGCGAGAAGATCACAGATCCCTGGCGCGAGGTGAGCTGGGAAGAGGCCTTTGCGCACGTCGCGAGCGAGTTCCGGCGAATCCAGTACCAGTACGGCCGCGATTCCGTCGGCGGCATCACCTCGTCGCGCTGCACGAACGAGGAGACTTATCTCGTGCAGAAGCTGGTGCGCGCCGGCTTCGGCAACAACAACGTCGACACCTGCGCCCGCGTCTGCCACTCGCCGACCGGCTACGGCCTCGGCCAGACCTTCGGCACGTCCGCCGGCACGCAGAACTTCGATTCCGTCGAGGAGACCGACGTCGTCATCGTCATCGGCGCCAATCCGACCGACGGCCATCCCGTTTTCGCCTCTCGTCTGAAGAAGCGGCTGCGCCAGGGCGCCAAGCTGATCGTCATCGATCCGCGCCGCATCGACCTCGTCAAGGGCCCGCATGTTGAGGCGAGCTACCATCTGCCGCTGAAGCCCGGCACGAACGTCGCCGTCGTCACCGCCCTTGCGCACGTCATCGTCACCGAAGGTCTTTTTGCCGAGCAGTTCATCCGCGAGCGTTGCGACTGGTCGGAGTTCGAGGACTGGGCGTCGTTTGTGTCCGAACCGCGCCACAGCCCGGAGGAAGTCGAGAAGCTCTCCGGTGTTCCGGCCGATATGATCCGCCGTGCTGCTCGGCTCTTTGCCACCGGCGGCAATGGTTCGATCTACTACGGCCTCGGTGTTACCGAGCACAGCCAGGGTTCGACCGCTGTCATGGCGATTGCCAATCTTGCCATGGCGACCGGCAATATCGGCCGGCCGGGTGTCGGCGTGAACCCGCTGCGCGGCCAGAATAACGTGCAGGGCTCGTGCGACATGGGCTCGTTCCCCCACGAACTGCCGGGTTATCGCCACATCTCCGATGATGCGACGCGCGAGATTTTCGAGAAGCTCTGGGGCGTCAAGCTCAACGACGAACCGGGCCTGCGTATTCCCAACATGCTGGATGCGGCCGTGGAGGGGACGTTCAAGGGCATCTACATCCAGGGCGAAGACATCCTGCAGTCCGATCCGGACACCAAGCACGTCTCTGCCGGTCTCGCCGCGATGGAATGCGTCGTCGTGCAGGACCTGTTCCTGAACGAAACGGCAAACTACGCGCACGTCTTCCTGCCGGGCTCGACCTTCCTTGAGAAGGACGGCACCTTCACCAATGCCGAGCGCCGCATCAACCGGGTACGCCGGGTCATGACCCCGCGCAACGGCTATGCCGACTGGGAAGTCACCCAGAGGCTCGCGCAGGCGATGGGCCTTGCCTGGAACTACAAGCACCCGTCCGAGATCATGGACGAGATCGCCGCGACGACACCGAGCTTCGCGCTCGTCTCCTACGACTATCTCGAAAAGATGGGCTCCGTGCAGTGGCCGTGCAACGAGAAAAACCCGGAAGGGTCACCGATCATGCACGTCAATGGCTTCGTGCGCGGCAAGGGTAAGTTCATCCGCACCGAATATGTGGCGACGGACGAAAAGACCGGGCCGCGCTTCCCGCTGTTGCTCACCACCGGCCGCATTCTCAGCCAATACAATGTCGGCGCACAGACGCGGCGTACCGACAACGTCGTCTGGCATGACGAGGACCGGCTGGAGATCCATCCGCACGACGCCGAGAACCGCGGCATCCGCGATGGCGACTGGGTGCGGCTGGCCAGCCGCTCGGGCGAGACGACGCTGCGTGCGCTGATCACCGATCGCGTGGCCGCTGGCGTGGTCTATACGACCTTCCACCACCCCGACACGCAGGCGAACGTCATCACCACCGACTTCTCCGACTGGGCGACGAACTGCCCGGAATACAAGGTGACGGCGGTTCAGGTCTCGCCTTCCAACGGTCCGTCCGAATGGCAGGTCGAGTATGGCGAACAGGCTCGCCAGTCGCGCCGGATTACTGGCAAGCTGGAGGCGGCGGAGTAGGTCGGAATGTGCCGATGACGCATTTCAACACGACCACCAGGGTTCCCGAGCTGGCCCGGCGCACCGGGCAGCTCGGCGAGGGTGAGCGCATCGTTCCGGAGGAGGTGCCGATCGCCTTCACCTATCATGGTTCGACCCATGCGGTGATGATGGCGACACCAGCGGACCTGGAGGACTTCGCGGTCGGCTTCAGTCTGACGGAGGGCATCATATCCGATGCCGACGAGATCGAACTGGTCGAAGTCGTCGCCGAGGAGAAGGGCATCGACCTGCAGATCCGCCTCGCCGATGTCCAAAGCGCCGCGCTGACTGCGCGCCGTCGCCATATGGCGGGACCTGTCGGCTGCGGGCTCTGCGGCATCGAATCGATCGAGCAGGCGGTGCGGGTGACACCGTCAGTCCGGACGTCGGCGCTGACGTTGACGGAAGGCGAGGTCGCAGAGGCCGTGCGTCTCCTGAACGGCCAGCAGCCTCTGCACATGGAGACGCACGCCGTCCATGGCGCCGCGTTCTTCGTTCCCGGAACGGGACTGATTGCCGTGCGCGAGGACGTAGGCCGGCACAATGCGCTCGACAAGCTCGCCGGTGCGGCTGCCCGCGCAGGTTATCGCGGCAGCGCAGGGGCCGTCGTCGTCACCAGCCGGGTCTCCGTCGAAATGGTGCAGAAGACGGCCGTCGTCGGCAGTCCCTTCATCATTGCGATCTCGGCACCCACAGCCCTTGCTATCCGCACGGCCGAAGAGGCCGGCATGACGTTGATCGCGCTGGTGCGAGGCGACGAGTTCGAAATCTTTACAGGCGCCGAGCGCGTTATCCCGTCTTCAGACGAAGCCGGACGCCGGGTCATCAACAGGTAGGAAAACATGTCGAACGATACAAAACTGGTCCGGATGGCCAATCAGATCGCTACCTTCTTCCATTCCCAGCCGGGAGAGGATGGGTCGAAGAATGTTGCGACACATATCAATAAGTTCTGGGAGCCGCGCATGCGCCGCCAGTTCTTCGAACTCGTGGAAAATCGCGGGGGAGAAGGGCTGGATCCGATGGTGCTTGATGCCGTGCCGCTGATCCGTCGCCCGCCACCGCCTGTCGCAGGCGGGGATGTGTCCGGCGGATGACTCGGTTCCAGTCGGTTCAAGCCCCCGCAATCTTCGGAATCAGGAAACCCGTGCGGCGGCGATAGGCCTCATACTCGGCCGCCAGCGGTGTAGCTGCGAACTTGCTTTCCTCGCCTTTCGCCGCGACGACATAAATGATCACGAAGGCGAGCACAGGCAGGACAGACCAAAGGGTCCAGGTCGCAATCGCCCAGCCGGTCCAGAAGATGATGTAGGACGTGTAGAACGGGTGCCGCACGAGGCGGTAGGGCCCGATCGTGACGAGGCTGTCCGGCTTGTCCGGGTCGAAAGCAAAGCGCAGGCGCGCCTTGCGGGATGCCGATATCGCCCACCAGAAGAGTACAGTTGCCGCGATTTCCAGACCTAGGCCGACCAGCTGCGCGGCGACCGGCTGCTGCCGGCTCCAGACCAGATAGAGGAAATAGAGGGTTGTCAGTGTCACTGCGGCCGAGACGACCTTCATGCCATCAGGCATACGGGGAGATGAAAAATGTCCGCGTAGCGACCAAGTATAGAAACCGACGACGATAACGCTCAAACAGGTGACGGCAATGTCCAGTGCTGTTTCCATTTCTTCGCCGGCGCGAGGCCGACCCCTCTCTTGTGCGGTTCCGCCGAACCATATCCGTGGCCGCGCGATGCCGCAATGCGGGGTCGATGCATATCCACGTCTAGTGGTTGTGATCGATTGGCCGGTTTCAGCCCGCTCTCATGCAACACCGGCTTTAGCGTCTCGTTCACGAACGAGGTGTACGCTCCCGGAGGCGATTCGGCGCAGTGAGCGCAGCAGTCTCATCGGGAAAGAGCGATGGTATTCGACAGTCAGACGATCGTGACCCGTCACGGTGCCGTGCGCTACAGCGACACGGGCGGTTCGGGCTTCCCGGTCGTTCTTGTTCATGGTTCGAGCTTTTCCCGGCGCGTCTTCGAACGGCAGTTCGACAGCGGGCTTGCGAAACGCTGGCGTCTGATCGCCGTCGATCTGCCGGGACATGGCGAATCGGAGGATGCGCCCGACCCGCGCTCCGCCTACACGGTGACCGGCTTTGCGGAATGCCTCGAGGAGATTGCCGATGCCCTCGACTTGAAGCGGCTGGCGGTGTTCGGCTGGTCGCTTGGCGGCCATGTCGCAATCGAGTGGATGAGCCGGAGCACGCGCATTCGCGGCCTGATGCTCTGTGGCGCGCCGCCCATGCCGCGGGGTCTGATCGGTATGTTCCGCGCCTTCCATGCGTCGCTCGATCTCCTTCTTACCTCGAAGCAGATCTTCACCGAGCGTGACGCTGCCCGCTTTGCCTCTCTATGTTTCACCTCAATCGAACCGCCGTTCCAGGATCTGGTCCTGCGGACTGACGGGCTGGTTCGGTCAATTTTTGCGCAGAGCCTTGCGCGCGGCGATGGGGTAGACCAGCGCCGCACAATCGAGATGGCGTCAATTCCAGTCGCCATCGTTGCGGGAACCGACGACCCCTTCGTTCGTCTCGGCTATCTTGCCGGAATCAATCTTCCGGACCACTTCGCAAGCGAGCCAATTGTCTTCCAGGGAGCCGGCCATGCGCCCTTCTGGGAGAAGGCGGACGTTTTCAATGCGATCCTCGATCGTTTCCTCGATACCGTCGCTGCCGATACAGCCTCAGCATGGCAGGCACACGTCCGCCGCGTGACCGCACGCGCAAGGGGTTAATGCTTCGCGACTTTCTGACCTACGAAAGTCGATTGGAAATCCGTTGAAACCAGCAGGTGTGAGCGGCCGCCCAAAGGCGGCCGCTGCAATTCTAATCTCTCATTCGAGTGTCAGAACTCTTCCCAGTTAGTCACGGCAGCCGCGGCACCGCCGCGCACCGTCCTTCGGACAGCATGGAGCTGCGTTGTGGTATGCTGCGGCGTCTTCTCCGATCGGTCGAGGCGGAACTGCCGCAGCAGAATGTGCAGCGCTTCCGCTTCGCGGGCCATCGAATGGCTTGCGGCGGTGCTTTCCTCGACCATCGCGGCATTCTGCTGCGTCGCCATGGTCCATGGAGTTGACCGACTGGTTGATCTCGCAAAGTCCGGTCGACTGTTCGCGGGCCGCCTCGACGATCGTGGTGACGTTTACGTGGACATCCTGAACCTGGACCAGGATCTCACTCCAGTGCCTTGCCGGTCTGGCCGACGAGCGCGACACCGTCTTAACGTGCTGGTTGGAGGCACTGATCATCAGGAGGTTGCCGGTCAGATCGAACTGGATGACCGCTTGTGATTTCGAGATGGCATCGAGAATTTGACTTGAATCTGTAAATTTGCCGAATGAAAGCATCATGTCCCTCATGTTCGCGCGAGGCGCCCTTAGGACATCGCATATGCTCTCCGCCGTCTGCCGGGGGACATATGCGATGTTATCGGCGCAGTGATTGTTGTTGGCCCGGGGCGTGCCGTCCCGCGCGTTTCACTGGATGCGATGAGAACTCGGGGACTGCGCCGTCATGTCGGGTGGCTGTGCATAGCCTGCAGGTCACAAATGCGACGATGTGATTAAGAAGTGGTGAATATGAGCTTCCCCTAAATTAGGTGTTTACCTCGTTCTGAAAAGTAACTGTTAATCGCGCCAAACGCGATCAATGTACATCGAGCAATTCCTGGCTGTATTTCGTCCTTCTGTGTGGCGCAGCGGCGGCAAACCAAAAAAGCCGCCCGATCGCGAGATCTGGCGGCTTCGGAATGTTGCGAAACTGTCTACAGGAAAGAGTCAGGCCGCCATGTCCTCGACGTCGCGCTCCTTGAACATGCGCGCCAGGTTGAGGAAGCAGATCATGCCGTTTTCGTGGGCGATGATACCCTCGGCGTAAACCTTGTCGAAGGACGTCGTGACTTCCGGCACCGGCTGAATCTGGTCGGCGCGAATGGTGAGAATATCCGACACGCGGTCGACGACGAGGCCGACGACCATGTTGTGTACCTCGGCAACGACGATGGCGCTGCGCTCGTTGGCTTCCGTGCTCTTCATGCCCAGCTTGTGGGCGAGGTCGATGATCGGGATCACCGTTCCGCGCAGGTTCATGACGCCAATGACGTCCGGGGGGGAATGCGGGATCGGCGTCGACGGTGCCCAGCCGCGGATTTCGCGGATCGTCGTCGTCTTTACGCAAAATTCCTGATCATGGAGCCGGAAAGCAATGATCTCGAGGGTTTCGCCGGCAAAACCGGCCGTCTTGAAGGTCGTCATCTGGGGTTATGCCTCATCTGTCACTTGCAGTCTGACTGCTTGCGACGAGGATAACCGGGCCGAGGTTAAGGATTGTTCAACCGGGAAGTACGCCGACCCGCAAGCTGCGGGCCGGCGTCACGACGTCCGGGACTCGGCGGGGTCCGGCCGAAGCCACCACCGGCGAGCGATTCCCGCAGGTGGCACGACCTCAATATTCTTTTTCATAGAAGATACCGGCCGCGCCGGCGCCGTTGCTGCCGGCTTCGCCGCGCAGCTTCACACCCCTGCCGACATCGAGATTGATCGCTGCTTTGCCGCCGCCCGTCTCCGGGTCCTGCTTCAGCTCGAGATAGGTCCGCTCGTTCAGGTACTTGCCGGCCGAAACCTGTGCACGTCCCTGGGAGTCGGTCGTGATATCGAGGTCGTCGATGCCGAGCTTGCTTCGCAGGCCGCTGAGCAGGGAGCCCCCGCTTCCGCCGCCTGCGAGGTCTGCGACGGCAGCAGCGAGCTGGGCGATCTGGAAGGCGGAGAGGTTGTTCATGGACCTGCCAAAGATCAGCCGTGCCAAAATCTCGTCCTGCGGAAGGGCAGGGGACGAAGTGAAGGACACCGAGGGATTGTTGGCCGGTCCGGCAATGGTGATGTTGATCGTCGTCGCGTTGGCGCTGGAGGTCGCGACGAAATTAATTGTCGGGACAAGCCCACCGGTGAAGCCGATATGCCCGCTGGTGAAATCGAGCCGCTTGGCGAGGATTTCCAGCCGCCCACGCCGAAGGTCGAAGCCGCCGGAGACCGCAGGGCTCGACGACGTGCCGCGCAGCGTCAGGCTGCCGCCGAGTTCGGCGTCGATGCCGCGGCCGCGCACGAAGATCCGGCTAGGAGCATCGATCCGCAGGTCTAGGCCGATGCCTCGGGTTTCGCCGCTTCCACCGCCCTCGTCACCACGAAGTGCTGCCGCCATGGCTTTCACATCAGCCGGTGCATTCCGATGCTTGATGTCGATTTCCGAAAGTGAGGCTGGCAGCCTTTGCGGGATGGTGATGTTGGCTTTCCGGATCTCGATCCGGCCGCCGAGGACCGGCCCCGCCAGCAACGGCCCCCTGATTGTCAGATCGCCGGTCAGGTTGGCTGTCAGCAGCCTGCCGTCGACATAGGTAACATCGTTCAGCTTGATCGACAGATCAGCCGGGAAGTTGGATCCGGGAAGGATGCCGACCGAACCGCTCGCGCTGATCTGGCCGCCGGTCGCGATCCGGCCGGTCAATTGCTGGATGACTGCCTGCCTGCCGTCCAACACCACGCGGCCCGTCAGGTTCTCGATGGAGAGATTGCGTCGCACATCCACCAGCTGGCTGCCGGAGGTCGTAATCGTGCCCGTGATGGAAGGGGTTTTCGCCGGCCCCCTGACGGCGAGCTCGACCGCGGCGTTGCCGGTGAGCAGGAAGCCCTGCTGACCGAGCGGTCCTTGCAGGAGGGCGAAGGGCAACGTGCCTGAGAAAGTCAGGTCGAGTGTCATGTTGCCGGCGACACCGGCGGTACCACCGCCGCGGAACGCGAGACCGTTCGGCCCGGAAAGGTTTGTTTGTACTTGGACCGTATTATCGGCGAACTGACCATTTGCGCCGATTGTAAGCGGACTGACGCCGGCAGAGCGGGTCTGGGCTGTCGCCGCATTGTTCCATGTCAGGGCGTAATTCACCTGCGGTGCCGCAGCTGTGCCCTTGGCGTTCACGGTGCCGCCGATCGTGCCTTCCGCCCCGAGCCCGGCCGAGAAAGTGTTGGCCAAGCTGGCCGGCACGGCATTGACCCTGATGGCGAGGCCAAGGTTTTCGCCAGCGGTGCCGCTGACGGCGATGCTGCCGCTGCCGGTGCGGATCGTGAAGTCGTTTATGGAGACCGCACCGCCCCGGACGTTCAGGACCGCCCGCCGGTCGAGCCGGATGGCAATGCCTCTCGGGGTGGCCTGGAAGGCATCGAGCCCGATCGTCATGCCAGCCTGTTGCTGCGCGACGGAGCCCTTGACCGTGAGCGGCGCACCATCATAGCGCGCGCCGAGATCGAACAGCGTCTTTGGGCCTTGCTGGGTGAAGCTCAGAGCGAGCGCGTCCACCCGGTTGGTGCCGGACGTGAAGGCGTCTGCCCGCACAATGCCGGAAATCGCCAGTGAGCGAAGGTCTGCGGTCTTCAGGTCAATCTGCGGCTGGACGATGCGGAGCTGGTCACGTGTAATACCGGAACCGGAGGCCTGGATCGACACGGCCGTCTTTCCGTCCGCAGTGTTGATGGAAGCCGAACCGGCCAGATCACCTTCGGCCTGCTGACCTGCCATCGCCGCAAGCAGACCGATATCGGGAAGATCGAATTTCACCGTGCCATCCGGCAGGAAATTCGCATCGAGCTTCAGCGCGCCGGAAAGCACGTTCTCGCCGATCTGCGCATCGATCGACGGAATGGAGATAGTGCCGTTCTCCGAAACGACGCTGGACTTGACGTTGATCGGCTGTCCGCCGATTGCGCCCGTTGCGGTCAGGTTGCCAGCGGGGGCTGTCCGGTCGGCAGTGCCATTGAGCGTTAGGACAAGATCGCTCAGCGTCCGGCCGGCAAGCTCGGCGCCGCTCGAGTCCAGCCGAGCCTTGACGCCGAGGGCTGCGAGCGGCCCTGTGGCTGTGGCCTCGAACGTCGCCCGGCCCTTGGCGTCGGCAAGCAGCTTACCGAGATCAGGCAGCGTGCCGGAAACGCTGACGTCGAGATTCTCTCCGGCAAGCTTTGCCGTACCCTTGGCGGCAATGGTGCCGGAGGCCAAGTTGAAGGCTTGGAGGTTGATGACACCATCTGACCCGCGGACGACATCTGCCGTCACTTGCAAGGGCGTGTCGAAACGGCTGGAGAGCGCTGGAGGCAGCGCCGTCGCCGCCACGCTTGCATCCACTTTTGCGGCCGCCGACGCATCCTCAGGCACGAAATGGCCATCGGCCTTGACGTTCAGGCCCGCACCGTGGATGGCAGCATCGCTGAAATCGATGCGTTGGGGGGTAATGGAAAGAGAGGCCGTTGCGTTTAGCGGCACCTGCAGCAGCCGGTTCGCGTCGGCGTTCAACAGATCGATCACGCCCGCCTGGATGCCGACTTTGAGATTGCCGCGCCGGCCGATCAGGTCGAAGACATCACTTGTCGCGACGATGTCGATGCCGGACACCGTTCCTTGCGGCACCTGCGCCGATGCGACGGTTGCTGCGAGCGAGATCGCCGCTGCTTTCAACTCGCCGGAAAGCGTCAACTGCGCCGCTTCGATGCGGGCGACCGCTTCACCACCCTTGGTGGGAAAACGATATTCGGCAGGGCCGTCGATACCGCTGAGGTTTACGGCAAGGCTGCTCTTGCCGGCCGGATTGGCCGAACCGGAAATGGCGATGACGCCGTCGCCGGCATTGATGGCCAGATTATCGAAGGTGATGTTGCCGTCGAGAATGGAGATCGAGGCAGCTTCCTTCAGCGACAACGGCAAACCTGCGATGGCGGCATCCAGCGTCCTCAGTGCAATGACGGTCGCCGTATCGTGCCGGGCGACATCGCCTTCGATCGCCAGCGGCGCATTCTCGTAGCGCCCGGAGATGTTGAAGCCGGTGATGCTTCCCGAATGCGTGAAGGCGATGACTGGTGCCTCCAGATCGTTCTCACCGACGCGGGCGAGATCGGCGCTAAACGTGCCGGAAACGGCCCCAGCTTTGAGGTCTTCGATGGTTGCGTCCAGAGCCGGCTTGAATATCGTTGCGGTGTCGCGACGAATCTCCGTTCCTGTCGCCGCGATGACCAGCGAGCCCTTACCGTCCGTGTTGGTGAAGGCAAGCGTTCCGGCAAAATCGCCGGTGGCACTCTGGCCCGCGAGTGTTGCGATGGTGGCAAGCTCGGGGAAATCGAAGCGGATCGTGCCGTCAGGCATAAAACCTTCGCCGAGCGTCAGCGCGCCGTTCAGCTTGTTGTTGCCCACAACCGCCTCAAGCGTCGGAACCGAAATTTGGCCGGCGTCGGAAACAACGCTGGATCGCACGTCGATCGCCTGGCCGTTCATGGAGGCGGTCAAGGTGAAGTCGCCGGCGGGCGCCGTCGCGGATGCCTTGCCGTTGAGATCGATCGCAATGTCGTCCAGTGTACGGCCCGCAAGCCCAAGCTGGTTCGATGTAATCTTCGCCTGCACGTTCGGCCCATCCGTCGGGCCGCTCGCCGTTGCATCGAAGGCGATCTCGCCGCTGCCGCCTTCAATGAAGGCTCCGGCATCGATCAGTCGCCCGACGAGCTTCGCCTGCAGGCTGCCGTCGGCAAGGCTCGCTTCGCCGGTCGCTTCCGCCACGCTCGACTTGATCTGAAGGTTCGACAGCGACATCGCGCCGCCGGCTCCGATCGTTGCCTCACCTTCGAGCGCGATGGTTCCCTGCACGCGGGAAGCCATTGCTTCGGGCAGAACGTCCGGCAGCGCGAACAATTTGAAGCTCGCCGTTCCCATTGATGGTTCCAGCAGGTAGCTGCCGCTGATCTGGCCGCCGATGCTGCTGCTTTCGATGGTGACGGGATCAAACTTCAGTTGCTCCGGTGAGAAGGCAAGGGCGGCGTTGACCTTCAATGGCGTGCCGACGAGCCGTTCGAGATTGGGATCCGACATGGCCGAGCGTTCGGCGATCAGCGACAGGCTCGCATGGCCGGTCTTCGTCGAGACATTTGTGTCCGCGCTGCTGGCTGTCAGCAGGATGCTCTCCAGCCGTCCTTGCGGCGCGGTCGCGCTGGCAAGGTTGACGTTGAGGTTGACGGCGGTCGCTTCGGCGGGGCCCGAGGCTACCAGCTGTAGACCGTAGAGATTGGCCGCGAATTCGCCGTTTGCGAGCGGCCAGCGGATCGGGATCGGCGTCGAACCGTCCGCCCCTGTTAGCCGAATATTGAGGTTGTTTTCACCTGTCGTCTGCAGCGTGCCGGCTGCGTTCAGCGACAGCGCGCCCGTCGTCACGAGGCCGCGTTCGATCCGCAGAAGATTGCTGCCGTTTGTAGCGGCCGCCACGTCGATCGCTGTCGTACCGGCGAAGAGCGGCCGCAGGTGAGGGGGCAGCAATGCCTCGAAGGTGCCGCCGCCTTTGAGGGCGACGGTGTGAAGGTTGTTGGTGGACTGGTCATGGCGCGCGTCGAGCGCGAGAACCTCGCTTCCGTCGAGCGCCGCTGTTAGCCGCCCGGCCCATGCTGAAAGCGGTCCATCGCCGGTCAGGCGCACCGCTACCGCGGGCTCGCCTGGTATGAGCAGCGCGCGGGCCAGCATACCGCCCGGCGGCTCGGTGATATCAGCCTTCAGCTGGAGTTTGTCCTCGCCGGGATTGAAGATCAGATCCGTCAGTACGGAGATGCCAGGCTGGTCCTTGGCCGCAAGCGCAAGGTTCAGCGCAATGCTCTGGCGGTCGAAGCCACCGCTGCCGGAGAGGCGCAGGTGTTGCTCTTGGCCGGCAACTCCTTCGGCCAGGGTGATGCTCGGAATGTCAACGCTGTCAACCTGGATCGTAACTGGCAAAGAGAATGGCTTGCTGTCGGAAGTGGTCTTGGTATCGCCACCTGGAACCGGTCGGCGTGAAACGACGAGCTCGCCGGCGGAGACGCGCTGGGCGTTGAACTGGAGGAACAGCAGGTCAAGAGGCGACCAGTCGACGGCAAGGTCGCGGATCTCCGCATAGGCGCCTTCCCGATCACTCAGGGTAATGGTCTCGGCGCGAAGGCTGCCGGTCAACAGTCCAGACGGCTTGGTAATCGCAATCCGGGTGTCGGAACTGGCCGTTGCATCCTCGATGAAGGAGGCGGCAAGGCGCGCGCCTGGATCGGTGAAGCCGATAAAGCCGACCACGCCGAGGATGGCGATCACGAGAAGGGCGGCAACGTAGCCGAGGTAGCGAAGCGCCTGCTGCAGGATTTTGAAGAACCGGCTCATGATTCAAGTCCTAGCGCATATCCCGGAATATCGGAATCCCCGGGGCGACGATTGTCAGAAGGCCTGCCCGATGCCCGCATAGATTCCGTAGGAATCGCCGTCGTCGTATGGGTTCAGGGGCACGGCGACATCGACGCGGATCGGACCGAATGGCGTAGCGTAGCGCAGACCGATGCCGGCACCGGCGCGGATGTCGCTGAAATCGGGGATCTCGTCGCGCGAGACCGTGCCAGCATCGATGAACGGAACAATACCGATCTTCTCGGTGATGTTGACGCGCACCTCCGCCGAGGCGAGGACATAGGATCGGCCGCCGAGCGGCTCATTATCGCTGTTGCGCGGCGAAATATCCTGGAAGCCGTAGCCGCGGACGGTGCCGCCACCGCCGAGATAGAAGCGGCGGGGAGCGGGAATGTCGGGCAGTGTCGGCGCGCCGACGATCGTGCCCGCGCCGAGGCGGCCCGCCAGTACTATGCGTTCCTCGGCGCCGAGCGCCTGGTAGACCGATCCGGAGGTTTCGAAGCTCGAGAAGAACGTGCTGTGATCGAACTCGTAGGTCGGCTTGGCGTTGATCATCGCCCGGTAGCCGGTCGTCGGGTTGAGCTTGTTGTCGCGCGTGTCGCGCACATATTCGATCGGAACGGCGGCCGTCAGGTAGGTATTGTCGCCGAACGGGTCGTTCACGTCCATCCACGCGCCTTCGACGCCGAAGGACAGCGTGTCGAGGTCGGTGAGCTCGAAGGTCGCGCCGGCTGCGAGCGTGAAGCTGGTCGCATAGTATGCGTCCGTGTCGGCGATCGCGGCCTTCAGGCTGGCGGTGAAGGTTGATGCCGGGCCGAAGGCGCCGGGCTTGGCAAACAGGAAACCGGCCGAATAGCCGATGTCGTCGAAGCCGCTGCCTTGCCCGAATCCGTTGACAGCCCCCTCGATCCGAAGCGACTCGGCCCGGCCGAACAGGTTGCGGTGGCCCCAATAACCCTGGACCCCGAAACCGTCGATCGTCGAGAACTGTGCCCCGGCGCCGAAATAGCGCTGCTTACCTTCCGACACTTCGATCGTCATCGGCAAAGTGCCGTCGGGCGAAACTTGCTCCGCCTCATGGATGGTGACGCTGGAGAAAACGCCGAGCTGGCGCAATCGGTCTGCCGCCTTGGTCAAGCGTTCCGGCGAGTAGGGCTGTCCGGCGTTGATCATGGAATAGTATTTGACGAAACCGGGGTCGACGTCTTTTGCGCCGGTCACTGTCACGTCGCCGACATTTGCGACCGGGCCGCCTTCGGCGCTGATCACGACGTCGACGGTGTTTGTCTTGTGATCGGCGATCGCCTTGCGGTCGGTGAGCCTGGCCAGCGGCCGGCCCTCGGCCTTCAGGTCGGCGACCACCCGTTCGCCCGCCTTGATGATGACGGTCGAATCGGCCCGCGCGCCGCGAATGAGGCCGTAGTCTGCGGCGGAGCGGCTTGCGGCATCGCCGGAAAGCGTGATCGAATCGAAGGTGAAGGCCGGGCCGGGGTGCACCGTCACCGCGACAGGCACGTTGCCGGAAGGAAAATCGGGAAGAGGGGGCAGCGAGTCGAGCGGCGTTCCGTTGATGCGGATATCCACCACCCCGCCGTAGCGGGCCTTTTCGTACAGCGCTGCTAGGATCCTGTCGCGATCGTCGCGCGCCTTGATGACGAGGCCGAGGTCACCGGAGACCGGTTGTCCGTCGTCCTGCTTCAGCAGGGAGCTCGCCTCGATGGCGTTCTTCAGTTCGTCGTCGTCGGTTCCTGCGTTGAAACTTAGCGTGTAGTTGACCGGATCGATGACCTCCGTTTTTTCCTCGTCGCTTTCGAAGAAGCGCATGCCGAAGATCTTGAAGGCAAAGGCGGGCGTGGCGGCGGCAGGCAGAATCGCGAGCACGCAGGCGGCTGCAAGGATGGTCCCCGCCCGCAGATACGCACTACTCAATCTACGCCGGTCGATACGTTCCCGCATCCGCTGTTATTGCCTTTCCCGTTCCGACGATGGACCGGTTGATGTCCGGTCTCTCCTCAGATTGTGCGGCACTCGCAGTCCGAACAACGGTCTGGCAGGCCACGCAGGCTCGATTTGAGCCTAGCCCGTTAGCATTTCCCTAAGATTAACGGCGGTTCTACCCGGATGGGAAGAAAAATTGACGCGCGGCGCGGTTTTCTGTTGCGACAGTTGCATGGATGCAAAAGACCCCGGGCGATGCCGGGGTCTCGTGAAGCTTGCAGCTGTGTTCCGTTTTGGATCAGCAATCGTCGATGTAGCGACGACCGTAGCGATCGCGGTAGTAGCACTGGCCGGGCTGGTCGGCGACGTGGCCGATCACTGCGCCGCTGACGCCGCCGATGGCGGCACCCACGGCTGCACCGCGAACGTCACCGGTGATCGCGCCACCGATGATCGCGCCGGTGGCAGCGCCGATACCGGCCCCCTTCTCCGTTTTCGTGCAGCTTGCGGCGGCCAGGCCGATCAGCACGAGCGCTATGGCTTTCTTCATGCAAAATCTCTCCAAGGTTGAACCGGCGTAAAAAGGCGCCAGCTTCTAAAGTGTCCCCAAACCAGCTTTCGCCGATTCGTATCTTTGGCAATGTCACAAACGCGAACAATACGGCCGAAAAAGGGGAAGTCTATGGGCTTAAAGTATTTTTTTGGATCCTGAATAAAGGCAAGGCGCACGCCGTTTCTATTGGTTCCTTCCGAAAAAAAATCGACTTGCCGGCAAAGAGCGGTTGATCACAGATTGAAAAGGACGAATGATGCGGTGGCTGCAGGGCCGGACGGCGAGGGACGTCGCGGACCTTCGGAGGACTGGGAGGGGCCTTCGGCTGCAGCAAGGAATTTGCAGGTGTTTCGGTCTTTCGAAGTCGCCGCTTAAGCCGCTTTCGGATCCGGAATGCCTCGCGAGTGAACCACGAGGGAGGAACGAATGACGAAAGTTACGATGACGGTCAACGGCCGGCAGGTCAGCGGTGACGTGGAGGACCGCACGCTGCTGGTCCACTTCATCCGCGACAAGCTGGGCCTGACCGGAACGCATGTCGGCTGCGATACATCCCAATGCGGCGCCTGCGTCGTGCACATGGACGGTAAGTCGATCAAGAGCTGTTCCACCTTGGCGGTCCAGGCCGCCGGCTCCTCCATCACCACGATCGAAGGTCTCGCCCAAGGCGGTGAACTGCATCCGGTGCAGGCGGCCTTCAAGGCAAATCATGGCCTGCAATGCGGCTTCTGCACGCCCGGCATGGTGATGACTGCCGTCGACATGATCAACCGCTACGGCGGCAAGCTCGACGAGAAGACGGTGCGTGAGAACCTGGAAGGCAACATCTGTCGTTGCACGGGTTACCACAATATCGTCAAGGCCATCCTCGCCGCTGCCGAAGAGATGAGCGCCGGTCGCCAGGCGGCCGAATAGGTGGATAGAGAATAGCCAATAGCCGGAAGGGCAAGTCCGATGGTGTTGGCGGCCGCAAAAGGACTCTCTATTCGCTGAATCCTAGGCTGCTTCCTGTCGGCTCGACGTATCTCGGGAGGAGATGACTGATGGGTGTGGATGGTATCGGCGCGCGGGTGGCGCGCAAGGAAGACAAGCGGTTCCTGACGGGCAAGGGGCGCTACACGGACGACATGGTCGTTCCGGGCATGAAGCATGCCGTGTTCGTGCGTTCGCCGCACGCGCATGCGAAGATCAAGAGCATCGACACGTCGGCCGCGGAAAACATGCCGGGCGTGATCGGCATCCTCAACGGCCAGCAGATGCTCGCTGACGGGATCGGCAACCTGATCTGCGGCTGGATGATCCATTCCAAGGACGGCAGCCCGATGAAGATGGGCGCATGGCGTCCGCTCGCGCATGAGACGGTGCGTTATGTCGGTGACGCTGTCGCCGTTGTCGTCGCCGACAGCGTCGGTGAGGCGCGGGACGCCGCCGAACAGGTCGTCGTCGAGTATGAAGAACTGCCTGCGGTGACCGATGCGGTGACGGCGCTCAAGAGCGGCCAGCCGCAGCTTCATCCGGAAGCGGGCGGGAACCTCATCTACGACTGGGCGATCGGCACCAGCGAGGCGGACACCGATGCGGCGATCGCCGCCGCGGCCCATGTCACCGAGATGAAGATCGTCAACAATCGCCTGGCACCGAACCCGATGGAGCCGCGCGCGGCACTCGGCGTCTACGACAGCGCGGAGGACCACTACACCTGCTACACCACCAGCCAGAACCCACATGTGGCGCGGCTGGTGATGAGCGCGTTCTACAACGTCGCACCGGAAAACAAGCTGCGGGTTATTGCGCCTGACGTCGGTGGCGGCTTCGGTTCGAAGATCTTCATCTATCCGGAGGAGATCGTCTGCCTGTGGGCCTCCAAGCGCACCGGTGTTCCGGTCAAGTGGAACTCGGATCGCACCGAGGCCTTCCTGACGGACGCAAACGGTCGTGACCACGTCTCGACCGTGAAAATGGCGTTCGACAAGGACAACCGGATCACGGCGCTGAAAGTCGACACGATCGCCAATTTCGGCGCCTACATGTCGCTCTTCTCCTCGGCGGTGCCGACGTATCTCTATGCGACGCTGCTGTCCGGCCAGTATGACATTCCGGCAATTCACGCCAATGTCCGGGCGGTCTACACCAACACTTCGCCTGTCGATGCCTATCGTGGGGCAGGGCGGCCGGAGGCGACCTATCTGCTTGAGCGGACGATGGAGACGGCGGCGCGCGAACTCGGAGTCTCGCCGGCGGAACTGCGGCGGACGAACTTCATCCGTTCCTTCCCCCACCAGACCCCGGTTATCATGAACTATGACGCGGGCGACTACGAAGCCTCGCTCGAAGCGGCGATGAAGCAGGCCGACTGGGCGGGCTTTGCCGACCGCAAGGCGGAAGCTGAAAAGCGCGGCAAGAAGCGCGGCATCGGCATGAGCTGCTACATCGAGGCCTGCGGCATCGCTCCGTCCGCCGCGGTCGGTTCGCTTGGCGCCGGCGTGGGCTTATGGGAATCGGCGGAAGTGCGGGTGAACGCCGTCGGCACGATTGAGGTGCTCACCGGCTCGCACAGCCACGGCCAGGGCCATGAGACCACCTTCGCCCAGCTCGTCTCCGACCGCTTCGGCGTGCCGATCGACAATGTCTCGATCGTCCACGGCGACACCGACAAGGTACAGATGGGCATGGGCACCTACGGCTCGCGCTCCGGCGCCGTCGGCATGTCGGCGATCGTCAAGGCGCTCGACAAGGTCGAAGCCAAGGCCAAGAAGATCGCCGCCCACCTGATGGAGGCTGACGAGAGCGATATCGTCATCGAGAACGGCGAGCTGAAGGTGGCGGGTACGGACAAGTCGGTGCCGTGGTTCCAGATGGCGCTTTCCGCCTATACCGCGCACAACTTGCCCGCCGGCATGGAGCCGGGGCTGAAGGAAGGCGCATTCTACGACCCGTCGAATTTCACCTTCCCGGCCGGCTGCTACATCTGCGAGGTTGAGGTCGATCCGGACACCGGCAAGACCGAGATCATCCGGTTCGTCGCCGCCGACGACTTTGGCAACATCATCAACCCGATGATCGTCGAGGGCCAGGTCCACGGCGGGATCGCGCAAGGGATCGGTCAGGCACTGCTCGAAGGCGTCCACTACGACCCACAGACCGGTCAGCTGCTGACGGCGAGCTACATGGATTACGCCATGCCGCGCGCCGACGATCTGCCGTCCTTCCAGGTCTCGCACCAGAACACCCCTTGCCCGAACAATCCGCTCGGCATCAAGGGCTGTGGCGAGGCCGGCGCGATCGGCTCGCCGCCGGCGCTGATGAACGCGATCACCGACGCGATCGGCAACAATGAACTCACCATGCCCGCCACGCCCCAGAAGGTCTGGGCGGCGGCCCATGCGGCCCATTGAGGGAGTGACCAGATATGTATGCAACAAACTATCATCGTGCTTCCTCGGTCGCAGACGCCGTCCGCCTGAAGGGCGCTGCGGACGACGGCAAGTATGTCTCCGGCGGCATGACGCTGATTCCGACCATGAAGCAGCGTCTGGCGGCGCCGTCGGACCTGATCGACCTTAGGCATGTCGCCGAAATGAAGGGCATCACGGTCTCCGGCGACACCGTGAGGATCGGGGCCGGCACGACCCATGCCGAGGTCGCCTCATCTGCCGATCTCAAGGCTACCTGCCCGGCGCTCGCTCATCTTGCTTCCCTGATCGGGGATCCGCACGTGCGTCACATGGGTACGATCGGCGGTTCGATCGCCAACAATGACCCGGCCGCGGATTACCCGTCTGCCATGCTGGCGCTGGGGGCGACGATCGAAACCGACAAGCGCAAGATCGCAGCTGACGACTTTTTCACCGGCTTGTTCGAGACCGCATTGGAAGAGAGCGAGATCGTCGTCGCCGTCAGCTTCAAGAAGCCGGAGAAGGCCGCATATTGCAAATTTCCGAACCCGGCTTCGCGCTATGCGATGGCCGGCGTTTTTGTGGCGAAGGGGACCGGCGGAGTTCGCGTCGGGGTGACTGGTGCGGGCTCCAACGGGGTGTTTCGCCACGCGGCAATGGAGAAGGCCCTGTCTGCCAACTTCGCGCCGGCCGCGCTTGCCAACATTGCGACGGACCCCTCCGACTTGCTCTCGGATATTCACGGCAGCGCCGATTACCGGGCCAACCTCGTGAATGTGATGGCAAAGCGTGCCGTTGCCGCGGCCTGATCATTGCTAGACTTTGAAACTGAGAAGGGCGGCGCGAGCCGCCCTTCTGCGTTCATGCTTGACATGCATCAAGTTGCGATGGTTTTTGAGCAGGTAGCTTGGAATGGTTCAAAGGTCGGTGCGGATATGCCGCAGCGCCTTTTCGTTGCGGGTGGCCCTCCTGAGGTGTAGGTCGAGGGGGCGAAGCGGGCGGCAGTTTGCGCCCGAAATGTGCCGGGATACCGGTCTGGAGACAGTGATGGACTTTGAGGCTTTCTTCAAAAATGAACTGGACGGGCTGCATCAGGAAGGCCGCTATCGCGTCTTCGCTGATCTGGAGCGCCACAAGGGTGGATTCCCGAAGGCGACCCGCCATACCGATTCCGGCGTGCAGGAAGTCACGGTCTGGTGCTCCAACGACTATCTCGGCATGGGGCAGCATCAAAAGGTCACCGAGGCGATGAAGCTCGCCATCGACCAGTGTGGCGCCGGTGCTGGCGGCACCCGCAACATCTCCGGCACCAACCACTATCACGTTCTTCTGGAGCGCGAACTTGCCGATCTGCACGGCAAGGAGGCGGCGCTGCTTTTCACGTCCGGGTACGTCTCGAACTGGGCCGCACTGGGCACGCTCTGTTCGAAGATTCCCGGCATCATCATGTTCTCCGACGCCGGCAACCACGCCTCCATGATCGAGGGCATCCGCCATTCAAAATGCGAGCGGGTCATCTGGAAGCACAACGACCTTAGGGATCTCGAGGCGAAGCTTGCTGCGGCCGACCCGAAGGCTCCGAAGATCATCGCCTTCGAATCTGTCTACTCGATGGATGGCGACATCGCTCCGATCAAGGAGATCTGCGACCTCGCCGACAAATACGGCGCAATGACCTATCTTGACGAGGTCCATGCCGTCGGCATGTACGGCCCGCGCGGCGGCGGCGTTGCCGAGCGCGAGGGGTTGATGCATCGTCTGACGGTGATCGAAGCCACGCTCGGAAAGGCGTTCGGCGTCATGGGCGGCTACATTGCAGCTTCCGCTGCCCTTTGCGATTTCATCCGCTCGTTTGCCTCCGGCTTCATCTTCACGACCGCGCTGCCGCCGACGCTTGCCGCCGGCGCGCTCGCCTCGATTCGCCATCTAAAGGAGAGCCAGCAGGAGCGCTTTGCCCATCAGGAGCGGGTGCGCCGGTTGCGCTCGCTGCTGGACAAGAACGGCATCCCGCACATGCCGAACCCCAGCCACATCGTTCCGGTGATGGTTGGCGACGCGGCCAAGTGCAAGTGGATCTCCGACCTGTTGCTCGACAACTACGGCATCTACGTTCAGCCGATCAACTATCCGACCGTGCCGAAGAAGACCGAGCGCCTGCGCATCACGCCGACGCCGCTGCATTCGGATGCGGACATCGACCATCTGGTGGGCGCGTTGCATGCGCTCTGGTCGCGCTGCGCGCTGGCGCGCGCCGTCGCCTGACAAAAATACTCAAGCGAAAGACTGAAATGGCCGCGCTTACGCGGCCATTTCCATTTTGGCGATTATCTCGCCTGCCCGCCGGCGTGCCTCTGCATCGGCAGCATAGACGTCCTCCATGGAGGAAGCGGCGTTCCACTCGGTCATCGCGTCCATGACCAGTTCGGCGACATCGGCCATTTGCAGGAAGCCGATGCGGGATTCGACGAAGGCGTGGAAGGCGATTTCTTCGGCGGCATTCATCACCGCGCCCTGAAGCCCGCCGCGCTCGAGCGCGGTACGGGCAAGCCGCAGGGCCGGGAAGCGCACCTCGTCGGGCGCCTCGAAATCGAGCCGGGAGAGCTTGGCGAAGTCCAGCCGCTCGACGTTGAGGGCGGACCGCACCGGATATGTCAGAGCATAACCGATTGCCGTGCGCATGTCGGGACAGCCGAGCTGTGCCAGCACCGAGCCGTCGGTGTAGCCAACCATCGAGTGGATCACCGACTGCGGGTGAACCACCACCTCGATCTGATCGGGCCGGACGTCGAACAGGTGCTTCGCCTCGATCATCTCCAGCGCCTTGTTGAACATCGAGGCGCTGCCGATCGAGATCTTTAGTCCCATCGACCAGTTCGGATGGGCGCGGGCGACCGCTGCCGTAACCCCTGCCATCTGATCGCGTGACCAGGTGCGGAACGGACCGCCGGAAGCGGTCAGCACGATGCGCTCGACCGCGTGACGCTGGTCATCCTCCAGCGCCTGGAATATGGCGCTGTGTTCGCTGTCGACCGGGATCAGTCGACCGCCGCCGGCTGTGACCGCCTCCACGAACAGGCTTCCGGCAGACACAAGGCATTCCTTGTTGGCGAGCGCGATGTCGGCACCGCGCACGGCGGCAGCCAGCGTCGGTGCGAGCCCAGCGGTACCAACGATCGCCGCCATAACCCAGTCCGACGGGGCGGCGGCGGCTTCGAGAAGCGCTCCGTGGCCAGCGCCGACGGCAATGCCGGTGCCGGACAGCGCACGCTTGAGTTCATCGTAGCGGCCTTCATCGGCGGTGACGGCCATGCTGGCGCTGAAGGCCTTTGCCTGGCTTGCCAGCAGTTCGATGTTTGCGCTGCCGGTGACGGCGACCACCTCGAAGGCCTCTCGCCCGCCAAGCTGCTCGATCACGTCCAAAGTGTTGGTGCCGATCGAGCCGGTCGAGCCGAGGATCGTGACGCGGCGCTTTCTCGCCTCGCTGGGTGCCATGATTGTCTTCCGTGATCTTTTTATTGTCTTGATGAGGCTCTACAGCCGATTGCGGCGCGCAACAAGGTATTGACGCGCGCGTTCCTGAACACGCTGGCGTGCACAGGCTTGACGTTTTCAATGGAGCAGCCATAACGTCGCCGCTGGCGAGCGATGGTTCGCCAGGTGATTTTTGGAGGATGCCCGTGCGGTTATCGGTGAATGCGCTTGCGGCTTTGCTGCTGTCTCTCGGCTTTGCGTCGAATGTTTTCGCCGCGGATACACTGCCGCCGGGGCTGAGCGCTACCTGGGTCGTGGAAGACCTGAACGGCAAGGGTGTCATCGACAACCTCCAAACGACGCTGGAGATCCGCACGGACGGCTCCTATGGCGGCAACGGCGGTTGCAACACCTATCGCGGCAATCTGAAATTCGGCAAGGAAGGTGAAGTGACCTTTGCGCCGGCCGCGGCAACCCGCAAGATGTGTGCGCCGGCCGTGATGGACCAGGAGCAGAAGTTCTTCGATGCGCTCGGGACGGTGAGATCGTGGAAGCTCGAAAACGGCCTGCTGCACCTTGCCGACAAGGACGGGGGACACGCGATGCGGCTGGCCATGCTGCGGAACACGACAGACATCGTCCTGCAGGTGCCCAACACGATCACGGTCGACCGCCAGACAGTCTCCTATGATTGCGATGGCGACCTGAAGGTGAAGGCGGACTACATCAATGCCGAATCCGTGTCGCTTGCGATCCTCACCTTCGGTGAAGAGTTCGTGATTGCCAGCAATGTTCTTGCCGGGTCCGGCGCGCGATATGCGGGTGGTCAGTTCGAATGGTGGACGAAGGGTGACGAGGGTACGCTGAAGGATCTGACGAAGGGTGCCGAAACACCCGGCATCGCCTGCCGCAAGGCACCCTGAACTATTTTAACAGCGGAGACTCCCATGGCCCATTTCCGCGTCGGACAGAAGGTCGTCTGCATCAACGATACCTTCAAGAACGTTTCGATCGACCAGGGCATCCGCAAGGGCCAGATCTACACGGTTCGCTGGGTCGGTCACTACCGGCATTATGTCGACGGCGATTTTTATGGCATCAAGCTGATGGAACTCTATCGCGGCAACGACGACGGCCCGGAGGGCTATGGTGCCGTGGACATGCCCTTCCGTGCCAGCCGCTTCCGTCCACTCGTTTCCGACCGCATCAAGAGCATGCTCGGCATCAAGGCGCCGACGCCGAAGGTCGAGGCGCGCCCCTCGATCGTACCGTCGGTGAAGCCGAAGCCGCGCGTGACGGTGCCGGAGAAGGAAGAGGAAAAGGTTTGAAGCTTTCGCCGCGCCGGGCCGGACTGGGCTGTTCGGCATTCGGCGGGTGGTAATCCCAGATCGATTCGAACCATCGGCCTCAGGATTAGGAATTCTGCGCTCTTTTTAGGGCGAGTTTATTCTTACTGACATTTACCGGAGAGGACGCGGTCCAATCGCCCGCATATGAATAAGTATCCGCTTTAGCGGAATCCATATCGGCGTCAGCCGACGAAGGCATGGCCAGCAAGCGGCTCAAATCTGTCTCCGACTCACATCATGGACCATTTGCGCCCAGTGATTGCCCTGCCGGACGAGCATCTTTACGTCACCGCTGTGCATGAGGCAGGGCATGCGCTCGTCGCCGCTGAAACGGGTTTTGGGCACGTGGCGAAGGTCTCGTTTTCAACTCACAAGGTCTTGGGCGCAATTTCCAAAGCGGGATACGTGCGCTACGAGTTTCCTTCTGTGATGCGAAGAACGAGGGCGGAGTACCTGAATGAGATAGCAGTGTTTCTGGGAGGGTTGCTGCGGAGACCGAAGTCTTCAATTCTTTCGACAGTGGATCATCGGGACCGGAGTCGGCCAATCTCAATGTCGTCACCCGGCTGGAGGACATGCTGAGCACGCTGCCCACGGCAAGCTCGCAGCCGAGTACGACGCCCACCGTCGCCCTCGAACAGACCTCGCGTGTCGGATCACTTCGGATCAGCTAAAAACAACCTGAAGGCATCCAGTGTCTCGGCGCTTACGTAATGCTCGATTCCCTCGGCATCGATGCGCGCCGTCTCCGGGCTGATGCCGAGCGCTCGGAGGAAGCTCTCGACGATGCGATGCCGCTCACGGCTCCGCTCAGCTAGTTCGCTGCCTTGGGCAGTCAGAAAAACGCCGCGATAAGGCTTCTGCTGGATGAACCCATCTGCCGCGAGACGCTTGAGCATCTTGGCGACGGTCGGCTGGGCGACACCGAGCCTCTGGGCAATGTCGACCTGGCGGGCCTCGCCACCATCGGCGATCAGGTCGGCGATCAGTTCCACATAGTCTTCGACGAGTTCGGTCCGTCGGCTGTTGCGCGTCTGGCGAAAGCTTTCGACCTGCGCATCCGCGTCAATGAGGACGCCCTGGAAGGTGTCTGGTGTCGGCTTGATGGACATGCGGCTTCCTTATGCACTTCACAGGAAAAATCTTAGCCTCAGCTATACCATATTGCAACGGGCTACAGTTCTTTACACCGCACGCATCCGAACGAGCGAGTTGACAAACATCAATATAGCCATTGCTATAATCTTGGCGCTGTGCTTCTATTAATTGAAGGTGCTATATAAGGAATCGATCATGGTTCGATGGTTGCCGTCCCTCCTCAGTCGACGGGGATTTCTCGGCGCTGGCCTTGTCGCCACGGCTAGCGCGGCCGCGACAGCCCGTGAGACTCTCGGCCAGCAGCCCATGCCCGCTGGCCACGCTGGCCATGGCGGCAGCTCCGCCTCCGCCGCCACCGATGCTAAGCCCAATCACGCGACCTCCCACGGCGCGATGATCACCGTCGGCGAAGTCGACAACGCGCGCAACGGCTTCGATCCGACCGCGATGCTGACCGACTGGTACACGGGCGAGGTGTCGATGCCGCCCGACGGCCGTCGTCTGCGAACTTTCGAGGTGACAGCGGAGGAGAAGGAGATCGAGATCGCGCCCGGCGTGATGTTTCCCGCCTGGACATTCAATGGCCGCGTTCCCGGGCCTGCGCTTCGCGCCACCGAAGGTGACCGGCTGCGGATCGTCTTCAAGAACAACGGCTCGCATCCTCACTCGATGCACTTCCACGGGATTCATGCAGCGCGGATGGACGGTGTTCCGGGTGCCGGCGTCATCCAACCCGGCGAAGAATTCGTCTACGAGTTCGACGCCAAGCCGTTCGGCTGCCACCTCTATCACTGCCATGCGCTGCCGCTTGCCAGACACATGCACAAAGGCATGTACGGCATGTTCGTGGTCGATCCCGATCCCGCGCGGCATCCCGAGTTCGCCGATGTCGCCCGCTCGCGTCTGCTTGGCTCGCCGGAGAATGCCGAGTGGCAGGAACTGGCGATGGTGATGAACGCCTTCGACACTAATTTCGATGGCGAGAACGAGTTCTACGCCTGCAACACCATCGCCCACTGTTATGCCAAGCAGCCGATCAAGGTGGCGCGTAACCGCCCGATCCGCATCTATCTGGTGAACGTAACCGAGTTCGACCCGATCAACTCCTTCCACCTCCACGGCAACTTCCTCAACTATTTCGACACGGGTACGACGCTGACCCCGACGCTGAGGACCGTCGACCTCATCACCCAGTGCCAGGCGCAGCGAGGCATTCTCGAATTCAACTACGCCGACCAGAATCATGAGCCTGGTCTCTACATGTTCCACGCACACCAGTCGGAATTTACCGAACTCGGCTGGATGGGCATGTTCGATGTCGTCGAGGCACTGTCATGAACGAGCATGTGACTATCGAAGGCACTCGGCCACTTGAAATCAGAGCAAAGCGACGGAACCTGTTGTGGCTGTTTGCCCCATTCGCGGTTCTGATCGCGGTGTTCTGGTGGCTTGTGGCCGCCAACCCGCTCGCCGGCTTCAACAACGGCGCACCGCCGGTCGAGAATCTGACGGTCGAACGCACGATCCTCGACCACAACGGATTGCGCCTTCTCGTTCGCGGAGGCGGTTCGGAGGCGATGAACATCGCTCAGGTTCAGGTGGATGCGGCCTACTGGCAGTTCGATCAGACCCCGCCCGGACCGATCGCGCGCGGCAGCACCGCCTGGATTTCCGTCCCGTTCCCTTGGGTGGTTGGGGAGGCGCATAAGGTGACGCTGGTCACCAGCACGGGCGCAACGTTCGAGCACCAGATTTCCGTCGCCGTGCCGACGCCGGTCGCAACGTCCGGCACCCTGACGTCGCAGGCTCTGCTCGGTGCCTTTGTCGGCATTGTCCCGATCGTGATCGGCCTGATGTTTTATCCGGCTCTTCGGGGAGCCGGGCCGTGGATGATGAGCTTCCTGCTGGCGATGACGGTCGGTCTGCTCGGCTTTCTGTTCATCGATACGATCGACGAGGCACTTGAGTTTGCGGCGCAATCCGCCGCGATCTTCCAGGGGTCGGCAATGGTGTTTCTCGCTGCCGCCGCAGCGTTCCTGTTGCTGATGGCCATCTCGCGCCGCGAGGGCAGGCCGAGCGGCCTGGCGCTCGCCACCTACATCGCGCTTGGCATCGGGCTTCACAATCTCGGGGAGGGGCTTGCCATCGGCGCAGCCTTCGCAGCGGGTGCTGCCGGGCTAGGCACCTTCCTGGTTATGGGCTTCACACTGCACAACGTCACCGAAGGCATCGCCATCGCCTCACCGATCCTGAAGGAAAAACCGCCGCTCTGGCGGTTCGGCGCGCTGGCCTTGCTGGCGGGCGGACCAGCCGTCGTCGGCATCTGGCTGGGTAGCCTCACCTACGCCCCACATTGGTCGGCGCTCGCACTCGCGATGGGAGCCGGTGCAATCCTGCAGGTGATCGTGGAAGTGACGGCATCAATGGCCAGAAACCTTGAGGGACGCTTGACCGGGCTGCTTACCACACCAGTCATGGCAGGCATGGGTGTCGGCGTCGCCTTCATGTACGCGACCGCGATGTTGGTGAAGATTTAGGCTTCGCCGATGCAAGCTGGCAGATGACTGCGCGTTTCTGCCAGCGTGGCGTCGCGCAATCATTCAGCCAGCAAGAGTCTAGCGTCGCGCCGAGCGAGCATTGACAGCGTCACGATATCCATTGTGCTGGATATATGGATGACAATGCAGCAATTGGTGCGCTTGCCGCACTTGCCCAGTCTACAAGGCTCGAGACATTTCGGCTTCTCGTCCGGCACGAGCCCGATGGGGTGCCTGCCGGCGAACTCGCCCGCCTTCTCGACGTTCCGCAGAATACCATGTCCGCCCACCTCGCCACCCTGTCGCGCGCGGGACTGGTGACAAGCGAACGGCAGAGCCGCTCGATCATCTATCGAGCCGACCTCCATGGACTGCGCTATTGAAAGACTGCTGCGGCGGATCGGCCGAACTCTGTGCGCCGCTGATCGCAGAACTTGCGCCTTGCTGCGGACCCGAGATGAAGGCGTCATGAACGACATCAGGCTGGAACCGGTCCCGGGATGCGATGCCGGACTGAAGCAGGCGTTGTCGATTTCCGGTCTTCCGACCGAAGACCTTGAAGACCCGGGACGTTCGTTCTTCAGGGCGGTTACCTCCGATGGCGGCACGGATGGCTACGCTGGCATCGAAACGTGCGGCGACGCGGTCCTCCTCAGGTCAATCGTCATCTTGCCCGAACATCGGGGCAGAGGACTTGGAAAATCGCCGACCAAGGAAACGCTGAAAGCCGCCAGAGAAAGCTCGGCAGTCTACCTGGCTACGACGACCGCCGCTCCGTTCTTCGAAAACCTCGGCTTCGTTGTGGTCGAGCGTGGCGATGTGCCGACTGCCGTTCTCGCGACCCGCCAGCTTTCGGGCATTTGCCCGGCATCGGCCGCAATCATGAAACTCAGCAGACCTCCGATCTAACCACGGACAACGACCATGACCGACAAAACCTACAATGTGCTCTTCTTGTGCACGGGCAACTCCGCTCGTTCCATTCTCGCCGAACAGCGGATTCAAAAGCTTGGAGCTCGAGCAGGCGCGATCGCGAACGGTCGCTCTTCAGGATGCCTCCATTGCGGCTGCGGTTTCCTCCCCGTCGAAAGTGGAGTTCTGTAATGTCGATATCGAGTTATGCCCGTATGACGCAGGACGGTGCTTTGACGGCGGGCCGGCAGTCGGATGGAGAAGTTGCAAAACGGCCCGGACAAAACCAAGTATAATGCCGTACCCGGCGCCCTTGGTGATTGGTTGGGGGACGTCGACAAACGCGGATTCGAGATTGACGAGATCGCCTTGAAGGTTTCGCGTCGAACTCCCGTCGGGAGCGCCATCATGGATGCCGATCTATTCAACGACCTCTGCACGTTCGTAGACGACTATCGTCGTGGGCGTAAGGCCGGCTCCGCCCTCTGATCCTTGATTAGCAGACGGCACGCAAGTGCTGTCTGCTCCTCCTCGAACTATCCACCGTCGTCGATCAACTCGCAGTCATAAGAGCGCTGCAGGATGGTGTCCACGAGAGGATTCGAACCTCCGACCCCAGGATTCATACCACTTCGACTTTCGTCGCCGCATGGCGTTCGTGGTCTGGACTGTCCCTTCACCGTGCGTCCGTGGACGTTTAGGTGCTGCCCATCCAGTCTCTACACCTTCCGCGAATTTCTCCGAGGCTTGGCTCGGGATTGGCATGCTGAAAGACCAGCGAAGCGTTCCCCGACTTTGAGCAGATCGATTGCGGTGTTTCCGACCGCAACCCCCAATTACTTCAGGAATCCTGTGCTCTATCCTGCTGAGCTACGTGGACAAACTCTGACATTGCGCTCCGGTTCGTACCTGATGCTTTTGCTAAGATCAATACCTTCGGACGCATCCAAACGATCCGCTGACGCATCTGCCCAACCGCCAATCTGAGAGGGACACCAGTAAAGTTACCGGTTATCCAGTGCGCCGCAGGGAATTTGCGGCAACAGGTAAAGTTTTTCCCCTGAAGGCGCTCTATCCTGCTGAGCTATGGGACCACTGACAGCACCCATACAAAGCCGGCGCTTGAAGCCAAGCGATTTTCGCCGGCTTTCGCCGGCAATTCGGTGCCCGTGGGCTGGCTGCGGCGAACATCTGCAGTTCGCCGCAGAGATGTTACGCCGCCAACCGTGCTTCGGCCAGCTTGACCCAATAGCTTACGCCATGCGGGATCGCGTCGTCGTTGAAGTCGTAGGCCGGATGGTGGAGGCCAGCGGTGTCGCCGTTGCCGATGAAGATGAAGGCGCCCGGACGGGCGAGCAACATATAGGCGAAGTCCTCGCCACCCATCATCGGGTTGAGTGTGTCGTTGACATTGCCAGACCCCGCGATCTCGCCTGCCACCGCCACGGCATGTCCCGTTTCGACCTCATGATTGACCACGACCGGATAGTTGCGCTGGTAGGAGACAGTGATCTCCGCCCCGTTGGCCGTGGCGATTCCGGCGCAGACCTGGCGGATGCGGGTTTCGGCCTCCTCGCGCAGGGCGGGATTGAGCGTGCGCACGGTTCCGCCCAGTCTCGCCTCCTCGGGGATGACGTTGTGAGCAAAGCCGGCGTTGAACTTCGTTACCGAGACGACGAGCGAGGCGATGGGGTCGGTGTTGCGCGAGACGAGCGTCTGCAGCGTCGTGACGACTTGCGCGCCGATGACGACCGGATCGATCGTGCGGTGCGGTTGCGCGGCATGGCCGCCGCGGCCCTTTACGACAATGTCGAACTCGTCTGTGGCGGCCATGATCGGGCCGCTGCGGGTGCCGAACTGGCCGACCGGCATGCCGGGCATGTTGTGCATGCCATAGACCTCTTCGATCCGGAAGCGCTCCATCATGCCGTCCTTGACCATCTCGTTGCCGCCCCCGCCGCCTTCCTCGGCCGGCTGGAAGATGACCGCGATGTTTCCGTCGAAGTTGCGGGTCTCGGCCAGGTATTTGGCGGCGCCCAGCAGCATGGCCGTATGCCCGTCGTGGCCGCAAGCGTGCATCTTGCCCGGCACCGTCGAGGCCCAGGGCTTACCCGTCGTCTCGGTGATCGGCAGCGCGTCCATGTCGGCGCGAAGGCCGATCGTGCGACCTGCGGCTCGCCCCTTGATCAGCCCGACGACGCCGGTGCGGCCGATGCCGGTCACCTCGTCCACGCCGAATTCCTGGAGCTTGTCGGCGACGAAGGCAGCGGTCTTCTCGACCGCGAACATCGTTTCCGGATGTTGGTGGATCTGGCGGCGCCAGCCGGCGATCTCGTCCTGCAGTTCTGCGGCGCGGTTCAAAATGGGCATGCGCTTTTCCTGTCACCGTTGCGGCCGAAAATCGGCCTTTCTCCAATCGAGGGCTTTGCCATCAGCATGCCATATAGGCTAAATAGGCGGAGCGTTCGAGACAACTCCCGATTTTCCGAGGACAGGCACTTGCAGATTGCTGAACGGTTCATGCGCCGCACAATGGCATGCATTGGAGCAACCACGGTACTTGCCACGACCCTGCTGGCCAACACCGCCCTGGCGGATACCGGACCGCGCCTGCTCGTCGACGTGAACACGCTGAAGGTGATCGAGCACCACGATGCCTTCCGCAAATGGTATCCTGCCTCGCTGACCAAGCTGATGACGGCCTATACGGTGTTTCGCGCGATCAAGGCGGGCGAGATCACGCTTGAAACGCCCGTGGTGATGACGAAGAACGCCGCGGCGGAGCCTCCGAGCAAGATGTACTTCAAGCCCGGTCAGTCGCTCACGCTCGACAGCGCGCTCAAGATCATGCTGATCAAGTCGGCGAACGACGTTTCCGTGGCGATCGCGGAAGCTGTCGGCGGCTCAGAGCAGGGCTTTGTCGGCCGGATGAACGCGGAAGCGGCCCGCATCGGCATGAGTTCGTCGCACTTCATCAATCCGAACGGCCTGCCCGGCAAGGGTCAATACACGACGGCTCGCGACCTCGCTGTTCTCGCCGTGACGCTGAAGCGCGAGTTTCCGCAATACGCGCCGTACTTCGCGCTGGAAGGCTTCACCACCGGCAAAAAGCAATATCCGAACTACAACATGCTGATCGGCCGGTTTGACGGTGCCGACGGCATGAAGACAGGCTTCATCTGCGCTTCCGGCTTCAACCAGGTCTCCTCGGCCACCCGCAACGGCCGCAGCGTCGTCTCGGTCGTCCTCGGCGGGGAAAGCCTCGGCGCGCGCGCCGACGAATCGGCGCGGATGTTGCAGAAGGGACTGACGGAGCGGGGTGGCGGCCCGACGCTCGGCGGACTTGCTCCCTACGGCAACACCGGTGAGGTCGCTGACATATCCAAGGAAATCTGTAGCCAGCATGCGGCGAAGGTGCGTAGCGAAGGTCGTGACGAGGCGGGCCGCCAAAAGCTGTTGTCTCCCTTTATTCGCGAGATGAACCGGCCGCCGCGGTTCGTTTTCGCCGGCCTGATCGCCGGCGGTGCGGCGAAGGCCGGCGCGAACGAGCAGGCGGCTGTGGGAGACGTTGGCGACGCCGCCAACGTTCCGATCCCCGTGCCGCGGCCAACCTTCTAAGCAGGAATTCGCCATGTCCGCCGCTGATCGCACCGTGCCGGTCACCATCCTGACCGGTTTTCTCGGGGCTGGAAAGACGACTTTGCTGAACCGGCTGCTCAAGCATCCGGACCTCACCGACACCGCCGTCATCATCAACGAGTTCGGCGAGATCGGGATCGACCATCTCCTGGTCGAGCGCTCGGGCGATGGCATCATCGAACTCTCAGATGGCTGCCTGTGCTGCACGGTTCGCGGTGAATTGGTCGATACGCTCGCCGACCTGATGGACCGCCTGCAGACCGGCCGCATTCGGGCGCTGAAACGCGTCGTTATCGAGACCACCGGACTGGCCGACCCTGCGCCGGTGCTTCAGGCCGTCATCGGCAATCCGGTCATCGCTCATTCCTTCCGGCTCGATGGCGTGATCACGCTTGTCGACGCGGTGAACGGTCTTTCGACGCTCGCCGGGCATCCGGAATCGATCAAGCAGGCCGCTGTCGCTGACCGTCTCGTGCTGACCAAATCAACGCTCGCTGATGCCGGGGCGATCACATCGCTGAAGCGGGCACTGGCCGAACTCAACCCGAGGGCGGCCATCATTGATGGAGACGATCCGGCGGCGATCGGACCTGCCTTGCTGGCCTGCGGCCTCTATGACCCGGGCTCGAAGATCGCCGACGTGGGGCGCTGGTTGAGCGACGAGGCGCATGACGACGCGCACCACCATCATTCGCACGATCACGACCATGATCATGCGCACGGCAAAGACGCGCATTTTCATCAGCACGCCCATGACGTGACCCGTCACAGCGCATCGATCCGTTCCTACGCGATCGTGCACGACCGCCCGATTGATCCGATGGCGCTCGACATGTTCATCGATCTCCTGCGCTCCGCCCATGGCGACAAGCTGTTGCGGATGAAGGCGATCGTGGCCCTGTCCGATAATCCGGAGCGTCCACTGGTGCTGCACGGGGTGCAGGCCGTGTTTCACCCGCCGGAACGGCTTGCCGCCTGGCCTGACCCATCTGACCGACGTACGCGTATGGTGCTGATCACAAAGGATCTGCCGGAAGAGTTCGTCCGCGACCTCTTTGACGCTTTTGTCGGAAAGCCCCGCATCGACCGCCCGGATCGCGCGGCGCTGGAGGACAATCCACTGGCCGTGCCGGGAATGCGGCTCTAACCTCATAAGTCGATCCGATGTCTGGCAGGGCGGCTTTTACCGCCCTGCCGAACGGTCAGGCCATCAGGCGCATGCGCGCATTCTCGAACGGCAGGCCCTCGTCGTCCAGCGCTCGCCGGGAGATTTCTTCAAAGCCTAGGCCCTTGTAGAAACCATATGCCTGCGCATTTCGAGTATAGACCTCCAGGCATAGTTCGCCTTTCAGTCTGAGGGCATGGCTCACCAGCGTCCGGCCGACACCGAGCCCTTGCTGTTTGGGAGAGACGAACAGCCCGCCGATGAAGGTGTCCAGGAGGCTGATGAAGCCGACCGGCTCTCCCTGGTGGCATGCGACCCAGGTTTCGGCCTTGGGAAGATAGAGCGTTTCAACTACGACGCGCTGCTCTTGTAAGCGCATCTCGCCGATAAACGCATGCGCGCGAATAGACGCGTCGAACCAGATGGCCGACAGCTTCTCAAGATCCACCGCCTCTTCATAGGCGCGGATGCAAAGGTCCACGTTTTTCATGATAATCCGTAGATTGGAGTACACAGAATAGCGCCCGCAGGGGCGCTCGGCGCCACCGCGTCAAAGCGGTTCTAAACTTGGGCTTCTGTGCATAAATCTCCTTCTACCGATGCAGGGCCCTATAGGCCCAGCGAAGAAGAGAGGCAAGAGCCGATATACAGCTGTGGATGTCTAGGGTTTCTTCCGGATCAGAAATCGGTGGCCGCCGTCGGTCCTATCGCTGGCCTCGAGCGTGTGGCCGTACTCGCTGCAGAAATGCGGGATGTCGATGACGGCGAGCGGGTCGGTGGTTTCGATCCAGAGCTCGGCACCCGCCGGCAGCTGTTCCAGTCGCTTCTTCGTCTTCAGAACCGGCAACGGACATTTCAACCCTTTGAGGTCATAGACGTCGGTCGCACCTGTAGCGGCGAGGCTCATTGCTTCTTCCAGAACTTCCAGAACGGGGCTTTCTGCGTCGTGCCGGCATCGGCGGTCGCTTGAGGCGCGGGGGCCGTCAACGAGGTGCCGTCGCCGGTGACGCCGGTCCCTGCATCCGCTTGCCGTGGGTGCTGCGGCTGCTGTTGCGGTTTCTGTTCGCCGGTATTCGGAACAGTACTCGCCGCGGCGGCTTTTTGTGCGGGCTCCGCGCCGGTCTGCTGCGGCTGCTGCCCGGCAGTAGCCGTCGTCGTGGCTGCCCCCGCAGCGCCGGTTGCGGCTGTGTTCTTGTTCGACCAGAGGCTCCAGAAAGGCTTCTTTGCCGCTTCGGCCTGTGCCTGAACGGAAGCAGGCCCCGGATTGCTAACGGGGACGGCAACGCCGCCGGTGGCGCCGGCCGCTTTCTGCTCTGCCTTCTCCGCGGCGACGTCGTCGGCAAGTTTCTGCAGTTCGGCTGCCTTGCGGGCTTCCTCTTCCTGCTTTGCCTTCTCGGCCATCTCGATCTTGCGCTGCGCCTCTTCCTCGGCCTTCTTTTTCTCGGCCTCGATGTCGCGAACCTTCATCAGCTTGCCGGCGTCGATCGAATTGCCGGTTGGAGCATAGGCGAGTTCACGGCCCTTGCGCTTGTCGGCGACGATCGCCTTGCGTTGGGCTTCCGAAGGCTCGAGCCAGATGGTGCCCTCGTACTTCCTCATCATCTTCGCGTATTCGGCGGCGTAGGCCTTGTCGTAGGTAATGAGGGCGACCTGAAGCGAGGCGGGCGTCGACATGGCTGGGCACTGCGCGCCGCCGCTAAGGGCGCTGCCATCCGCAGCCTGCTGATTGAATACGTATTTCTTGTCGCAAACAGCAATTTCGGGCGGACGCTTGGTGATCTGGAAGTGGTCGTAACCGACCTTCAGCATCTTCCAGAATTCGATGTTCGGATTGTCGCGGTGCCGCACCATGTTTTCCGCGGTCATGCGGAAAGGGAAGGCCTGAAGCTGGACCGCCTTCTGGCCGCCCTTGAAGGCGTCACGGGCGAAGGCGAAGATTTCGATGATCTGCTCGTCGGTCATCGAATAGCAACCGGAGGACGAGCAGGCGCCATGGATCATCAGGTTGGTGCCGAAGAAGCCGTTGGCCTGGTCGTACCGGTTCGGGAAGCCCGTGTTGATCGCCAAATAGTACTGTGAATTCGGGTTCATGTGCTGCGGGCCGAGCGGGTAGAAGCCCTCCGGTGCCTGCCGGTCGCCTTCCTTCACCTTCGGACCGAGCTTGCCGGACCAGGCGCAGATCTTGTAGGTCTTGATCATCTGGAAGCGGTTGGAGCGATCGGCCTTCCAGACCTCCAGCGTTCCCTCTTCCTTCAAAATGCGAAGCATGACCGGCGCATTGCGGTCGATGTTCAGCGAAGCCATCTTGGAGAGGACCTGGCTAGACAGCTGGTACTGCGTCTTGTTGGAAACCTTTTTGACGTCAACGCTGCTGCCGACGCTGTCGAGCGTCTCGTTGGTGCAGCCGGCAGCGGCTACGGCAAGCAATGAAACGGCGGCGAGTACCTTAAGGCGCATGCTCAGTTCCAAAAAAATCCGGGCTTCGTCGTCTATGCCCGCGCGGCGGACACGGAATCATACCCGCTTATACTTAATCAAGCGTTAACCTGGAATCCTTCGCAAAGCTCGCGATCTGTGGATACGCTGAAACCACGGGAATATGTCCAAGGTTTGGCCACATTCCCGCATCCCTGTGCATAACTGGTGTATCGGCGCGGAATTCCGCTTAGAGTTGCCGGCCAATGTTCAGATAGCGCTGGCGGCGGTCGCGGCGCAACTGATCGCCGGGTTTTGCCGAAAGGTCGCGCAACGCATCGGAAACGACGTTGCCGGTCGCCGTGATCACAGCGTCTGGATCGCGATGGGCACCGCCGAGCGGCTCGGGGATGATGCCGTCGATGATGCCGAGCGACTTCAGGTCGTCGGCCGTGATCTTCATGTTGCTCGCAGCTTCCTTCGCGCGGGTGGAATCGCGCCACAGGATGGAAGCAGCACCTTCCGGCGAAATCACGCTGTAGATCGCGTGCTGCAGCATGTAGACGCGATCACCGGTGGCAATCGCGATCGCACCGCCGGAGCCACCTTCGCCGAGCACGACGGAAACGATCGGAACGCGCACGTTGAGGCACGTTTCGGTGGAGCGCGCGATCGCTTCGGCCTGGCCGCGTTCCTCGGCGCCGATGCCGGGATAGGCACCTGCGGTATCCACAAGTGTGATGATCGGCAGGCCGAAGCGGTCCGCCATCTCCATGACCCGGATCGCCTTACGGTAGCCTTCGGGGCGGGCACTGCCAAAATTGTGCTTCAGGCGCGACTTGGTGTCGTTGCCCTTTTCCTGGCCGATGATGGCGACCGACTGGCCGCGGAAGCGGCCGAGGCCGGCCTGGATCGCCTCGTCCTCGGCGAACTTGCGGTCGCCGGCAAGCGGTGTGAATTCTTCGAACAGCTTTGCCGCATAGTCGAGGAAGTGCGGGCGCTGCGGGTGCCGGGCAACCTGCGTCTTCTGCCAGGGGGTCAGTTTGGAGTAGATATCGACCATCGCGTCGCGCGCACGCGCCTCGAGCCGTCCGACCTCGTCCGACGTGTCAATGCTCTGGTCCTCTTCGGCGAGCTTGCGCAGCTCATGAATCTTGCCTTCGAGGTCAGAGATGGGTTTTTCGAAGTCGAGGTAATTGTGCATGAGATGCGTTTCCGATCGTTTGCTCCAACTGTTCCGTCAGCGCACCTATCGGGCGTTGACGGCGGAATGGCGGCTCTAATCCGGTTTTTTTGCCTGTTTGGCAAGGGGGTGATGTTCCTGCACCAGCCGATGCAGGCGCTCTTCTAGCACATGCGTATAAATCTGCGTGGTCGAAATGTCCGAGTGGCCGAGGAGTTCCTGGACCGCACGCAGGTCGGCGCCGTTCTGCAGGAGATGGCTTGCAAAGGCATGGCGCATGACATGCGGTGAAAGCGTTGCAGCACGAATCCCCGCCCGCGACGCGAGCGCTTTCAGCTCGCGCGCGAACACCTGCCGGGGCAGATAGCCTTGCTTGCCGGTGGAAGGAAAGAGAAAGGGACTTTCCTTGGCGTCCTCCTGCTCCGCTTGCTCGGTGGCGAGGGCTGCGCCGTAGGTTTGTAATGCCGAGATTGCCGAGCGCGACAGCGGCACCAGCCGCTCTTTGTTGCCCTTGCCCTTGATCACCAGGAATCTGCTGTTCTGCGTGAGAACCGTTGCGGGTAGCGCGACGAGTTCGCTGACGCGCATGCCGGTGGCGTACAGAAGCTCGATCAGCGCATGCATCCGCAACCGCTGGAGGCGATCTGCTCCCGCCGCCCGCGCTTCCGTCTCCGCAAGGCCAATGAGACGGGTGACGTCGTCTACCGAGAGCGTCTTCGGCAGTGCCCGCTCCTTGCGCGGCGCATCGAGGATTCCGGTCGGATCGTCGCCGCGCAGGCCCTCGGCGTAGAGGAACTTGTAGAACTGGCGAAGCGCGGAAAGCCGTCTTGCCTGCGAGGAAGCCTTGAAGCCCTGCCGTGCCAGGTGGCCGAGATAAGCCCGAAGGTCGTCCGGTACGGCCTCGGTCATTCGCACTTGCCGCTCCAACAGGAAGGACCGGGCATCATCGAGGTCGCGTTCGTAGGATGAAAGGGTGTTCGCAGCCGCCCCACGCTCTGCGCTCATCATCTCCAGGAAAGCCTCGATCTGGATTGCCGACCGGTCCGTCATGGCTGCGTGTTCACCCGCTCGGAGGGAATACGAATGGTCACGTCCCGTTCGTGCGGCTCGACGAAAGCAACAAGTGCGACCATCGCCCCATAAATCAAGCCGGCGACAACCGCACAGAAGAACAGGAAACGGAAGAGTGTGGGCATTGCGCGCTCCGTGGGACACCCATCCTATATCGCCCCGAGGGGGAATGAGCGCAAGACGTCATTGACGCTCAAACACTTGACGCTTCCGATGCTTTTGCAGATACCGAAGGAAGCAACAACCGGAACTCCCTGATGATCGGCCTGATGGAAACGTCCTCCCCGGAGCTCGCAAAGCAAGCGCGGATGGCGCTTGGCAAGCGCAACCTCGTTCTGGTGGGGTTGATGGGCGCCGGGAAGTCGGTGATCGGACGCCTGGTGGCCCAGGCGCTGTCCGTGCCATTCATTGATTCCGACCATGAGATCGAGCGTGTCTCGCGCATGTCGATTTCGGATCTCTTTGCAGCCTATGGCGAGGAAGAGTTCCGCGCGCTGGAGGCGCGGGTCATGAAGCGTCTGCTCAAGACCGGGCCGCGGGTCGTCTCGACAGGCGGTGGGGCCTTCATCAACGAGCGCACGCGCAGGCACATCAAGCGCGGCGGCCTCACCATCTGGCTCAAGGCCGATATCGAGGTGCTGTGGGAACGGGTCAACAAGCGCGACACCCGCCCGCTCCTGAAGACGGAAAATCCAAAGCAAACGCTCGAAAACCTGATGAGCGCGCGTTATCCCATCTATGCGGAAGCGGACCTCACGGTTCTTTCGCGCGACGTGAAGAAAGAAATGGTGGTCGAGGAGGTGCTTGCCGCCATCGCCGCCAACCCAATCGAGAAGTGATCCGCATGAACAGCTCTTCCACCGCCGCCCGGCGCACCGTCCGCGTCGATCTTGGCGATCGCTCCTACGACATCCTCATCGGGCCGGGCCTGATTTCGGCTGCCGGCGCGGAAATCGGCGCGCGGCTGAAGGGCCGCCGGATCGCCGTGGTGACGGACGAGCACGTCGCGCCGGTCTACCTCGAGCCCTTCCTGCGCTCGCTGAGAGAGAGCGGCATCGAGGCCGTGTCGCAGACCCTGCCGGCAGGCGAAAAAACGAAGAGCTTCGAGCATCTGATGACGGTTTGCGACGGCGTGCTCGGCGCGCGTATCGAGCGTAACGATGCTGTCGTGGCGCTCGGGGGCGGCGTCATCGGTGATCTCACCGGGTTTGCGGCGGGGATCGTTCGGCGCGGCTCGCGCTTCATCCAGGTGCCGACGTCGTTGTTGGCGCAGGTCGATTCTTCGGTCGGCGGCAAGACCGGTATCAACTCGCGCCATGGCAAGAACCTGCTCGGCGTGTTCCACCAGCCGGATCTGGTGCTCGCCGATACCGACGTGCTCGACACGCTTTCGCCGCGCGAATTCCGTGCCGGCTACGCCGAAGTCGCCAAGTACGGCCTGATCGACAAGCCGGACTTCTTTGCCTGGCTCGAAAAGAACTGGCGTGACATTTTTTCGGGCGGCGAGGCCAGGATCGAGGCGATCGCGACGAGTTGCCAGGCCAAGGCGAATGTGGTCGCGGCCGACGAACGCGAGAACGGCCTGCGTGCGCTACTCAACCTGGGCCACACCTTCGGCCACGCGCTCGAAGCGGCGACCGAGTATGACAGCGCCCGCCTCGTGCATGGCGAAGGCGTCGCCATCGGCATGGTGTTGGCGCACCAGTTTTCCGCGCGCATGAATCTCGCCAGCCCCGACGATGCACGCCGTGTGGAGGTGCATCTGCAGGATGTCGGCCTGCCGGTGTCGATGGATGCCATTCCCGGTGGCCTGCCACCGGCTGAGGCCCTGATGGATGCAATCGCGCAGGACAAGAAGGTCAAGGGTGGCAAGCTCACCTTCATCCTCACGCATGGCATTGGGCAGTCCTTCGTAGCGGACGACGTTCCTGCTTCCGAAGTCCTCACTTTCCTGAAGGAAAAGCTTCCGCGATGAGCCAGAACTTCGGCATCCTGCGTCGGTTGTGCGGGCTTTTCGGCTTGTCGCCCGCGCGGAACGCCGCGCTTCTGCCGCCGTCCGGCGACGGGCGCATAGCAAGCGAAGCGACGGCGCGCGACGGGGCGAAGCAGGACCGGTCCGCAGGGATGCTCGATTTCAGCGAACTCGAAGTTTCCGACGTCATGGTGCACCGGACCGCAATGCGTGGTCTAAATGCCGACGAGGCGCCGGAGACGATCGTACGCACGGTTCTTGAAAGCCCGTACACGCGCATGCCGCTTTGGCGCGGCGCGACCGACAACATCATCGGCGTTGTTCACGCCAAGGACCTGTTGCGCGCGCTTGCCGAACCGGGCGTGGATGCGACCACTGTCGATATCGTCAAGGCTGCGGAAAAGCCCTGGTTCGTTCCGGATACGACAAGCCTCAAGGAGCAGTTGAACGCGTTCCTTCGGCGCAAGCTGCATTTTGCCGTCGTGGTCGACGAGTATGGCGAGGTCCAGGGGCTTGTCACGCTCGAGGACATTCTGGAGGAAATTGTCGGCGACATTTCCGACGAGCACGACATCGACATCCAGGGTGTGCGGCAGGAAGCGGACGGCTCAATCGTCGTGGACGGCAGCGTGGCGATACGCGACCTGAACCGCGCGCTCGATTGGACGCTGCCGGACGAGGAGGCGACGACGATTGCCGGCCTCGTCATTCACGAATCGAAGTCGATCCCCGAGGAGCGGCAGGCGTTCACGTTTCATGGCAAGCGCTTCCTCGTCATGAAGCGGGTGAAAAACCGCATCACCAAGCTGCGCATTCGCCCGGCGGAAGGAGCCGCGGGGCGGGGTTGACTACCAGCGCACAGGCTCTCCAGGTGCTGCCGTTTCGATCGCCAGCGCATGCAGGCCCGCGTCGAACTCGTCCTTTACCAGGTCGTTGACCATCCGGTGCCGGGCGACGCGGCTCACGCCGTCAAACCGTGCAGAGACGATGCGGATGCGCATGTGGGTCTCGCCTGCGCCGGTGAAACCCGGCTGGTGGCCGGCGTGCAGGTGGCTTTCGTTGATCACTTCGAGCCGCTCTGGCGAAAGCGCCTCGGTCAACTTATATTCGATCCGGGATTTCACTGACATCTGCTGTCCTGTATCTGGCGCAAAGCCATGGTGTTCTGCGCGAAAAAATGGCCCAAAAAGCCAGCAACAATCCGCTTTGTCAATTCTTGTTGTGACTCGCCACGAGTCCCATAATTGGACCCATGAAACTCGATTCCAAATACTTCGACCGGATCCGGACGCGCCGGCGCGTGGAGCGCCCGGAACCCATTGCGCCGACGTGCCAATGGGACGGTTGCGACAAGCCCGGCCTCCATCGTGCGCCAGTCGGTCGCAATGCCGAAGGTCAGTTCTTCCTCTTCTGCTTCGAGCACGTGAAGGACTACAACAAGGGCTACAACTATTTCTCCGGCCTCTCCGATTCGGAGATCGCGCGTTATCAGAAGGAAGCGATCACCGGTCATCGCCCAACCTGGACAATCGGCGTCAACAAGGCGGCAAAGGGCGGCCCGGCGCATGGAAATGTTCGGTCTGGCACGGCAGGCGCACAACAGCGCATTCGCGATCCATTCGGGTTCGTCAATGAAGGGCGGGGACGTGGGCCGCGGATGGAACCGCGTGCCCGAAAGCTGAAGACGCTTGAGGCAAAAGCTTTCGACACGCTGGGCTTGCATGCCAATGCCACGGCCGAGGACATCAAGACTGCCTACAAGGCCCTTGTCAAAAAGCACCATCCGGATGCAAATGGCGGAGACAGGGGATCTGAAGAGCGTTTTCGGGCGGTCATTCAAGCATATCAATTGTTAAAGCAGGCCGGCTTCTGCTAGAGCAGGTCGGCAGCAACAGGACATAGGGCGGATGCAAGCGGCGTCTGCTGCGGAGACATTATGAGCAAGATGGATCTCGACATTTCAAACCTCCCGGATACCACAGTTTCGGTACGGGAGGTTTTCGGCATTGATACGGATATTCGCGTTCCCGCCTATTCGAAGGCGGATGCCTACGTGCCGGATCTCGATCCCGACTACCTGTTCGACCGCCAGACGACACTCGCAATTCTTGCGGGCTTCGCCCACAACCGTCGCGTGATGGTGTCCGGCTATCACGGCACCGGCAAGTCCACCCATATCGAGCAGGTGGCGGCCCGCCTCAACTGGCCGTGTGTCCGAGTCAACCTCGACAGCCATGTCAGCCGTATCGATCTCGTCGGCAAGGATGCGATCGTCGTCAAGGACGGCATGCAGGTCACCGAATTCAAGGACGGCATCCTGCCCTGGGCCTACCAGCACAACGTCGCGCTCGTTTTCGATGAGTACGACGCCGGCCGCCCGGACGTGATGTTCGTTATCCAGCGCGTTCTCGAATCCTCCGGCCGTCTGACGCTGCTTGACCAGAGCCGCGTTATCCGTCCGCACCCTGCCTTCCGCCTGTTCGCGACCGCCAACACGGTTGGCCTCGGCGACACGACCGGCCTCTATCACGGCACCCAGCAGATCAACCAGGCGCAGATGGACCGCTGGTCGATCGTGACCACGCTGAACTACCTGCCGCACGACAACGAAGTCGATATTGTCGCTGCCAAGGTGAAAGCGCTTTCCGGCAAGAAGGACGGTCGCGAGACCATTTCGCGCATGGTCCGCGTCGCCGACCTGACGCGTGCGGCGTTCATCAACGGCGATCTTTCGACCGTCATGAGCCCGCGCACCGTCATCACTTGGGCGGAGAATGCGGAAATCTTCGGCGATATCGCGTTCGCCTTCCGCGTCACCTTCCTCAACAAGTGCGATGAACTGGAGCGGGCACTGGTCGCCGAGCACTACCAGCGCGCCTTCGGTGTCGAGCTGAAGGAGAGCGCCGCCAACATCGTGCTGGAGGCGACGGCCTGAGGGCCGGGCGGGTGAAATATGGCTGCTCGCGGTGACAATTCCAGGCCAAGACCGGGTGCCCCGGTGGATGTCGAGCCGTTTCGGCGGGCACTGACCGGCTGCGTCCGCTCGGTCGCCGGCGATGCCGAGGTCGAGGTGGTGTTCGCCAACGAGCGACCCGGCATGACCGGCGAGCGCATTCGCCTGCCGGAGCTTTCCAAGCGCCCGACACTGGAGGAGTTGGCCGTCACACGTGGGCTCGGCGACTCCATGGCGCTGCGCAAGGCCTGTCACGACGCCCGCATCCACGCCACGATGTCGCCGCCGGGCACGGACGCGCGCGCCGTCTTTGACGCGGTGGAGCAGGCCCGTGTCGAGGCGATCGGCACGAACCGCATGAGCGGCATGGCAGCCAACATCAATTCCATGCTGTCGGAGAAGTACGCCAGGGCCAACTTCGGCGCGATCACGCGCCAGGCCGATGCTCCGCTCGAAGAAGCGGTGGCGCTGCTGGTTCGCGAGAAGCTCACCGGACAGAAGCCGCCCGCATCCGCCGGCAAGGTGCTCGACCTCTGGCGCGATTTCATCGAGGACAAGGCGGGCACCGATTTCCCCGACCTGCAGTCGGCGATAAACGACCAGCAGGCTTTCGCGAAGATCGTTCGCCACATGCTGGCCTCCATGAACGTCGCCGAGGACATCGGCGAGGAGGACACCGAGCCGGACGATCAGGGCAGCGAGACCGAAGAGGACCAGCCGCGCAGCCAGGAGCAGGACGATAGCGACTCGCAGGAAGAAGCCGGCGACGACGCCGCACCTGCCGACGAGAACCAGGCCGCGGAAGAGCAGATGGAAGAAGGCGAGATGGACGGCGCGGAGATTTCCGACGACGATCTTGCCGATGAGGAAGACGACGACAGCGAAACACCCGGCGAAGTCCGCCGCCCAAGCATCTTCGGCGACTTCAACGAGAAGGTCGACTATTCGGTCTTCACCGAGGAGTTTGACGAGACCATTTCTGCCGAGGAGCTTTGCGACGAGTCGGAACTCGACCGGCTGCGCGCGTTCCTCGACAAGCAGCTGGCGCACCTGCAGGGCGCCGTGGGCCGGCTTGCCAACCGCCTGCAGCGCCGGCTGATGGCGCAGCAGAACCGCTCATGGGAATTCGATCTGGAGGAGGGATACCTTGACTCCGCCCGCCTGCAGCGCATCATCATCGATCCGATGCAGCCGCTCTCCTTCAAGAAGGAGAAGGATACAAACTTCCGCGACACGGTCGTGACGCTCCTGATCGACAATTCCGGGTCGATGCGTGGTCGCCCGATCACGGTCGCCGCCACCTGCGCCGATATCCTGGCCCGGACGCTTGAGCGCTGTGGCGTCAAGGTCGAGATCCTCGGCTTCACCACCAAGGCCTGGAAGGGCGGTCAGTCGCGCGAGAAGTGGCTGGCCGGAGGCAAGCCACAGGCGCCCGGTCGCCTCAACGACCTGCGCCACATCATCTACAAATCGGCGGATGCTCCGTGGCGCCGCGCCCGGCGAAACCTCGGCCTGATGATGCGCGAGGGGCTCTTGAAGGAGAACATCGACGGGGAGGCCTTGATCTGGGCGCACAACCGGCTTCTCGGCCGGCCCGAACAACGCCGCATTCTGATGATGATCTCCGATGGCGCGCCGGTGGACGATTCCACTCTGTCGGTCAATCCAGGCAACTATCTGGAACGCCACCTGCGCGCGGTGATCGAGCAGATCGAGACGCGCTCGCCGGTCGAGTTGTTGGCGATCGGAATCGGCCATGATGTCACCCGATACTATCGCCGCGCCGTGACGATCGTCGATGCTGATGAACTCGCCGGTGCGATGACGGAGCAGCTTGCCTCGCTTTTCGCCGACGAAACGACAGGCCGTAGACGGCCGGGCGGGCTTCGCCGCGCCGGCTGACCACCAACCAGAACCCGGGCGGCTGCGTTCGCTTGGCATGAGAAGCCAATGAAGCGATTGTCCACCCTGTTTGCCATCGCCTTCGCCGCAACAGTCGTTGCTGCCCCCAGCTCTGCCACCAGCGTCGCGCTGGAGGTGGAGAGCCGGGTCATCTCGCACTTCGGTGTCGGCTCGAGTGAGCGCGCTTTTGGCAAGCTCGAATTCGTCGGCGGCATCACATATTCCTCGCCGAATTCGCTTTTGGGCGCGGTCTCCTCGATACGCTTTCGTCCCGACGGCACACATTTCGTTGCGGGGCTCGACACCGGTCATTGGCTGACTGGGGCCATCCAGCGCGACGAAGAGGGGGCACTTGCGGGTCTCTCCGAACTGCATGTCACGTCAATGCTGAACGCGGAGGGCCAGGCCAACGGCAAGAAGGTGCAGATGGATGCCGAAGGCCTTGCCCTTGCTCCAGGGGCAGCGATCGTCAGCTACGAGCAGCGCCACAGGGTGGATGTCTATCCTGATCCCGGCTTCGAGACGTCAGGTCCAAAGCGCAGTTACCAGATTCCCTTTCCTCGTGCCGAACTGAGAAGCAATCGTGGCTTCGAGACGCTGGTGGTAGCGCCTTCGGACGGGCCGCTTGCGGGCGCGCCGGTGATCGTCGCAGAGCGCAGCCTGAACAAGGACGGCAACCTGCTGGCGGCGGTCCTTGACGGACCGATGAAGGGCACGTTCTCCGTTGTGCGCAACGATCCCTATGATGCGACCGATGGTGCCTTCCTGCCCAATGGCGACCTGCTCCTGCTCGAGCGTCGATTCCGTCTCTCGGACGGTGTCGGCATGCGCATCCGCCGCATCAAGGCGGCGGACATCCGGCCGGGTGCGGTTGCGGATGGGGAGGTTCTGATCGATGCCGATATGAGCCACCAGATCGACAACATGGAAGGTTTGGATGTGGTCCAGCTGCCGGACGGCGATATCCGCATCATTGTCGTCTCCGACGACAACCACTCGATCCTTCAGCGCAATCTCATGCTGGAGTTCCGCCTGATCGGCGGAACGGAGCATTCCTGACAAAAAGGGCCGCTCCGGTTTCCCGAAGCGGCCCTTGAGCGGTGAGCCCGCCGGTGTTTACGCTGTCGCTTTCTCCACGCTAGGCATAGGCTTCAGCGTGCTCATCAGCGCGCCGTAGGGCAGAAGCATGACGAGGCCCATGAGCACCTTGACGCCGAAATCGGTGAGCGCCCAGGAAATCCAGCGCTGTGCCTCGGCCGTAAGAATTCCCAGGATCGGTGCACTCTCGATTGCGAAGGGTTCATTCGGGCCGAAGACCGAGAAGACCGGCGCGAACGCAACCGAGAAGAAGATCAGGGTGTCGAGTGCTGAGCCGATCAGCGAGCCTACCAGCGGCGCACGCCACCAGGTCTGGCGGCGCAGGGTGTTGAACACCGAGATGTCGAGCAACTGGCCCAGCAGGAACGCCGAGCCGGAGGCGATCGCAATGCGCGGGGAGGCGACGGCGAAGGAGAACAGGATCGCGACGGCAAAGCCGGCGATCACTACCTTGCGTGCAACCCTGGGGCCGAATTGGCGGTTTGTCAGGTCGGTGACAAGGAAGGCTACCGGGTAGCTGAAGGCGCCGAAGGTGAGGATATCCCCGAGATTGACGCCGAAGAGCGTCCACGGCAGCGGGTACTGGACGAGGATGTTGGAGGCGACGACGACGAGCGTCATCAGGAGAACGTAGATAAGGGTAATGCGGTTCGCTTGCATTTTTTTATCCTGGGTGATGCCACCAGTTGGAGGAGGAACCATGTTTTCAACGAAATGAGGCCTGTCCGGTTGTCCGGTCAAGCCTCAAAAACGCTCAGTGAAAATCGCGCCTGATATCAGGCGGCAACCTTCTTGGCGATCTGGCGGCGCAGCAGGCGTGCGCGCATCGACAGTTCGTTCTCGTCGGCCTTCAGCAGGAAGGCGTCGAGGCCACCACGATGCTCGACCGAGCGAAGCGCTGCTGCGGAAACGCGCAGGCGGAAGCGCTGGCCGAGGCTGTCGGAGATCAGCGTAACGTTGCACAGGTTCGGCAGGAACTTGCGCTTGGTCTTGTTGTTGGCGTGGCTCACATTGTGGCCCGACTGGACGCCCTTGCCGGTCAATTCGCAACTACGGGACATGAATGCACCTATTTTTCTTTGGTTTCGGACAATACGATTCCGGCACCGTGTCCGGCCGTCGTCCGTCTGGCCTTATTGGAAAGTGGCGGTTCTATAGTCACCCGCGGCGATGGCGTCAAGTCAAACCTTGTCGCCTTAGGGGAAAACGGTTGCAAATCGCCGCGTTTTCCGGCCAATAGCGAGATCGGTTCCGCTCGTTTCCGTCGCCTCAAGGGGTAACAGCGGCGTAGAATTGCCGCAATGGAATTTATAGTCGATACGGGTCAAGGAGCGCATGAAAATGAGCTGGCGGGCTTGGTTTGCAGTTATGACCGTTCCGGTGGCGTTGGCGGGCTCTCCCGCTGCCGCCCCGGCTGCTGATGTCAATCACATCACTGACTACAGCATTCGCCTGTCCGGTTTTCCGGTCGCGACGGCGAGCTTCCGCTCGGCGTTCGACGGGCGCCGGTACACGATTTCCGGCCGGATGGATTCCGCCGGGCTCGCTGATATCCTGTCGAGCACGCATGGCACGACCTCGGTGTCCGGAACGCTGGCAGACGGAAAACTGAGAGCAAGCAGCTATTCCATGTCCTATCGCAGCGGCAAGAAGGCTCGCGCGATCGACGTGGCGTTTCGCAACGGCGACGTGGTCCGCGCATCGATCCGTCCGGAACGCAAGCGTCCGCCGAAGAACTGGGTACCGGTGAGGGCAAGCGACATGCGCTCGGTGCTCGACCCGATATCCGGGTTGATCATGCCGGCCTCGACGAATGTCTGCTCGAAGACATTGCCGATCTTCGATGGCGAGTCGCGCATGGACATCAAGCTCTCCGACAAGGGCACACGGTCCTTCTCAACCAGGGGCTTCGAGGGCGAGGTGAAGGTCTGCGGCGTGCGCTTCGTGCCGCGTGCGGGCTATCGTAAGGGACGTAGGGACGTGGAATATCTTCGCAAGCTGGCGTCAATGGAAATTTGGTTTGCGAAAGCGGAAGCTGTCGATATGTATGCGCCGGTATACGTCCGAATTCCGACCGCGCTCGGTCCGGTCACCGTCTCGGCCACCCGCTTCGGCGGCTGAGTTCAAAACATCGTCATACGGGGACAATGGCTGTGAAGCTGAAGGCAACACTCATCGGGTTTTCTGCGATCATGATGTGGTCGCTTCTGGCGCTGTTCACGGCAGCGTCCGGCCAGATGCCCCCATTCCAGCTTTCAGCGATCTGTTTTCTGATCGGCAGTCTACCGGGCATTGCCGTCCTTGTGGCCCGGCCCGAGCGTCTGAAGCTCCTGCGGCAGCCGGCAAAGGTCTGGCTCGTCGGCATCGCCGGTCTGTTTGGCTATCATTTCCTCTATTTCACGGCCTTGCGAAATGCACCGGCTGTCGAGGCTGGGCTGATCGCCTATCTCTGGCCGCTTCTGATCGTTGTGGGTTCGGCGATGCTGCCGGGTGAGCGGTTGCGTTGGTACCATGTCGCGGGTGCGTTCGCAGGCCTCGCGGGGACCGTGTTGATTGTCGCCCGTAACGGCGTTGCCTTCGACGGTGCCTATGCGCTGGGCTACGGGGCCGCCTTCCTCTGCGCCTTCACCTGGTCCGGCTATTCGCTGCTGACACGGCGCTTCGACGCCGTTTCCACGGACGTCGTGACGGGCTTTTGCCTTGCCACCTCGTTCCTCTCCTTCATTTGCCATCTGGCCCTGGAGACGACTGTGTGGCCGGCGACAGGCTTCGAGTGGTTTGCGGTGCTCGGGTTGGGGCTCCTGCCGGTCGGTGCCGCCTTCTATGCCTGGGACTACGGCGTCAAGAACGGAGACATCCAGATCCTCGGTGCTGCAAGTTATGCCGCCCCGGTGCTGTCGACGCTCGTGCTGGTCCTGTCAGGCTTCGCCGAACCATCCTGGCGGATTGCGGCAGCCTGCGCTCTGGTGACCGGCGGCGCGGTGCTGGCAGCAAAAGACATGATTTTCGGCCGCAAGTCTCGCGCGGTCACCGAGGGGGCAGCCGCCTGATTAGGGTTCAGACCCCGGGTTGCCACCCAGGCGGCGCCAGTTCGAAGACGTCGAATGAAAAGCCCGGCGCGACCGTGCAGCCAACCAGCGTCCAATCTCCGAGCGATTCTGCCGATTGCCACCAGCCCGCCGGAATGAGCACTTGCGGCCGTTCCCCCCGTGCCAGGTCCACGCCGAGTATCTGGGTGTGGCTCACCTTGCCGTCATCCGACAGGGAGAGTGCGATGGGGCTGCCCGCGTAATAGTGCCAGATCTCGGCGGCGTCGCTGACTCGATGCCAGTTCGAGCGCTCCCCTCTTTCGAGCAGGTAGTAAATGGAGGTCGAGTGCCCTCGTGGCCCGCCTTCCGGATCGCGAAACGTCTGAACATACCAGCCGCCTTCGGGGTGCCGTTCCAATCCGAGTGTGGCGACGATCTCTTGAAGTGTCATCAGAAGCGGTCCTTGCGCGCGCGGATCTCGGCGAACACCTCGGCATCGGTTGCATCAGGCATGCCCAGCACCTTGCGGATCCCCGGATCTGCGGCGCGCAGGAACGGGTTGGTCGTCCGCTCCACGCCAATGGTGGTCGGGGCGGTGAACTGACCGGCCGAGCGCATACGCTCGATCTCCGCTGCCCGCTCCTTCAGCGCCGCATTGGCCGGATCGACTGTAAGTGCGAAGCGTGCGTTGGAGAGTGTGTACTCATGGCCGAAGTAGACGACAGTTTCTTCGGGCAGTGCCGCAAGCTTTGACAGCGATGTCCACATCTGCGCGGCTGTGCCCTCGAACAGGCGGCCGCAGCCGAGCGCAAAAAGCGTATCGGCGGCAAAGAGCAGCCGGTCGTCGGGCAGGTAGTAGCAGACGTGGCCCGCGGTGTGGCCGGGCGTCCAGATCACCTCCACGGGACGTCCCGCAAAGTCGAAGCGGTCACCATCGTCCACGCGCTGGTCTATGCCGGGAATGCGGTCCGCCTCACGTGTCGGGCCGATGACCGTCGCGCCGAAATGCGCCTTCAGCGCCGCGTTTGCTTCGACGTGATCGGCATGATGGTGAGTGGTGAAGATGTGAGTCAGCCGCCAGCCGCGTCGCGCCAGCGCGTCGCGAATCGACTGTTCTTCCGGCGCGTCGATGCTGGCGGTTGCGCCGGTCGCCGGGTCATGCAGGAGCACGCCGAAATTGTCACTCCGGCAGCCAAAGAGTTCGATATCGAGTGATTTCATCGGGCGTTCCCTCCTGCGGCATTGTCGAGTGAAGCAGGAATGTAGGAAGCCGGGCCTTGAAGTCCACTGCCTGGTCGCTAACATCGCGCGCATGCACGCAGATATTGTCGATCTTCGCGAATTTTACCACTCACCCCTGGGTCACCTCGCGGAGCATTCCATTACGATGGCGCTCGCCTCGATCTGGGCCCGCCTGCCGGAGGAGCGTCTGGTAGGTCTTGGGTACGCTGTCCCCTATCTGGACCGGTTCCGTGCGGATACCGAACGCACCTTCGCCTTTATGCCGGCCGGGCAGGGGGCAGTGAACTGGCCGGTCGGCGAAGCGTCCGCCACCGCTCTGGTCTTCGATGAGGAACTGCCGCTGCCCGATTCCTCCGTCGACCGGATCTTGATGGTGCATTCCCTGGAGTTCGCCGAAAACCCGCGCGAGACGATGAAGGAACTCTGGCGTGTGCTTGCGCCGGGCGGACGGCTCGTCATCGTCGTGCCGAACAGGCGCGGCGTCTGGGCGCGCATGGAGCACACCCCGTTCGGCTCCGGACGACCCTATTCGCGCGGCCAGCTCACTCACCTGTTGCGCGAAACCAATTTCACGCCTGGCGCGAGCGCCGAGACGCTGTTCTTCCCGCCGTCGAAGCACAGGACCGTTCAGAAGCTTCACAGCGCCTTCGAGCGGCTTGGCCGCTGGCTCTGGCCGATGTTTTCCGGCGTGCTCGTCGTCGAGGCGCAGAAGCGTCTTTACCAGGGGCTTCCGGTGGCTGTACGCGCATCGCGCCGCGTCTTTGTGCCCGTATTGGCACCCTCCGGCGTGCCGACCACGCGCGAGGCGTTCAAACAGCGCCCCCTCGACAATCGCCCACAGCGCCGGTAATGGCTGGCGCAGCCATTCCGGCCGAATATGCCCGGACGGCCGAGGGATTTTGGGCGCGCGGGCGTCCTTGCGCAAAGAGGCGGCAGCATGTCGGAGCAACAGTTTGACAAGATCGCACTGATCGGTATCGGCCTTATCGGCTCGTCGATCGCGCGCGCGGTCAAGGAAAAGGACATCGCGGGTACGGTCGCCATTGCCACCCGCAGCGCGGAGACGCTGCAGCGGGCGCGTGAACTGGAACTCGGCACGGACTACTATCTCGATGCTGCCGAAGCCGTGTGTAACGCCGATCTGGTCATCGTATCGGTGCCGGTTGGCGCCTCCGGCAGTGTTGCCCAGGAGATTGCGCCGAACCTGAAGCAGGGCGCGATCGTCACCGATGTCGGCTCGACCAAGGGCTCTGTGGTGGCGCAGATGCTGCCGCACATCCCGAAGGGCGTCCATTTCATTCCCGGCCATCCGCTCGCCGGCACCGAACATTCGGGTCCCGATGCCGGTTTCGCCGAGCTATTTCGTGGGCGCTGGTGCATTCTCACGCCTGTCCACGGCACCGACAAGGTGGCCAAGAAGAAGCTTGCGACCTTTTGGGAGACGCTCGGCTCCAAGGTGGATGAAATGGACACCGAGCACCACGACAAGGTGCTGGCGATCGTCTCGCACCTGCCGCACATCATCGCCTACAATATCGTCGGCACGGCCGACGATCTGGAGACGGTGACGGAATCGGAAGTCATCAAGTATTCGGCCTCGGGTTTCCGCGACTTCACGCGCCTTGCAGCGTCCGACCCGACCATGTGGCGCGACGTCTGCCTGCACAACAAGGACGCGATCCTCGAAATGCTTGCCCGCTTTTCGGAAGATCTCGCCTATCTGCAGCGCGCGATCCGCTGGGGTGACGGCGAGAAGCTGTTCGACCTCTTCACCCGCACTCGCGCGATCCGCCGTTCGATCATCGATGCGGGACAGGATACGGCGGCGGCGAACTTCGGTCGGCCGGTCACCTCGCCGGAGAAGTAGCGGTCCCATAGCGCCAACCTGAAAGCGTCAGAGCGCTCCGATGTTGGCGATTGGAATGATACCGAGGTAAACGACACCATCCTGTACAAGCAACTTGACGCGGGCGTTGCTGTCTCCGCCGGAAAGCGTCCGTACCGTCTCTGTCACGCTGTTGGCGGTCTCAGCGATCTCCGGAAACGCCTTCGAGACGATGTCGCGAACCGAGTCTATACCCTTAAATTCCAGTTCGAACTTGCCGGACAGAAGGCCTTCGTTGTCGATCTCATACGGGCCGGAGAGCGAGACGCTGTTGCCATCGGCGAAATTGACGCTGAAACTGCGCAGATCACCCTTCGTGCCGCGTGGAAGGTCCTTTGGGGGGCCTTCCTTCAGCCAATTCGCGCCATCGGCGACCGCGGCGTGGAGTGCAACATCGATCGCGGGAACCTGGGTGCCGGGAATGGTCAGTTCCAGGCCGTTGATCGACATGGCGACATCCAGCGCGGTGCCGTTTGTGCGGGTATGGATCTCGCCATGACTGGCTGCAAAGCCGAGGTTCACATCGCGCATGCCGGCGGTGAAACTGCCCTTCAGGGCGTCGTAGGCGATTGATGCGCGGTCCAAGCCGCCCATGCCTGCGACGCCGCTGGCATGCAGGAGGTTCCAGTCGGCTGTCAGCACTTTGTCCGGCGAAACACGGATCAGCGCGGGGCCGTCGAGTTCAACAACGGCATGGCCGGGGTTGTAGACCTGGGCTGCCGAGCGCAGCGCGCCGAAGCTTGCCGATGTCCCCGTGCGCTCGTCGTCGATTGCGACCGCATCGCAGAAGAGGCCGATCCGGAAGGGGTATCCCTTCACCTCGAGCGCAGTGCAGGACACCGAAGTGGAAGTGCTTGAAAGCCGGTCGCGCACGAGGCCCTTCAGCCGATCCGCGCCGAAGAACCATGCTCCCGTGTATGCTGCCACAAACACTACGATGCCGAGGCCAAGGAGCCAGAACTTGCGCGCGCTGCCGCTTGACGTTGCGCTGTTTGTCGATGTCATCATGTTCTCCGTTTTGACGGAAGAAAATTGATTTGCCTAGATTGTCAGAGCACGGCAATGAGCGGTCAATTGCGGCGGCATTCAGGTAGTCACGGAAACGTACAGTGGACAGGAACGAATTTTGGGTCTTCGGCTATGGTTCGCTTATGTGGAATCCGGGCTTCGAGGTCGAGGAGAGCCGGCCCGCACACGTCCATGGTTTCCGCCGCGCGCTTTGCGTCCGTTCCTGGGTGCATCGGGGTACGCAGGAGAACCCCGGCTTGGTGCTGGGCCTCGACCGCGGAGGATCCTGCCGGGGTAGGGCGTTTCGGGTGGCGCCGGAGCGCCGGAATGCAGTCATTGACTATCTGCGCGAACGCGAGCTCGTCACGCATGTTTACAAGGAACGTACGCTGCCCGTCACCCTTGACGGCGGGGTTCGTACTGAGGCCCTTGCCTATGTGATCGACCGCGCGCATCACCAATACGCTGGCGCCCTTTCGGTCGAGGAGGCCGCTGCCGTCGTCAGCACAGCGAAGGGAAAGTCCGGACCGAACGTCGAATATGTTGCCAATACGCTTGCCCACCTACGGGAGATGGGTATCCGCGATCACTGGCTGGAAGAGGTCGGCCGCACGGTTGAGCGTCTCGCAAACGGCGGCTGACGACACCGTTTCAAATGCCTCGGGCACGCAGTTCGGCGACGCGAGTGGCGGCGGTCGGCGGTAGCGGTACGTGCGGATTGGCGTCGACCGTTTCGAGAAGCAACCTGTCGCTTGCGGTCTCCATCACGTCGATCAGATGGGCGAGGAACGCATCCGGATCCATGCCCGCGGGGATCGGTGGCAGGATTTGCACTTTGAAGTGACCGGGGAAGCGAAGGAACTTGCGGCGCGGCCAGAACAGGCCGGGGTGCATTACGACCGGTAGGACTGGGACCTGCAGGTCGCGGTAGAGCCGGGCGATACCGTACTTGTAGTCCGGTGGAGCGCCCGGTGGACGACGGGTGCCCTCGGGATAGATAATCAGCTGGCGGCCAGACTTCATCTCGGCTTTCGCACGCTCCATCACTGCCGCCATGACCCTGCCACGCGCGCCTCGGTCGACCGGCACCATCCGCTGTTTCAGGATGTACCAGCCGAAGAGCGGGATCCAGGTCAGCTCGCGCTTGAGGATGTAGAAGGGGTCGTCCTGCCAGGGAAGCAGCGCGTAGGTGTCCCAGAGCGACTGGTGTTTCGGCGCGAAGATGTAGCCTTGCCCTTTGGGGATGTTCTCCAGGCCCTCGATCTCGAAAGAGGTTCCCACGATCTTGTCAAACAGCCAGTGATTGCTGCGGGCCCAGTTCTTTGGCACCATCATGGCTTTCTTGCGCGGCAGCAAGAAGTAGGCGGGCGACAGCACGATCATCTGCGCGATCAGATTGAAATAGAAAGCCAGGTTGAACAGGATTGAACGCAGGACGATCATGAAGCGACGGCTCTCCTCGCGCGCCCCAGCTGGGCGCGCCGCGCAGTAAAAAGGTGAGCCTGCCTACACGATATTTCCGGCGTCGGAAACCGGCTTGCGGTCGAACAGCCTCAGGATCGGCAGGAAGTTTGCCGATCGAAACCGTTCTAGCTGGACATTTCAGCCTGGGTGGTTGGCGTGCCGGTCCCCTCCGTTTCTGCGTGTAGCTGCCATGCTTGGGTCAACCAGTTACCGGTTTGTAAAATTCCATCAATAATGTATACGTTAAGTATACAAAGAAAAATCAATGCGTTGACCGCATTGCCATGGATCCCACTCTGTCACAGGAGGCTTTGGCTTGAATTTGAAGGACGTGCGCGACGAGGTTGTCCTCTCGGTAGACGAGGTTTTCGACCTCTCCATGAAAGTGTTGACCCTGCATGGGCTGTCCAATGCCCAGGCGCAACCGCTGGCGCGCGCGATCGCCTCGGCCGAACGAGATGACTGCAGGTCACACGGTCTACAGCGGCTGCCCGGCTGCCTCGACACGATGGGCCACCCCAGGTTCAACAAGGACGCGGATCCTCGGCCTCAAGACATCTCGGCTGCGGTGACGACGATTGATGCCGACTTTGGCTACTCGTTGCTTGCGTTCGAGCGCGGGCTGGAATCACTGGTGTCCAAGGCCAGGACCCTGGGCATATCCATTCTGGCAATCAATAACTGTTTCCATTCGACGGCCCTCTGGCCAGAGGTCGAAGCTATCACCGCGCATGGCCTCGCGGCACTGATCATGAACCCGAGCCACAGCTGGGTCGCTCCCGCAGGCGGCTCCACGCCGGTCCTTGGAACCAACCCAATTGCGTTTGGTTGGCCTCGCAAGGAACGCCGGCCTTATGTCTTTGATTTCGCGACAAGCGCCGCCGCACGTGCAGAGATCGCCCTTCATGGAAGGGAGAACAAGCCGATCCCCTTGGGCTGGGGAGTTGATTCCGAGGGCCAGCCTACCACCGATGCGAAGGCTGTACTGTCCGGGGCGATGCTGACATTCGGAGGGCATAAGGGCTCGGCCCTCTCCACGATGGTGGAATTGCTGGCGGGACCGCTTATCGGAGGGATGACAAGCATGCAGTCGATGTCCTTCGATGCCAACGCGAAGGCAGCGCCATGTCACGGCGAGCTTGTCATTGCGTTCAATCCAGTTCTGCTGGGAGGGGAGAGCACCGAGAACGACCAGGCGGCAGAGGCGCTCTTTGCTGCAATTACAGATCAAGGGGCGAGGCTTCCGTCTGAAAGGCGGTATCGCGCACGACAGCGAACTTCGAATGAGGGTGTCAGGGTACCCCGCGAGCTCTATGAGCGCATTCAAACCCTCCTCGGCGAGTGATGGCTGCCCGGTCGGGCTGTGCTCTGTTGGGCTTTGCGTCCGACGCGTGTTGATCACATCAATGAGGCATGCGCCGGCTCGTCGCGGCGCAGCCCGCTCGCGGTCCCAGCACCGACGATATCCCGCAGCACCGCGGCGGAATATTTGAAGTATTCAGACAGGATCGCCTTCATCACCATCGGTTGACCCAGCCAGTTTCCGTTCTTCAGATCGGAATTGATGACCGGGTAGGACAGGAACTCGGTTTGTTTATCGCTGCGCCGCAGTTCGAGCAGGCTGCGCGGCATGTGGTAGTTGTTGGTGACAACCAGAACCTTGCTGTACCCGTGGTCGCTAATCCACTGCGCCGTCTCGTTGGCGTTGCCAATCGTGTCCATCGCGTCATAGCCGATGTCGACGCAGCACTCGAAGAGCGTCGACGAACTTTGGGTGAACCTGCGGATCTGGTTGCCGCTGGTTGCCGGATTGACGCCGGAGATCAGAAGACGTCTTCCCGCACCCTGCTTCAGAAGATCGATCGCCTGGTCGATCCGCTGGAAGCCTCCCGTCAGAACGACGATCGCATCGGCCTGCGGACGGCGCGGTGTTTCCATGGAGGCGACGGTCTCGGCGAAATAGAGGAAACCGCTGACCAGTAGGCCGCAGAAGATCAGCAACAGAACGAGGAACAGGCGCACGAAGCGACGAATGGGGCGGATCCGCCAGCGTCTCGCTGGTGGTTTCCGGTCCTCCATCATCGCGTTTCTCGACTCGTCCATTGCGACCATGATTCTCTCTCATAGCGCGCGATTGCGGCAAGGACGAGTCCGCTGCGGCACATTGGCACGGCGTGCTATTTCAAGTGTTCGGCAGACCATCGGTCCGTGCGGGGTCGGAACGGATGCGGTCGATCTCGAAAATCGTGCGCATTACTGTAAAGCGCGCCGTCAGCGTCGTCAGAAGGGCAATGACGATCATCGTTGCGCCGATGCCCAGATAGCCGCCGAGGCCGACCGAAAAAGCGCCGAACAACGCGGTTGCCTGGTCGCTCTCGGGGGTCGCGAGCGAATTGCTCTGCCAGTAGCCGGCTATGGCGAAGACGAGAGCTGCCAGCGCCCCTCCTGCAAACGAGCCCTTGAGGCTTATCTTGAGAAAATGCTTCTGGAACTCGGACGCCACGAAACCCGCTTCCGCGCCGACGAAATGCAGCACCTCGATGATATGGCGATTGCCGGAGAGAGCGCCGCGCGTCGCGAAGATGACCGTCAGCACCATCGCCGTAAAGACGAGGATCAGGACGCCCGTGCCGATCCAGGCGGTCGTCTCCGCCATGGCGACCAGGCGGTTCACCCAGGTACGGTGATCGTCGAGGAAGGCCTGCGGGATCGTTTCTGTCAGCGCTTGCCGCATGGCGGTGAAATCGGGCGGATTGCGCTCGTCGATCGTGATGATGACAAGACGCGGCACCGGCAGTTCGTTGAGGTCCAGCCCTTCCCCGAGCCAGGGCTCGAGCAGCCTTGCTGTCGCCGCGCGATCGACGATCTGTCCATCCTTCGTGCCGGAGAATGTCAGGGCAAGGTCGCGCGCATCACGCAACGCCGCTTCCATGTCCAACTTGTCGTCCGGCTTGATCTGGATGGTGATCTCGCGCGAAATCTGGCTTTGCCAGCTCGCCGCCGTCGCTCGCACCATGCTGACGGCGCCATAGGTCAGGCAGGCCAGGAACGCCATGATGGCGATGACGCACATAAGCGCATTGCCGGAGACGTTTGCGGGCGGCACGATCGGGGCGGTGGGCCGCACACGCATCGGCGGCCGTTTCTCGGGAGCGCGCTCCTGCGCCCGATTGGGTCCGGTAGCCTCACTCATAGATGTCGAGCCGCCCTTGCGAGAGGATCATGCGCCGCGCCTCGACCTGATCCATTAGCGATAGGTCGTGGGTGGCGATTACAACCGCCGTACCGAGTCGGTTCAGTTCGAGGAACAGGCTGAGTAGCCGTCGTGCCATCGGTGGATCGACGTTGCCGGTCGGCTCGTCCGCCAAAAGCAACTCGGGGCGATCAATGAGCGCGCGTGCGATTGCAGCGCGCTGCTTCTCCCCGCCCGACAGGACAGGGGGGAGTACGTTAATGCGTTCTCCGAGCCCCACCCATTTCAGAAGTTCCAGCACGTCGGCTCGATAGGAGGACTCTTCCTTGCCGCGAACCCTGAGCGGAAGGGCGACGTTCTCGTAGGTCGTCAGATGGTCGAGCAGCCGGAAATCCTGGAAGACGATGCCGATCCGGCGTCGCAGCATCGGCAATTCGTCGCGCGGGATCGTGGCGATGTCGCGATCGAATGTCCGCACGAGCCCGCGCGTAGGTTGCAGCGACAGAAACAGAAGGCGTAACAGCGTCGTCTTTCCGGCGCCGGAGGGGCCGGTGAGGAACTGGAAGGATCGGCGCGGAATGTCGAAGGTGAGATCACGGAGGATTTCCGGACCCATCCCGTAGCGCAGACCGACATTCTCGAAATGTATCAAAGGGGTTATCCGGTTCTCGTCATTGGCTGCCACGTTGCGCGGTTTCGCTGCCCGCGGATCGCACGGAATCAAGGCCCATCCAAGGCCGATTTCCGAAGCATTAACCAGTATGGTTTACGTTTCGTAAGGATTCGGTTCAATGCCCGACTTTTTGCGGGTGAATCTCTCTGCGTGAAGCAACGACAAGGAGAACCGCCATGAGCGCATTCGGCGCGAGACGCGAAAGGAGCGCCACGATCGACTTGCTGCCGCCGGAACCGGGCGTCCGCAAGCGCAATTTTGCCCCTGCCAGACCGAAATATGAGATTGTAGACGCTCATTTCGTTGTGCTTGCCGATGGGCCAGCGGCGCATGGCACCGCTTACAATGACAACCATCGCCGTACCCGGTCACGGCAGGCTGTATTCGCTTCGCAAGCCGGCCGCTTGATCGCCAGAGGCCTTATCTGGATCATGCGCTCTGCGGAACGGCTTCTCCAGCTTCTGCCGCCACGCGCCTTCGGGGCCGTTGTCGCCGGCTGCTTCGTCGCCATGTTCTTCTTCGCCGGCGGCCTTTCGGCCTTGGCAACGGTCCTCGTAGGTGCTGAGCCAACCAGCGCGGTCGAAATCGCAGGCGTCACCTCTTCTCTCGACGATCGTGATGGCATGAAGGTGCTCTCGGTCTACGGTACGATACAAAACCGGTCCACCCATACCCGGGAAATGCCGACGATCGTCGTCGACGTCCTTGCGGGCGGCAAATCCATCGCGCGGCATCGAATCGAGCCGCAAGGGGGTAGCCTCCTGCCCGGCGCGAAGGATGCCTTTTCGTTGAGGCTTCCCCACGGCGGCTCAAATCTACCGAAAATCGCCATATCTCTGGAGCCGGCGGGTGCGTCTACGCGATGAGTATGCTATGCGGCAGTCGGATGCGGCATAGCATCGCTCATGCATGGCCCTGAAACCCGGAAGGATGTCGGGTCCATGTGCGGCGTAGTGGAACCAGACGGCATGGAGCAGGTCGCAATGCAGGTAGTGCGCGGAAAGAAGATCGAAACACTTTACAGCGCTGAGCAGATTGCCAGGCGCAATGCCGAGATGGCCGCCGCAATCAAGGCCGGTCCGACCCACGATCTTCTCGTCATCTCGATCCTGAAGGGTTCCTTCATCTTCGCGGCTGATCTGATTCGTGCGATGCATGCCACGGGCCTTGCACCGGAGGTCGAGTTTGTGACGCTATCCAGCTATGGCAAGGGCACAAAGTCGCAGGGCGTGAAGATCGTCAAGGATATCGACAGCGATGTGCATGGCCGGGACATCTTGCTGATCGACGATATTCTCGAATCTGGCCGCACGCTGCACTTCGCCAAGGAACTGTTGCTTGAACGCGGAGCGCGCCACGTCACGATCGCTGTTCTGCTCGACAAGAGCGTGAAGCGTGAAATGGATCTGGAGGCCGACTATGTCGGCTTCGAGTGCCCGGATCACTTCGTCGTCGGCTATGGGATGGATGCGGCTTACGCCTTCCGTGAACTGCCTTTCGTCGGTGTCGTTACAGGTGACGCCGAGTAGGCACGTCGCATTTCCCTCTTCGCCGTTTACCGATCGCAAACGAAACTCTGGTCATGTCTGAGCTTCGACAATGGCAACGGGTGGCGCGATCCGGTGCCCCACGGACAAAGCCGCAAGGCGGCTCGAAGAGGACACCATGGCGAGAATTCTAATCACCGAAGACGAGGATTCGCTTCGCATTTTCGTTGCGCGGGCACTGCGGCTCGATGGGCACGACACGGTGGAGGCCGCCGACGGTGCGCAAGGGCTCGAGACCTTGTCGGAAGGCGGATTCGACCTGCTTTTGTCGGATATCCGCATGCCGGTGATGGACGGAATCGAACTTGCCCACAAGGCAGCTGACGCCCATCCGAACCTTAAGATTCTGCTGATGACCGGCTATGCCGAGCAGCGCGAACGCGCGGAAGATCTCGCCGAGAAAATCATCGACGTCGTCGCAAAGCCCTTCAGTCTGCCGGACATCCGCACTGCCGTCGCCCGCGCTCTGGCGGCTTGAAGAAAGGCGGCGGGGTAGTGCTTATCCCCGCCCTTGATCCGGTCGAGCGCATTGAACATCAATTGATGCCCAGCAGGCGCTCGAGATAATTGCGCTCCATCACCGGCGCATTGCCGGTTCCGAGGCGGCGGCGGATTTCATCCAGGATCTCGCGCGCCCGCTGGATATCGATCTCCTCGGGTACGCGGGTACGGCCGTCATAGTCCGGACCTTGTGCGCTGTCCGGACGTTCCCGCCCAAGTGGATCACGGCCGGCCTGGTTCATCTGCGGCTGACCCTCACCCGGTCCCCCCGGCGACATGGCCTGCATTTGGCTCATCATGTCCTGCGCCCCCTGGCGCAGCGCTTCAAGCGCCCGGCCCTGGCTTCCGACGGCAGGTTCGCCTTCCCCCTTGCCAAGGGATTCGGAGGCGCCTTTCATCTCGCGACCAGCCTCGCCAAAGCCCTTGCCGGGATCGATGCCCATTTCCTTGAGGCTTTTCTGCAACTCGCCAAGCTGTTTGCCAAGCGCATCCTGCTCGGCCTTCAGGTCCTTCAGGGCCTGGCGCAGTTCTTCCGCGGTCATCTTGTCAGTCGGGGAGTTGCCGGGCTGTTGTTCGTTGCCCTGGTCGCCTGGTTGATCGAATAGCTCATCTTCGCCCGGCAAGGGCTCGCCGAATTGCTGCAGGCGTTCCTGCAGCGCTTGATCGAAGTTGAAGGTCTGGTCCATCAGTTTCTGCTGGTCCTGCATCAGCCTGCCGAGCTTGTCCATCTGCTGGCGCATCGCGTCTGACTGCTGGCCCTGTTGCTGCTGTTGCGGTCGGCCCGCCTGCAGGTTGTTCAGCATGCGTTGCATTTCGGCAAGAAGCTGCCGGGCCTGGTCCTTTGCGCCTGAGCGGGCCAGATTCTCGATCTGGTCCATCATCCGTTCCAGGTCCTGCTGACGCAGGATCTGGCCTTGCTGCGCATGCTGCTGCATCTGGCCGTTCTTTTCGGCCTGGCGCGCCAGTTCCTGCATGTAGGCCTGCATGGCTTCGCGCAGTTCCTGCATCAGCTTGGCGATTTCCTCGTCGGGTGCATTGCGCTCAAGTGCGTCGGACAGGGCCTGCTGTGCCTCGCGCAGGCGTCGGTCGGCGAGCGAGAGATTGCCGTCCTCGATGCCAAGAGCGATCTCCCACAAATAGTCCGCCGTCTCGCGCAACTGATCGTCGTTGCGGGCGAGCTTCATGCGCTCCTGAGCCGACTTGATCAGCAGGAAATGTGTGAGGTTGGGGATCGTCTCCTCCGGCCGCAGCATCAGCGCTTCGCTGAGCGTGATTGCGCGCGGCAACTGATTGGCATCAAGCGCAAACGTCTGCCGTTGCTCGGCGACCGCTGCGGCAAGCGGCTCAAAGAAGACCTTCGCCGGCAGGATCATTTCCTGCGGCTGGCTGCGCCCTTCCTGCCCGGCGGCATCGCGAGCGACCAGGGTTATTCGTACCCGCTTTCCAGCCAGCGGGTGCTCGGTGAGATTGCGGCTTGTCGTGCCCTTTGCGTCACGGGCGTTCCGTCGCGGCAGGTCAAGACGATAGTCCGGCAGCGGATAGAGCGGCCGTGCGTCCTTGGCGGGCGGCTCAACCGGAATGATCTCGGCATGCGCGTCCTGGATGCCGTAGTCGTCCTTGGCGATGAAGCTGACTTCCAGCGCGGAAGCTGCGGTCTTTCGCGGCAGGCCGTTGAAGGCGATCTCGGGCACGCGATCCGGGATGATGTTGAAGGTCCACTGGCGCCCGTCAAGCGTCAATGTCCCGTCCTTGACGATCTTGAAGTGCAGCGTCTTGGGCAGGCTCGTTTCTGGCGGTGCTTCCTGAATGGCATCGGTGGCTACTTTGTCCGACGGCTGCCCGGCCTCCTTGGGCCGAATCGCCACGGCTTCCTCGCCCTCAGGCTTGTAGGAAACGCTGTCATCGCCGCTACCGCCGGTAATGCGCACCGTCAGTTCGCTGAACTGGGGAATGCGCTGCGGATCGTTGTTCACCTCGGTGGTGCCGGTCAGGAAGATCGGCGCGCGACCGGTATGGGCGGGCGGCGTCACCCACGCATCGATGCGAATGTCGGGCTTATCCGCCGACGGCTGTCTGACCGTTACGATATCGGACAGAAGTCCGGCCCGATTGGAATAGGAAAAGGCAAAGGCGACAGCCAGGAGAAGCATCGGTATGGCGCGAAGGCCGTAGCGGTCGTGGCGGGCGATATCGGGGCGCGGAAAGCCGGTCTGAAGAGCGCCGATCATGCGGGCCATGCGTGCCTGGTGCTCACGCCAGAGTGCATCGGCCACCGGCCCGCCGCGGACCGGGCGGTCGGCTTGAACCCGTATTGCTTGATGAACGAGGTCGTTTCGTTCTTCCAGCATACGGTCGGCCCGGTCGACCTGCGGCCAAACGGAATGCCTGAGCCGAGCCACGAGCAAGACAAGCCCGATCCCGAAAGCGGCAAGGGTGGCGACGTGCAGCCATGCGGGCGCATGTCGGAAATAGCCAAACCATGTCAGCGCGAGCAAACTCGCCACGAGCAGGATTAGGGGCAGTAGTTTCGGGAGAATGCTTTCGGTGAAGAGAACTGCGCGCGCCAGAACACGCTTGCGGTTCAGCCGCGCGGCGAGATTGTCGCCATGTTCCCTGCCGGAGGCGTAATTCGCGTCTTCGTGCATCAGTCCTCGCATGCCTGCAGGCCCGTTCGGGCGCCAGCGTCGCGAAGAGGATAGCATCCTTTGTGGCCAAGGCGAGGGCGCGCTCGAAAACGTGATCGTTTTCCCGCGCCGTCGTCGCGTCTGTAAGGCCGCTCAGGGTCCGCTCAGGCCAGCCAGCCGGGTACGGAGTCGAGGCCGATCAGGTCTTCGTAGGTGAGACGAGGGCGAACGACGTGGAAGCGGTCTCCCTTGACCAGGACCTCCGGCACCAGCAGGCGGGAATTGTAGGTTCCGGCCTGCACAGCCCCATAAGCGCCAGCCGATCCGACCGCGATCAGGTCGCCGGGCTTGGGCATCGCCATCTCGCGGTCCAAAGCCAGATAGTCGCCGGTCTCGCAGACGGGACCCACGACGTCGGCGCGGATGCGCGGGGCATTTGCCGCCGAAATCACCACGGGTCTGATCTCGTGCCAAGCCTCGTAGAGCGTCGGGCGGATCAGGTCGTTCATGGCCGCATCGACGATGACGAAGGTCTTCTCTCCGCCGTCCTTCACATAGATAACTTCAGTGACCAGGATGCCGGCATTGCCGACGATCAGACGACCGGGCTCGGTGACGATCTTGCAATCGAGACCCTTGAGTTCTTTCTTGACGATCTCCGCATAGGCGTCCGGCAGCGGCGGCGGGGAGTTGTCGCTCTTGTACGGAATGCCAAGACCGCCGCCGACATCGACGTGATCGATCGTGTGGCCATCGGCGCGCAGCGTGTGCACCAGTTCGCGCAGCAGACGAAAGGCATCCTCGAAGGGCTGCAGTTCGGTGATCTGGCTGCCGATGTGCATATCGATGCCGGTCACCTTGATACCCGGCAGCTTCGCCGCATGGGCATAGACAGCGCGTGCGCGCTCCCAGGAGATGCCGAACTTGTTCTCCTTCTTGCCCGTCGAGATCTTGGCGTGCGTGCGTGCGTCGACGTCCGGATTGATGCGGAACGAGACGTGCGCCTGCTTGCCTGCCTTGACGGCGCGAGTATTCAAAACTTCGAGCTCCGGCTCGGATTCGACGTTGAAGCAATAGATCCCCGCCTCGAGGCCGAGGTCCATTTCGCGGACCGTCTTGCCAACGCCGGAGAACATGATGCGCGAAGCCGGGATGCCGGCAGCAAGCGCGCGTCGCAATTCACCTTCGGAAACGACGTCCACACCCGCACCGAGCCGCGCGAGCGTTTTCAGCACGGCCTGGTTCGAGTTCGCTTTCATCGCATAGCAGACGAGCGCATCGATGCCGTCGAACGCCTTGGAAAAGACCTTGAAGTGACGCTCGAGCGTTGCTGTCGAATAGCAATAGAAGGGCGTGCCGACCGCCTTGGCGATCTCGGGAACGGGTACATCCTCGGCGAAGAGAACGCCGTCACGATATTCGAAGTGGTTCACGTGTCTTATCCGTCAGAGGAGGGCATCGAGAATAAAGGGCTTGTCCTCGACGACCTGTTTCTTTGTATCCTTGCCCGCACTCGCCTTCGATGCAGGTGCAGCTCCCGGAGGATCAAGGTCGCCCTTGCGACCGCAGGCCGCGATCACCGTCGCCGAAAGAACAAGGACGAGGGCCAGCCTGGCAGTGGTCTTCAGTGTCATGCGGGTTCGCGGCTCCGAAAGCGATCGATGGTTGTGAAACACTTAGCAGAAGCGGGGCCTGTTTGTGCACCCCGATTCTTCTGATGATTCATGCAAGGGGATTGATCGGTCGACCGTCAGTTGCGTGACCGCCACCACACGATCTGCTGGCGCACGTTGGACGGTGCGGTGCCGCCGAAGGAAGTGCGGCTTGCGACCGATGCTTCCACGGTCAGCACGTCATAGACCTTGTCGGTAATGGCAGGATTGATTGCCTGCAGGTCGGCGAGCGGCAGTTCGGCCAGCTCGCAGCCCTTCTGCTCGGCGAGTGCAACGGCACGGCCGGTGACGTGATGGGCGTCGCGGAAGGGAAGGCCGGCTTCGCGCACCAGCCAGTCGGCAAGATCGGTTGCAGTTGAATAACCGGAACCGGCCGCTGCCTTCATTCGATCGGTACGAACAGTCATGTCGCGCACCATGCCGGTCATTGCGGCAATCGCCAACTCCAGGCTCTCGGCGGCGTCGAACACCTGCTCCTTGTCTTCCTGCATGTCCTTGGAATAGGCGAGCGGCAACCCCTTCATTACGGTGAGGAGCGCAACAAGCGAGCCGTTGATGCGACCGGTCTTGGCGCGCACCAGCTCGGCGGCATCCGGGTTCTTCTTCTGCGGCATGATCGAGGAACCGGTCGAGAAGGCATCAGACAACCGGATGAAGCCGAATTGTGGCGTCGACCAGATGACGATTTCTTCCGCCAGCCGCGATAGGTGCGTGGCGGCGATCGCTGCGATCGACAGGAACTCCAGCGCGAAGTCGCGGTCGGAAACCGTGTCGATCGAATTGCGGGTCGGCTCGCGGAAGCCCAGTGCCTTGGCGGTCATGTGGCGGTCGATCGGGAAGCCGGTGCCGGCAAGAGCGGCGGCGCCGATCGGGCTTTCGTCCATGTGCTCGATCGCGTGGCGAACGCGCTGGCGGTCACGGCCGAACATCTCGACATAGGCCATGCAATGATGCCCGAAGGTGACCGGCTGGGCCGTCTGCAGGTGGGTAAAGCCGGGCATGACGGTATCGGCATGCTCCTCGGCGCGATCGAGGAAGGCGGCGATCAGCGCACTGAGCATCTTCTCTGTTTTTTGCAGCTCTTCCTTCACCCAGAGACGGAAATCGAGCGCCACCTGATCGTTGCGCGAGCGCGCGGTGTGCAGGCGGCCTGCGGCCGGGCCGATCAGGGTGGCAAGCCGGGCCTCCACGTTCATGTGGATGTCCTCGAGCTTGCGGGAGAATTCGAAGGTACCGCTTTCGATCTCCTTCAGCACCGTTTCCAGCCCTGCGACAATCTTGTCCTTGTCTTCGGCAGAAATGATGCCTTGATGGGCCAGCATGGTCGCGTGCGCGATCGAGCCGCGGATGTCTTGGGCATAGAGCTTCTTGTCGAAGCCGATGGAGGCGTTTATCTCCTCCATGATCGCGTCCGGGCCCGATGCGAAACGGCCGCCCCACATCTGGTTCGAAGATTGGGTCTCAGATTTTGCGTCAGCCATGGGATTGCCTATCCTGGAGAATGAAATGACAGTCGAGAAGAAGCCAGGCCGCCCGGCCTCCAAGCTGATCGCAGTGGCCGCGCTTGCCGGCATTCTTGCCGGTGCGGCAGCGGTATACGTGATGGAGAGCCAGTCTGGCAATGGCGGCGGTGCCGTGGCCGGGGCCGGCGGCCAGTGCGAAGCGGCAAAGGGTAAGGCGGCGGGACTGACGCCGTTCCTGAAGGGACAGGTTGCCGCCATGATGGCTGCGGATCAGCCGCGACCGCTACCGGCGCTTGCCTTCAACGGACCGGACGGCAAGCCACGCACGATCGCCGACTTTTCCGGCAAGACATTGCTCGTCAATCTCTGGGCGACCTGGTGTGTGCCATGCCGTGAAGAAATGCCGGCTTTGAATGCCTTGCAGAAGGAGCTCGGAAGCGACCGCTTCGAAGTCGTCGCCATCAACATCGACACCGGCTCGGACGAAAAACCGAAAACCTTCCTCGACGAAACCGGGGTCCACGCTCTTGCCTACTACCGCGACAGCTCCATGGGCGTCTTCAATGCGCTGAAGAAGGAAGGCCTCGCCTTCGGTTTGCCGGTGACGCTTCTGATGGACGACAAGGGTTGCATGATCGGCGCCATGAATGGTCCGGCCGTATGGGACAGCGAGGATGCGAAGGCGCTGATCCGGGCCGCCGTCCCGGTCGCGCCGGCTTCGTGATGGATGCAATTCAGCCGGCCGCGTAGACGCGCGGTCGGCGGATATCGAGAAAACCCCGCTCGCCTTTCTTGTGCGGAAACTCGGGTGCGGTGTCGAACTCGATCGACTGGCCGCCGGTGGTCTTTGCGAGGACGCGGCGCGAATCCGGCCGGTCGAGAACGCGCACGATTTGTGCGGGCACGCCTTGTCCATCCTCGCGCCAGGCGACATCAGCCGGGCGGAAGAGCAGGTCGGCCGGACCGTCCAGTAGATCCGGTGCGTCGAAAGGCACGTCCTGCACAAAGGCCTTGCCGTCGCGCACGGTCGCCGGCAGGGCGTTGGCGTCACCGAGGAATTTCATCACGAAAGCGTTCTCCGGGCTGCGGCAGACCGCCTCGGGCGTTCCCTCCTGCACGATATTGCCCTTATCGAGGATGACGACCCGATCGGCGAGATCGAGCGCCTCTTCCTGGTCGTGGGTGACGAACAGCGTTGTGATGCCGAGTTCGTCGTGGATCTTGCGCAGCCAGCGGCGAAGGTCGCGACGGACATTGGCGTCGAGGGCGCCGAACGGCTCGTCGAGCAGCAGTACGCGCGGATCGACGGCAAGCGCGCGGGCGAGCGCCACGCGCTGGCGCTGACCGCCGGAAATCTGGCCGGGGAAGCGGTCGCCGAGACCGGAGAGTTGCACCAGTGCCAGCAGTTCCTCGACCCGCTCGCGGATCGCCTCGGCCGAGCGCTTCACCTTGGACACTTTCATGCCGAAGGCGATGTTTTCGGCCACGGTCATGTGCGGGAACAGCGCATAATGCTGGAAGACGAAGCCGACGCCGCGGTCGCGTACCGGAATGTCTGTCGCGTCATCGTTGCCGAAGTAGATGTGGCCGTCATCGGCATATTCGAGGCCGGCGACCATGCGCAGGATCGTCGTCTTGCCGGAGCCGGAGGGGCCGAGCAGGGCCACCAGTTCGCCACTGCCGATATCGAGCGACACGCCATGGACGGCACGGAAGGTGTCGAAGGTCTTGACGACGTTGTCGAGACGGATTTTCAAGGCTTGACCTCCGAAATTGTATCATTGCCGGCAAGCGTTGCCGGGCGCGAGCGGCGTCCTGCACCTTGTCGTTCCAGAAGCACTTTCACGACCAGCGTGACGAGCGCCAGCGTCGCGAGGATCGAGGCTGCAGCGAAGGCGCCGACGGCATCGTAGTCGTGATAGAGCAGTTCGATGTGCAGCGGCAGCGTGTTGGTCTGGCCGCGAATGTTGCCGGAGACGACCGAGACCGCGCCGAATTCGCCCATCACGCGCGAATTGCAGAGCACGACGCCATAGAGCAGTGCCCATTTGATGTTCGGCAACGTCACCGAGAAGAAGGTGCGCCATGCGCTTGCCCCAAGCGATGTTGCTGCTTCTTCAAGATCGCGCCCCTGCGCCTGCATGAGCGGGATCAACTCACGCGCGACGAAAGGGGCTGTGACGAACATGCTGGCCAGCACGATGCCGGGCAGGGCGAACATGATCTTGATCTCTGCCGTTTCCAATACCGGACCGAACAGGCCCTGCAGGCCGTAGACGAAGAGATAGGAGACGCCCGCGACGATCGGCGAGACGGAGAACGGGATCTCGATGACGATCGTCAGAAGTCGCTTGCCGATGAAATCATGCTTGGTGATCGCCCACGCAGCGGCGATGCCGAATGCGGTATTGATGGGAACCGCAATCAGTGCCGTCAGCACGGTCAGCATGATCGCGTGCAGCGTGTCCGGCTCGGCGATGGCGGCGGCGAAGTAGGGCAAGCCCTTGGAGAAGGCCTGCACGCCGATCACCATTAGCGGCGCCACGATGATGATGGCGACGAAGAACAGCACCACCGCAAGCAGGGTGCGCCGGAAGCGGGGAGCATCGCCGATGCGGGGTGGACGGCGGCCGGAAAAATGCGGTCTCATCGGATCAGTTTCTTACCGTGTAGCGGAGGGCGCGCGCCTGCATGAGGTTGGTGACGGCGAGCATCAGGAATGCGGCAATCAGCATGACCGAGGCGATCGCGGCGGAAGCCGGATAGTCGTATTCCTCGAGCCGAATGAAGGCGAGGAGTGCTGTGATCTCCGTCGAGAAAGGCTGGTTGCCGGCGATGAAGATGATCGCGCCGAATTCGCCGAGGCTGCGGGCGAAGGACAGGGATACACCGGCCAGCAGTGCCGGCGTCAGCAGCGGCAACACGACGCGCATAAAAATCGACAGGTCGCTGCCGCCAAGTGTTTGGCCGGCCTCCTCGAGCGCCGGATCGAGTTCCTCCAGCACCGGCTGCACGGTGCGCACGATGAAGGGCAGGCTGGTGAAGGCCATGGCGATCATGATGCCGAGCGGTGTGTAGGCCACCTTGATGCCGAGCGTCGACAGCGGCGCACCGAACCAGCCATTCGTGGCAAAGAGCGTCGTCAAGGAAATACCGGCGACGGCGGTCGGCAAGGCAAAGGGCAGATCGACCAGCGCATCAATAATGCGCCGGCCGGGGAAGCGGTAGCGCACCAGCGTCCAGGCGAGCGCGAGCCCGAAGAAGAGATTGAAGATCGTTGCCGCAAGCGCGCAGGAAACGGTCACGAGGTAGCTTGCGACCGCACGATCGGAGGAGACAATGCGCCAATAGTCGGCCGGGCCGAGGCTTGCCGCCTTGAACACCAGGGCTGCCAGCGGCAGCACGATGATGATCGCGGCATAGACCAGCGTAATCCCGAGAGACAGGGGGAGACCCGGCAGTACGCGCCGTTTCACGATATTTGTCTTTTTCGCAGCAAGAAGACCGGCGGGATTTTTCGCCCGCCTGCCCATTGCTGTTTCTTCGTGTGCTTCAGCGGTTGCCATAGATACCGTCAAGGATCCCACCTTCGGCGAAATGCTCCTTGGAAACCTGACCCCAGCCGCCGAAGACGTCTTCGACCTTAACGAGGCGAATATCCGGGAACTGGTCCTTGAATTCGGCCGCGACCTTCTCGTCATGGACGCGATGGCCAAATTCGGCGGCGATCTTCTGGCCTTCCGGCGCGTAGAGAAAGTCGAGGTAGGACTTCGACAGTTCCTGGCTGCCATGCTTTTCGGCGACCTTGTCGACGACGGCGACCGGGAACTCCGCGAGCAGGCTGACAGAGGGAACGACCTGTTCGAACTTGTCGGTGCCGTATTGCTTGGCGATCGCTTTGGTTTCTGCCTCGAAGGTGATGATTACGTCGCCGATTTCCCGCTCGACGAAGGTGGTCGTGGCGGCGCGCCCCCCGGTGTCGAAGACCGGGACGTTGTCAAAGATCTTGGTGACAAACTCCTTCACCTTCGCCTCGTCGCCTTCGAACTGTTCCTTCGCGTAAGCGGTTGCAGCTAGGTAGGTGTAGCGCGCATTGCCGGAGGTCTTCGGGTTCGGGAAAATCACCTTCACGTCGTCGCGGGCAAGGTCGTTCCAGTCCTTGATACCCTTCGGATTGCCGGCGCGAACAAGGAAGGAGGGGAAGGAATAGAAGGGCGAGGCATTGTTCGGGAACTTTTTCTGCCAGTCCTCCGCGACGAAGCCGTTCTTCACGAGGAAGTCGATGTCCGTCACCTGGTTGAACGTCACGACGTCGGCTTCCAGTCCCTCTACGATCGCACGTGCTTGCTTGGAGGTGCCGCCATGCGATTGATCGACGGTAACGCCCGGGTGTTGGCTGATGAAGGCTTCATTCTCAGCGGCAAAGAGCTCACGAGCAACGTCATAGGACGCGTTCAGGAGTTTGTCGGCAGCATTGGCCGAAAGGGGGGCTGCCAGTGCCGCGATGGCGGCACCGATAAGGAATAGGCGCTTCATGTGATTTGTGTCTCCCGGAAGGCAGGCTGTTATTTCTGCCCGGACAATAATGGCCGGCCGAGCGCAATCCGAGGCACGGCGGACCAATCAAAGTCTGCTCAGGAAAAAATTAGTCTTACTCGGCGGAGTTCAGCAGAAAATTTGCAGACGGTAATCATCGGGCGATGCCGTCTGACCGTCGCGGATTTGCAGCGATAGCTGCGATGGAAACACAATGTCTCCCCACAGTTCGATCAACTGTACCACAAGCTGCCCGAAGACGTCTTTGGGTGAAGCCGTGGCCGTATGGCCGCGATCGGCCAGCGGCGTGCTAACAGAGACCGGCGGTGCTGCTCAGCGGGTCGGGACGGGGACTTCGCCGCGATAGTCGTAGAAACCGCGTCCGGACTTGCGGCCGAGCCAGCCGGCCTCGACGTACTTCACCAGCAGCGGGCAGGGGCGATATTTCGAGTCCGCCAGGCCCTCATAAAGGACCTGCATGATGGATAGGCAAGTATCGAGACCGATGAAGTCGGCCAGTTGCAGCGGTCCCATCGGGTGGTTGGCGCCGAGCTTCATCGCCGTATCGATCGCGTCCACAGTGCCGACGCCCTCGTAGAGCGTGTAGATTGCCTCGTTGATCATCGGCAGAAGGATGCGGTTGACGATGAAGGCGGGAAAATCTTCTGCGACCGTTACAGTTTTGTCGAGAGTCGCGACAAACTCCTTGGCGGCGGCAAAGGTTTTTTCCTCGGTGGCGATGCCGCGCACGAGCTCGACCAGCTTCATCACCGGCACCGGGTTCATAAAGTGGATACCCATAAAGCGTTCGGCGCGGTCGGTGGCCGAAGCCAGGCGCGTGATCGACAGCGAAGAGGTGTTGGTCGCTAGGATTGCGTCGGGCTTCAGGACAGGACAGACCTGTCCGTAGATCTTGCGCTTGACCGTTTCGTCCTCTGTCGCCGCCTCGATGACAAGGTCGGCCTGGGACAGGTCGTTGATGTCGGTCGAGCCTTTGATGTGCGACAGCGCGTTCTTGCGATCCTCGTCCGTCATCTTGCCGGAAGCGACTTGGCGGGCGAGATTGCCATGGATGGTGGCGAGGCCGGTCTCAATCCGTTCGGCCGAGAGATCGTAGATATGGACCTTGTAGCCGGCGATGGCGCAGACATGGGCGATCCCGCAACCCATCTGGCCTGCTCCGACGATACCGACGTTCCTGATCGTGCTCATTGTTCTGCTCACCGAATGAATGAAGAGGCCCCGACCCTCGGCCGAAGTGGCCGCGGGTCAAAAAAAAGAAAACCGGGCCGAATTTGTCGGCCCGGTGCAGTGATAAAGGGGTGCGGCGTATTTTTCCAGCGATTATTCGTCGCGTACCGCGTGCCGGATCGCGCTCAGAGTGCTTTTTCGAGCTCCGGCAGGGCGTCGAAGAGGTCGGCGACGAGGCCGTAGTCGGCGACCTGGAAGATCGGCGCCTCCTCGTCCTTGTTGATGGCGACGATGACCTTGCTATCCTTCATGCCGGCAAGGTGCTGGATGGCACCGGAGATGCCGCAGGCGATGTAGAGCTGCGGGGCGACGACCTTGCCGGTCTGGCCGACCTGCCAGTCGTTCGGCGCGTAGCCGGCGTCGACGGCGGCGCGGCTGGCGCCGACGGCGGCGCCGAGCTTGTCGGCGACCGGCAGGATCACTTCCTTGAACTTCTCCGCCGAGCCGAGCGCCCGTCCGCCGGAGATGATGACCTTCGCCGAGGTCAGCTCGGGACGGTCCGACGACGACAGCGCGTCACCGACGAAGCTCGACAAACCCGGGTTGGCGCCGGTGGCAACCGTCTCGATGGCGGCATTGCCGCCTTCGGACGCGGCGGCGAACGAGGCGGTGCGCACGGTGATCACCTTCTTGGCGTCGCTCGTCTGCACCGTCTGGATGGCATTGCCGGCATAGATCGGCCGCTTGAAGGTGTCGGGGGAAACCACTTCGATGATCTCCGAGACCTGGGCGACGTCGAGCAGGGCTGCGACGCGCGGCAAGACGTTCTTGCCGACCGAGGTGGCGGCGGCAAGGATCGTGTCGTAGGCACCGGCGAGGGCGACGATCGTCGCGGCCAGCGGCTCGGCCAGGTTGTTGGCGAGCGAGGCGTCGTCGGCGAGCAGCACCTTGGCAACGCCCGAGAGCTTCGCCGCCTGCTCGGCCGCCGCCTTGGCACCGGAACCGGCGATGAGCACATGCACGTCGCCGCCAAACTTGGTTGCCGCCGTCAGCGCCTTGGCGGTCTGATCGGAAAGGTTGGCATTGTCGTGGTCAGCCAGAAGAAGAATGGCCATGGTGAAAATCTCCCTATCTATTTGCGCTCAACGGTCCCTTCGGCCCAGCGCGCGACAATCTTGTTCATCCCGTCATGCCGGACTTGATCCGGCATCCAGCGCGCGAAAGTCCTTGCGCGCCAAGGTGTCAATCGCGCCGCCGACGCGGCGCGGCTGGATCCCGGCTCAGGGCCGGGATGACGGAGGGTGTCAAAGCACGCCGGCTTCGGTTTTCAGCTTTTCGACCAGCTCGGCCACGCTCTTGACCTTGACGCCGGCCTTGCGGCCTTCCGGCTCCTCGGTCTTCAGCACCTTCAGCCGCGCGGCGGTGGAGACGGCAAAATCGGCCGGGCTCTTCTTGTCGAGCGGCTTCTTCTTCGCCTTCATGATGTTCGGCAGCGAGGCATAGCGCGGCTCGTTCAGGCGCAGGTCGGTGGTGACCACCGCCGGCAGCTTGATCTCGATCGTCTGCAGGCCGCCGTCGACCTCGCGGGTGACCTTCGCCGAGCCGTCGCCGATCTCGACCTTCGAGGCAAAGGTGCCCTGGGCCCAGCCCAACAGCGCCGACAGCATCTGGCCGGTCTGGTTAGAATCGTCGTCGATCGCCTGCTTGCCGACGATGATCAGGCCGGGCTGCTCGGCCTCGGCGACGCCCTTCAGGATCTTCGCCACCGCCAGCGGCTCGACCGCGTCGTCAGTCTCGACCAGGATCGCCCGGTCGGCACCCATGGCAAGCGCGGTGCGCAGCGTCTCCTCGGCCTTCGCCGGGCCGATCGACACGACCACCACTTCGTCTGCCTTGCCGGCCTCCTTCAGCCGCAGCGCCTCTTCGACGGAGATCTCGTCGAACGGGTTCATCGACATCTTCACATTCGCGAGCTCGACACCCGTGCCATCCGGCTTCACCCGGATCTTCACGTTGTAGTCGACGACCCGCTTTACGGGGACCAAGATCTTCATAGGTTCTCCTTCCAATGCCCGCATGGGAAAATGCGCCACCCGAGCGCCTCCCGATTGTCGGTTGGCGACATCGATACGCGTTTTTTCCTCAAATTCAATGTTCCGACAGGCGTTCCGCGCGGAAACATCTGTACATAGCTTACGTGAACGTAAACGTAAATAAAATTGTGTATGCCTGGTAGTCACCGACCCCAATGGATGGGCGGGGCAGAGGAGGCTGCCGGGCGATCGGCCTGCTCCGTCGGGATTGCTTCCTTATGTCGCACTGCTTTGGGTGTCACGACAGTACGATCGAAAAGTGGCACGTCACGGCGCCGCAGGATGAGCAGGAGGACTGCTCCAGCGAGTATGCCGCCGACATGGGCGCCCCAGGAAACGCCGCCGTCCGGTTCCACGGCCAGCATGTAGAACTGCTGAGCGACCCAGAGGAGAAGCGGCACGGCGGCGGGCAGCGGCAGCGGGATTCGAAAGAACACGAGTACCCAAACGCGCACCTTCGGATGCAGCAGCAGATAAGCCGCAACCACGCCCGAGACTGCCCCGGACGCGCCGATCAAGGGTGCCTCGGATGCGGGTTGCGCTATGCCGTGAAGAAAAGCTCCGGCAGCGGCGCAGGCGAGATAGAAGATCAGAAACCGGAGGTGCCCCAGCGCGTCTTCCACATTGTCGCCGAACACCCAGAGGAACAGCATGTTCGTTGCGAGGTGCACGAAGTCGGTGTGAATGAACGAATAGGTGATGTAGGTGTAATTTTCCGGTACGAGCACGAGGCCAGGCTCGAGTTCGGCATAGTCGAACACGACGGCCGGGATGTATCCGAGCCCGACCACGGTTTCGTCGGAGAAGGTCTGGCTCGCTATCATCCCGGTTATGAGCCAGACGGCGACATTGACGATGATCAGGCCGATCGTAACGTACTGGACCTTGATGTATTTCAGAGAATTCGCATCGTGCAGCGGTATGAACATGAACGCCCGTCCGGGTTGCGTTTGCGACTACCTGTTCTTTCCTGGAACCCAGAGAACGTCCAGGGCGCCCTTGTCATTCGCCCACCGGGCCGCAACGAAGAGAAAATCCGACAACCGGTTTATGTAGGCGGCAGCCTCCTTCGACACCGCTTCTCCCTCGATTGCGGCGAGTTCTACCACGCAGCGCTCAGCCCGGCGTGACGCCGCACGGGCGACATGGAGCGCCGCCGCTGCCGCCGTCCCGCCTGGCAGCACGAAGGATCGCAACGGTGCGAGGTCGGCGTTCAGCATGTCGATCTCGGTCTCCAGCCGGTCCACCTGTGCCTGGACGACGCGCAGCGGCTCGTATTTCGGCTTTTCCCCCGTGTCGGGCGTTGCAAGGTCGGCGCCGAGGTCAAACAGGTCGTTCTGAATCCGCATCAGCATCTGATCGAGGTCAGGATGCACCGAAGTATGCTGTCGTGCCTGTCCGATCAGGGAGTTAACCTCGTCGATATCGCCATAGGCTGCGACGCGCACATCGTTTTTCTTTCGGCGCGGACCGGCGACGAGCCCGGTCGTGCCGTTGTCGCCGGTGCGAGTATAGATCTTGTTCAGCTTGACCATCGTTATCGCGTTCTCATGCAGGTCGTCCGCCGCCGGCGAACCAAAGCGTCAGCATGATGAGCACAATGGCGACCGCCTGCAAGACGATGCGCATTTGCATCAACTGGTTGGACTTGTTTCCGCTGCCACCCTTGGCCAGGTTGATCAGGCCGCGGATCAGTACGATTGCGACAAGACCCATGACGACAAGCGATATGTAGGTGAGGATGGTAGACATGTTCGCAATCCGTTGTTCGTTCTGTTCCCGTTAGGGTGTCTATCTACACTAACGCATTCGCGCGCGAAGCGGAATTGAAATCCGGAACGGATGATGCGTAGATTCAAAGTGTTAGTAAGAAGGCCGCGCCCGGGAGGGCGTGGAAAAGCGGCGATGCCTGCCGATCCAGCCGAAGGCGGCGTTATCCCAATCGGCCGATGATGCGATAGAAGAGGGACGCCGGTAGCAGCTTCTTGAGGAGCGCGCCCTTTTTCGCCGGCGATGTCACGATGTAATGCGGCCGCGGCGCTCCGGAGTTCAGCGCATGCTTGAGAACATGATAGACCGCATCCGGTCCGAGCTTGCCGGGCGCCGGCCTGCTCTCGCCGCGCAACCGACGCATCTGCCGGCGATATTCTTCTGCATGCACCGAATGCTCAAGGTCGATGTGCTTTTCGATGTGCGGGATGGAGTTTTTCATAAAACGCGAAACAATCGGGCCGGGTTCGATCAGGCTTACGTGGACACCAGAACCGGCAAGCTCCATGCGCAGCGTCAGCGACAGGCCCTCAAGAGCGAACTTCGAGGCGTTGTAGGCACCACGCCAGCGATAGGGGACAATGCCGAGGATGGAGGAGCATTGCACGATCCGGCCGTGGCCCTGACGGCGCATGGCCGGAATGACACGTCGGGTCAGGTCGTGCCAGCCAAAGACGTTGGTCTCGAACTGCTGTCGCAGCGCTTCGACGGGCAGGTCTTCGACAGCGCCCGCCTGCCCATAGGCGCCGTTGTTGAACAGCGCGTCGAGCCGGCCTCCGGTGCGCTCCAGGACCGTATCGGCAAGTGCTGCGATGGACCCTGGCTCGGTGTAGTCCATCAGCAGGGCCTCGATGCCATCCGCCTCCAGCGGGGCGAGATCAGTCTCTTTTCGGACCGTGGCGAACACCCGCCAGCCGTCGACTTTCAAGGCCCTGGCACAATAGGCGCCGATACCGGAGGAGCAGCCGGTGACGATGATCGTTCTCGTCGTGGAAATGAGGTCCGACATGCGCATTTCCTGTACAAATTCAGTTTCGTTTCCCATATTCACGGGGCGCTGACAATCGCGCCGAATGTACAAGCCTCGCAGAAGAGGTTGCCCACGAACGGGGACGGAAAATGCCGACCGCTCTACGCCTCCTCTACAAGGTCGTCTACGACGCGATCTGGCACTTCACCCTGGACGACGGCTGGGCAATGGCAAGCCACGTGGCGCTGTCGACGCTGCTTGCGGTCTTTCCCTTCCTGATTTTCGGTACCGCCCTCGGCTCCTTCCTGGGCGCGGACCAGTTCGCCGATACCGCCGTCCACCTGATCTTCGACACCTGGCCGGAATCGATCGCCGCCCCGATCTCGCGCGAGGTGGTGGCGGTATTGACGATCCCGCGCGGCGGGCTTGCGACCATTTCGGTGCTCGCCGCTGCCTATTTCGCCTCAAACGGCGTGGAGGCGTTGCGGGCGTCCCTCAATCGCGCCTATCGCGTTGCCGAAACGCGCTGGTGGTATGTCACCCGGCTTACCAGTCTCGGCTTTGTCATTTTGGGCGTGGTCGCGCTTGCCGCCATCAGTATTGTGCTTGTGGCGGCCCCCCTTGCCGTGCGCGCGACTGACCAGTGGATGCCATGGCTCGGCTATGTCTACTCACTGGTTCTCGAGTGGGGCATCTTTGGCACGCTGATCGTGCTGTTTGTGGGGTTGCTGATCGCGCACCTGTGGCTTCCGGCCGGTCATCGGCGCATTTCCGACGTGCTTCCGGGAATCATTCTGACGCTGGTGGCGTGGAGTATCGGCGCCTATCTGTTCGCCTCCTACCTCGCTGCCTTTTCGACCTATGTGAAGACCTACGCCGGGCTGGCCTCGATCATGATCGCGCTGGTTTTCCTCTACATCATCGGCGTGATCTTCATACTCGGCGCGGAGATCAACGCGGCACTGATGAAATACCGGGTCAAGCGGCTGATCCTCGACCGGCTGCGAGGTCGTAAGCTGCCAGCCGAAACGCCCGCCTCAATCGAGGACGAGGCAATCGCGCGCGAACAGGGCGCGGAGGTCCGCCGGTAGCAGGCCCTTGTCCCGATAAGCAGCAATCCCCGTATCCATGTTGCTCTTGGAAAGCTTCCTGCCCTCGGCGCCCCGCACCAGCCCGTGATGGCGGTACAGCGGCTGCGGCAGGTCGAGCAGCACCTGTAGCAGGCGATGGACCGAGGTGGCGTGAAACAGATCCTGCCCGCGCACGATGTGCGTCACGGCCTGGGCCGCGTCGTCCAGCGTCACCGAGAGATGATAGCTCGAGGGCGAATCCGGTCGCGACAGGATGACGTCGCCCCAGCGTTCCGGCTGCGCCGACACCAGACCGGTCTCGCCGTCCGGCCCCATCCCTGCTTCACTCCATTCGAGGCTGCGGCCGTCCAGTTTGACTTTTGCCGCTTCGATTGCAGCGTCCATGTCCAGTCGCCAGGCATGTTGGCGTCCTTCGGCAATCCAGTTGAGCGCAAGCGCGGGGTCGAGCCGGCGCTCCTCCGTCGGATAGCAGGGAGCGCCGTCGGGATCGCGTGGCCAGATTCCGCCCGAAGCCTCGAATGTCGCCACCCGCTCGCGTACCTCGCCGCGGCTGAGAAAGGTGGGATAGGCGAGAGCGCGTTCTATCAGTTCGTCGAGCGCCCGTTGATAGAAGGGAAAATGCTCCGACTGGCGCCGCACCGGTCGTTCCCATTCGAGCCCGAGCCAATGCAGATCGCGGTAGATCGCCCCTTCAAACTCCGGCCGGCAACGCACCGTATCGATATCCTCGATCCTCAGCAAAAAGCGCCCGTCGGCTGCCATGGCGAGATTGTGGTTGAGGATCGCCGAATAAGCATGCCCGAGATGCAGAAGCCCGTTGGGGCTCGGCGCGAAACGAAAGACGGCTTGCTTTGACAAAGGCGAATCCATCAGGTTTTCTTGCACGAATCCGGCGCGGGGGCCACAGGTGCTGCCCGACGGGGAGGCCGATCCCAGCCACGGGAACACCATGCAACTGCACATGATCCGATCTCAGGCGGACGTCGCTGCCGGTCTCGTTGACCTCGCGCTGCTCGATTCCCGCCTCTTTACCGTCATCGACAAGGCCGGTTCGGTGCCGCTGCGCCTTCACGATCCCGGCTATCGCGGGATGGCCGGCATCATCGTTTCGCAGATGGTGTCACGGGCCAGCGCCGACGCCATCTGGCGGCGGCTCGAGGAAGTCGCCGGAGAGATCACACCGCACCACGTTCTCGGCCTGACCGATGCCGATTGCCGTGCGGCCGGGCTTTCGCGAGCCAAGGCCGAGACGCTACGTCGCGTCGCCGAGGCTGTCGACCGCGGCACTGTCGATCTGGATGCGATCTGCCACATGGATGCTGCGGATGCGATCCGGTCGCTGACTGCGATCAAGGGCATAGGGCGCTGGACGGCCGAGGTCTATCTGCTCTTCTGCGCCGGGCATCCTGATATCTTTCCCTCCGGCGACGTTGCCCTGCAGAACGCCGTGGCGCATGCGCTCGGCCTGGCGGTGCGTCCCTCGCAGGCGGAACTCGACCAGATTGCCGAGGTTTGGTCACCCTGGCGGGGCGTGTCAGCGCGCCTCTTCTGGGCCTACTATGCGCGCGAAATGCGCCGTGAGGTCGCGCCGCTTGCGTGAGGCTTGCGCCGGATGGTTGCAAACGTGCAAAAGCGTGATCCGCTTTTCCTTTCCGGCTTCACAATGCTGTAGCAACGGTCCTAATATAAAGGGGCAGATGCCGAATCGATCAGGAGAATCACTTGACGATTTCAGTTTCACCACAGGCCCTGCCGGCGCTCGTCTTGAACGCTGACTATCGGCCGCTGAGCTACTATCCCTTGTCGCTTTGGTCCTGGCAGGACGCGATCAAGGCCGTCTTTCTTGATCGCGTGAACATCATCGCAGAATACGAGCACTCGGTTTCCTCGCCGAGCTTCACCATGCGCCTACCGAGCGTCGTCTGCCTCAAGACCTATGTCCAACCGTCGCGCTATCCAGCTTTTACCCGCTTCAACGTGTTCCTGCGCGACAAGTTCGAATGCCAGTATTGCGGCACGTCGGACGATCTCACCTTCGATCATGTTGTTCCGCGCGCCCATGGCGGTGAAACGACCTGGTGCAACGTGGTCGCAGCCTGCTCGCCCTGCAATTTGCGGAAGGGAAGCAAGCTGCCGAAGCAGGCCGGCATGTTCCCGAGCCAGAACCCCTATCAACCGACCGTGCAGGACCTACACAACAACGGCCGACTCTTCCCGCCGAACTACCTGCATGAAAGCTGGATGGACTATCTCTACTGGGATGTCGAACTGCAGCCCTGACCGGTCCTCCGCCGGCCCCTTCCTGGCGCGTTGCCTTCCGCTTCAGACCTTTCTCGCCCGCACGCCGGCAAATGCGATCGCCGCGAAGAAGAGGCTCGCGATAACGTTCCAGCCGGCAAAGGACAGTCCCAGTACGCGCAGCGATGCCTCCGTGCAGGACGGGGGCATTTTTCCGTCGAGATCGCCCAGCAGATCACCCGCATTCTGGGTCACGCCCTGGGCCGATGTCGCGCAGGTCGAAGGCCCTTCCCAGAAGCCCCACTCAGCACCGGCGTGATAGACGCCCATGCCGGCGCCGACCAGCATCATGATGCCGACGATCACAAGCAGTCCCCGCGTCAGCCATGCCGGTCCATTGAGCGCGGCCGAAAGGGCTGCCAGCCCCGCGACCGGAATGGCGTAGTAGTAGGGCAGTCGCTCGAGGAGGCAGAGCGCGCAGGGGATGTATCCGCCGATGTGCTCGAATCCCAGCGCACTGCCGACCGTCGCGGCGAGGCCGAGGGTCAGGAGCAGGGCGTGGGGCAGGGCGGCTTTGCGGTTTTGCAGCGCGGTTGACATAGGTGTGCGTTCCTTCTCAGGCGACGTAGCGGTAGGCGGCATAGATTGCGATCAGAAGGGCCGCGCCGATGCCGGCAATCAGGCCGAGCTGCTTTTCGATGAAATGCCGGATCGGCTCGCCATAGCGGCGAAGCAGCCAGGCGAGGAAGAAGAACCGCGCGCCGCGTGCCAGTATCGCGGACACGATGAAGAGACCGAGATTGATGTTGGCGGCACCGGAGAGGATGGTGACGACCTTGATCGGCGGCAAGTGCGCCAGTCCGGACGTCACCAGCAGCAAAAGCAGCGTCTCATAGCCGACGGAGGCGCGCATCTCCTCGAAAACGTGAAGCTTTCCATAGAAGGCGAGAACCGGCTTGGCGACCGCCTCGAAGGCATAGTGGCCAAGATACCAGCCGGCGATACCACCCAGGACGGATGCTACGGTTGCCACGAGCGCATAGCGCCACAGCCGCTCAGGTCGGGCGAGGCCCATCGGCAGGAACAGCACGTCGGCGGGGATGAGAAAGACCGAGCTCTCGACGAAGGCGATGATGGCGAGCCAGGCCTCCGCCGACTTGCGCGCTGCAAGCGACATGGTCCAGTCATAAAGGCGTCGAAGCATGAATGCGTCCCGGTTTGAAGATCAGCCGCTTTTACCAGCCCCCCCATCTTTGTAAATCTCTGCACGGTTTTGTGATCGTGATGAAGCGAAAGGGCATTTGCCGGTTGACCCACCCGAAATGCTTCGTGTAAACGGCGATGACTGTTGTCACAGGTCCCGTGCCCCATTGGCGGAACTGGTAGACGCGCTCGACTCAAAATCGAGTTCCGAAAGGAGTGCTGGTTCGATTCCGGCATGGGGCACCATAAAGTTCTGGATTCCTCCAGAAAAATCAATGAGTTCAACGCTTTAGGCCTCCCCCTTGGGGCATATCTTGGTACACGGAAGGTACAATCGTGGATCTCAGAAACGTTAGCCGCACCCGAGTTGATTTTGACGCGCTGCGCGCCGCCTCCGATAGATAAATGTGAAGGCATCCTTCGTGGACCAAGAGCGAATGCGTCTCAGCGCCGTCAAATAGCGGCGTCCAGCCAGCGCGGGTCCCCGAAACAAGCGACACAAGCGCGCGGGAAGTTCGATCGAACTCCTTTTTGTTCCGGCTCGTAGGAAGGCATGCCGCCAGGGGGCAAACGTGACAGATAGCGCCAGCGGATAGAAAGCGAGCTTTCGGGATCCAGCAGCATTTCAGGAAGGTCCAGTCCGGGATAGGAGACGGGCGCCACGCCATGTGGCGCGAAGTTGCATGCAGTGGCGTAGCTTGTATTGCCGCGCATCTAGGTGCGCACACTTCAAAGCTTCCCCCCTAGGCCGGACGGCTCGTCGGCAACATTCCATTGGTGCATCAATTATACCCAGAATACCGACCTGTGCGGAAAGCGGGTTGGCGCCGTGAAGGGGAGCGCCACAGCCAAAATTGCAGAAGAGTTGTCCGCTCGCTGTAAGGCTGAAGGCAAGCCCGAAATCGCTCAGAACGTCTTTCCGTACGACAGTTCCGGGATGGTGGCCGTTCGTAGCGGCCGCATCGACGCGCATCTGCTTGATTCGGTGGTTGCCGGATACGAAGCGACCACGGCGAAAGGCAAGGCGGCCTTCCGCGTCGTGTTGCCCGAACTCCAGCCAACCAAATTCCTGTACGGATTCGTCGTATCGAAACAAAACCCGGCCCTGACAGAAGCGATGGCCGCCGCGCTCGGCGACATGGTGGCCGACGGCTCCTACAAGGCAATTCTGGACAAATACGGGGCCGGCGATAGCGCCGTGACAAAGGTCACCGTCAATGCAGGCGTAAAGCAAGCGCAATGACCTTCGCTCCGTCTGTGCCCAACGCGCATGCGCTCCCGATCGCAGCAGTTCCCGCGCTATCCCGGCCGCTGGGCTGCCGCGGCCATCTGCCTAAACGTTGGAGTTTCCATCGCCTACGCCTTTGCGACTTCGGACAACATCGAGTGGTCAGCTGTCAGCGAGTTTTTCATGGCAGAGAAGATCGTGAGCGGCCTGTGGCTTACGCTGTTCCTTACGGTCGCAGCCCAGGCCATAGGCACGGCCGGGGGCATATTGCTGGCGGCGATGTCGATCTCTCCAAATGGACTTCTGAAAGCGGTCAGCGCATTCTATATCTGGATCTTTCGCGGCACTCCGGCGCTGATCCAGATCATATTCTGGTTCAATATCGCGCTGGTGTTCCCCAACATCTTCATCGGGGTTCCTTGGACGAGTATCGGCGTCTCCTACCCGACAAACTCGCTCATTACTCCGCTGGTTACGGCTGTTGTTGCACTTGGCCTCAATGAGGCGGCCTACATGGCCGAAATTGTCCGTGGCGGATTGCTGTCCGTCGATTCGGGACAGCGTGAAGCTGCAGCGTCAATTGGCCTCACGCATTCCAAAGCCCTGCGGTACATCATTCTGCCGCAGGCGCTGCGCGCCATCATCCCCCCGACCGGCAACGAATTGATCTCGATGTTGAAGAATACGTCGCTGGTTTCAGTGATCGCGGCGCAAGAGTTGCTGACGTCTATGCAACAGATCTATGCGATGAACTTTCTGACCATAGAGTTGCTGATTGTCGCAAGTATTTGGTATTTAATACTGACTACTCTCGCAACAATTGCGCAAGGTTTCCTGGAGCGCTGGCTCGCGCGCACGGACCGCGCTAGGCCGAAGCCAGCCCTCTATGCTGTGCTGTGGAAACGCTCCGCGCGCTCCAAGGCTCTGTAGTGAGGAGCATGTTATGACAGTTCTCAGCGCCCAACACGTACACAAGTCCTTCGGGAGCGTGGAAGTGCTCCACGACATCTCGTTGTCGGTCGAGCCCGGGCAGGTTGTCTGCCTGCTCGGTCGGTTGGGGTCCGGAAAATCGACGTTCCTGCGTTGTATAAACCACCTCGAAACCATCAATGCCGGTCGCATCTATGTCGGCGGGACGCTCGTAGGATACGAGGAGCGCAACGGCAAGCTACACGAACTCAAAGAGGCCGCGATCTGCAAGGTCCGTCAGCAGACGGCCATGGTGTTCCAGAACTTCAATCTGTTTCCGCACTTGACGGCACTGGAGAATGTTACCATCGGGCCGCAGCGTGTGCTCGGAGTGGATAAGCGTCAATCCATCGAGGACGCGGAACATCTCTTGGCGAAAGTCGGACTGCAAGGTCGCGGCGGCAGTTACCCCAAACAGTTGTCGGGTGGGCAGCAGCAGCGGATAGCGATCGCCAGGGCGATGGCGATGAAGCCAAAGCTTATTCTCTTCGATGAGCCAACGTCGGCGCTGGATCCCGAACTCGTGGGCGAGGTGCTCGCGGTCATGCGAAAGCTTGCCGATGACGGGATGACAATGATCGTTGTCACCCATGAGATGGGATTTGCAAGAGACGTGGCAGACCGCGTCGTTATCTTGGCCGACGGCAGGATCATCGAGCAGGGGACACCGAAGGATATCTTCGACAATCCCTCCGATCCGCGCACGGCCTCCCTGATCGGGCGCAAGCCGGCACATCAGACGGCGATCGCTTCATGATTGGTCGTGTCGGAACTCAAGTTGTGTGCTCGATCGAAGACGGATGCTGTGATCGTCGGTGGCGGAGCCGCCGGTGGATGTGGTCATTGCCCCGTGACGTGAAAATTCTCGATGGGGCCGGGCAGGCAGCGCCGTCCCATCCGGCAGAGGAGGAGTGACTATGGCTCCCACAATTCAGAGCGGATGGATTGCCCAGGCCGGGACCTACCGCAGCTTTCCAGCCCTTTCTGGTGAAGTCACGACGGACTGGCTGGTGGTTGGTGGTGGTTTCACCGGGGCAGCTTTCGGCCGCCCGCGAACTGGCCGAAAGCTGCCCCGGCGACCGCCCTCGCCATATTTATCCCCCTTTTGATCCCCCCTTTTGCTTTTGGCTTCGGGTGAACAAACGCGTACTACGCTGACAACTGGTGTCGCCATCGACGTGTTGGGTGCACCTGGTTGGCATGAAAATGCGTTGAAGCCTGCCGGGTGACTCTGTCTCCGGCGGGCTTCAGTTCGTTTCCGGGTCGAGCGTAAAGAGTTCGGTTGCCCGGCTGACGCCGCGAAGCGCGTAGCGGCCAAGAGAAACCATGTCGGCGGCGCGCTTCTTTGGACAGGCGTCAACGAAGTCTCGGGACATCAGCACATCAAGATCCACCGACGTACAAAGCGAAGAGATACGGCTGACCTTGTTCACTGCGGGGCCGACGACCGTAAAGTCCAGGCGGCCACGGCTGCCAATGTTGCCGTAGAAGACTTCTCCGACATGGAGACCCAGGTAGACGTCCGTAGCAGGCAGGCCGGCGGCCCTTCGCCTGGCATTGAGATCCGACAGGTTGCGATGCATCGAACGTTCGGCATCGAGCGCGGCAGCGCAGTCGGCTTGTCGGTCGCTGGAGCGGAATATCGCAAGCACGCCGTCACCGATCAGCTTTAATACGTTACCGCCATGATCGTGGACCGCACTGATCACGAGCTCTGCATAGTCGTTGAGGAAGGGGATGATCTGCTCGGGATCGGAATTGTCGGAGATCCTCGTGTAATCGTGCAGGTCGGAGAACCAGATCACCGCGTCGATCTTCTCGACTTCCCCGCGATTTATATGGCCGCTGACGACCTTCCGCCCTGCATCCCGCCCCAGGTAGATCTCGGCCAGCGTGCCGATAATCCGGATCGATGCGGCGCACTTGATTGCAAGCGCCAAAATTGGCAACAGCGCGCGAAGTGCCACGAGGTTCTCCTCATCGAAGCCGTTCTCGTCCCGCGTTGTCCAGTGAGAGGAGAAGGCGTCCATTTCACCAACGCGCCCGCGGTCGGTGAAGCGGTGGATCATTGCGACATAATCGGTGTGTCCGTCGTCCTTGAGCTCCTGCAGGCTGTAGAAATCGGCCGGCGCGCCTTTTGCAAACTGGCGGCGAATTTCGTCCGCTTTGCCGTGTAGGAGTTCATGGAAAATGGAGGCTTCCCAAACGTCCTTCGCGCGCCCCTCCTTCGTCGGTGCGTATTCGACCACGGGTGAGACGGTGTTCAAGCTATCCCACTGGAAGGCGCGTCCCTCGAATTCGGGGTGCAGCGTGTCGATGAGGCAGAGTACACGCGCGATGCTCATGCCGGCCGCATTGCAACGTTCGCAGAATCCGGCAATTAATTCCGCTTCGTCCATCCCCTCGTAGCCCTGCCTGGACAGCCACAGGGCGATGTCGTGCAGTTCCTGATGGTCCATGAGATGATCCGCTTGGGTCTTGACTGTGGAGGATTGCAGGAAAGATCCCAATTGTACATCGCGCAACGTCTCGGAGGTTCCAATGGTCTTCAAGGAAGGTACATTTCACGGCGAACTGCCTGAACACTTCGACGGACCGCACCCCGCCCTGCTCGAAACGGCAGTCGCAGATGCGCTGGCGGCGGCCGGCACGATCGATCCTTCGGATGTTGCGGTGACGTGCGAGAACGGGACGGTATACCTGACGGGACGCCTCGGATCGCTCGAGGAGATCGACCGGGCAATCGCCATTGCCCGATCCGTCGATGGTGTCAGGGGCGTGGAAGCCCAGCTTTCCGCCGGGCCGTGAGCCAATCGCACCGTTGCCGCAGGTGCGCCGGAAATGGTAGTGCAGTGCAGCGAAAAGGGGCTGCGTTGCAAATGCTTTCCGAACGGACGACCTACGAGGACCTCTACGACGACTTCCGCTGGACCATTCCGGAGCGGTTCAATATCGGAACCGCCGTCGCGGATGCCTGGGCCATACGGGATCCCGATCGCATCTGCCTTCAGCATTTCTGCTACGATGGAAACCATCAAGGCCTGACATATGCTGAACTGGCCGCCCGTTCGTCGGCATTTGCGCGGGGGCTTGCCCGGCGCGGCGTCAAGGCGGGCGACCGCGTGGCGATCCTGCTGCCGCAGGGGTTCGAAACAGTGATCGCCCATCTCGCGATCTACAAGCTCGGGGCGATCGCCCTGCCGCTGGCGTTGCTCTTCGGGGCTGAAGCGCTGGAGTTTCGCCTGCGCGACGCGGCGGCAAAGGCGATCGTCACCAACGGCTTCGGCTTCGAGCGGCTGGCAGAGATACGGGATCGGCTCGAGGAACTGTCACTGATCGTCCTTTCAGACGGCGAGGGGCAGGGGAGTGTGCCCTTCGCGGCCATCGAGGAAGACACCGGTGTGCCGTTCGACGCTTTTGATAGCGGTCCGGACGACCCGGCACTGATGATCTACACCTCCGGCACGACGGGTCCGCCGAAGGGGGCGCTACATGGCCATCGCGTGTTGCTCGGTCACGTTCCGGGTTTCCAGATGCACCATGAATTCCTGCCGCAGCCGGGCGATCGGATCTGGACGCCGGCCGACTGGGCCTGGGCCGGTGGATTACTGAACGTCCTCTTGCCGGCACTGTTGCTCGGCGTCCCGGTCGTCTCGTCGCCGGGCCAGAAATTCGACCCGCACATGGCATACCGGATCATGGCGGAGATGGACGTTCGCAACGCCTTCATTCCGCCGACTGCACTGCGCCTGATGAAGAGTGTCGAAAATCCGAGAGAACGCTACCGTCTCAACTTGCGCACGATCGGTACGGCGGGGGAGTCGCTCGGCCGGGAGACTTGGGAGTGGGTGCGTCGTACGCTCGGCATCACCGTCAACGAGTTCTACGGCCAGACCGAATGCAACATCGTCATCGGCTCAATCGGCAGGTTGGACGTGTCGCGTCCGGGACCGATCGGCAAGGCCGTGCCGGGCCACGTCGTGGCTGTCATCGATGCGGACGGCCGCGAACTGCCTGCCGGTGAGACCGGCCAGATCGCCGTGCGGCGGCCCGATCCGGTGATGTTCCTGCGCTACTGGAACAACGAGCCTGCAACGAAAGCAAAATTCGTCGGTGACTGGATGACGACCGGGGATATGGGGCGCATGGACGAGGAGGGCTACATCACCTTCATCGGCCGCGACGACGATGTCATCACGTCATCGGGCTATCGCATCGGTCCCAGCGAGATCGAGGACTGCCTGGCTGGCCATCCCGCCGTGCAACTGGCCGCCGTGGTGGGCAAGCCCGATCCCGTGCGCACAGAGATCGTCAAGGCTTATGTCATGTTGGGATCGGAGCATGCCGCCAGCGAAAGCCTCGCCGCCGACATCCGCGACTGGGTGAAGAGGCGGCTTTCGATGCACGAATATCCGCGCGAGGTGGAGTTTGTCGAAAGCCTGCCGCTCACGACGTCGGGTAAGGTCATCCGCCGGTTTCTGCGCGAGCGTGCGATAGCGGAGGCGAGATCCGCAGCGTCGCTTGACGCTTAGATTCGTCCCACGAAGGGCACAGAGACACATTGCTGGGGCGGATGATATCACAAGGCACGTGGTAGCCGTGCCGGCGGATGCGTTCGAAAACTCCGGTGCTATCGCTTCGCCAGCGCCCGGATCTTGTCCCGCAAGAGACGGGCAACGTTGCGGGTGTTGCGATAGAGATGCAGTTGCGCTGCGACCTGGCGGACGTCCCGGTCGCGGTTCTGCTGCAGGCCGATAACCAGCGTTCCCATGCCTTCGCGCTCTTCCCAGAAGCGGCTCATCACGGGGTGGTCGGGCACGGCGCAGGAATCCGAGCGGACGATATTTGCGTCGTCGAGATGCCATTCCGTAAGTTGCGCCACAAGTAGTTTCCCCGGCGAGAAGCGCGCGAAGGCCTCGTCGTAGGCCGTCTTCCAAGTATAGGCCTCGCCGCCGGCCAGAAACACGATCATCGAGGCGATCGCCTTGCCGTCGAGGTCGAGCGTGTGGATGCGAACGCTGTCGGCTTCAGCAAGGTTGGTGATGGCCTCGCGCGCAAAGGCGGCACGATAGCGGTCGTTGATCATTGCCGTCCGGCCGCGACCCTTCCAACCGGCTGCCTCCAGCAGCAAGAACTGTTCCATGCGCATCCGGATCTCGCCCGGCTGGCGCGCGACATTGTAGGAGACCTCTCCCACTTCTTCGAGCTTTCGCCACTGGCGTTGCAATTCTCGGAAATGTTGCGGTGAAATTGCGTTCTTTATGTAGGCTGGGCCATCCAGGAGGCTCTCGAGCATCGGCCGGCGGTAGGTGCCGGTCACCGTCAGCGGCAGGTTTCTGCCGATTGCGACGGCGCGGGCAAGGGCTGCGAAGGCACCGTCTAGGCGCAGGTCGGGCAACACGAGTATCGGTGGCAAGCCGTTTCCGGGGGCCGCCAGCGCCTCGTAGAGGTTGTCGATCGTTTCTGCCGCTTCCTCGACATCGACCAGCGGCGTGCCAAGCGGGCCGAAAGGATTGGACCAGGCGCGGATGATGCCTGCACCGATGGAGAATCCCGGCTTTTCGACGGAGAACGGCATGAGGAGGCGGATGCGGCTGCGCCGCGCGTCCTCGTCGCGGATCAGCGACAGGCGCACCGTGCGATCCTCGAGGCGCGGCATGGCGGGCGCGAGAAAGCGTCCCGTGAAGAAGACATTCGGTTCCAGCGCGCGGTTTGCGAGGAAATCGAGTTCCTGCTGCAATTCGTAGCCGGCGACCGCCGGGTAGAGCGAGAGCGAGCGGCCGGGTCTGCCGACCGGAATTCGGTACTCCGCCATTGGAGCCTGCGGTGCGCCAACTGGCGGATCGCCGAACGGCGCTCCTCCTGCATTATTGCTTGGTCCCGAAATAAAGGTCATGTCAGTCAGTCCTGTCCTGCCGGCGCCTTACAGGCGCGGCGAACGCAAAGAGAGTGATGTCGAGTGTGCGCCGCACGGCGGCAAACAGAAGCAGAGCCTCAATGGCCATCGCCCCGGCCGTCGCAATGGCGGCGCCGGAGATGCCAAAGGCTGGAATGAGCGCGATATTGAGGCCGATGTTGGCGATGAGCGCTGCGGCATAGAGCGCCACGCAGAGCTTTTGTTGGCCGGCCATCGTCAGGAGCACTTCGCCAGGCCCCACTGCGGCTTTTGCAAGGATGCCGAGCAGCAGGATGACCATGACGCCATAGCCTGCGGTAAAGGCGGGGCCGAACAGCGACAACAGGAAATCACCCAAAAGCAGCATGCAAAGTCCGACGGCGAGCGACGGCCAGAAGCTCCAGCGCACAGTCTCTCCGGCGAATGCGGCGAGGCCCAGGCGGTCGCCCTGGCCGTAGAGTGCGGAAAAGCGCGGGGCCGCGGCGGCCTTGACTGAGAACAGCACGAAATGGACGAGCGCCATCGTCTTTGCCGCGGCAAAATAGATTGCGACGCTCTCCGGATCGAGCACCAGGCCGACAACCACGACGTCCGAGTTCGTCAGCAGGAAGCCGAATCCTTCGATCAGGAAGATTGGCAGCGCCATCCTTATCCAGGTCCCGAACTCGATGCGATGCGCCCCGCGCTGATAGGTGTGCCGCAACCGATAGGCCACGTTGAAGAACTGCACGACGGAGGTGAGATAGGTGGCCGCGAGGGCGGCGCCCATGGCGGTTTGGGCACTGTGAGGAGAACCCGACATGATGGCCACTACGAGGAACAGCAGGATGAGCAGCGGTCGCACGATATAGGTCGGGCTCAACGCCACCACCGCCCAGCTGTGAGCGCGTGCCGTCCCCTCCAGCACGTCTCCGAGCGCAATCATCGGCAGGCAGAAAATCCCCAGATAGACCGGTACGACGTAGTAAGTCTCGATACGATCCCCAAAAAGCCAAAGCCCGAGCAAGCCGAGGGCTGCAAGCAGGCTCGCGGACGCCATGGCGAATGTGCGGGCCGTCGCCGTCAGGCCACGGATTTCCTCGAATGCGTTGCGCTCGCTGTATTGCGGCAGGAAGCGAACAACCGTCGAGTGAAAACCGAGGCACGAGAGATTGCCGAATATGACGACCAGCACCCAGACGAACACGAAGATGCCGTACTCGAATTCGCCCATCATTCGCGCCATGATGATCTGGGAGACGAAGGCGATCGCGGCGCTGACGACGCGGATGACGAAAGCGATCAACGCCATGCGCTGCGCGCGAGAATGGGGATCGTTACCGGCGAGAATCGCTGCGAGATGGCGCAGGAGCGGTGCGGCCTTGCGGCGCAGCCCATTTGGCAGCAGCTTTTCCGCCGACTGAATAACCGCCATGAACACAGGGCCCGCACGCAATACAAAACACACGTGCGCAGTCTTGTCAGATCAGGGTTAAGAAAGGGTGGCAGCGGCCAGCGGAGGCAGGAGATATGGCGATCAATCCGCAAGAAAGGGCGCGGATGCTGAAAGCGCACTCGGTCGGGCCGATGACGGTGCGCTATCTCGAGGAGATCGGGATCGAACGCCTATCCGATCTGGTCCGCGCCAGCGCCGAAGAGCTGGCGTTCCGCATCGACATTGCGCTGGGGCGCAAGCACATCAACAAGTTCGGAATTGAGGCTCTGGCAAACCTGATCGCGCTGGCCGAGGCGGAACATAGGCAAAGCCGGGAAGCGAAGATGCCGCCCGAAGGCGGCATCTGATCACCTCACGTCGGTTGATGGCTCGACTAGGCCTAGACCTGCTCGAACGCACCATGGCAGTGCTTGTATTTCTTGCCGGAGCCGCAGGGGCAGGGCTCGTTTCGTGCGACCTTGCCCCAGGTCGAGGGATCCTGCGGGTCGCGGTCCTCGGGATTGACGGATATGGCCATGAAGCCGCCGCCTTCGCCGAAGTCGTCCTCGCCGGTCGTCCCGTCGATGTGGTGGCCGGCCATTTCCGGAAGCGCCGGGGCAGGGGCCTCGGCCGCTTCGCGAACGAGTTCGACGCGCATCAATTGTCCGGTCACGGTCTGACGCAGGTTCGCCAGAAGCGCCTGGAACAGCTCGAACGCCTCGCCCTTGTACTCCTGCAGCGGATCGCGCTGGGCATAGCCGCGGAAGCCGATGACGGAACGCAGATGGTCGAGGTTGACGATATGCTCGCGCCAGAGATGGTCGATCGTCTGCAAGACCACCGACTTCTCGACGTAGGCCATGATTTGCGGCCCAAAGCGCTCGGCGCGGTCAGCTGCTGCCTGTTCGGCGGCGGTCTTGACGCGCGCCAGGATGTCGGCCTCGTCGATGCCTTCCTCGGCCGCCCACTGCTCGACCGGGAGATCGAGGTTCAGATGCTGCGCGACAGCGGCCTTCAGGCCCGCGACGTCCCACTGCTCGGCATAGGCGTGTTCGGGAATGTGCAGCTTGACGAGGTTCTCGATGACCTCATGGCGCATGTCCTCGACGATCTCGGTGATGCTCTCGGCATCCATCAGTTCGAGCCGCTGCTCGAAGATAACCTTGCGCTGGTCATTCAGCACGTCGTCATACTTGAGCAGGTTCTTGCGGATGTCGAAGTTTCGCGCTTCGACCTTCTTCTGGGCGCGTTCCAGCGCCTTGTTGATCCAGGGATGGACGATCGCCTCGCCTTCCTTGAGGCCCAGCTTCTGCAGCATGCCGTCCATGCGGTCGGAGCCGAAGATGCGCATCAGGTCGTCCTGCAGCGACAGGTAGAACTTCGAGCGGCCCGGGTCGCCCTGGCGACCGGAGCGGCCGCGCAGCTGGTTGTCGATGCGGCGGCTTTCGTGCCGTTCGGTTGCCAGAACGTAGAGGCCGCCGGCGGCAAGCGCCTGTTCCTTCAGCTTTTTGACTTCTTCGACAATCGCCGCACGCTTTGCGTCGTATTCCGGGCCTGGCTCGACCTCGGCGAGGTCGCGCTCGAGGCGCATGTCGAGGTTGCCGCCGAGCTGGATGTCAGTGCCGCGGCCGGCCATGTTGGTCGCGATCGTGACAGCGCCAGGCACGCCAGCCTGACTGACGATGTAGGCTTCCTGCTCATGGTAGCGGGCGTTGAGAACCTGGAAGTTCTTCACGCCGGACATCTTCAGGCGTTCGGCCAGGAGTTCCGATTTCTCGATCGAGGTCGTGCCGACCAGGATAGGCTGGCCACGCTTCTGCGCGTCCTTGATTTCCTCGATGATCGCCTTGTACTTCTCTTCCGCTGTCCGGTAGACCTCGTCGTCCTCGTCAAGGCGCTTGATCGGCAGGTTGGTCGGCACTTCAACGACCTCAAGGCCATAGATATTGCCGAACTCTTCTGCTTCCGTCGAAGCCGTGCCCGTCATGCCTCCGAGCTTCTCGTACATGCGGAAGTAGTTCTGGAAGGTGACGGACGCCAGCGTCTGGTTTTCCGGCTGGATCTGGACCTTTTCCTTGGCCTCCAACGCCTGGTGCTGGCCTTCGGAATAGCGGCGGCCCGGCATCATGCGGCCCGTGAATTCGTCAATGATGACGATTTCGTCATTACGGACGATGTAGTCCTTATCCCGGGTGAAAAGCTTGTGGGCTTTCAACGCGTTGTTGATGTGGTGAACGATTGCGACGTTCTCCACGTCGTAGAGCGACTCGCCCTTGAGAAGCCCTGCATTACGCAGCAGATTCTCCAGCTTCTCCGTGCCGACTTCCGAGAAGTTGGCCGAACGCTGCTTTTCGTCGATCTCGTAGTCCTCTTCCGACAGCATCGGGATAAAGGCGTCGATGGTGATGTAGAGATCGGAGCGATCGTCGAGCGGGCCGGAGATGATCAGCGGCGTGCGTGCCTCGTCGACGAGGATCGAGTCGACTTCGTCGACGATCGCGTAGAAGTGGCCGCGCTGGACCATCTGGGCGCGGTCGTACTTCATGTTGTCGCGCAGATAGTCGAAGCCAAGCTCGTTGTTGGTCGCGTAGGTCACGTCGCAGGCGTAGGCGTCGCGGCGCTGGTCGTCGTCAAGGCCGTGCACGATGACGCCGGTCTTCATGCCGAGGAAGCCGTAGATCTTCCCCATCATGGCCGCGTCGCGGCGGGCGAGATAGTCGTTGACGGTCACGACGTGCACGCCCTTGCCGGCAAGGGCGTTCAGGTAGACCGGCAAAGTGGCCACCAGCGTCTTGCCTTCGCCGGTCTTCATCTCGGCGATCGATTTTTCGTGCAGGATCATGCCGCCGATGAGCTGGACGTCGAAGGGGCGCAGGCCCAGCACCCGCACCGCAGCCTCACGCGCCACGGCAAAGGCGGGCACTAGAAGGTCGTCGAGCGTTTTACCTTCACTTAGCTGCTTGCGGAATTCCACCGTCTTGGCGGCGAGCTGCTCATCGGAGAGCGCCTTCATTTCAGCTTCGAGGGCGTTGATCGCGTCGACCCTGCCCTTGTAAGAGCGGACGCGGCGGTCGTTGGACGAGCCGAACAGTTTGCGGGCGAGGCCGCCGAGGCTGACCATCGGGATGGTCCTTTCTTTTGTGTCGGGGGCGTTTCGAACAGCTTGCGATATGCGCGTAAAGCCGTGAAACGCCCGGAAACGTTCTGGACGCGAGATTGCGTGACAGATAAGAGGGGGGTCGAATGATGTCAACGGCGCAATCGGTTACACAACCGCCACATTCCAGTGCTGTTCAACCGATTGAGTGTCTCTTTCGTCCCGAATTTGGCCTCTGTGAAAGGTTTATGAGAATGTTCAGATACAGCAAGCTCGCAGCCGTCGCGATGATCGCGATCGCTGCTGCACACGGTGTGGCCTCCGCAGAGGACGAGCCTGATCCGGTCGTCGCCAAGGTCGGCGGCGTGGAAATCCATCAATCCGAGATCGATCTCGCTATCGCCGGCCTCGATCCGCAGCTTGCGAATCTGCCGCCGGAACAGAAGAAGGTCGCTGCCCTGTCGGCCCTCATCGACGTGAAGGTGCTCGCAGCGGGCGCCTCCAAGGAGGGGCTGGAGAACGACACGACGTTCAAGCAGCGTGTTGCCTACCTTACCGAGCGCGAACTGCATAACGCCTATTTCAAGAAGCATGTCGTTGACGCGGTAACCCCGGAAGAAGTGAAGGCCCGCTACGAAAAGGAAATTTCCGCGGTCCAGCCGCAGGAAGAAGTGCGCGCCCGCCACATCCTGGTGAAGACCGAGCAGGAGGCGAAGGACATCATCACCGCCCTCGATGGCGGCAAGAATTTTGCCGACCTCGCCAAGGAGAAGTCGACGGATGCAGCCTCCGAAGGCGGCGACCTTGGCTATTTCACCAAGGGGCGCATGGTGCCGGAGTTCGAAACGGCTGCCTTCGCGCTGGAAAAGGGCGCCTACACCAAGACCCCCGTCAAGACACAGTTCGGTTTCCACGTCATCCTAGTCGAAGACAAGCGCACGCAGGCCCCGCCGACGCTGGAACAGGTCGAGCCGCAGGTCCGCCAACTGGTCATGCGTGACAAGTACATCGCGCTTCTCGAGGCGGCAAAGGCATCGGCAACCGTCGAGATCGAGGATCCGGCGTTGAAGAAGTCCTACGACGAGATCAGCAAGCCGCAGGCCGACGTACAGGGCGAGCCAGCTGCCGAGCCGAAGAACAACTAACATTGTAATTAGGCCCGCCCCTCAAAAGGCGGGCCTTCCACTGCTTACGGGAAATGCCATGTCCGCCACCGTCTCGCCGCTTGCCCCGAAATCCTACGCTGAAATGCCGCCGGTCCGTGGCGTGCGCATGGCGACCGCCGCCGCCGGCATCAAGTACAAGGGCCGTACCGACGTGCTGATGATGGTCTTCGATGCACCGGCATCGGTGGCCGGGGTCTTTACCACGTCGAAGTGCCCCTCGGCTCCGGTCGATTTCTGCAAGGCGAACCTTTCGGGTGGTAAGGCCCGGGCCGTGGTCGTCAATTCCGGCAATGCCAATGCGTTCACGGGGCGCAGGGGTCGCGAATCGACCGCGATGACGGCTGCCGCTGCAGCCAAGGCCGTGGGATGCGGCGAGGGCGAGGTCTTCCTAGCCTCTACCGGTGTGATCGGCGAACCGCTTGACGCCACCAAGTTTGCCGGTGTGCTCGACGACCTCACAGTGTCCGGCAAGGAGGATTTCTGGTTCGAGGCGGCAAAGGCGATCATGACCACGGATACCTATCCGAAGGTCGCCACCCGGACTGCCAGGATCGGCGGCGTGCCCGTCCGCATCAATGGCATTGCCAAGGGGGCTGGCATGATTGCGCCTGACATGGCGACCATGCTGTCTTTCGTGGTCACGGATGCCGATATTCCGGCGGCCGTGCTTCAAACGCTCCTGTCCGAAGGTGTCGGCCCGACCTTCAACTCGGTGACGGTCGACAGCGACACGTCGACGTCGGACACGCTGATGCTGTTCGCCACGGGTGCTGCTGCAGTCGACGGCCAACAACCGGTGAAGGGTTCTTCCGATCCCGCTCTGGCCGAATTCCGATCGGCGTTGAACGAGTTGTTGAAGGATCTCGCCCTGCAGGTGGTTCGCGACGGCGAAGGCGCGCGCAAGATGGTCGCCGTAACGGTCGAAGGCGCCGAGAATGACGCTGCGGCCAAGCGCATCGCCCTTTCCATTGCCAATTCTCCGCTCGTCAAGACGGCAGTCGCCGGCGAGGACGCCAACTGGGGACGGGTGGTGATGGCCGTTGGCAAGTCCGGCGAAATGGCCGACCGCGACCGCCTCGCGATCTGGTTCGGCGATGTGCGGGTTGCCGTCGACGGCGAGCGGGATCCGGCCTATTCGGAAGCAGCGGCTTCGGCCGTCATGAAGGAACAGGATATTGCCGTGCGCGTCGATATCGGCCTCGGTAGCGGCAAGGCGACCGTGTGGACCTGCGATCTCACAAAGGAATATGTCGAGATCAACGGCGACTATCGCAGTTGAGCGGCGGGGAAGGCATCAGTGACAGATCCCGACCTCATTCGCTTCAGGGAGCAGAGCGCCATGGCTGACCTGGCAAGCGTGCGCCGGCTGGAAGCCGTCGCCTTTCGTGCCTGGCCGGCGGTGTCGACCCAGTATGATGGCAGCTGGCTGATCCGCTTGACGGCAGGCCACCCTTCCAAACGCGTAAACTCCGTCAATCCGCTCGATCCATCCGACACGCGTGATATTGCCGTGCGACTGGAAAAAGCCGGCAAGCGCTTTTCCGACTACGGGCGGCCGTTGCTCGTACGCCAGACGCCGCTTGCCCCACCCGCGCTGATCGCATTCATGGATGAAGCCGGATGGAGCCATGTCGGCGAGACGGCGGTGATGATGGCGAACCTGTCCGATACAGCGCTGCCGGAAAGCGCTGATGGGGTGGAGCATTTGCCGAGCCGGGATGTAGGGCGTTTCGTCGATGCGCGCATCCGGGTTTCCGGCGATGATCCTGCGCTGAAGCCCGGACTGACCGAGATTGTCAGTGCCATCAAGCCGGAGACAGGGCTGTTCATTTTCGAGGAGCCGGGCTTCGGCCCCTCCGCAGTATCGCTGACGGTTCAGGACAACGACCTTGCCGGCGTTCTGCAGCTTGCCGTCGCACCGGAACTGCGCTGCCGCGGGATCGGGACGACGATTTTTCACTCTTCGATGCGCTGGGCGCGGCTGCGCGGAGCGAAGAGGGCCTGGGTGCAGGCAGAAGTCGGAAACGAAGGCGCGCTGGCACTTTACCGCAACGCCGGATTCCGCGAAGTCTACCGCTATATCTACCGTGGACCGGCCAAACCATGACACAATCGACCTCCCGCAAGATCGTCCTCGTCGCTGCTTGCGCCCTCATTGATGCAGACGGTCGCATTCTTCTTGCCCAACGGCCGGAGGGAAAGTCGCTCGCCGGACTGTGGGAGTTCCCTGGTGGCAAGGTCGAACCTGGCGAGACGCCGGAAGAGACACTGATCCGAGAATTGCACGAGGAACTCGGCATAACCACCAAGGTTGCATGCCTGGCGCCGCTGACTTTTGCGAGCCACAGCTACGATGACTTCCACCTGCTGATGCCGCTCTACGTCTGTCGCCGATATGAGGGCACTGCGCACGGCCGTGAGGGGCAGGCTCTGAAATGGGTCAAGCCGAAGATGCTGCGGGACTACCCCATGCCGCCGGCCGATGAGCCGCTGATCCCCTATCTGATGGATTTGTTGTGATTTTGCATCGCGTCGGGATCTTTATTTCCCTTCGTTAATCCATCGTTTATCTCCGTCGTCCAAATAATAGCCCTGCTATTGCGCGACCGCATATGCGGAAACGTCCTGGCACTTTTGAACCGGCGCATGGCTTTTTCCGTTATCCGGGTACCCGACAACGGGGCGTGCGTCAGTGTAAAGGTCCATAGAGAGTTACGGAAATGCGGGACGACGAATTCTGGCAAGCAGTTCAAGACAAGGAACTGACGACGGTTTCCGGCAACGGCCGCACTGGTGTTCTCAACCTTGCGCTTTTGTTCGGTACGGCGGCGATTGCACTCGCGCTGGTGCTGACGCCGGTCCTTTCGTCCAAGACGAATACGCGCATCATGGCGCAGACGCCGGATGAGTTCGACATGATCTCGACCGGGTCGGTGCCGAAGCGTGGTGAAGGCAAGCGTTACACGGTCCGCAGGAGCGTGCTGCAAGAAATGCCCGGTGCGGTCTGCATCGTTGATGGAAACGGTGTCTCGAGCGGCTGCTGAAGAGCAACCAGCACGCGCGACCGCCGCAATCTCTGGTGTTCAGGTAAGCGAGGTCGTAATGCGTCAGTTCAAAGCTCTGATCCTGGGCCGAAGCGGTGCGACCGCGGTCGAATACGGCCTGATCGCGGCCCTCATCTCCGTCGGCCTGATCGGCGGACTGGGCGCCTTTGGCGAACAGTTGCAGATTGTCTTCGAGACCATTCGGGATGCCGTGGCAAACGCGGGCTGAGCGAACTCAATTAGCCGAAATCCTTTGACTTGAGCGCGTCGGCGAGCCGTACCTTTGCCGAACCCGGCTTCAGCGGTTTCTGCTGGCTCTCATGCGGAGCCCAGCCGGACAGGTAGACAATCGAAAATGTCGCGCGGACCCGTCCGTCGGGATCGGAATAGCGCTCGGCGTAGAGTTCGGCGGCCCGCATGAAGAAGGCGCGCGACAAAGGCTTGCGGCTGCGGGCGGCAAGCGGGTTGGCCATTCCCATGGCGCGCAGGTCGCGCATCAGCGGAAATATCGAGTCGTACCGGACGGTGTAGGTCTCCTTGTCTGTGACGGGAAGCGCAAAGCCGGCGCGCTGAAGAAGGGCACCGATATCGCGAATGTCAGCGAAGGGAATGACGCGAGGGCTTGCGCCGCCGGTCATCTCGGCCTCTGTCTGCAACAACACCTCGCGCAGTTCCTGCAACGTATCGGCGCCCGGGATGGCGGCGAGAAAGAGCCCATCGGGCTTGAGGGCGCGGCGAATCTGCACGAAGACGCCGGGTGTGTCATTGGTGAGATGCAATGACAGTGGCGAGACGGCGAGGTTGATCGATGCCGGTTCCAGCGGCAGTCGCTCAAATGGGGCCGACATGAAGGTATCGCCAGCTTTTGCGAAGGTCGGGTCTGTCTCGATCCGCGAGATGTGTCCGATCTTTCCGGTTCGTTGCAGAGCCTCTGCGACGATGCCGGTGTAGCCGTGGATCTCAACGGCTTCGTCAAAGCGGCGCTCGATGACGCCGAGCCTTTCCGACAACTCGTCGGCGGCCAGCTTCAATAGAAAATCAGCCGGTGCTGTTGCCGCGTTAAGCGTGCGTAGCCGATTTTGCTCAACCAGGGCTTGATCAAAGATCGCTTCCAATGAACACTTCCCGTGTTTCAGGCTGCGGCCGATGCGCAGCGGCAAGTCTTGCTGTGCAAAGGCGCCATGGAAATGGGATTGTCAATCGCATGACGCAAACCGGACTTGGCAAATTTCGTAGAATTGTCCTGCAAGGTGGCCGGAGTGTTGCGGCTGTGGCGATCGATTTCATCTATCCGCCGACCTGCCCCGGTTGCCAGGTGCTGCTTGGCAGGCATGCCGGGATTTGTGCGCGCTGCTGGTCGTACCTCCGCTTCATCGAGCGGCCGTATTGCGAAGTGCTTGGCGTTCCCTTCTCCCACGATCTTGGGGCAGGTATCCTGAGTGCCGATGCGATCGCCGATCCGCCTCCCTTTGCCCGCCTTCGATCGGCCGTGCTGCATGACGGGCTTGCACGTACGCTGGTTCATAACCTGAAATATCGCGACCGCACCGATCTGGCCCCGATGATGGCGGCCTGGATGGTAAGAGCAGCCGACGGAGAGATCGAGGCCTGCGAGGTGATCGTACCGGTGCCGCTGCACCGCTACAGGCTGTTTGCGCGCAAATTCAATCAGTCGGCCGAGCTTGCACGGGCGATTGCGCGGCAAACAGGAAAGCCGCTCGTTCTCGGCGCGCTGCAGCGAACGCGACGTACCAAGCGGCAGATTGGCCTTAGCGCGGCGGCGCGGCAGGAAAACGTACAAGGCGCCTTTTCGGTTAGTCAAAATGGCAAGACGGCACTTTTCGGAAAGCGCGTACTCCTGATCGATGACGTCTACACGACCGGAGCGACCGTATCTGCGGCAACGCGGGCACTGAAGCGCGGGGGCGGTGCGGCAGAGGTCAGCGTTTTGACCTTTGCAAGGGCCCTCGCCGACCATATATGAGAACTGAAACACGGTTACGGAGAAATCGCAGGCATGGCATCGGTCGACATCTACACGCGGCAATTTTGCGGCTACTGCGCCGCTGCCAAGAAGCTCCTCGAAACGAAGGGCGTCGCCTATACGGAGTTTGACGCGACCAATGCGCCGGAAGTCCGTCAGGAGATGATCAATCGGGCGGGCCGCAACACTTTTCCGCAAATATTCATCGACGACGAGCATGTCGGCGGCTGCGACGACCTGCATGCGCTTGAGCGTGCCGGCAAGCTCGACCCGATGCTGGCGGCCTGAAGGAGGCGACGATGTCCGTGAAGATTGCCGCCGTTCAGATGTGCTCTGGCACAGATCCGAAGGCGAACGCCGAGGCAATGGCCCGGCTGGTGCGCATGGCAGCCGCGCAAGGCGCGACCTATGTGCAGACGCCGGAAATGACGGGCGCCGTGCAAAAGGATCGTGCCGGCCTGAAGGCAGTGCTGAAGGACGAGACCGCTGATCTGATTGTCAAAACGGCATCGGACCTTGCCGCCGAACTCGGCATCTACCTCCATGTCGGCTCCACGGCGATCGCGCTTGCTGATGGCAAGGTTGCCAACCGAGGCTTCCTCTTTGCCCCGAATGGCGAGCGGATCTGCAGCTATGACAAGATCCACATGTTCGACGTCGATCTGGACAACGGCGAGAGCTGGCGCGAGAGCGCGGTATACAGCGCTGGCAGCGTCGCGAAGCTCGCAGACCTACCCTTCGCCAAGCTGGGCTTTGCCATCTGCTACGACGTGCGTTTCCCTGAACTCTTCAAGGCGGAGGCTCAGGCGGGCGCACAGATCATTTCCGTCCCGGCCGCCTTCACGCGGCAGACGGGTGAGGCTCACTGGGAGACGCTCCTTCGGGCCCGTGCCATCGAGAACGGTGTCTTCATCATCGCCGCTGCGCAGGCTGGGGTGCATCAGGACGGGCGCGAGACGTTCGGGCACTCGATCATCATCGACCCCTGGGGGCGCGTGCTTTCGGCTGCCGGCGGAACTGGCGAGGCTGTCATCACCGCGGAGATCGACGTTGGCGCGGTCAAGGCCGCCCACGACAGAATTCCGAACCTGAAGAACGGTCGCGCGTTCACAGTGGAAGAGATTTCTCTTCCGGCGAAAGGAGGCGTTGCAGCTTGATCCGCTACGACCTCATTTGTGACAATGCCCACGAATTCGAGGGCTGGTTCGGCTCGGCGGAGGATTTCGACCGACAAAAGGAACGCGCGCTCGTTGGTTGCCCCTCTTGCGGCTCGCCGCGCGTGACGAAACGCCTGATGGCGCCATCCGTGTCAACGGCGCGCAAGAAGGAAGAGCAGCGGCACGCCGTCATGAACGCTCACAATCAGGAAGTGATCGACAAGCTGCGCGAACTCGTTACCACCATCAAGGCCAACGCCGAAGATGTGGGGGAGCGGTTTCCCGAGGAGGCGCGCAAAATCCACTATGGCGAGGCCGAGCAACGCGGCCTGATTGGCAAGGCAACCGCCGAAGAGGCGCGCGAGTTGATCGAGGAGGGTGTCGAGATCGCACCGCTTCCCGTTCTCCCAGACGACAACAATTGATCATTTGAAGCAGCCGAGGGACGCTGGCTCATTATCTCGCGATGTGTAATTTCGGGCTGCATGTCGAGACTACGACAGCCCGGCTTCTTTCGAGCCGTGCCGAAATTGTCACCTGGCGAGAAGGTGAACGCATCTCATCTATCTTGAGATAGTCCTCGCCTTTTGGGCAAACCGTCACGCAGACGGGCATTGGCAGCCTCCGCGCGTGCTGGACCATTGTCGATCCGGTTCCAGCGCGATGTCTATTGCCGTAACGGGGCTTTCTTGTGCCGTTGGTAAGGCAAGCACTGAAGCCCGTCATCAGCGTTGCCAAGTATTTCAAATACCTACGCATGGCAGAGCTCTTGGTTGTGAGGAGCTGAGCGCAACAGTGCAGGAGTGGAAAATGCGCGTAGGCAGCCTCGCTTGTCGGCTCATCTCTCGGCTGAAATTACGGGCTGCCCATGGTCTGCGCTCAGGGTTGTGCAGGTAATGAATATGATGCGTCTGCGCGAAATTGCAAACAAGTCTTGCTTCCAGAGCAATCGCGACTTGCCCCCACTGCCTGGGCGACGGCACACATTGCCGTGTCCGGCGCCAAAACTGATAGTAGGTGGCAGATTTCCATGCAGCCTTGACTCGCGAAAGGTCTGTGTCACCTTCGTGTGTACATTTTCGGCTCATCGAGGAGCGACGTTTATGTCAGGTGCAATGGTGAGTGGCGAGGCTACGCCCTCCTGGCAAGACCGTGCCATTGCAAAACTCGCGACCAACTACGAATTGGATGACGAAAGTAAAGCTATAGCCAAGACAGCATTCAGCGCCCTTGGCCAAGTTCTGCATGATCGGCGACTTTACAGTCCCCATACCATTTCTGAGCCTACAATTATTGTCGGCGGACAACAGTTTGCCGTTCCCTTGAATGGACCGGAGGTGCCTGCCGCAGTAATTGACCAACTGGCTTCAAGTCCGATCCTAAGACAATACGCAGACAACGGAAAGCTTACCGGCGCGGGGATTCAGGCGCTGCTTAACAATCCGGCGGCAGTTCGCTCGATCTTCGGAGGCCGGTTTCCGATACTGGCTTGTATGGATGCCGATTAATCTTGACGACGAGACGCGTAATTCCCTGGACGGGAGTGCTCAGGCAACACTGATTTCTGGAGTCTGCAATAGCATTCTGCTCTTTTGTGGCCTTCTCATCGCCGGGACATTCACTGTTGTCACAAGCAGCCGGTTCAATTTCGACAACATCGTTTTGGTCGCTGCGATTGTATGCGTGTTCGGCTTGAGCTTCTTTGCCGGCATCATCGCGCTCATTGGAATTATGAAAGCGCACAACCTGGCGCGAAGAGCAGAACGGTTTCGCTTGGGGTTGGACGCGGGGAGGCAGAGAATAGATTCGGCCAGACGGCACTCGGTGTTGCTGTCAGTGGCCGCGTTCTACCTGACAATAGCTGCATCGCTGGCAGCCTTTGCGGTCGTGGCCATATATCTTTTTCAAAGAAATCTGCCGGAATCGTCTCAGTTGAACGGCATTACAATCGTCAAGAGCGCTGGGACGACGACGATAACGGTAGGTAAAGCTCTACAGACAATCCAAATGGGTCACGACGGAAAAGTTTGCAAAACAGTAGTCCCAATCGACGGCGGCCAAATTACCATTGATTCCGCATGCTAAAGCGGCGTTTTCTGACAGCGCGTAGTGCGGCGACAGGAAACCATTGGGCAAATTCGCGAATGTTCACCGTAGCGCCACGGACACGTCGACCGGCCCGCTGGGCTTGGCAATTCACCAAATCTTCGCGCGATCCGATCGTCCCCGACCAGGATAGCATACCCGTGCCGCGCCGACTAAAGCGGTGTATGGATCGACGTTCGCATCTGGCGTAGCGGACGTCGATCGCGGCGAGAGGTTTATGCTGCCTGGGGCAGGTTATCGTTTGCCCCGCACTCTAGCCCGCCCTATCCGCACAAGGGGCGAGGGGGTGGGAAGGTGCCGGCAGATGGATGAGCGATTGTGAGAGCCGCTCACACCTGCGGCCGACGCGCGACCAGCATGTAGTTCACGTCCATGTCCCGCGACAGGTTCCACTGGTTGGCAAGCGGGTTAAAGAAAACGCCGGTGCGGTCGGTGATATCGAGACCGGCGGCAGTGAGCGGCTTTTCGATTTCCTCGGGGCGCACCAGCTTCTCGTACTGGTGCGTGCCCTTCGGTAGCCAGCGCAGGACGTTCTCGGCGGCGAAGATGGCGAGTGCTGCCGCCTTCAGCGTGCGGTTGATGGTGGCGACGAACATCATGCCGCCTGGGCGCACCATCGAGGCGCAGGTGGTGAGGAAGAAATCCACGTCGGCGACGTGTTCCACCACCTCCATGTTCAGGACGATATCGAAGCTTTCGCCGGCTTCCGCCAATGCTTCTGCGGTCACCGCGCGATAATCGACATCGACGCCGCTGCCGGCGGCGTGGGCCTTGGCGATGCCGATGTTCTTCTCCGAGGCATCGGCGCCGACGACGTTTGCGCCCATGCGTGCCATCGGTTCGGACAACAGCCCGCCGCCGCAACCGATGTCGAGGATGCGCAGGCCCTCCAGCGGTCGATGGGCCTTGGGGTTGCGACCGAAATGCGCCGAGGCCAGGTCGCGGATATAGGTGAGGCGGACGGGGTTGAACTTGTGCAGCGGGCGGAATTTGCCGGAAGGATCCCACCACTCCGCGGCCATGGCGGAGAAGCGATCGACCTCGGCCTGATCGATGGTCGTGCGGACTGGCTCGCTCATGGAAGGTCTCCCTGGTTCTTCTGCGCTCTGAAGTCGGACGGTTGCGGCCGGATGTCAAGAGCTGTCAGGCTGGGGCGTTTCTGGCTTCTCCGGTCTGTCGAATTGGACTAGGCTGTTGAGGCTCAGGCTCACTGCGGGGAACGCAGAACCTCGACGCCTACGAGTCCCATATGCGCGGCACTTGGCTTCACAACATGCAGGATACGCCCGAGAGGTTCACGGATTGCGCGCCTCCGGGCGCTTGCCTTGCGAAGAACCTACTTCAACTTCGTGGTTGTTCTGGCGAGCCTTGGGCAGTTGGGACGCGACGATGGATTGCGCCAGTTGGTGCGCGAAGCGGAGGACGCGGCTCCCAACGATTTTCCGGGCTACTGGCGGATCTTCGCGGCGTACTCACACAAAGATCATCATGCCCATTTCATCGATGGGCTGCGAAGATCGGGCCTGTCGGTCGCTCGCTGATCGTTGTCAGACGGGCGGCAGCCTGCCGGCCATCTCCGCCACCGGAAACGACATGCCCGGCGTGAGCGGGATGTGGAGGAGTGCGCATCTTTCGAGCCCAAGACTGGCGTAGAAGGGTTCGGCGTTCAGGCTGGCATGAACGAAGAAGGTGGTGATGCCGACGGCGGCGGCGGCACGAGCGCAATGCTCGTAGATCAGACGTCCGATGCCCTCTCCTAAGTGGTCCGGGTGGGTCGCGAAATGCCGAAGATGCGCAGCCCCGGCCGCAAGCGGGCTCCCGTCCGGTGCGGTGGGTGACCAGCCACCGCAACCGAACAGCATGCGGTCTGGCCCTTCCACGAGGTAGAAGCGGCCGGAGGCGAGCAGGTCGGGTTTGGCTACTGTCATCAGCGGCAGAGCCAGCGCAAGGACGTCTTTGTCATAGGCGGCAGGCATCAGAAATGTGTAGGAGGCGGCAAGCAGGGCACTGACGACTTCAGCGTCGGGAGTCGTCGCGACACGAAGCGACATGGCCAGGCATTCACGGTCTTTCTCCATCGAGGCCTCGTTCTAAGTTTTCTCAGCTAAATCCGCATGCCGGTGCACGAGTTGCCATTGGCCATTCAAGCGACGGAAGATCTCGGTGACGCGCAGGCGCATTGGAACCGGCTCCGCGACGCCTCTGAGGCGCGCCTTAGCGTTCTGGTAGCCGACCCAGTACCCAAGCTTGCCGTCGTGCCCCATGTGGATGATTTCCATGTCGCTCTCGCCGCCCACGTCGAAAAAATTGGCGTCACCGACATAGCGCGCAAGCACTTGTTCGGCGCCCTCGACGACAGGACCCTGTGGATGAAAGAAGCTGGCAGGGGAGTTGGTGGCGGCGATGTCTTCGAGCGGGGCTGTGTCGCCGTTGATGTAGGCCAGCGCCACTTCCTTGCGCTTCTGGATGAATGCGTGGAAATCGTCAGACATGTGTCGGCCTCCGTTCGGCTCACGCGAAGTCTGGTGTCGCCGAAGTGCATCTGCCGTGAGTTGATCACCCCGGCGGCGGCAGTGTGACGATCTTCGACCCTTCCGCAGCCGGTTGCAACAGCGGCGTATCAAGCAATTTGCTCGGATGGTCTAGGCAACCGGAACCGGCTGGAAGGCGGTGCGAACCATGTCGGCCATGCCGGCGATTGCCGCACTCGTTCGCTGCGGGTTGAGCTTGAGCACGACACGCGAGGAGTCGACCGGGGGGAAGCCGTCGTCGCGAGATAATTCGCGGCAATCGGCCGGGATATTGCTGCGGGCAAGCGGAGCGATGGCGAGACCGGCGGATACCGCCGTTTTCAGGCCCCCGGAGGTGTCGCAACTGAAGGCAACTCTGTAGGGGATCGCGTGTTGCTCCAGCGAGCGAAGGGCAAAATCGCGATACCAGTGTGAGTTCTGATAGATCGCAATCGGCACCGGACGGGCAACATGGACATCGTGGGCCCTCGATGTCGCCCAGACCGTTGGGTCGATGCAGAGCACGTCGCCACTGTGACGCCCGCGCCAGTCGAAGACGATGGCCAGGTCGAGTTCGTCATTTTCCAGCGCGGCGATCTGTTGGGCCGAATGGGCACAAAGCACGGTGACCTCGGTGGCGGGATTGCACTCGGCGAAAGCGGCGAGTGCCCGGGGCAGAATGGTTTGGGTGTATTCCTCGGGGATGCCGATGCGCACCGGCCCGTCGAGCGGCTTCGAGCGCATTGTCGCCGTCGTCTCGTCGATCAGACCGACGATGCGGTGGGCGTAGGGAACAAGGCGCTGGCCGTCGATCGACAATGTGACACCGCGCGGCCCCCGTTCGAAAAGCGGCGTTCCGACTATCTCCTCCAGCCGCTTGAATTGCATGCTGACGGCTGATTGTGTGCGCGAGACAATCTCGGCGGCGCGGGTGACGTTCCCCGTTTCGGCGAGGACGAGGAAGGTGCGCAGCACTTTCCAGGGGCAGGGACATGGCTTTGCAATCGATTTTCTGAATGGCAGCCATAATGACTATTCGTTTGTCAAATGTCTACTATCCGTCAAACCCTGCCACCGGAAGCGTGGAGGGTGACGAGCGTGAAACGAACACAATCGGGGAGGCGGCGGCTGGTGAAGACGGTTTTTGCTTGGCTGCGGAAGCATCGGCAAAAGGCGGCGGAGCGCCGGGCACTGGCACTACTTTTTGCGCGGCAGGATAGGCGGCTACTTGCCGATGCGGGATTCGCCGAGGGGCAGGCTGGTCTGCCAAAGGGTTGCGACAGGACACGTGGGCAATTGGCCACGTGACCAGCGCCAGCCGCATTGGCTTTCGTGACGCGGGCGTGCAACGGGCCAAGCCTTGCCATTGCGCCCTGCCCCCTCTTCCGCTAATAGACCCCGCGACTTCCCGCGCGCGTTCGCGCGACCCATCAGTACCGGTAGATAGATATGGCACGCATCGTGATGAAATTCGGCGGGACCTCCGTCGCTGACCTGGACCGCATTCACAACGTTGCGCGCCACGTCAAACGCGAGGTCGATGCCGGCCATGAGGTGGCTGTGGTGGTTTCGGCGATGTCGGGCAAGACCAATGAGCTTGTCGGCTGGGTACAGGGCATGCCGAAGGCAACCGGCGCCAACTCGCCCTTCTACGACGCGCGCGAGTATGACACGATCGTCGCCTCGGGCGAGCAGGTGACGTCTGGTCTGCTTGCGATCGCGCTGCAGTCGATGGGCATCAACGCCCGCTCCTGGCAGGGCTGGCAGATCCCGATCAAGACCGACAACGCCCATGGCGCGGCGCGCATCCTCGACATCAACGGCGAAGAGATCATCCGCCGCATGGGCGAGGGGCAGGTCGCCGTCGTTGCCGGCTTCCAGGGCCTCGGCCCGGACAACCGCGTCGCCACGCTCGGTCGGGGCGGCTCTGACACATCGGCCGTGGCGATCGCAGCTGCCGTCAAGGCCGATCGCTGCGACATCTACACCGACGTGGACGGCGTCTATACGACCGATCCGCGCATCGAGCCGAAGGCGCGGCGGCTGAAGCAGATCGCTTTCGAGGAAATGCTGGAAATGGCGTCGCTGGGCGCCAAGGTGCTGCAGGTGCGCTCGGTCGAGCTTGCCATGGTGCACAAGGTACGCACCTTCGTGCGTTCGTCCTTTGAGGATCCCGATGCGCCGGGCATGGGCGATCTTCTGAACCCGCCCGGTACGCTGATTTGTGATGAGGATGAGATCGTGGAACAAGAAGTCGTAACCGGCATCGCCTATGCCAAGGATGAAGCGCAGATTTCGCTGCGGCGCGTCGCCGACCGGCCAGGCGTCTCGGCTGCGATCTTCGGGCCGCTCGCCGAAGCCCATATCAACGTCGACATGATCGTCCAGAACACCTCCGAGGACGGCTCGAAGACCGACATGACTTTCACCGTGCCCTCTGGCGACATGGAAAAGTCGCTGAAAGTGCTCGACGCCGCCAGGGACAAGATCGGCTTCGACGTGATCCAGCACGAGACCGGCCTGGTCAAGGTCTCGGTCATCGGTATCGGCATGCGTAGCCATGCGGGCGTTGCCGCGTCGGCCTTCCACGCACTTGCCGAGAAGGGCATCAACATCAAGGCGATTACCACCTCGGAAATCAAGATTTCCATCCTGATCGACGGTCCCTACGCGGAACTCGCAGTCCGCACTTTGCATTCCGTCTACGGTCTCGATAAGAAGTAATCGAGCGGATTCGCCAGGCGCCCGCCTGGCTGCATCCAGGGTGGGTTCATTTTCGGGAGACGCCACGCGATGAGAGACCTCTCCGCGGGTCCGCGCGTACTTCTCAAGCGGCTGCGCGAACTAATGGCGGAGCCGCTCGAGCCACAGGATCGCCTGGACCAGATCGTGCGCCAGATCGCGCAGAACATGGTCGCGGAAGTGTGTTCCGTCTACGTGCTGCGTTCCGATGGCATTCTCGAACTCTACGCCACCGAGGGTCTCAATCCCGGCGCCGTCCACCTGGCTCAGTTGAAGATGGGCCAAGGCCTCGTCGGCACGATCGCCGCTTCGGCGCAGCCGCTCAACCTTTCGGATGCGCAATCGCATCCCGCCTTCCGCTATCTGCCGGAGACGGGCGAGGAGATTTATCATTCGTTCCTCGGCGTGCCGATTTTGCGCACAGGCCGCGCGCTCGGCGTTCTCGTCGTGCAGAACAAGGCGAGCCGCACCTATCGCGAGGACGAGCTCGAGGCGTTGGAAACGACCGCCATGGTGCTGGCAGAGATGGTCGCGACCGGCGAACTGAAGAAGCTCACCAAGCCCGGCCTCGAACTCGACCTGTCAAGGCCGGTCTCGATCGACGGCGCCAGTTTTGGTGAGGGGATCGGGCTCGGCTATGTCGTTCTCCACGAGCCGCGCATCGTTGTCACCAATCTTCTGAACGAGGATTCGGAGCACGAACTGGGGCGGCTTGCCGAGGCGTTGGGATCCTTGCGCATCTCGATCGACGATATGCTGTCGCGCCGCGACGTGCCGGTCGAGGGCGAGCACCGTGAGGTGCTCGAGACCTACCGCATGTTCGCCCATGATCGCGGCTGGGTACGCAAGCTGGAAGAAGCGATCCGCAACGGCTTGACGGCGGAGGCGGCGGTCGAGCGGGTGCAGAGCGAGACGAAGGCGCGGATGATTCGGCTGACGGATCCGTATCTGCGTGAGCGCATGCACGACTTCGACGATCTTGCCAATCGACTGCTCCGCCAGTTGACCGGCTATGGCGCGAAGCTCTCCGCCAGCAGTTTCCCGAATGATGCGATCGTGGTCGCACGCGCCATGGGCGCCGCGGAGCTCCTGGACTATCCGCGTGAAAATGTGCGCGGGCTGGTGCTGGAGGAGGGGGCCGTCACGAGCCATGTGGTGATCGTGGCCCGCGCCATGGGGATCCCGGTCGTGGGCCAGGCGGCCGGCGCGGTTGCGCTTGCCGAGAACAACGATGCGGTCATCATCGACGGCGACGAAGCCAAGGTGCATCTGCGCCCGGTGCAAGACCTGCAGCGCTCCTATGAGGACAAGGTCAGGCTTCGTGCCCGCCGCCAGGCGCAGTATCGCGCGTTGGTCGCAGTCGATCCGGTCACGAAGGACGGCAGGCAGATCAACCTCCAGATGAATGCGGGCCTGCTGGTGGACCTGCCGCATCTGGCCGAATCGGGCGCGCTCGGCATCGGGCTCTTCCGTACCGAGCTCCAGTTCATGATCGCCTCGACCATGCCCAAGGCCGAGGAGCAGGAGGCCTTCTATCGCAACGTGCTGAAACAGGCTGCGGGGCGGCCGGTGACGTTTCGCACGCTCGACATCGGCGGCGACAAGGTGGTGCCCTATTTCCGCAGCACCGACGAGGAGAACCCTGCGCTTGGCTGGCGGGCGATCCGGCTGTCGCTGGACCGGCCCGGCCTGCTGCGCACGCAGCTCCGCGCGATGCTGAGGGCGACGGCCGGAAGCGAATTGCGGCTGATGTTGCCAATGGTGACGGAAGTGGCCGAGCTCAGAGAGGTTCGCGGACTGCTGCAGAAGGAGATCGAGCGGCAATCGAAGATCGGCGAACAACTGCCGAAGAAACTGCAGTTCGGTGCCATGCTGGAGGTGCCGGCGCTGCTCTGGCAGCTCGATGAGCTCATGGCGGAGGTTGATTTCGTCTCCGTCGGTTCGAATGACCTGTTCCAGTTCACGATGGCGGTCGATCGCGGCAATGCACGCGTCTCTGACCGGTTCGATAATCTCGGTCGTCCGTTCCTTCGGGTTTTGCGCGACATCGTGCGGGCAGCGGAGCGCAATTCGACCCCCGTTACCCTTTGCGGGGAAATGGCGGGTAAACCGATCACGGCGATGGCGCTGCTCGGCCTGGGGTTCCGTTCGGTGTCGATGTCGGCAACTGCGTTGGGACCGGTGAAGGCGATGCTTCTGAGCCTTGACGCAGAGAAGCTCGAGGCAGTGTTGGAAGCGGCGCTGGAGGACTCCCGGCCGACGCAGACCGTGCGGCAGATCCTGACGGACTTCGCCGCCGAGAACAGTATACCGCTATAGCGATCCGCGATTTGCGGATGCGGGGCGACCCATTGATTAACATCCGTGCACGGCCTTTTCGACGACCCAAAGGGGCAGTAGCAGTGTGCGATTGAAATTCTGGAGTTCTACGGTGGCGAAGCTTCCGGTTGAAAAGATGCGCGAACTGGAACGCCGCTTCGGCGAGATCGAGGCACGCATGTCCGCCGGTCCCGATTCGGAGACCTATGTGCGGCTCGCGTCGGAGTATTCCGAGTTGCAACCGGTGGTGACGAAGATCCGCGAGTATCAAAAGACGGAGGCTGAGGTTGCCGACCTCGAGGCGATGCTTGCGGACAGGGGGACGGATCGCGAGATGCGCGACCTCGCTGAGATGGAGTTGCCCGACCTGAAGGCCACTATCGAAACGTTGGAGCAGGAAATGCAGATCCTGCTTCTGCCAAAGGACGCCGCCGACGAAAAGAGCGCGATCCTGGAAATTCGAGCCGGCACAGGCGGCTCCGAAGCCGCGCTTTTCGCCGGTGATCTGTTTCGCATGTATGAGCGCTTCGCGTCTACAAATGGCTGGAAGGTGGAAGTGCTATCGGCCAGCGAAGGCGAGGCTGGCGGCTACAAGGAGATCATCGCGACGATCTCCGGACGCGGCGTGTTCGCCAAGTTGAAGTTCGAATCCGGAGTTCACCGCGTTCAGCGCGTGCCGGAGACTGAAGCAAGCGGGCGGATCCATACCTCGGCTGCGACAGTTGCGGTGCTGCCCGAGGCCGAGGAGATCGACATCGAGATCCGCGCGGAGGATATCCGCATCGACACCATGCGCTCGTCGGGCGCGGGCGGACAGCACGTCAACACGACCGACTCAGCCGTGCGCATCACGCATTTGCCGACTGGGCTGGTCGTGACGAGTTCGGAAAAGTCGCAGCACCAGAACCGCGCCAAGGCGATGCAGGTGTTGCGCTCACGCCTCTACGACATAGAGCGCCAGCGGGCCGAGAGCGAACGATCCGCCGACCGCAAGAGCCAGGTCGGTTCCGGCGACCGTTCCGAACGCATCCGCACCTACAATTTTCCGCAAGGCCGCGTGACCGACCATCGCATCAACCTGACCCTCTACAAGCTCGACCGGATGATGGAAGGCGAGATTGACGAGGTGGTGGACGCGCTGGTTGCCGATTACCAGGCCGGTCAGCTTGCCCTGCTTGCCGAGCAGCGGGGCTGATCGATGACCGCCGTCACAGTTTCCGATGCGCTCGCCGATGCGCGCCGACGGTTGGTCGGGGGCGGCATCGCGGATGCGGCGCGCGAGACGCGCCTTCTGGTCGGCGGTCTGTTGGAGCTGGAGCCGGCCGCGCTGATTTCCGGGGGCGCACGGGTGCTGACCCAAGCCGAGCTGGAACTGCTTGAAACTGCGCTGGTTCGCCGGTTGGCTCGGGAGCCGGTTTACCGCATCCTTGGCAGCCGTCCATTCTTCGGTCTTACGCTGACCCTTTCACCTGATACGCTCGAACCGCGGTCTGATACGGAAATTCTCGTCGAGCGGTTGATGCCGCGTGCGCGGGCTATCGTGGCCGATAAGGGCACTTGCGGGGTCCTTGACCTTGGTACGGGGACGGGTGCGATCTGCCTGGCGCTGATCGATGCGGTTCCCGGCGTCGTCGGTACCGGCACGGACATCTCGCCCGGCGCTCTTGAGACGGCGCGAGCCAATGCCCAATTGAACGGCCTGGCGGATCGGTTTGATTCTGTCGAGAGCGACTGGTTTTCCGCGGTGGACGGCACCTTCGACATTATCGTGTCAAATCCACCCTATATTCGTTCGGATGTGGTCGACGGTCTTGCCGATGAAGTGAGGCAATTCGATCCGCGGCGTGCGCTCGACGGCGGCGACGATGGGTTGACGGCGTATCGCGCAATCGCCCGCAAGGCTGCGGACCATCTCGCACCGGCGGGCATTGTCGGTCTCGAGATTGGCTACGACCAGAAGGAGCCGGTAGCAGCGCTCATGAGCGGGAGAGGTTTCCGCTTACTTGAGGCAGCTCCGGACCTCGGCGGGAACGACCGGGTTCTCATTTTTGCCAATAGCTGACGTGCTGGTGTTGTTGCAGATACACAACTTCCTGTTCCGGTGCCAAGATGTCGCAAAGAAAAGGCTTGGAATCATCGATGAAGCGAGATAGGTTGCGACTACGCACTGGGCAAGGGTCATATAAAAACAGATTCGCTCTGATATGACCGACGCGAAGCTTTCTCTCAAAGAAGAGTTGCTGGGGTTTAAGACTGCTCTGTGCAGGTACCTGTCAATTTGACGTTTAGCGGCGACAGGACCACCGGGGAGCGTGGTATGTTCGCCGACGAGATTTCGCCCGGGCTGCCATTGCAGCCGGGTGGTGCAGATACACGATCATCAAGACCAGAGACTTCAGGTGAGTGAGAACATGAGGCCAGGACAGCAAAACAAGCGCGGCCGCGGGCGTAACAACAACAATAACAACAACAATAACAACAACAACAACTTCCGCAAAGGCGGCAATCCGCTGACCCGGACCTATGACAGCTCCGGACCGGACGTGAAGGTCAGGGGCACGGCGCAGACGATTGCGGAGAAATACGCGGCACTTGCGCGTGACGCGCAGAGCTCCGGCGACCGTGTCATGGCGGAGAACTATCTCCAGCACGCCGAGCACTACAATCGCATCATTCTTTCCGCGCAGCAGCAGATGCAGGAGCGCCACCAGCGCGAGGATCGCAACGACTTCAACGACCGCGACGGTTTCGACCGAGACCAAGACGATGGTGATTTCGTCGCCGCGGACGAAGCGCCGGTTGTTGCCGCGCCGACGCCGGTCGCCACGCCTGTGGCGGAACCCGTCAACGACGGAACCGGCCCGCAGCCGATCATCGAGGGAACTCCGGCAGAGGTTTCGCTGGAGGAAGAAGCGACCCGTCAGCCGTCGCGTCGTCGCAACGCACCTCGCCAGCGCCGTCCGCGCCGCGGCGAAGGCCAGCAGGGTGGGGAAGATGCGCAGGCAGCTCCCGCTGAAGGCGGCGAAGCGCCCGCACCTGTACTCGAGGCAGCAGCTTCGGAGTAAGTTGAGCCTGCCTGTTGCGAAAGCATTTGCTAGCAACTGGAGCGCCTCGAAACGACATTGGACCGTCCGCAACATGCTGTTGCGGACGGTTTTTTGTTGCCTCTCACCCTGAGGCCCAGCTCCCTCCGTGGTTTTGGAAATTTGCGAACCGGCCGGATCCAACCTTGATCGCCGGGCGGAGGACGCGGTTGTTTATTCGCCGGGGCGGTCACAAACTTAATGGTTGCGCCTCCCTTTAATTCCGCCTTCGCGTCCCCATATTCGAGTTCGTAATGACGGGTTCGCCTTGATGGGAACCTGATCCTGAATCGCCGATCGGCGCCGCAAAAAGGGCCGGTCGAGTCATGGAGGTAGTCTATGAATATCGAGAAGTACTCCGAGCGCGTCCGCGGCTTTTTGCAGTCCGCGCAGACCAAGGCGCTCGCCGACGGCAATCCCCAGTTCACCCCCGAACATGTTCTGAAGGTTCTGCTCGACGACGATCAGGGCATGGCGTCGTCCTTGATTGAGCGGGCCGGCGGTAATGCCAAGGAAGCGCGTCGCGCCAATGAGGCTGCCCTCGACAAGCTGCCGAAGGTGTCGGGTGGCAACGGTTCGTTGTCGCTCTCGCAGCCGCTTGCGCGCGTCTTTGCTGCTGCCGAGGAAGCTGCGAAGAAGGCTGGCGACAGCTTTGTTACTGTCGAACGCCTGCTTCTGGCGCTTGCGATCGAAAAATCATCCCCGACTTCGGAGATTCTCGCCAAGGCTGGCGTCACCCCGCAGAAGCTGAACCAGGTCATAAATGACCTGCGCAAGGGTCGTACGGCCGATACGGCAAATGCGGAGCAGGGCTTCGATGCGCTGAAGAAATATGCACGCGACCTGACGGCCGAAGCGCGCGAGGGCAAACTCGATCCGGTGATCGGCCGCGACGACGAAATCCGCCGCACGATCCAGGTCCTCTCCCGCCGCACCAAGAACAACCCTGTTCTGATCGGCGAGCCCGGCGTCGGCAAGACTGCAATTGCCGAGGGCCTGGCGCTTCGTATCGTCAATGGCGACGTGCCCGAGAGCCTCAAGGACAAGCGGTTGATGGCGCTGGACATGGGCGCGCTCATTGCCGGCGCGAAGTATCGCGGCGAGTTCGAGGAGCGGCTGAAGGCCGTGCTCAACGAGGTGCAGGCGGAGAACGGCGAGATCATCCTGTTCATCGACGAGATGCACACACTGGTCGGCGCCGGCAAGGCGGATGGCGCGATGGACGCCTCGAACCTGCTGAAGCCCGCGCTTGCTCGTGGCGAACTGCATTGCGTCGGCGCGACCACGCTCGACGAGTATCGCAAGCACGTGGAGAAGGACGCAGCACTTGCCCGCCGCTTCCAGCCTGTCTTCGTCGAGGAGCCCACGGTCGAGGATACGATCTCGATCCTGCGTGGCCTGAAGGAAAAGTACGAGCAGCACCACAAGGTTCGGATCTCCGATTCGGCGCTGGTCGCGGCCGCAACGCTCTCCAACCGCTACATCACCGACCGTTTCCTGCCGGATAAGGCGATCGACCTGATGGACGAGGCCGCTTCGCGCCTTCGCATGCAGGTGGATTCCAAGCCCGAGGAACTGGACGAGCTCGACCGCCGCATCATCCAGATGAAAATCGAGCGTGAGGCGCTGAAGAAGGAAACCGACCGCGCCTCTCAGGACCGGTTGGAGAAGCTCGAACTCGACATGGCCGCGCTCGAAGAAGAAGCAGCCGCATTGACGGCCCGTTGGCAGGCGGAAAAGAGCAAGCTCGGACATGCGGCGGACCTGAAAAAGAAACTCGACGAGGCACGCAACGAACTGGCAATCGTCCAGCGCAAGGGTGAATTCCAGCGCGCCGGCGAACTGGCCTATGGCGTCATCCCGCAGCTTGAAAAAGAGCTCGAGGAAGCCGAAGGCCAGGACAAGGGCGACAGCAGCTCGATGGTGCAGGAGGTGGTTACCCCCGATAACATCGCGCAGATCGTCTCACGCTGGACCGGGATCCCGGTCGACAAGATGCTGGAAGGCGAGCGCGAAAAGCTGCTTCGCATGGAGGACGAACTTGCCAAGTGGGTCGTCGGCCAAGGTGACGCGGTCCAGGCGGTTTCGCGTGCGGTTCGCCGCGCCCGTGCCGGCCTGCAGGATCCGAACCGGCCGATTGGCTCATTCATATTCCTCGGTCCTACCGGCGTCGGCAAGACGGAGCTGACCAAGGCCTTGGCCCGGTTCCTGTTCGACGACGATACGGCCATCGTGCGCATGGACATGTCGGAATACATGGAGAAGCACTCCGTTGCCCGGCTGATCGGCGCACCTCCCGGCTACGTCGGCTACGAGGAGGGCGGTGCCCTGACGGAGGCCGTCCGCCGGCGTCCCTATCAGGTCGTTCTGTTCGACGAGATCGAAAAGGCACACCCGGATGTCTTCAACGTGCTCCTGCAGGTGCTCGACGACGGACGCCTGACCGACGGTCAGGGCCGCACGGTCGACTTCCGCAATACGCTGATCATCATGACCTCGAACCTGGGTGCGGAGTACCTGACGCAGCTCGGCGAGAACGATGATAGCGAGAAGGTCCGCGACGAGGTGATGGACGTCGTGAAGGCGCATTTTCGGCCGGAATTCCTGAACCGTGTCGACGAGATCATCCTGTTCCACCGGCTGCGGCGGACCGAAATGGGCGCGATCGTCGAAATCCAGCTCAAGCGTGTCCGGCATCTACTTGCGGATCGCAAGATCACGCTGGAACTGGATGAGGATGCGACTCACTGGCTGGCCGACAAGGGCTATGATCCGGTCTATGGAGCGCGGCCGCTGAAGCGGGCGATCCAGAAATATCTTCAGGATCCGCTTGCCGAGAAGATCTTGTCGGATGAGGTGCCGGATGGTTCGACCGTAAAAGTAACTGCCGGCTCGGATCGGTTGCTGTTCCACACCAAGGCCAGTACGAGCAAGGCGGCGTAATCTAGGCTTGATGGAAACAACGAGCGGCGCGCGGATCGTAAGGTCCCCGCGCTGCTTTCGTATGGACGCAGCGTCCCAAGCAGGCTGCGAACTGCATTGCCGGGGAATGCCCACGGCTAATCGGTCAGATTTGTCGTAAATCGAACCGGCTGTATAAATCGATCTCGATTTAAAGGAATCTGCAGCACCTGCGCAGCGCTTGCGGCCGGCTATTCCTTCGCGGCGACTTCGGGGCCACCGTCCTTGCGGCCAAGAAGGTCGTCGATTCGTTTCCGCTCGACCTGGAACTGCGTGAGCGCCTTGCCTTCAAGCGACTTTCCGCCGGGCAGTCTGATCTTCAGCGGGTCCACCTTACTACCGTTCACGATCAACTCGTAATGCAGGTGCGCCCCCGTAGAGAGCCCAGTAGACCCGACATACCCGATGACTTGTCCCTGCTTGACCTTGCCGCCGACCTTGACACCCTTCGCGATGGCGCTCTGGTGGTTATAGGACGAAACATAGCCGTTGGCGTGCCGGATCAGTGTCTGGTTGCCGTAGCCCGATGCCCAACCGGCCTTTTCGACGGTGCCGTTGCCGGCGGCGATGATCGGCGTGCCGCGCGGCGCGGACCAGTCCGTCCCGGTGTGCATGCGCGAGAAGCCGAGAACGGGGTGGCGCCGCATGCCGTAGCCGGACGAGAAGCGGCCGTTCGGCACGGGATTGCGCAACAGGAACTGGCGGATGCTCTTGCCGTCCTGGTCGTAGTAGTCGACAGCGCCGTCGTCCGAATCCTGGAAGCGGTAGACGCGTGTGTCCGTGTCGCCGAAATGAGCGTTGATGTAGAGGATTTCGGAGTCTGCCGAAGCGACGCCGGTGTCGTCGGCGACGGAGAAAAAGGCTTCAAGCGTATCGTTTGGTCGAAGCTGCGCCTGGAAGTCGACATTGCTGGCAAGGACGCGGACCAATTGCGCCGTCATATCCGTACCCATGCCGTAGGACAGCGCAGCGCGATAGATGCCGTCATAAACGCGCGGCAGGTCGCGGCCGGAAATCATCGCCGGGCGGTTGTCGCCGTCGAAAGCCGTGGCAACCGCGGCAAGCGGCGGCGGCTCCGTGCCGGGAACAAAGCGTCCCTTATCGTCGAGCGCCACGGTCGTTACGTGCCGGCCACTGGAATAGACCGAGGCGCGGACGATGTCTGCCTGCTTGCCCTCCTGCATCACGCAGACGCGCAGTACGTCCCCTTGTGCAAGCTCTGTGCTTCCAAGCACGCCTTGCAAGTAACCGGAAAGATCCTCGGCCTGGGCCTTGGTATAACCGGCCCCGGTCATGATGCCGACGATGTCTTCACGCCGGCGCACGGGAATGACGTCGTCCGCGTATTCAGGGTCGTCCGGCGTCAGCGCGTCGAAATCGGAGACGCTCATATTCTCCTCGACAATGCGCGCTGTCAGGCCTTGCAGCATGTCCAGGTCACCGGCATCGGAGGCAAAACGCTGCGGGTCGACATAATAGAGGGAAGCAACCTGCGTGCTACCGTCGGTGAGCGCAGAGCCATTGGTGCGCACGTTTTCTTCGACCTCGTCCACCGACATCTGGTCGGCATAGGCGAGCGCTGACCCACCAGTCGGGAAGTCGCCATTCTTCAGAGCCACTTCGGATTCGACATCGGAGCCATAGATCGTTCCGGTGCGTGCGACCGACTGCTGCTCGTCCTTGTCGCCGTCGGAGAAGATCGCCAGCGGGTCGAAACGGGGATAGTCCTCGCCGGTCGAGTGATTGGCGGCAAGCGCCATGGTGACGTGAGCGAAGGGCTTGCGGCGAACCACTTCCTTCTCGCCGTCATGGATCATGGTCGAAACTTCCATGATCTTCTTGTCGGCGGGCTTGGCAACGATATTCGGCTCGAGAATCCGCTGGCCGCGCTTGACGGCGTTTGCCGCCTGCGGCGGATGATCATGTGGCTCCAACGCGGCAAAGGCTTCTGCCGGGATCGCCAGTTGCTGGCGACCATCGAGGGCCGCAAAAAGCGCAACCCCCATCAGGATGGAAGAGGTGATGCCGGTGAGGAACGTGCCGGAAAGCCAGCGCAACGAGATCTCGCGGCGGTCCGGGGCGCGTCGGCCATCCGCCAGGATTGGCGGCTCATTGCCGAGCGTTCGGATCATGTTCCTGTCGGTCGTCGTCATGCCGATCGCGTTGGTCCCGTGTCGTTGCGCGCCGTTCCAGCGGCCCGAAGATGTACATGTTAACAGGCGCAAGTCAAATCAGCACCACGTCGCGTTTACGTGGGAATCGCATGTAACGTGCGCGTTGATCGGTGATGACGTTGCCATTGTGAAAATATGAGGGCGGACCGGCGAAAATGCCCTTCATGCATGTGGATAAAGAAATCGCGGCGCGGAAAGCGCTGGAAAACCGGCGCTTGCTCGGCGGCCGACCAGATTTTTCAAAAAACTGTCATTTTGGCTGTTGACTTGGTTTGGTGTTGGGCCTAGAAACCGCCTCACCAACGAGGGCGGCGGCGCTGCTAGCGACTGACGAACTCGCTCTGAAGTTTCCGAATGGATGCGGATTGAGTGAAGCTGGTTTTGAC